>NZHP01000021.1 GCA_002691465.1 Gammaproteobacteria bacterium | reverse complement strand
TCAAAACCAAACTGAGTGGCTATAATTGCAACTATGGGCAAAAAAGTAGCGGTGGTTGCTAAATTAGATGTGAGTTCAGTAAGAAATATAATTAAGGCCGTGAACATTATGATCAAGAGCACCATGCTGAGACCCAGCGGCATCAAATTTCCAATCCAAGCAGCAAGACCCGTCGTTTGGGCAGCAGCTGCGAGGGATAATCCGCCACCAAATAATAATAAAACCCCCCATGGAACACCTTCTTGTGCATCTTTCCATTCAAGGAGATTTTGACCGGTGCTCTTGCTCGGCGTTAAGAATAAAGCCAATCCACAAAGCATTGCAATTCCTGGATCTGATAAACCTTCTAGTCCAGGAATATCATTGATGACATCCCTTGTAATCCATAGCATTGCAGTCGATAGGAATATGACCAAAACCCTCATCTCGGATACTTTCATTTCACCAAGTTCAGATTTCATATTTATGATGATGTCTTGTGTTTGCGTTGACGCTTGAAATGACACAGGAAAAGACATTCTAGTGAGAGTAAACCATGCAAGTGGAAGCAAAGTTGCACTAACAGGCACCCCAACTTTCATCCAATCAACAAATGATATTGAGACGTTGTATTGTTCTTCCATAAAGCCATTCAGTGCCATATTGGGCGCTGTGCCAATGAGCGTTGCTATGCCTCCAATATTCGCCGCATAAGCAATTCCCAAAAGCAAGGCAACTTGGAAATTCACTTTTTCGGTATCAGTCAAATTTGTCATCGATTCTTTCACGACTGAAATAATCGCAAGACCAATTGGAAGAAGCATTACTGTCGTTGATGTATTCATGATCCACATACTCAGAACACATGAACTAAGCATAAAACCTGCTATGATTGATCTCCCTGCAGTTCCTGTCAAATTGAGTACATTTAGTGCGATTCTTTTATGAAGATTGCATTTCTGAATTGCAATAGAAAGGAAAAATCCACCCATGAAAAGAAAAATATTTTTATTGGCATAAGGCGCTGAAGTTTCTTCGATAGACGCAACACCTAGTAGAGGAAAGAAAATTAGGGGGATTAGAGCGGTGATGGCTATGTGAACTGCTTCTGTGGCCCACCAAATTCCCATCCATACGAAAATTGCTGCTGCTTTTTTCGCTTCGATCGGCAAACCATCTGGATTTGGGAGGAATAGAATAAGAATTGCCGCAGCCAATCCTAGGAAAAATCCGGTATTTGATTTTGAATTTTTTTGCATTACACAGCCAGAAATAATTGAGAAGGACCATCATAAAATACACCAACAAATAATTGTAACTATTTTCGAAAATCTAATGGCAGGTTAGAAATGTTGTTTATTAACAACATAGGTCGGAAGTCCCTGATAATGGAAAATCTAATATTTATGTTAAAGTTTTTTTAGTTCTAATTTTTTTATGAGGGTAGAGAAAATGACTCAGAAACTAACACGCTATTTTACACTGATAGCTTTTTTAACAATGCCTTTGACACTAATTTCTCAAGATGATTCAGTAGGATCAACTAATATCGAAGAGATCACTGTAACTGGTTCTCAAATCAAAGGCGCAAAAATCACTGGCGCTTTGCCAGTATCTGTTCTTGATTTCCAAGATGTAGAGGCATTAGGAGTAGATTCAGGTGACGAACTTCTAGAGAACGTTGTAGAGAACGGAATGAACTTCTTTAACGAGGCTGAAAATGCTTCTGGTGGAGTTAATTCATCACGTGGTGATGTCGGTGCCTATAACCTTAGAAATATGGGTGTAGGAAATACTCTTACACTTTTAAACGGAAGAAGAATGGTTAATTCACCAGGTTATCAGACTGAATTATTAGGTGGAGACTTTGTACCTACGGTAAGTGTTAATACAAACCTGGTTCCCGTTTGGGGAATAGATAGACTCGAGATTCTTCGAGATGGCGCTTCCGCAATTTATGGTGCCGATGCAGTATCAGGTGTTGTCAACAATGTACTTCAAACAAATTACGAAGGATTTCAATTTAGGACAAAAATGGGATGGTACGAACATTTTGATGCTAACGACAAGACCTTCACTGCCAAATGGGGAACCAACTTCAATGATGATAAAGGCAATATCAGTGTCTTTGTTGACTATTACGACCGAGACAACATCAACTCATCCGAAGATGAAAGGTGGGGTAATGGAGATCACAGAATGTGGACCACTTGCGACCTTCCTGACGGAGTAGAAGCAGAAGGCAGGTGTTTGGAAGACGGCAATCCATGGTCAAATAACTCTTCATTTAGAAATACCAGTGCGAACAGCTTATATGGACAGTTTGACATGGTTACCTCTAGTGAACACGGAAGCAGTAATCCGTTGAACCATGTTTTCACAGATAGCAATGGTGAGTTTGAGGTTTTCCCTTTGGGTGATCCCAGATGCAGCAATAGATCAAGCCAAGGCGGTCAGGTTTTTGATACGGGTTACGGAACATGTATTGCTCAAGATGGAAACGGAACAGAAAGATACAACCTTTGGGGTAACACAGATGTTCGATCCGACATGAGTAGAAGTAATATTTTTGTCTACATAAACAATGAGCTCGCAAATGGCTTAGAATCTTTCACAGAGATAGGCTTTTACAATTCCGATTCATTCTTGATCAGACATCCTTCATATGCTTTTAGTTCGGTTAAGCATAGAGTTGGAAAAGATAACTATTATTTGAATCAAATGTCATTCACTGATGCTGATGGAAACACACTAGATTTCAAAGGTAAGCAGCTTTACATCGATAACTATCGCTACGCAGAAAGAATGAGACATGTAAATGTCGACAAACAGACTTACAGGTTGCTTCAAGGCTTTAGGGGCGAAGTTGATGATTGGGATTGGGAAGCAGCTTTGCTTTACTCAAAAGCAACATCTGACGACATAACAAGCAATCGAGTTTCCAATACGCTTCTAAAAGAAGCATTAAACGATTCAACTCCAGCGGCTTATAACCCATTCAGTGCGGGCGTGAATAGCAACGTCGAGAGAATACTCGTTGATGTCTACAGAAAAGGTTCTAGTTCGCTTGCGATGATGGATTTCAAAGTTTCAAATGGAGACTTTATGGACTTGTCAGCAGGGCCTATGGGCGTTATGTTTGGAATTGAAGTTAGACGAGAGCAGATTGTTGATGATCGTGATCCAAGATTGGATGGAACAATAACTTATACCGATTATGAAAACGATACCTACCCTGAGATTGGCGATGTTGTAAACTCATCACCAACTGGGGACGTCAGTGGCGAGAGAAATACACTTTCTCTATTCACTGAAGCGCAAATACCTCTTGCTGAAAATGTTAATGCACAACTTGCACTTAGGTATGAGAATATGTCTGACGTGGAAGATTCGTTGGTCAGTAAGTTAGCAGTTGGTTGGGAAATTTCAGATTCAGTGCTATTTAGAGCTTCTGCATCAACCTCATTCAGAGCACCTAATATTGTTCAGATCAATGAGAAAATTGTTGTTAGAAGTGGCACACGCTATGACTGGGCGATGTATCGATTGGAGCAGCTTGCTGGCTTGGATAGCGATGACCTAGATTCTAGATCCTCTCAACAAAGACAGGCAACGGGCGCTGAAGGACTTCTTCCTGAAGAATCGGATAACTACTCAGTTGGCTTTGTGATCACACCGGCAAATATCGATGGTTTAACAATCACCGCGGATTACTGGTCGATCGACAAAGAAAACACGATTGGACTATTTGGTAGAGAAAACCACACTGTTCAAGATATGCTTCTGAGAATTGCCAACGGCAATAACAATTGTGACACGTTTGGTGGACACGGAGTGATCGAGAGAAGTGCACCAGATTCTGATCAGATTGCTGCAGCAAATGCCGCGGGTATTTGCCCCTTTGGAAACGTCAACTTCGTGGCAGATAACTACCTTAATTTAGCAGATAGAAAGATTGAAGGATTTGATCTCGGTGTGTACTACAACTTTGATACCGATGTCGGCGACTTTAGTATTCGCTATATTGGAAGCTTCATAGATACGTTCGAGCAGGAGCCAGGCGGAGTCTTTGCTGACATGGCAGCAAGAAAAGCTAACGGCGATATTCCTGCAGATATCCCACTAGGAGGTTTTGGTGATCTTCTCTTGATGGATGGTAATTATGACAACAAACATACGTTTCGTGCTTCATATAGAAATGGACCATTTGGAGCAAACTTAACCGCTCTGAAAAAAGGCGAATTCTATCAAAATAGTTTAACCAGACCTGATGGAACTAAATTTATGATTGACTCAATGATGACAATGGATTTGAGTTTCGATTATAGATTTGATCTTGATACACCAGGAATAACAGCCAGAGTTCGTTTAGCGATTAAAAATTTCACTGACGAACGTGCTCCATTGGCAGACCGATATTACGGTTATTTTGCTGATGCTCATCAAGACTATGGCCGAAACTATTACCTAGATCTTAATGTTAAGTTCTAAGTTTCTAGCATAATAAAAAAAGGGAGCCTACAGGCTCCCTTTTTTTTAGATCTTCTATAGACTGAACAAATATGTAAATTAAAAAAATGAAAATTAGAAAGATATCTTCATTACTCTTAGTTGCGTTTATTTCGTTCTCGAATGCTTTACATACGCAAACTACTTCCTATATTGATTATCAATCACCATTTCATCCAACCCTAAGTGACGGCCCAATGGTTGTTTCACAGAATCATTTATCTTCTGAAGTTGGTATTGAGATTATAAAAAGAGGAGGAAATGCGGTAGATGCTGCCGTGGCTGTTGGATTTTCACTGGCTGTCACGCTTCCCAGAGCTGGCAATCTTGGAGGTGGTGGCTTCATGTTGATCTATCTAGAAGAGCAGAATGAAATCCTTGCAATTGATTATCGTGGGCAATCACCGAGCGAGTTAAAAGCCAATGAAATATTTGGAGTAGATCTTCCTAAGGATTATGAGAGAGCTAACAGGGACACTGTCAGATATGGATATAAAGCTTCGACTATTCCAGGAACAGTTTCAGGATTGTTGCTAGCTCACTCTCAATTTGGAAAACTTCCACTCGACGAGGTCATCAAGCCAGCGATTGATCAAGCCACAAATGGCATTACTGTCTCTTTTGATCTAGAGCAAGCTATTGCGAGTGCCCCTCAATTGTCATGGGACGATGAATCAAGAGGAATTTATTTTAACGATGGAAAGCCATTGCAAGAAGGATCTGTCATGCAAAGACCTGACCTTGCAAAAACAATGACTCTAATATCTAAAAATGGTTTTAAGGGTTTTTACAGCGGAGAGGTGGCCAAGAAAATTGTTACATCAATGTCTGATAATGATGGAAGTATCACGATTGAAGATCTTCAAACATACAAAGCTAGATTTTCGCAACCAATAGGGATCAACTACCGAGGAAAAAAAGTCTATACCCATGGCCCTCCTTCAGGAGGAGGCATAGTTTTACTTACTTCTCTCAAAGTTTTGGAATACTTTGATCTTGGTAAGATAGGAAATAATTCTGCTCTTACTTACCATTTATTGGCTGAAGCGTTGAGAAGAGGCCATAATAATCGTTCGCATCATGTGGGCGATCCCTCATTTTACAATGTGCCTTATGATGATTTAATGTCAGATAATAGGATCAGGGAATTTGCAAAGAGCGTCAGCTTAAAGAAGGCCTCTAGCGCTAGAGAAATAAAATCGCTGGAAATTATTCAAGAATCAAAAAATACCACGCATTATTCGATCATTGATGAAGACGGCAATGCTGTTTCCAATACTTATACATTGGGCTATTCATTTGGATCAGGTGTGACCATACCTGGCACTGGAATATTGATGAATAATCAAATGAATAACTTTGCATACCAGTATGGCAATGAAAAAATTGAGGGCAGAGGAGCAAGCCCTGGCAATAAGTACGAACCTGGAAAAAGGCCTATGAGTACGATGGCTCCAACAATTGTCTTCGATGAGAATGATAAGCTGCTATTGATAACAGGATCTCCAGGTGGAAAATTAATCCCGGCTGCAATACTTAGACTTATCACAGGCGTGATTGATTTTGACTTAAATATTGGTGAAGCAACCATGTTGCCAAGGATTCATAAAGATTGGCCTTACAGAGGCATTGATTATGAGTCAAATGTTTCATTAGACACGCTCAATCTTTTAAAAAAGATTGGTCATAAAATAGAACCATCAAAAACCATGGGAAGCACACAAAGCATTCACATCATAGAGGATAGAAACCATGGTTATTCTGATTTAAGAAGACCAAATGCAGGTGTTTCATATATAAATAATTAGTTTATTTATTTGAGTTAGAATTAAGAGCATGAATATTGAAATTTTATACTGGATAGTTTTGATTGGAGTTTTTGGTGGCCTTGCTTTTTTGGGCCGTAAAACCAACTTAAAGTTATGGGCTAGGGTAGTTGCTGCACTTGTGATTGGTGCGATCCTAGGTTTTATATTTGGTGAAGTTGCTGCTTCATCAAAATGGATTGGAGATCTTTTTGTCAGGTTTATAAAAATGTTGGTTGTCCCACTGATATTCACTTCATTGGTTGCAGGCGTGGTCTCAATGGGAGATCCAAAAAGGCTTGGATCAATTGGCATAAAAACCATTACTTTATATCTCTTGACCACTCTTTTTGCGATCACTATTGGTTTGATATTGGGGACGTTATTTTCTCCTGGTGCTGGGATTGATATAACTGGGGTGGACCCATACAACGCTGTCCAATCTTCACAAAGTATCAGTGATCGATTATTTGGAATTGTTCCGCTTAATCCAATTGGTTCACTCGCGGATGGCGATGTTCTTCCAATCATCTTCTTTTCAATATTACTTGGCATTGGAATAATATTAGGAGGAAATAAAACCGAAAAACTTGGTGAAGTTTTCTCATCAGCAGCAGAAGCCATATTGCAGATTGCACACCTGGTCATGCAAATGGCGCCATTTGGCGTTCTCGCTTTGGTCGCTTGGGTATCGGGAACAATGGGTTTGGCTGCACTTCAGAATTTATTCGTATTGACCATCATTCTATATGTTGGGTGTATATTGCATATGATCTTAGTCTATGGAGGGCTGGTTCGATTTGGAGCGAAACTGCCACTTAAAAACTTTTTCAAAGGAATCTTAGATGCGCAAGCAGTCGCCTATTCAACATCATCAAGTTCTGCAACGCTTCCAGTCACGCTTCAATGCGTTGAAAATAACTTAGGCGTTAAGAAGACAGTCGCATCGTCTGTTCTTCCACTTGGTGCAACCATAAACATGGATGGAACAGCACTTTATCTTGGTGTCGTTGCTCTTTTTTCTGCACAAATATTTGGTGTGCAGCTTGAGCTTTCCGACTACCTTTTGATTGCAATGACTGCCACATTAACCTCCATAGGTACAGCAGGTATCCCTTCTGCATCTTTATTTTTGTTGGCAACGGTTCTATCTGTCATAGGTATTAGCGATGCTCAAACTGCACTGATTGTAGGATTTGTTTTACCTTTTGATCGAATCCTTGATATGGCTAGAACTGTTGTGAATATAACAGGTGATGCAACTGTATCTATTCTTGTGGCCAAATCAGAGGATGACATTGATGAAGATATTTTTCGTAGCGAAAGCGTAATATAAAAGAGAGATAATACAACTGCTTATGAGACGTACAAAAATAATATCCACTTTTGGACCATCTGTTTCTGACCCTAAGATATTAAAGGATGTTTGTAAGTTCTCAGATGTTATTAGAATCAATTTAGCTCATGGCACATGGGATGAGAGCGAAGAATATAATCATAAGAAAAATATTCGTCTCATTCAGGAAACCTCCAAAGATTTGAATAAACCTGTTGGGATTCAAGTTGATCTTAAAGGTAACAAAATCAGAATTGGTGACTTTAAGAACCATTTTATTGAGTTAGAAAATGCTTCTGAAATCGATGTCGTCTTCACCGAAGAACAAAAGACAGATAATCATGAGATCTTCATTGATGCCAATTATTGCTTTTCCAAGATTGAAGAGGGAGACAAGATCCTACTTGATGATGGTCTGATTCAATTGATTGTTAAACGGATTGATCCTGAGAATATGAAACTAAATTGCATGGTCGAGAATGGTGGTTTACTTAAGGGAAATAAAGGTTTTGAGGTCGAGAGTAAGATAATTCATCGCTCAGGACTTGGTGAAGAAGATAAGAGGGATATTGAAAGATTGGCTAAATTAGATATTGATTGGATTGCTCTCTCTTTTGTTAATGAGGCTAGTGATGTCACACAGGCTAGAGAGGTTCTCGCTCAGATTGGTAGTTCAATCAATTTGATTGCAAAAATAGAGCGACTTGAAGCTCTAAAACAACTATTTTGGATTATTAAAGCAAGTGATGGGGTTATGGTTGCGAGAGGTGATCTTGCTTTGGAATCTGGCCCAGGAGAACTTACTGGTCTTCAAAAAGACATCATTAAACAAACTGTTAAAGGAAAAAGAATCGCAATAACTGCCACTCAGATGATGGAGTCTATGATTTCAAACCGTACACCTACCAGAGCAGAAATGACGGACGTTTCCAATGCCGTATTAGACGGTACCGACGCAGTGATGCTTTCCGCAGAGACAGCGATAGGAAAATATCCTGTAGAGACTGTAAAGGCGATGCATGAAGTTTGTGAAGGCGCAGAGACTTACCAAGAATCAATTACAAAGAATGAAGAGTATAAATTTTCAGAAATCAATAATATTGATGAATCTATTGCTATCAGTTCTATGAGTATTGCCAGAAATATGGGAATCAAGGCCATCGTCGCTTTAACAGAATCTGGTTCAACAGCATTAATGCTTTCAAGGTATCGAACAAATATTCCAATTTATGCCTTTACTCGAAATGTAGATACACAAAGAAGAGTGAGCCTCTATAGAGGAGTTATCTCATATCAGTATCCATTTTTACTTGATAGCATGTCTGAAGTTATCGAAGATGTTAAAAAAGAGCTTGTTGGTTCATCGATACTAAACAGTGGTGATCTTATTGTTATTACATCCGGATCACCGTTAAGAGTCAGCGGAGGAACTAATTCTCTTTGCTTGATTCATATCTAAAATAACTCCGAAAGACCTTTTAGAAGGAAGGTATAAGTAATACAATCTCATTCTCATATTGAGCAATATCGTGAAACAAAAAGTCGGAATCAGTGCAATTACAACTTACGTCCCTTCCTATCGAGTCGGACTAGAAGATTGGTGCAATTGGACTGATAATTCTTGGGATAAGATCAGCAACATCATTGGTTCAGGTTTTAGAATGCTTGGCCCTGATGAAAGCATATATACCATGGCAGCAAATGCTGTTCTTGATTTAATCATTGAAAATAAAATTGAACCCAGTCAAGTCGGCTTTCTGGCACTTGGCACTGAATCGAGTACCGATAATTCTGCTGGAACGATCATTATTAAAGGAATGGTTAATGATGAACTTAAGAATAGGGGCATAAACCCCATATCCAATCAATGTGAAGTTCCAGAATTTAAACAAGCTTGTTTGTCAGGAATATACGCACTAAAAAATGCTGTTCGTTATGTCAATTCTGATGCGCCTGAGAAGAAAGCAATCGTGGTTTGCTCTGATATTGCGCTTTATCAGATCGGCTCTTCTGGAGAGCCTACACAGGGAGCAGGAGCGGTTGCTACACTTATTGAATCTAATCCTAAGATTGCTGAAGTTAAGACTGCATTTTCTGGGAGTTCCTCAGAATATCGCCAAATTGATTTTAGAAAGCCCATTCAATATCGAGCTGAAAATTTAAATGGACACTCAGCTTCAGACTTAGACTTGCCTGTTTTCAATGGAAAATATTCTGCAAGTTGTTACATAGATGGGACAATCTCAGCCTTGTCTAACATGAGTCAGAATAGGGGGCAGAGTTTATCCAAATTAATAAATCAAGCAGCAGCTGTATTTATGCATCGACCTTTTCATAAAATGCCGATTAATGCATTTTCTATCT
>NZHP01000020.1 GCA_002691465.1 Gammaproteobacteria bacterium | reverse complement strand
GAAGAAGTCGCCAAAACTGCTTCCAAAGTGTCTTCTATACCAAAAGTACGTGAATCTATTCTTAATATTCAAAGGGCATTTAATAAAGAGCCGGGCTTAATTGCTGAGGGCAGAGATATGGGATCAGTAATTTTTCCAGAAGCAGGAGTTAAAATATTCCTTACAGCTTCAATAGAGACCCGTGCTCAAAGACGCTTTAAGCAGTTGAAGGATAGGACATTTAATGTTAGCCTTCCGGCTCTAATTAAGGATTTAGATGCTCGCGATAAGAGAGATAAAAGCAGAAAGAGTTCTCCGCTTATAATTCCTGAAGGAGCACTTGTAATAGAAACTGATGATTTAAGCATCATCCAAGTAAAAAATATAGTTAAAGATAAGGTAAATAAAACCTATGGAACAAACATTTGAAGAGCTCTTTGAAAGCTCTCAGTACAATCAAAATATAAAACCAGGTCAAATAATTGAGGCAAATGTAATCAATATAACGCCTGATCATGCTGTTCTAAGTGCTGGACTAAAGTCTGAATCTTTCGTCAATATAAATCAATTTAAAAATCCCGATGGTGAAATAGAAGTATCTATTGGAGATAAGGTTAAAGTTGTTATTGAAGAAATTGAAGATGGAGAAGGGCAAACTAGACTATCCAGACAGAAAGCAAAAAATGAAGCAACGTGGTCCAAATTAATATCTGCGACAGAAACCGGTGATATTGTGACAGGACTCATACAAAACAGAATAAAAGGCGGTTTCATGGTGCTAATAGATGATGTGACTGCATTTCTACCCGGATCCTTGGTTGATATAAGACCAGTTAGAGAAACGCAATACCTTGAAGGCACTTCTTCTGAGTTCAAAGTTGTTAAAGCAGATAAATCATCCAATAACATTGTAGTCTCAAGGAAGGCAGCTCTCCTAGGTGACTCAGAAGAAAATCGTGGTGAAATGCTCTCCAAATTAAATGAAGGAGATGTTGTTGAGGGAATTATTAAAAACTTAACAGACTATGGTGCATTTATTGATTTGGGCGGTCTTGATGGTCTATTGCACATCACTGATATTTCGTGGAAAAAGATTAAACACCCCTCTGAGCGATTAAATATTGCCGAGAAGATCCAGGTGAAAATTATTTCAATTGATAATGAGAAAGGTCGTGTCTCACTTGGACTAAAGCAACTTGAAGACGATCCTTGGGAGGACTTAATCAAGAATTATGAAATTGGCATGAAAGCCGCATGTACTATTTCTAATATCACAGACTATGGTTTATTCATGGAAATAGATGACGGTATAGAAGGGTTAGTACATGTTTCTGAAGTTGATTGGACAAATAATAATCCTAATCCACATAAAATAGCTAATGTCGGCGATCAAGTTGAAGTGATGATATTAGGTATCGATAAAGATAAAAGGAGAGTCTCACTAGGAATAAAGCAATGTCTTCCTAATCCATGGACTGATTTTTCTGAAACACATAATGAAAACGAAAAGATCACAGGTAAAATAAAATCTATCACCGATTTTGGTATTTTTGTAGAACTCGATGGTGGGATTGATGGCCTGGTTCATATTTCTGATGTCTCTTGGGAAAACGATGAAAATATTGATCTTTCTGCATATAAAAAATCTGATGAAATTGAAACAATGATCTTATCAATTGACTCGAATAAACAAAGAATATCACTAGGTATCAAACAGTTAGATAGTGATCCTTTCCAAGAATACCTCGCAAAAAATCCTAAGAACACAACAGTAAAAGGAACTATTAGTGAAGTTGATGAACGGAATGCACTCATTAGTCTTGCAGATAAAGTTAATGGTTTGCTAAACATCTCAGAGGTTTCAAGAGATAAAGTTGAAGATATGAGGTCTTCATTTAGACCTAATGACGAGATAGAAGCAAAGATTGTAGGGTACGATAAGAAAAACAGAACCATCAAACTATCAATCAAAGCAAAAGAAGAAACGGAAGAAAAAGAAGCTCTCGAGACCTACAAAAAAGACGAAAAAGAGAGTATTTCAAAAACAACTTTGGGTGATCTCTTGAAATCTAAATTTGTTAAAGATAAAGATTAGTATTCCGAAATAGTATTTTATTTGATTTAATTTAGAAGTGGCTATTAATAAAAAACAACTTGTTGATCTCATTTCCTCAAACCAAGATCAACTTTCCCACAAAGATGTGGAACTATCTGTCAAAGCGATATTTGAATCAATGTCAGATTCTCTTAAAAATGGAGACAGAATCGAAATCAGAGGGTTTGGAAGTTTCGCCCTTAGATTTAGGAAATCAAGAACAGGGAGAAATCCAAAATCTGGAGAATCTGTCAATATTCAGAATAGATATGTACCTCACTTTAAACCTGGAAAGGATTTTAGAGAATCAGTCAAGGATGCTGGCAACAAGATAGTTACATAATATGCTGTCTGAAAGCGTCTTCTATTTAACTGGGATCTTTATTTTATTTGGCTTTTTTGTCTATATATATATAAACATCTTTGAAAAGAACAGTAATGACGATATTAATCCTGACTATCTAACGGGTCTAAAGTATCTCCTGAATGAAGAATCTGATAAAGCAATTAATCTATTTTCAAATCTTATAGAAATTGATGACGAAACTATACAAACTCATCTTGCACTAGGTGTGTTGTTTAGAAAACAGGGTAGGGTAGATAAAGCAATTCAGCTTCATGAATATATACTCTCAAAAGATGACCTCCCAGAAAATCATTATTATCAAACATTGTTTGAATTAGCTGAGAATTACTTCTCAGCAGGAATCTATAATAAATCAGAAGAAATTTTTCTAAAACTCAAAGAGAATGAGACCCACAAAGAAGAAGCACTAAATAAATTAATTATTATCAATGAGTATTTTGGTGAATGGGAGAATGCACTCAATTATTTAGAAGAGTTAGATGCTGATCATAATTTGGACTTATCTGTTAGCAGAAACCACTATTATTGTGAAATAGCTGAAATGCATATAGAAAATGATGATATCAAATCAGCAAATGATTATCTTCTCAAAGCCCAAGGTCTTCATACTGATTCAATTAGAAGTGAATACATAAAAATGCTCATTGACATACAAAACTCAGATAATATTCCGGCGATCAAATCATTCATATCAATGGTAAAAAAGAACAGAGTTGCTTTTATACTAGCACTGCCAAAAATTCTTCAATCATCTGACGATCATCTAGAAACTTTAAATCTAGAGCTAAGTAAACTTTTAGATAATATTCCAGAAAGTATTGACTATCTTGCTCTGGTGGGTGTCATGTACCCGGATATTAACAATAAAATAATTGAAGATGTAATGCAGTCGTTCATAGAAAGTCAAGATATAGTCCAGGAAATTGATAAACTTGATGACAATTACTCAATTGTGTCAAAGATATCCAATCAACTTAGCAAAAAGATGCGTCATAAACTAAATAAAAAAACGAAATCAGAGTATAAATTTAGCTGCAAGAAATGTGGTTATCAAACAATTTCATTCTCATGGCAATGTCCAACATGTAAAAGCTGGGAATCATCCTCATCAATAAATTTTTTGAAGGCTATCTAGCGTGACTTTTAAGGTTGGTGTAATTGCTGGAAACTTTGATGTAATTCATCCAGGGTATATACACATGTTCGATGAATGCAAAAACAATTGTGATACTTTATTGCTTCTGCTGCACGAAGACCCATCGATTGAAAGGCCTGAAAAAATTAAGCCAATCTTGAATGTCAACGAAAGAAAGATGATTCTGTCGTCACTGGAGCAAATTGATCGGATCATCTGCTATAAGACTGAATCCGATCTTTATGAGATTCTCACAAATGAAACAATAGATGTTAGATTTTTGGGTGATGACTATAAAGATAAATCATTCACTGGAGATGATCTTGAGATACCTATTCACTATTTAGATAGATCTCATGGCTGGAGTACAACAAAATTCAAAAGATTGATTGCGGAGACACTTTAGGACTATAAATCTGGCTCCCCGGGCCGGACTCGAACCAGCGACCAATTGATTAACAGTCAATCGCTCTACCAACTGAGCTACCGGGGAGTAGATTTAAAAGAAGTCTGCTTGAAGCCAACTGAATAGTCAAGCGAGATTAATTCAATGAATTAGAGATCCTTTCAACAGCTTCTTTTATCTGTTCATGGCTGGTTGCATAGGATAATCTAATATATCCTTTTGAGCCAAAAGCACTCCCAGGAATAACAGCAACTTTAGCTTCTTCAATGAAATATTGAGATAGCTCAACATCATCTGAGAACCCTTTATTTTTAATCACATTCTTTACATCAGGAAACAAATAAAAAGCACCAGATCCTGGAGAAGTTTTGAATCCATCAATATCATTGAGTGCATTACATAAATAATCATGTCTTAACTTATACTGTTCAATCATTGCATAGATTTCATCTTTAGAGCCATTTAGAGCTGCAATTGTTGCTGCCTGAGATATTGATGATGGATTTGAGGTACTCTGGCTTTGAACCTTTTTCATTGCACCAATTACGTCAGTAGGTCCACCACAATAACCGATTCTCCAACCAGTCATTGCGTATGATTTAGAAACACCATTGATTGTTATGGTTCGATCAAACAGCGATGGGCATGCTTGAGCAAATGAAACAAATGGCTCCTCACCCCAATAGATGTACTCATACATATCATCAGTTGCAACGTATACATCCGGATGATCCTCCAATATAGTACCAATTGATTCATAGTCAGATCTGCCAAAGGTAATACCAGTAGGATTTGATGGAGAGTTAATTATCACAAGTTTTGTTCTTTCATTAAGTGCTTCTTTAAAAGCACTTAAATCCAACGAGAAGTCATTTTTCTGAAAAGTGTCCACTATTATGGGCTTTGCGTCTGCTAATAGAACCATATCTGGGTATGATACCCAGTATGGACTAATTATTATTACCTCATCACCAGGCCCTAAGATGGCTTGAAAAAGATTATATAGGGTTTGCTTTGCTCCAGTAGAAACAAGGATATTCTCAGGATGATAAATTAATTCATTATCGTCTCTAAATTTATTAATAATAGCTTGCTTTAATTCCGGGAGCCCATCGACTTGAGTATATTTAGTCATGCCATCATCCATAGCTACTTTTGCAGCATCTTTTATGTGCTCAGGTGTATCAAAGTCAGGTTCGCCTGCACTCATACTAATAACATCTATTCCAGCAGATCTCATTTCCATTGCTTTTGATGAGATAGCAATGGTTGCCGAAGGTTTGACCTTTTTAACTCTTTCGGATATTGGATTTTTCATTCTTTAGAATCTTTATAATTTAGATCGATATAATAACAAATTATGAAAGACGATTGTTTTAAATTAAAAGCGAACTACATACCTAAAGGAGATCAGCCCGAGGCTATAAATTCATTATTGGATGGATTAAATTCCGGCCTACACAAACAGACACTTCTTGGTGTTACAGGTTCAGGAAAAACCTTTACAATCGCAAATTTAATCCAAAAATCTCAAAGAACCACGCTCTTATTGGCTCCAAATAAGACACTGGCTGCACAGTTGTATGGTGAAATGAGGGAATACTTTCCTGATAATAAAGTTGAGTACTTTGTTTCTTATTACGATTATTATCAACCCGAGGCTTATGTCCCTGTAACAGATATTTACATCGAAAAGGATGCTTCTGTTAATGCTCATATTGAGCAAATGAGACTCTCTGCAACAAAAGCATTGATAGAACGAAAAGACACAATCATTGTGGCTTCTGTATCTGCTATTTATGGCCTGGGTGATCCAAAGCAATATTTAAATATGGTGCTTCATTTATCTATAAATGATCGCTTTTCAATTAAATCAGTTTCTCAGAAATTAGCAGAGTTGCAATATCAAAGAAACAATATCGAATTCAAACAAGGCATGTTCAGAGTCATGGGTGATGTTCTAGATATATTTCCAGCTGATTCAGATAATCAAGCCATAAGAATAGAATTATTTGATGAAGTAGTTGAAAAAATTTCTTTCTTTGACCCATTGACTGGCGAAGTCATAAGAAAGGTTAGGCAAGTGACTATATTTCCAAAGACACATTATGTGACTCCACGAGAGGTGATGCTGAACGCCATCGATCTCGTAAAAGATGAATTATCAGAGCAATTACAAGTACTAAATAATCAAAATAAGTTAGTTGAAGCACAACGACTTGAGCAGAGAACAATGTACGACATTGAAATGATCAGGGAGCTTGGCTTCTGCTCAGGGATTGAAAACTACAGCCGATACTTATCAGGAAGAGAGCAAGGGCAGCCGCCGCCATGCTTGATAGATTATTTGCCAAATGACTCATTGATCATCATTGATGAAAGCCATGTAACTATTCCTCAATTAAGAGGTATGTACAAAGGCGATCACTCTAGAAAAAGTACATTGGTTGAATACGGATTTAGACTTCCTTCAGCTTTAGATAATCGTCCACTTATGTATGAAGAGTTTGATCAAATGTCTAAACAAACTGTTTATGTCTCAGCAACGCCAAGGGATTATGAACTAGAAGAATCAGACAATATTGCTGAACAAATTGTTCGACCAACAGGGTTAATTGATCCAGTTGTTGAAATCAGACCAGTGACCAATCAAGTTGATGACCTTCTTTCAGAAATTAGATTGAGGGTAAATAATAGTGAACGCGTTCTTGTGACAACTCTTACAAAAAGAATGGCAGAAGATTTAGCAGAATATTTCAACGACAATCAAGTAAGAGTCAGATATCTCCATTCAGATATCGATACCGTTGAAAGATCGGAGATCCTTAGAGACCTCAGACTGGGAGAATTTGATGTATTGGTAGGGATTAACTTATTAAGAGAAGGTCTCGATTTACCTGAAGTGTCACTTGTCGCAATACTTGATGCTGATAAGGAAGGTTTTTTAAGATCTGCAGGTTCCTTAATTCAGACCATAGGAAGGGCTGCTAGGAATGTTAACGGAAAAGCAATTATGTATGCAGATAGGGAGACTGATTCTATGAAAAATGCCATTGGAGAAACCAATCGCAGACGAGAGAAACAAATTCAGTTTAATAAAGACAATGGGATACAACCCAAGACGATTATAAAGAATATAAAAGACATCATGGACGGTGCAAAACCGACACAAACAAAGCAGTTTGTAAAAATCCCACAGAGAATCAAAAAGAAACTTCAGTCTGACAACCCATCAGATATTTCAAAATTTTTAGAAGAACTTGAAATTAAAATGTTCAATGCAGCACAAGACTTGGATTTTGAAGAAGCGGCGAGAATTAGAGATGAAATTAAACTGATCAAAGATCTTAATTTTGGGATTAGCTATGTGGAATCTCCAAAAAAAATCTCAATCTGAATTGATTGTATATCCTATGTTTTATAGGATGTCTGAATGGAGGGAATAAATTGAAATTAACACTTATTATTTTTGTAAGTCTATTCATCAGCTTGCCCATTCAGGGAGAAATTAATGGTGACATAGAATATGGCAAAAAACTTGCAGAAGAATCCCCCAGCCCATTAATTCTTCAAATACTTCTTTATAAATACTTAGATTCACCTAAGCAACTCTTAAAGAACGGTTGCGAGGGTTGTCATGAACTCAAGACTTTTGAGGGAAACACAAAAGAGGAAATTCTAGACAGAATCCTCAAATCTTGGCATGCTTCAGGCTACATTGAAGATGACCTCAATGATTTGGCCACATTTCTCTTTGAGGAAACGAATAAGAGTTAACTGGAGGCGCGTAGCTCAGCTGGTTAGAGTGCTTGCTTGACATGCAAGAGGTCGGCGGTTCGAGTCCGCCCGTGCCTACCAGTTAACGTATTTTTTGCCGAATCTATCAATTTATTGCTATTATACTTTTTGTCAGGTATTCATGATCATCAATCGATGTCATAGGGGTGGCATAAAATAATTAATGGAGAAGACATAATGAATAGTTTAAAGAACTATGTATTAGCAATAATAAGCGTCTCGTTATTTCCTGTAGCTTCATTTACTCAGGAAATTGAGGAGATCATTGTTACAGCTAACAAAAGAGAACAAACCGTACAAGATATACCAATGAATATTTCTGTTTTAACATCTGAAGTTATGACAGAAAGAGGAATTTATAATCCAGAAGATTATCTAAGAACTCTCGCTGGCGTTTCTACTCCTGGTGGTGATACTTATTACACCATGAGAGGCCTTAATACTGGAACTGCACAAGTATCCTCAGGAACTTCTAATACATATATGGGTGAGATCTCAATGGGAATGACAAACCTATATGACGTTAACAGGATTGAGGTTCTTAGAGGTCCACAAGGAACACTGTATGGATCCAATGCCGTTGGTGGAACTATTAGATACATTACTGCTATGCCACAGTTTGATGAATTTGAAGGCAACGTGACTGTTGAAGCAGTTGATAAAAAGCTCGCTGACGATACTGGCTTTAATTACAACTTCATGGTCAATGTTCCATTTTCTGAGAATTTTGCGATGAGAGCTGTCTATACATCTGGTGAAAATCCTGGAATCTATCAGAATGTTGCTACTGGAAGAAAAGATATTGGTACTCAAGAGGACGATGAATACAGATTGATGTTTAGGTATCAAAATGGTCCTTTGGATATCAATGCAATGGTCATGAAAAGAGAACGTTTCGACTTTGGCCAAAAGGAAAAAGGTAATGCAGATAAGCCTGGTACAGCAGACATAGTGGATGCTAATTGCTCTTATAATGCTGCTTGGTACTATGGAGACACTTGCTCAAGAGTTTATGCAACTGCAGGTGGAGATCTAAGTGGCTATGATCCTAGCGTGGCATTTTATTCATTTACAGATGAAACATTTGATGTTGAATCAACCGTGACATCACTTACTGCTGAATATGATTTTGAAACGTTTACAGCGATGTTAATACTTGCTGATTATGACTTCAAAGATTCCTATGTTACTGATTGGTCAAGAATTGATACTGATGATCTCTATCCCGATCCCTTGTATTACTATGGCGATGCTGGTCGAGATACTCAAGAAATCAGACTCTCATCAACAACAGATGGACCATTCCAATGGACAGTTGGTTACTTTAATACTGAATATGAAGGTGCTCCAAATAGTGTTACTGAGTGGGAAGTATCAACTGCTGATGGTTTAGACTATATTAAATCGTATATGGGATTTACATCGCATAATGGAACATATGATCCATCGGTCTATAGATCACCATATGGCGATACGAGTTATCGTGGTAACCAAGGGTTTTTGGTTTACGGTAGTTATAATTACTATAATTACGCAGAAGAAGAAGCCTTTTATGCTTCTGTAGACTACACAGTTGATAAGTGGACATTCACAGTTGGTATGAGAGACTTTGAACTTTCGGATGGCTTTAAAACTTCTGAATACGGAATTTTTTACGAAAGCGCGGATAATACTGGTTGTGACGGTACAGAAGCAGTCGGTGCTACTTGCTCTGAAGAAAATGGTAAAGAATCTGATAATCGATTTAAGTACACAGTCGCTTATGAAGTGGATGATGATTTAACATTATTTGCTGTATCATCAGTGGGTTACCGATCGGGTGGTAATAATGCTGCACTTCCATTCTTCTGTGCTAACGATCCTGAAGCAGCTGGATTCAAAAGAAGATACACCTCAGATGAAGCTGAAAACACAGAGATCGGTGTCAAATCAAGAGGAGACAACTATACATTGAATGCAACTTATTTTTGGGTTGATTGGACAGGAATCCAAGTGACAGTTAGGCCAGCTTGTGGGTGGTCATTTACTTACAATGGTGGTGAAGCTGAAACTTCTGGTGTGGAACTAGATTTTTCATATGATATTTCAGACAACCTAGTACTAGATATAGCTGGGAGCTTTATCAGTGCTGAAATAAGCAATGATATCGCATCATTAGGTGCTTCTGCTGGCGACCGCTTACCTAATATTGCTGAAGAGCAATTGTCTATGGGTTTGTCGTACAGATTTGAAATGTTTAATTCTCCGGCGTTTGCAAGAGCTGACTTTAACTACTATGGAGAAAGCTTTGCAACATTTGCTGAAGACAGAGAAGACATGTCTCCAAGCTATACTCAGGTTAACTTTAATCTAGGTATGGAAATAGATGATACTTCAAGAGTTCAGTTATCTGTTAGTAACCTGACAGATGAAAGGAGTGAGGCATTTAGATTTTCTGCAGAATCGCCAAGTTATCGCGCTAGAAACTATCTGCAATGGATACCGCCTAGAACTATAGCTTTGTCTTATTCAAGAGACTTCTAGTAATTAATCGAACTAAAGAAAAAGCCCACTTTCGTGGGCTTTTTTTTTATTTAATGACTTGGCCTTCCTTCATTATGAAACTGACATTCTCCAATAAGGTTATGTCTTTAAGTGGGTTCCCCTTAACGCCAATTAAGTCCGCATCGAATGTTTCCTTTATTTCGCCAATATTTGTTTTTCCAAAAAGTTCAGCAGTGTTTATTGTAGACGCCTGAATGGCTTCAATTGGTTTCATTCCCCATTCAACCATGTATTTGAACTGTTTAGCATTTTTTCCGTGAGGAAATATTCCTGCATCTGTACCAAAAACCATCTTTGCTCCAGACTCAACTGCCATTTTAAAATTTTCTCTTTGCCTCTTTCCAACAATCCTTTCTTTATTTAGTGAATACTCTGGGATTCCATTTTTAGCTCCTTCGCCAAGAATATAATCAGAGACATATATATCCATAGCTAAGAAAACTCCTTTTGCGATAGCTAGATTAATGGTCTCTTGATCTATCAGACTTGAGTGTTCAACTGAATCGACACCCGCTTCAATGGCCATCCTTATGCCTTCAAGTCCGTGTGCATGAGCTGCGACTTTCATTCCTAAAGTATGAGCTTCATCGACAATTGCCTTCATTTCATCGAGTGTGTACTGTCTGTTGTTGACATTAGTGCCCTTGGACATGACACCACCTGTTGCACAATACTTTATGAGGTCAGCACCGTACTTTTTATTTTCACGAACTTTTCTGCGCACCTCCCATGGGCCATCAGCTACGCCTTGTGCTTTGTATTCATACTCTGCCGGTAAAATATTGCTATCGCAGTGTCCGCCTGTGATGCCAAGTGGAGGACCAGATACTAATAGAGTAGGTCCTAAAATTGCTTTTTGCTCTATCCCGTCTCTTAAGGCCACATCTGAATAATATGATGCTCCAACATTTCTTACTGTCGTGAATCCAGCCATCAATGTCTGTTTGGCATTCTTTACTCCATAAATAGTTGCCAAATAAGATGTTTCTGAGATTCCATCATTGCCTTTTAGGTCTGTATTTCCAGTAAGGTGGACATGGGCATCCATTAGGCCAGGAAGAATGGTCATATCCTTGAGATCAATAATTTCATAATGACTCATAACTGGAATATTCCTGGAAACTTTCTTTATCACACCAGATTCAATCAGAATGTCTGCATTAACAAGCATCCCAGATCTTACATCAAGGATCTGTTTTGGTTTGATCAGTAAACTCTTGGAATTAGCATCGACCTGAATAATTAGCAGGAATATGATGAATAATGAGAATTTTTTCATGATTGGATACCAAATTAATTATTTTTGCATTCAACCAAGCTACCATTCTTGATTGACTCAGGGAAATATTTTTCTAATAAAGCCCATAGTGCAGAGACGGTCTCAACGGAGATATGTCCATCAGATTCTTTGGGTGTGAAATGATACTGAAACGCCCGTATTACAAAGAATGTTTGCTCATCCATTTTGTTGGTTATCTCTACTCCATAACCATATTGTTTAAGTGCACATTGAATCTGGCTAATAACGGGGATCTTTCCTTTAAATTGCTTTTTATACTTTTGAAAGGTCTGATCGTCATACCAAGCACCAATGCCATTTTCATACAGTTTCTTCCATGGGAATTTTGGTCCGGGGTCAAATTTTCTATTTGGTGAAATATCTGAGTGGCCAAGAATATAAGTGGGTTTAATTTCATCATGTCTAGAAAGAATGTCTTTGAGTAGTAATATTAATTGATCAATTTGATTACTATCAAACTCGGAAAACAAACAAATGTAGTTATTTGTATAGTCATATTGTGAGCCTTGCCTGATTGAGCATTCTGCTTGATTTACGAGCTCAATACCGATGGATTGATCATTGATATTAGTGCGTTCCTCCCATTGGCTAATGCCTGCATGCCATGCTCGATTTTCCTCATCAACCAGTTGAAAGATTTTGATTTGATCTGAATAGGTATCATCACCATTTTCAGGTATTAAATAATGCGAACTGACTTCGTATCTTTCGCTGGTTAGTACTTTTAGTGAATTTTCCCAATCAATGCTTGTGTAGTGTATGACAACGAATCTGATTCTGGTGCTAAAGCTTTCAGACTGAAAAGTTTGTATCTTTTGTAATTCATTATCTTTGATCTGCTCTGACAGGACTTTAGTCGATTCCAAATAGAAAAATACTATCGTAATAAAAAATAAGTAATGTTTGATTTTGAATCTCTGCATAAAGCCATTAAAGCATGAATCGCGTCATAGATTGAACAAGTGAAAAGAGTGGATCTAAGATACCAAAAAAGAGTAGGCCAACAACAGCAAAAATACCATATGGTTCAATTTGATCGATTAATAATCCGTTCTTATCAGAGACAACTGATCTAAGCACTCTGCCTCCATCAAGAGGAGGAATTGGCAAGAGATTAAAAAACATCAAAAGAAGATTGATAAACACTCCATACGTACACATCAGTGAAAATAATTCTGTTAGTCTTTCTGTCACGAGACTCTGCACTGAAAATGCAAAAAATAACGTAAATATAATGGACCACATGATTGCCATTATGAGATTTGCAAAAGGTCCTGCCAAAGCAACAAAGAACATGCCTCTGTTTCGGTTTTTAAAATTATATGGATTAACAGGTACAGGTTTTGCCCATCCAAAAACTAAACCGCCTATATATATTAGTAAAGCAGGCAATATAACTGTTCCCAATAAATCAATATGGGCAATGGGATTGAGTGTGAGACGACCTTGTCTTGAGGCTGTAAGATCCCCAAAACCCTTGGCAATAAGGCCATGTGCGACCTCATGAACTGTAATCGCATAAATAACAGGTATTGCGATTGCAATGACTTGAAAGAGAAAATCCATCTATAGAATTACTTGATAATCGATAACCTGTTATTGATCGGCAAAAACATAAGTAAATAAAAAATACTCATCAACGCTTGATAAAAGAAAAGGTCGATTGTGAGAATTGAAGGTTGAATGTTAAAGCTTAAGTAAGCAGTGACGACAAAAATAGAACGGATGATTTCAAGATTAACTGCCCATTTTTTATTCTCAAGAATGAGATTAACAAGTGTTGTTGAAAAGACGAGCATCACAGCAACAGCGCAAGTTATCAAATACGACTGATCTGAAACTGTAAAAATAAGGGCAGTAGAAATAATGCTGTTTGTGATGAATTGTATCAATGAGAATGATTTGATTACTGATTCACATTTTGGGTCATATTTAACAAAACTATCCATGTCGTTAGAAAAGTGAGGAAACTTCTCCATTACGTCATCGGGTCTCCACCTTGTGCTTGAGAACCAGACTTTAATTTTATTTTTGATGCCTTTTGTATGAAAGCTATCTCTGATCATCTGGTCATAGATTTCAATATTAGACCAAAGAGGATTCCAGCTTCTTAGAGGTTTGACTGTCCCATAGGTTGGTTTTAATTCATCTCTTTCCTCTATGAATGTTCCGAAGAACCTATCCCAAAGAATAAAAACGCCCCCATAGTTTGCATCAATATATTCCGGGTTCTGTGCATGGTGAACTCTATGATTAGATGGAGTAACAAAGATATATTCAAGCATACCTAATTTTCCAATATGTTCTGTATGTACCCAAAATTGATATAGCAAATTAATTGCTGCGACTGTAAAGAAAACCTCTCCGGGAACACCAATAAAGAATACTGGTGTATAAAATATCCACTTCCATAACCAGCCTGAACTGGTCTGCCTTAGTGCCGTACTTAAATTGAACTCTTCACCCTGATGATGAACAACATGGGATGCCCACAGTACTTTAATTTCATGGCTCATCCTATGCATCCAATAGTAACAAACATCATATACGACAAAAGCTACCAACCATGTGACCCAACTGTCATTCGGTAGAAGTTGCAAATTATAATTCGTCGCGATACTCGTCCAAACAATTCCCTGAACACCAAGATTCAGCATTGGGGGAATGCGACTGATAAGGCCGAGAGATATTGCAGCCACAGAGTCATTCAATCGATAGTTATTTTTTCCAGATGCATAACCGTATACAAGTTCAATGCCTATCATCAAAAAGAAGACAGGAACTGCTAATGAAATCAATATCGAAGTATCCATAAGGTAATTATTCTACCAGACTGTATTTTTGTCCATCAAATGTCGCAAGATTGTTTTCAATCAGTCTGATGAGGTGTGCCTCTAGAGAAAATCTAGCTATAGGATGCAATAGAGAATTCACATCATCATAAACTCTGGGTACGAGTGAATCGATGTCAATTGGATGAGATTCTTTCAAACGATCTATCACCTTCTTTTCGCGTTTTAAACGGTGTCTTATGATTGCATCAATCTCCTCGTAAGGTTCATCGATGGGATCGCCGTGACCTGGAAGTATTGTCTTAACGTCAAACTCCTTTATCAATTTAAGTGAATCCAGATAATCGGACATGTTTCCATCAGGTGGAGCTATCACAACTGTGGAACCCTGCATGATGTGATCTCCTGTAAATAAGTATCCGTTATATAAATAACAAAAGTGATTGGATGCGTGACCTGGCGTATGAACTGACATAATCTCATGATCGCCTGATACGATTATTGATCGGTGTTCCACCATATGATCAATTTCGATTGGAAGATCTCGTGATCGGGATGATTCAGTAATGCACCCATAAATTGGAATACTTAGCTTTTTGCTTAATGATTTTGCTCCAGGCGAATGATCCTGATGTGTATGGGTAATCAGGATTTTTGTAATTCTACCTCTGCCAATTTCCAATATGTCATCTATGTGATCAGATAGATCTGGTCCTGGATCAATTATTGAGAGTTCATCATTGCCAACAAGATAGGTGTTTGTTCCAGGACCAGTGAAAACACCACCATTATTGGCTGTGAGCCTTTGTATATTTTCAGATATTTTAGTGATCCTCATATCCATACTCACCTGGTAATAATCCCTTCCATTGTCCATTCTCTTTGAAGAATTTTGGTTCAATTGCCGGTATATCTTCTGCTTTTATTTCATTTTTTGCACTTATCATTTCTTGCGTATTTTTATAGCTAGATATGGATTCTAAATTTTTGATTGTTGGCATGATAAGCGAAATTCTTCCAGCTTTGTGTGCTTCAAGTGCTTCATTGATGCCAATCCATTTGCTATCGGTTCCTTCGAGCTCATCATGCGTCATCGTAACTTTTTCATTCAAAGATGTAAGGAAGAAACGAGTGGTGTATCTTTTGGTTTCGACATCTGGTGTGATCCAATGTGAAATATAAATTAGACGCTCAAGAGCGATTTTCAATTTTAATTGCTTCAAAATCGAAATGAATGAAATCTTTCCATTGTTTAAATCCGATCTTAACCGTTCGAGATTAATAGCTTCATCTTCTGTCGGAGTAAAAAAACTATTATTTTCTCTGTTTGCGATGAGTGCACCTGTTTCTTCAAATGTTTCTCTTAATGATGCGATCCAATATGTAAGTGATTCTTGATCATAATTTAATATCGCTTTGGCTTTTTTTTCATCAATACCATTGAAGTAATTCTTTTTTGCAATATCCTGATCCTGGTCCTCAAGGATACCGCCCGGAAAGACCCATATACCTCCAAAATTGCTTCTCAGCGATCTTTTCATCATAAAAACTTGAACACCTATATCAGAATCTCTAACGATCATAAGGGAGCTTGATGGCGTAAGATTTTTTGTTAATTGCATTTTCTTATTTGTTTTCCGTGAGCTGATCCATGATCATCTTTTTAATTGGCCAAACATTGTTCCCTAAACGCAATGCAAAGCGTCTCATAAATTTTGCAGTAGATCTTTCAGAATTAAAAAGGTCAACAATCAGATTGGTTCCATAATAGAGGGCTCTAGTATTCATCTGATGTGTTTGATTGTATTTCTTCAGATTTTCAAAAGAATAGTATTTCTCATTATTGGCTTTTGCCTCAACAAGAGTTCTTGTCAAAGTATCAATGCCTCTGAGCCCAAGGTTAAACCCATGTGCTGTAACTGGATGCATACCAACAGATGCATCTCCGACAAGCACAAAGCGATCCGAATGAAAATGATCTGCGTGTGATGCAAATAGTGGATATGAGAATTTCTGAGATGTGACTGCCATTTTTCCTAATCGATGATTGAATCTCGTTGCAATGTCTTCACTAAATGTAGCATCATCTTGTTCTAGTATTTCGTCAGCCTTATCGCTGTGTATCGTAATAACAACGGAGCATTGTTTTCCAACCATCGGCAATATTGCCAGTGTTCTACCGTAATGGAAACATTCATAGGCAATATTCCCATGTTCTTTCTCATGATCCATTTTGCAAACAATGACTGTTTTCCCAAAATCCTTGACTTCAGCTGGAATACCCATTTGCCTTCTTGATCCAGATAGTCTTCCATCAGCAGCAACCAATAGTTCGCCATGAATCGTTTCTCCTGATTCAAGCTTAACTTCTACACCATCGGAGTTTATGCTGAATGTCTTTGAACTGGCTTTTTCTTTAAACGAAATCATTTGATCATCATTTATAGAACTAAAAATTGCTGACTTGATTCTATCGTTTGGTATCAAATAACCGAGTGTTTTTTGATTTGTCTCCTCGAAATTGAAATGGAGAGAATAGGGCGAATGACCGTTAATCACTTTTGCCTCTTTTAGATGAGAAATGCAGCTTTGATCAATGAGATCCCATGAACCAATGTCCTTGAGAATTCTTTTTGAAAAATGCGTTATTGCAACTTCACGGCCATCATAAGCAGGTTTAGCTAGATCGTCTTTGGTTTGGCGATCAATCACACATACACTAAAACTTTCATTAGACAATGATTTAGCAAGGCTTAAGCCCACTGGTCCTGAACCGATAATAATGACGTCATATTTATTCATTTGAGCATGTAATTTTATGGTTTATCCAAACATAATAATTATAATGGCAATCGAACAACAGGTTTAATTGTATGAGTGCTTATAAACAAATTTCGGTCAAAGATACAAAAGAGATGATCGCAACAGATATTTATTTATTGGATATCCGTGATCAAGAGAGCTTTGAAAGAAGTCATATTCCCAACGCAGTTCATCTTTCCAATGAATCGATTGATAATTTCTTAATTGATGCTGATAAAACAAAAACAACCATAATCTATTGTTACAAGGGAATATCTAGTCTTAGTGCTGCTCAACATTTTTGCGAATTAGGATTTAGCGATGTATATAGCATGCATGGTGGTTATGACGAATGGGTAAAGTCATGACTAATCTTTATGAAATCATAGAGCCTTATGTTGAAATCGAAGGCGGTTTGATGCCAGCACTTCATGCCATTCAAGAAGAAGAAGGGTATATCAGTAAAGATGCCATATCGGAATTGGCAAAAGCTTTTAACTATTCTAATGCTGAGGTGTTGGATGTATTGACCTATTATGATGATTTCACTCTAGAGCCCTTGGGAAGAAACATAGTCAGAATCTGCAGAGCGGAGGCGTGTCAAAGCCTTAAATCAAAAGAGCTCACTGATGATTTAACATCGCACTTTGACTTAAGCTTGGACGAAACAGCGGCTGATTCTAAAATTACTCTAAAAGAAGTCTTTTGCCTCGGAAACTGTGCTCTGGGTCCCTCAGTGATGATCAATGAAACAGTGATTGGTGAAGCCGACAAAAGCAAAGTAATAAAATTTCTTAATGAAATTGAAGAATAAAAGATGAGTGCTAAAACAAAAATATATATTCCAAATGAAACCACCTCTAATTCGGTTGGTTCTAACGATATATATCGCGTTATTTCTTCTCTAAAAGGAGTTGATGAAGTTGAAATTATAAGAAACGGCTCTTGGGGCGCATTTTGGCTAGAACCATTCATTGAAGTTGAAAAAGACAAAAACAGAAAGGGAGCTTGTTATAAAGGTGTTGATCTATCTCATTGCAAGACGATAGATGACTTCATGATTGATTTTCAAAATAGAGAACCGTTTGATATATCAACAATAGACTTTATCAAGAAACAAATGAGGATCGTCTTTTCTAGAATTGGCAAGGGAGATCCACTGGATATTGCTTTCTATCAAAGTAATAAGGGATTCAACTCACTGAGAAATGTTCTAAATCTTGACCAACAAGAAGTCATTGATAAAATCAAAAAATCTGGATTGACAGGAAGAGGTGGGGCTGCCTTTCCCACAGGAATCAAAATGCAAACGGTGCATGATCAGAATAACTCCATTAAATACTTAGCATGCAATGCTGATGAAGGAGACGGTGGTACCTTTTCAGATAGATTGATTATGGAATCAGATCCTTTTTCACTCATAGAAGGAATGACGATAGCAGCCTATGCTGTTGGTGCAACAAAAGGGTTTATCTATCTTCGTTCTGAATACCCACTAGCTAAATCGTTTCTTTCAAAGGCAATTGATATAGCAAACAAAAATAACTTCTTGGGAAATAATATTTTATCCAGCGATTTTAACTTTGAAATAGATTTAAGAATTGGAGCAGGCTCCTACGTTTGCGGTGAAGAGACAGCCATGATGGAAAGCATTGAAGGTCGAAGAGGGCTTGTTCGTTCTAAACCACCTTTGCCAGCAATCAATGGACTGTTTGATAGACCGACACTGATTAATAACGTTGTGACATTAGCTACAATTCCCCCTTTGCTGAATGGATCGTTCTCTGAATTTTCTGAAATTGGGTCAGGAAAATCGATTGGTACAATGCCATTTCAGTTGTGTGGAAATATTTTACAATCTGGATTGGTAGAGACTGGGTTTGATATATCAATTGGAGAAATGATAAAAACCTTTGGAAAAGAAACAAAGTCAGGCAAACCTGTTCATGCAATACAAATTGGTGGTCCTCTTGGTTTATATCTTTCATCAAATATGATGTCAACAAAGCTGACAATTGAGTCATTGCAAAGCATTAAAGGCTCGGTTGGCCATGGTGGGATTGTGATTTTTGATGATTCAGTAGATATGTCAGAACAAGCTAAATTTTCGATGGAGTTTTGTGCAAAAGAATCGTGCGGAAAATGCACGCCTTGCAGAATTGGATCAATCAGAGGCATGGAGATTATTGATCGACTTCAAACAAATAAGTCCTCAAAACAAGACATCGACCTACTTCATGATCTTTGCGAAACAATGGAGGCGACTTCACTTTGTGCTATGGGAGGAATGACGCCCAATCCAATATATTCTATAATTAATCATTTTCCAGGAGAGCTAACTAAAGAATGATGCGGTTAAAAGAGAAAGACTACGGTACACCCATAGTAAAGTCTGACAAGACTGTTACGGGATACGTTGATGGAATTGAAGTAACAGTTCCTGAGGGCACATCAATTATGAGAGCTGCATCAATGATTGATATTGATATCCCAAGCCTTTGTGCTTCTGACAATATGAATCATTTTGGTTCATGCAGACTTTGCATAGTTGATTTTGAAGGCAGAAGTGGTTTCGGATACCCTTCATCTTGTACAACTCCACTTACAGAAGGAATGAAAGTTGTTACTCAAAATTCCGAGTTGTCCGTCTTTAGAAAAGATTTATTGGAAATGTATATTTCTGATCACCCTCTAGATTGCAATACTTGCTCAGGCGATGGAGACTGTGATCTTCAAGACCAAGCCAAAGGTCATGATTTATTTGAAGATAATAAGCTAACTCAGTCAAAATATAGTTTCGATAACGGATGTAATCATTTGGGATCCGATGTCGATCAAAGTAACCCATATTTCGATTTTGATCCTGACAAGTGCATTGTATGCTCCAGATGCGTCAGGGCTTGCAATGAGGTGCAAGGAACCTTCGCGCTCTCAATTGAATCAAGAGGCTTTGAGTCCAAAGTCAAACCCGGTATTTCTGATAATTTTTTTGATTCTGAATGTGTTTCTTGTGGAGCCTGTGTTCAAGCATGTCCAACCGGAAGTCTTATAGAAAAAAGCGTTGAAGAAAAAGGCATGCCGAATGAAACCGTCCTGACCACATGTGCTTATTGTGGCGTAGGATGTTCTTTTAAAGCGGAAATTAAAGATAAAGAAGTTGTCAGAATGGTCCCGTACAAAGGGGGTTCTGCTAACAAGGGTCATAGTTGCATCAAAGGAAGATTTGCATGGGGTTATGCAAATCACCAAGACAGAATAAAAAAGCCATTGGTTAGGAACAGTATAGAAGAACCTTGGAAAGAAGTTTCATGGGATGAAGCGATTAATTTTGCTGCGGATAAATTCAAAAATATCCAAAAGAAATACGGAGTAAACACAATTGGTGGAATTACTTCTGCAAGAACCACAAATGAAGAAGCCTATATTGTTCAAAAACTCATAAGAACGGCTTTTGGAAATAACAACGTCGATACCTGTGCAAGAGTGTGTCATTCACCAACCGGTTATGGTTTGAAGCAAACTTTTGGAACATCAGCAGGGACACAGCATTTTGATAGCGTTCAACACTGCGATGTAATCATGGTCATTGGTGCAAATCCCACCGTGGGTCACCCTGTTTTTGCATCACAAATGAAAAAGAGAATCAGAGATGGGGCAAAACTGATAGTGGTTGACCCAAGGAAAACTGATATCGTTCAATCACCGCATGTCAAAGCAGATTATCATTTACCAATTCTTCCTGGTTCAAACGTTCCTCTTATTAATGCGTTTGCACATTATATTGTAAAAGAGAATCTTATAAACCTTGACTATGTCAAGAATCGTTGTGATCAATCCTCATTTGAAGATTGGTTAGAATTCATCAAAGATGAATCGAATTCACCTGAAGCTGCAGAAGCACCTACGGGTGTAAGTGCCGATATTATTAAAAAAGCAGCACATCTTTATGCAAGTGGAGAAAGAAGTGCAATTTATTACGGCTTAGGTGTGACGGAACATTCACAAGGTTCAACCATGGTTATGGGTATGGCAAATCTAGCCATGGCAACTGGAAACGTCGGTTTCATCGGAGCTGGAGTCAACCCATTGAGAGGCCAGAATAATGTTCAGGGATCCTGCGATATGGGCTCTTTCCCACACGAATTATCCGGTTATCAACCGATTACTGATGATAACGCCAGATCAGTCTTTGAGGAAAAATGGAATGTCAAAATCCAAGATAAGCCCGGGATGAGATCTGTAAATATGTTTGATGCAGCAGTCGGGGGTGAATTTAAAGGTATATATATACAAGGTGAGGATTTTGTTCAATCCGAGCCAAATACGCAACACATTGAGGAAGCATTTTCAGCCATGGAATGTGTCGTTGTGCAAGATATATTCCTAACTGAAACAGCAAAGTTTGCTCATGTTTTTTTTCCTGCAACATCATTTCTTGAGAAAGATGGAACATTTACAAATGCTGAAAGACGAATTAATAGAGTTAGACCTGTAATGGAACCAATCACTGGAAAACACGAATGGCAAATCACTCAGGAATTGGCAAAGGCCATGGGTTATCAAATGAATTTTAATTCATCAGAAGAGATAATGGATGAAATAGCAGAACTTACTCCAACATTCACTGGTGTCTCTTTCAAAAAGCTAGACGAACTAGGAAGTATTCAATGGCCTTGCAATGATAAAGCTCCAGAAGGAACACCTATTATGCATGTTGGTGAATTCGTTCGAGGTGAAGGGCAATTTATGATTACAGATTTTGTTCCAACAACTGAAAAATCAAATAGGAAATTTCCTTTATTGTTAACAACCGGAAGAAACCTTGTTCAATACAATGTGGGTACACAAACCAGAAGAACTCATAACAATGAGTGGTCGAATGAGGATGTTCTTGAAATTCATCCTTCAGATGCAGAGATGAGAGGAATTAAGGACAAAACATTGGTTCTTCTCAGAAGTAGAAAGGGGGAAACGACTCTCAAAGCGTACATAACAGAAAAGATTCCACCCGGAGTTGTATACACAACTTTTCATAATCCTGAAACAGGTGCAAATGTTGTAACAACAGAAAACAGTGACTGGGCCACAAATTGTCCTGAATATAAAGTCACAGCTGTTGAGGTAGAGCCGGCAGCTTACCGATCCAAATGGCAAGAAAATAAGGCCAATGAGGTTAGTCAAATGGAGCAAATCATAAGCTAATGATTAAAGAGTCCGTGAGTACGACATCTGAAAATAATCAAAAATATATCTCCGCTGACTTGTTTCAGGAAAAGAGTCTTTCAGAACTGCAAAAGCTATCAGCAAAGGAGTTATTCGACTTAGGTAAATTAAGATATCCAGTCTATAAATCAAGCCATGACGAGTCTTACTCTGTCATTACATACCAAGATGCAATAAAAATAATTGCAAGCAGGATCAAAGCATCTGACCCGTCAAAGAGTTTCTATTATGCGTCAGGCAGATCATCCAATGAAGCTACTTTTCTACTAGATCTTTTTGCAAGAACAATCGGGTGCAAACATATAATTACTTGTTCAAATTATTGCCACGAAGCTTCTGGCATAGCATTGAGCAACTCTCTTGGTTTAGACAATAAATCAATTTCATATGACGATTTAAAACATTCGGATTTAATATTTGTAATTGGTGCAAATCCTACTTCAAATCACCCTAAATTTGCAGAGATACTTCGGAACCATAAAGAGAACGGCAACAATATCATTGCCGTTAATCCTTCGATTGAATCTGAGCTGTATAAGCTGACAACTCATTATTGCCAACCAAACATAGGAGGAGATGTTGCTTTATTTACAGGTATCTCAAAATGTCTCATCGAAAATGGTCATAGTGATATGGACAGCATTAAAGAAAATACGGTTGGTTTTGATCAATTTAAACAATTTATAGACAACATTTCTTGGGAATCAATAGAAACTAATTCAGGCATAGAAAGAAATGAAATTATGCTGATATGCGATCAATACGCTTCTTCAAAAAGGACTGTATTTACCTGGGGGATGGGCTTAACCCACCACGTCAATGGAACAGACAATATAGAATCTATCATTAACTTAGCGATTCTAAGATCAATGGTAAATGGTAAGGGAAGAGGTTTATTGCCGCTCAGATGGCATGATAACGCTCCTCAACTCCCGTTTATGGGATTCAAACAATCTACAAAGAAAAGAATATTTGAATCGTTTGAGAATACTTATGGCATCAATTTACCAACAAATAAAGGTAAAGATACTCTTACATGCATGCAAACTGCTCATATGAAAGGCATCGACTTTGCTTTCTTACTGGGTGGTAATTTGTTTTCAGTAAACCCTGATAGAAATTTCTCTGAGTCAGCCTTGAATAATATTCCTTTTAAAGTAATGGTTAGCTCAACGTTAAATGAAACCCATTTATTTGGTGTCAATAATGAAAATTTGATTCTACCAATCAGAGATCACTATCAGAGTGAATCATTATTTGATCTAAAAACCGAAGTACAAATCCTGTCTGAGGTGGCAACAAAATCACTTGAGAGGGATGATCTCAATTTTGAAGACTTCGCTGAACACAGTGACATCATGGATGCTATAAAGGAATTGCTTCCAGACTTTGATATGAATAGTGAGATTCGAGCAGACAATGGTTCTTCACAAGGCATTGATGATGAAAGAATTGGTAATTACAGCTATAAACTCAGAACTCCAAACCAATCATCTTGGGACAAAGAGAGCACGCCAAATACATTCAAACTTTCATCGGTTCGAAGTGAGGGTCAGTTCAATACAATGATTTACGATGATGCTGATCTCTTCAGAAAACAAACTTCGAGAGATGTTCTATACATTAATGCTGAGGATATTCGTAAGCTTGGACTATCAAATGGATCGCTTGTAGATGTTGAAAGCGAGACTGGATCAATGAAGAAGTTAACGCTTGCTGAATATGACATTAAACCAGGAAATGTTATGACCTATATGCCTGAGGCAAATATCCTAATACCTCAAGACAATGATGTGAGAAGCAAAACTCCGTCATTCAAATCAGTATCAGTTACAATCGTTAATCACTAAGTGAGTTAAGATAGGATTTTATGAAAATAACGTTGCCAGATGAATCTATTAAAGAGTTACCAAAGGGTGTGACAGGACTAGATGTTGCTGAATCAATTGGTCCTGGTCTTGCAAAGAGTGCTATTGCTGTAAACATTGATGGAATACAAAAGGATTTAAGCGACCCAATAGATGCCGATTGTGCTCTATCAGTCATTACCGTCGATTCAGACGAAGGACTTGAGATCATGAGGCACACTGTCGCTGCCCAAGTTCTTGCTCTTGCAATAAAAAATATTTATCCAGATGCTAAATTAGCAATAGGGCCAACAATTGAAAATGGCTTCTATTATGATTTCCTCACAAAATCTGCCATTTCAAGTGAAGATCTACCCAAGATCGAAAAAGAAATGAAAAAAATCGTCATGGAAAAATCTGAAGTTAGAAAATCATTCCACGATGAGAAAAATGCCACTGCCAAATTTAAAAAGATATCTCAAGATTACAAAGTCAAGATTATTGAAGAATCTGATCAAACCAATGATTTTCAAATTTATGAAAATGAGGATGTGAATTTTATAGATCTATGTAAAGGCCCTCATCTTCCTAACTTGTCTCATATTGGTGTCTTTAAACTAACCAAAGTTTCAGGAGCCTATTGGAAAGGTGATTCTAGCAATGAAATGCTGACAAGAATTTATGGTACTGCATGGCGAAACAAAAAAGAGCTTGATGAATACCTAACCCAACTTGAAGAAGCTGAAAAAAGAGATCATCGAAGAATTGGCAAAGACTTAGATTTATTTAGCATACAAGAAGATGCAGGAGGAGGTCTTGTTTTCTGGCATCCAAAAGGATCTAGGATAAGAAGTCAGATTGAACAATATTGGAAAACAGAACATGAAAAAGGTGGTTATGAGATTTTATATACTCCGCATATAGCATTGGATACTCTTTGGCAGACCTCGGGACACACCGACTTCTATGAAGAGTCCATGTACACTCCCATCGAAGATGAAAATCAATCCTATCGATTAAAACCAATGAATTGTCCATTTCATGTTCTCATTTACAAAGATAAATTAAGATCCTATAGAGACCTACCGATCCGATGGGCTGAACTTGGTACTGTTTATAGACATGAAATGACTGGTGCCCTTCATGGATTGATGCGGGTTAGAGGATTCACCCAAGATGATGCACATATCTTTTGCTCAGAAGACCAGATAGAAAGCGAAATAAGTGAAATACTGGAATTGGCAATCAATATGCTTAATAAATTTACTTTTAAAGAATTTGAGATTCATTTAGCAACCAGGCCAGAAAAATATGTAGGTAGTGAAGCTATTTGGGATAAAGCGACAACAGCACTGATAAAGGCGTTGGAAGAAAAAGATCTAAGCTATGAAATAGATGAAGGTGGTGGAGCATTTTACGGCCCTAAAATAGATATTAAAATCAAAGATGCAATTGGGAGACTTTGGCAATGTTCAACCATACAGCTTGATTTCAATCTTCCAGAGCGTTTTGATATGCGTTATGTTGGAAACGATGGTAAGAAATATCATCCAATCATGATCCATCGAGCATTGCTTGGTTCAGTAGAAAGATTCTTTGGAATTTTAGTGGAACATTTTGCAGGTAAATTCCCATTATGGCTTGCTCCAGTTCAAGTTTGCGTGATGCCGATTAATCAAAAACAGCATGATTATGCAGATTCCATATATAAGATTTTGAAAAAAAATGGACTAAGAGCAGAAATTGACTTGAGAAACGAAAAAATAGGCTCTAAAATTCGCGATCACACCTTAAATAAGGTACCTTACATGATTGTTTTAGGTGACCG
>NZHP01000019.1 GCA_002691465.1 Gammaproteobacteria bacterium | reverse complement strand
TTAGTCGAGTCCTTGGGGTGTCTGAAGCGAGATTCTTTCTTCAGCGCCTCGCCCGGTATCTCTTTCCGAACTTGGTGGGAATCAGTTCTTTTTTGCTGCTAGCTTATCTTCCCTGATTCGCTTTCACCCTTTAGGTCTCTTTCTCTTTTTGACTCTCCTTTCTGCGTCTTAAGTTACTTCCAGGTCGATCTCAAGAGATGAGTTAATATTACGATTTACTTAATTTTTTTCAAATACATTCGTGGGAAAAAGCAAAGTTTTTTTTACTAATTTTTTTTATGTCCTATAAAAAATAATATCCAGTATTAAGAGTATTTTATAACTTACTGATTTTTATAAAAATCCAAAAAAAACATCAAAAAAAATATGTCCTATAAGTTTTTTTTTAAAAATTTTAAAAAAATGAAATAAAAAAATAATTTTGCGCAAATGCACTTCTTAGAGGTTTATTATTAATGAGAAAATTACTGAATAAATTTGAATTTTCTTATAAAAATGATCACCTTTAATACGATTAGATGAAAAATAATAAAACAATAGACTTAAATGCTGATTTAGGCGAGTACAGCAATGAAAACGAATTGAAAAATGAGATTTCGCTGATTCACCACATCACATCTGCAAATATAGCTTGCGGAGGGCATGCTGGCGATCAGGCTTCTATGAGACATATCATTCATCATTGCATCAATCATGGTGTCTTGGTTGGTCCCCATCCTTCGTACCCTGATAGGAAAGGATTTGGCAGGTCAAACTTTTCAGTTAACGATCACGCATTGAAGCAGTCGATTATTGATCAAATAGAATTATTCATGGACATAGCTACTAAGCTAAAGACAATGCCGATGCACATCAAATTTCATGGTCAGCTCTACAACGATTGTTTTTCTGACGAGAAACTCAGCAATCTCTGTTTGTCTATCATTAATTCAACTTATCCAAATTTAGCGTTAGTCTGTCAGCCTTATTCAGTTATTAGTAAGCTTGCTCATAAGGCTGGCATCAAAGTCATAAATGAGGCATTCATAGATAGGAAATACAAATCGAATGGATCTTTGGTTGATAGGGTCTCTGAGGATGCAATGATTTCTTCTCTTGAAGAGAGGACCAAACAAGCGATAACCATCGCATCGGAAAGAAGAGTTTTGACAGAGGAATCTAAATATTTAGAGATCGAAGCTGCCACTCTATGTATTCACAGCGATCATCATGATTCGGCGTCAACAGCAATTGAAGTTAAGAAGAAGCTACTCGAGAATAATATTGACGTATCGAGCTATGAAATCTGACTTCAATAAAAAAGTTTCAGTGATATCTGAGGACATACTTGAGATCAAGATTGATCTTGAGAATTCGACAATCAAAGGATCAGAATTATATTGGCATCTCGCAGAACATTTATTGAGCAATCAGAATGATATAGAGGTTATTGCATCTGAAGAGATGGTATCAGTTAGATCTAAAACTATCCCGATGGATGCTAATGGGATTGAAAGTTCCATCTCCTCTTTCGACTTGAGCTCTATCATTCAAGTTGATGAAGTACTGGAAATCCCGATATGTTATGAACAAATATCCATAAGCGATATCAAAGAAGTCTCAAAGCAGCTAAAACTCACAGTGAATGAAATCATTTCCATTCATTCTTCTGCAGTCTATGAAGTTAAGGCCATAGGCTTCACACCGGGATTTTCTTACCTGGGCGATCTTGATGAAAGAATATCTGTGCCTAGACTCATTAAGCCAAGGACCGATACTCCAGTCGGTGCCGTTGGAATTGCGAATAATCGGACTGGTATTTATTGCTTAGGAGGCCCAGGAGGATGGCCCATCATAGGTATTACCCCAATCAATTATTTCAATCTAAATGACAGTCATTCTCTGAAGCTTAAACCTGGGATAAAAATCAATTTCAAAGAAATTGGGAAGGATGAGTTTAGAAGCATCCAAGACGAGAAGTAAGATGGCCATTCAATTTCTCAAAACAGGATTGCAAACCACAGTTCAGGACCTTGGAAGAGCTGGGAGTCGGCACATTGGTATTCCTCAGTCAGGTTGCTTTGATTATGTATCCTCGATGAAGGCAAATGAAATTTTGGGAAAAGAAATCAATTCCCCAGTTCTTGAGTGCACCATGACTGGTCCACAATTTAAAGTACTCAAAGACATTCAGGCATGCGTCAGCGGAGCAAGGATCAATCAAATTACAATCGACGGAGTCAAAGTTGAACAAAATAAAGTTTTAAGCTTGAAAGCAGGAAATATATTTACAGCTGATGTCGTACAAGAAAACTTAAGGTTTTATATTGCGTTCTCAAAAAATATCCAAGCAACACAATTTTTGGATAGTGTTTCAACATATTTGCCTGGAAGACTGGGAGGAATCAATGGATCCAAAATTGAAAATGATCAGATTATAGACTTCGAAGAAGCCAGACAAAAGAATTCTTCATATCAATCTTCAGGCAAATATCCTGATGATCTCTTAACATCAATCATTCGGGTCGTAAAAGGGCCCGAGTTTCAATTACTAAATAATGGATCCTCGTCGCTTGAGTCACATAATTTTTCTGTGAGCAATGAGTCAAATAGAATGGGTATAAGGACAGGCGGTGATCGTTTTTCAATAGATGATCAAGGATTGATGAAAAGTAAGCCCATTTACCCGGGAACAATCCAATGCTCAAATGGGGGCCAGCCAATTATCATGGGAGCTGATGCTCAAACTTTGGGTGGCTACCCAAGAATATTGCAAGTCATTAAAGCCGATCGCCATTTACTTGGTCAATTGAGACCTAATGACAACTTTGTATTTAAATTAGTCAGCATCCCAGAAGCGATAGATGCTTGGAGAACCTTGAAAAAAGCTAATCCATTCATTTGTGAGTTATAATGCTTTTACGCGCCTGTAGCTCAGCTGGATAGAGTACCTGGCTTCGAACCAGGTGGTCGGGGGTTCGAATCCCTCCGGGCGCGCCATATGAAATGGGGGATAATATGAGTAATGCACACCCGTGGTTAGATGAAATACCTTGGACAACAAAGAAGCTGCCTAGAGAGATGCTTGAGCATAGAATTCAACGTGCTCTGACATTAACCAATCTTGGCATGCTTGGGACCTTAGGGCTCAACGGACCTATTGTCAGCCCATTGGAATTTTACGCTGACAAATTTACAATTTATGTCTTGCCTCAACCTGGAAGCCCTAAACTCAAGGCAATGCAACGTGACCCGAGAGTGTCGTTTGCAGTAGCGAATCCAATGGCAGGCTGGGTGACTGCACAGGGAGCTCAGTTATTTGGTAAAGCCGAGATACTTGAACCGGGAACTTCTGAATGGGATTATGGCATGACTATTTTTAGATGGCAGGCTTCAGCTGCTGAGATAAATACAGGATTTGAAAATCCTCCTCAGTATCAACTTATGCGACTAGACCCTGATAGAATTGTTTATACAGAACATTTTTTAAGAAAGGATGGATACGGTCCAAGGCAGATATGGCGTCGAGATGAAAAACATGAGCAAGCTTCAGATGGATTTTCTGAATCAAAAAAAACCTAACTAGTTTTCTTCACCCACTCTGACAAACTGAAAATAGACTCCCAAAATAATTGCACCCAGTCCTCCGTAATAAAATGGAAAGGTTGGATCCAGATTGTATAACAATGTACCAATCGTAGGACCAAAGATCATCCCAACAACGGGCGCACCGGCTAAGAATCCTGCAACTTCTCCTTGCTCAGAAGGTTTAACACTCAATGTTGCAGCTGCATTTAGGCCCGGGGTAATCATACTGAAGGCAATGCCCATTCCTGCATAAGCTAAGAAAAATTCTGTTAATGAATCCACAACACTTATTGATATCAAAACCATTCCAAAAATTAAAAAACAGATTCTCAACAATGTTTGTGTCGAAATATTAATGACCTGTAAAACCACAGCTTGCATAAAAGTTGAAGTTAAAGCCATTGATAATAGTGCGATACTAGTGAATTTAATAACTTGATCAGGATCTGATATTCCTAACTGATCTTGTATAAAGAATGCAGAAATGATTTGTACTGATGTAAATACCATAAAGGCAACAGACCAGCCGATAAGAAATGGAAGGACCCTAGGATCATAGAATTTTAGTGATTGGCTTTGCTTCAATTCAGGATTATCCGGTACTGAATGAATAAGATATTTTTGAGCCAAGATTGCTCCAATTAAAGCGATAACAGCACCGCAATACATTGGGAACAAAGGATGGATGAAAGAAAGCGATCCTCCCATCACAGGCCCAATCATTGTCCCGATTCCTGAAGCCATCCCGATGAGAGCCATGCCTTTAGTTCGATTGCCTGAATCAGTACTATCAGACATGTAAGCAACTGCAGCAGGTTGAATGCCTCCAATTAAAATGCCGTAAATTATTCTGATGACCAGAAGCAGTATAAACAGCGTTAAGGGACTGAGTATGCCCCAAAGCCCAACTTGAATACCAAATGTAAATAGAAGAAATGCAAAACCATATGAGAGTAAACCAATTACAAATACCTTCTTTCTCCCAATTATTTGACTCTTTCTCCCCCAGTAATATGACGAAAAAACAAGGGCGACATTTGATATTGCAATCAAAACACCAAACTGATTGATGCTCAATCCAATCTCTCTTGATAGCGGAGCAAAAATAACATAGAGGAGGGAAAAGCCTGTGCCATATATGACAAGACCAGTAATTAATATGGCCTTATCAAGGCCAATCTTTTGATCATTATTCATTACTTATCTTTTCGGGCATTCATCAGATCCAGTTGCTCCTGTGTGGCAGGTTTTTGGTAACGCTCTTTCCATTCCGAATGAGGCATGCCATAAACAATCTCTTTTGCATCACCGCTATCAATCTCTACTCCCATTTTTTCGGATTCTTCTTGGTACCAGCGACTTAAGCAGTTTCTGCAAAATCCGGCGAGTATCATCATATCGATATTCTGCACATCAGATTCTTTTTGAAGGTGATTAATAAGTCTTTGAAAGACGGCAGATTGGATCTCTGTTTTCTTGTTCATAATTAGTGTGATATCTAAACATATTATTATTAGAATAGTAATATAATCTTCTTTGAATTTATCTGAGTATATGAGTACCTCAAACAAACCGCTTTCAGGAATTAAAGTCATCGAAATGACCCATATGGTTATGGGACCTGCTGTTGGAGCAATACTAGGTGATTTGGGCGCAGAAGTTATTAAGATTGAACCAATTTCTGGAGATAAGACAAGGGCGCTCAAGAAATCTGGTTCAGGCTATTTTCTCACTTATAACAGGAACAAAAGAAGCCTGGCCATGGATGTCAAGAAAGAAGAGGGTAAAAAAATAATTCAAGCCCTGATACGAAAATCAGATGTGTTCATTGAAAATTTTAGACCAGGAGCGATGGATAAGCTTGGATTTAGTTATGAGAGTTTTTCAAAGCTAAATCCAGAAATAATCTATTGCTCTGCAAAGGGTTTCTTGAGTGGACCTTATGAAAATAGGACAGCATTGGATGAAGTGGCACAGATGATGGGAGGACTTGCTTATATGACCGGACCACCGGGAAGGCCTCTTAGAGCTGGCTCGTCGGTGATTGATATTATGGGCGGTATGTTTGGCGCCATTGCTATACTGGCTGCATTGCAAGAAAGGCAATCCACTAAAAAAGGCCAAAAAGTTACAAGCGCATTGTATGAGAATGTTGTCTACCTTATGGGTCAGCATATGGCGCAGACAGCCACAACGGGTTCGGCTCCGCCACCGATGTCTGTAAGAGTGGCTGCATGGGCTGTCTATGATATCTTTGAAACAAAAGATGAAGAACAAGTTTTCATTGGCGTTGTGAGCGACACACAGTGGAAATTATTTTGCGAGTCATTTGGTTTGGATGATTATATAAATGACAAATCTTTAGACCTGAACAAGAGTAGGGTAGATCAAAGAGATGTGATTATTCCTCGACTTCAGAAGTTATTTAAGACTTTTACAAAAAGTGATTTGATGAAGAAACTAGACAAAACTGGTCTTCCATTTGCACCGATTAGTAAACCCGAGGATTTATTTGATGATCCGCATCTAAATGAATCTGGTGGACTGCTGGATATTAAAATCCCCAGTGGAGGAAAGACCAAGCTTCCGGCAATGCCAATTAATATGGATGATCGAAGGTTTGATGTGCATACGCCAGTACCAAGTGTTGGAGAGCACACGCATAAAATACTCGAAGAAATTGGGTTGAACGAAAAAGAGATCAAAGACTTATTCGATCAAGAGGTGGTTTCTAACGGGTAAGTTTAATTTCCCTCAATGTATTTTTGATATGGCTTAACCCCCATAAATCCTGCAAAAATACCTATTATTCCAACAACCAAAGAAACTATAGCCATTGAATATGCGATCAAGGATTCATCCTTAAATACATAATCAGTAAGAAGGGCAACACTCGTAGGCCCTAAAGTATATCCAGTCATGCTTATAACAAAAAAATAGATTGCAGTTACTTGTCCTCTCAATTGGTTAGGTGTGATATTGAGAATCGCCAAAGGCGCTAGTGCTGTTTGGCCTGCCGCCATGATTGCTTGGGGCACAAACATAAGTGTCGCCAATTGATAGGTTGGCATAAGCGGGACCAGAGCCGCAGCAATTGTAAGAATGATCATTGTGAAAGCAAAAAGTTTTATGTGTGCACTTCCACCATATTTTTTAAACACATGATCTCCCAACCAACCTGTTCCGATTGCTCCCACTGGACCCGAGATCAAGAAAGCAATACCAAGCCACATTGTGATAGTACCAAAGTCAATTCCATATGTTCTGTCATACATGGTCGGCATCCACGACAGAAATGCATATCCAATTAAAACCGAACAAGCCATCGAAAGGAAAAGCCATCCGTAGGCACTTTTTCTTTCCCAGATGAAATTAATTGTCTCTTTGATCGAGACTTCATCTGTTACATTGCCTTCATCGCTCTTTAATTCAATTTTCTCGCTTCTCTCAGGTTCTTTTACTGTCATCATCAACGCAGCAACTACAAGACCCGGGAGCCCAACCATTATGAATAATGCTTGCCATGGATAAATCTCCCCAATGATTGGAAGAGAAATATTATCTCTCGTTGCGACATAGGCCATGATCTGCCCGCCAATGATGTATGCAATGCCTGCCCCAACAGAAACGCCAATATTAAAGAGACCTAAAGCCTTCCCCCTTTTTTCTTTTGGAAAATAGTCTCCAATCATAGATAAACTGCTGGGACTCAATGTAGCTTCACCCACGCCCACACCCACTCTTGCTAGAAACAATTGCATGTAGTTTTTAGCTAAACCACATGCAGCAGTCATCAAGCACCAGAATGAAATTCCTACAGCAATTATGGTTCTTCGACTTTTCTTGTCAGCCAGCCTACCAATTGGAATTCCCATAGTCGTATAAAAGAGCGCAAATGCTAAACCCAGCAAGAGGCTGACCTGAGTATCGGTCAACAGCAAGTCTCTTTTTACGAGTGGGACCACCAAAGACAGTAATTGTCGGTCCAAAAAAGAGACAACATAGGCAATGGTCAAAATGGTCACTGCATACCATGCTGATTTACTTGATGGATAGTTATGATCCATTACAGACCTCTGATTCATGAATTTACTTCACAGGGGCTGGTGATTGCTGTCTAGCATAGTACTCAAGACTAGAAATACTTGGACCATAGTCTTCGGTTGGTGCCGACAGCATGCCTGGATATCTCTCTTCAGAGAACTCACGAACATGTTCTGGAATGATATCAATGTTATCTGACTTAAGCATTGTGCTCATATATAAACAATGTCCAGGAGTATCACCCATAAGCATCCATGGAAGCCATGGCGTGATTCTATTCCAAGTTCCTGTGTAATTCACAGAGGTCAATTCAGGATTTTCTAGATCTTTCGCAGATACAAAATAGCGCATCATTTCAGAGACGCGTGCCATTTTTCCTGATGATTCTCTGACCCACTTATCAGGCTGTAATGGATTTGGATAATATAAATGCATGTCCGTACTGAGAGTAATGACATCACCTGATCTTTTCCAAGGAAATATAAGAGGAATCTTTCTAGGCTCTGCTTTTTCACCAGTTTTAAAATCCTCAGGTGCAAGAATAAGCCATTCAGAAATCGTATAATTAAATGGATCATTCGCAACATGAATAACATCAACCACTTCTTCTGTATAAGGATTAGTCCACTCATCAATCATTTGACCAGATCTTGGATCCGTATAGAAAATAACTTCTTTATTTAGTCTTCGAATGCTTCCATCTTCAGCAGCAGGCATTAATCTTGTACATAAGAAAGTTTCAAAACCACATAATTCTTTAACTGCTTGACCCGGTCTCACTCCTAGGATGGTTCCAGTCGTATAGCATATTGATTCTTTTTCAGAATTTAGATCAGCTTGTATTCTTGCCCAGGCATCTCGATTCCATATATTAGATTTAAAGTTAATTTCAGTTTCGAATTTCATTTCTTGTTACTCCCCTATGTTTGGTTTACTTTCTCTCATTAAATAATTTACTATTAATTTTCTCGTTTCTGAATCTTTAATGCCCTGAACCCTCATCCTATTATCAGGTATATAATTTGATGGATCTGATATGAATGCATCAAGCGTTTCAGGAGTCCAAATTAAACCATTGTCTTTCATATTGATCAATGCATCTGAATAAGTATAGTTATTTTCTACTCCAGCGGGCCTTCCAAAAATTCCATAGAGAGTCGGAGCCATACGATCTCTATCATCACTCTTTACTGCATGGCAAAAACGACATTTCCCTCCTTCCCAGGATTCAAAAGCATCGATTTCTTTTTGTATCTCTTCTGGAGATGAAGGTAAGAACTCATTCATGGCATAAAAATCAATCGAATCAATATCCTCAGTAAGTTGACTTAATTCATTAGGATTTGTATTTGTTTTTGTGTTGTATGGAAAGGCTCCAAAGATAAGAAATGGGAGATAAAAAGCGATACCAATTAGCATTGCCATAAACAACCAATGTAAGCCTCTAGTATTATTTAGGTGCTTCCTCATATTAAGCAAAAATATTCACACTAAAGACACGATATCTAAGCATGTGATATAGCCTTAAGATTATGATTATCAGGATTAGCATGATATAAAAAAATCCAAATGCGCTATGCAAATAACCCGAAGTAGTCCAAAGTCCATGATCAATTGTGTCTATGTCCTTCATGAATCTCAAGACACCATCTGACCACGCCATCAAAAAACCGCTTATACCTTGAGCAACAAAGGAGCAGTAAAGGCTAAATTGCAAGAAGTGGATAAATATATACTCTTGTTCAGGTAGTAAGCGCTGATTCTTTTGTGGCGGAAAATGGACCCATAGATACACCCTAAACATACTCACTGCCATTAAAAATGTGCCAGCAACCAGATGAAAATTTCTCATTATTTCCCTTTCTTCAGTGCCAATGGTAATTCTTGGTGCTTGAAGCATATTTATAAAGATTATAATGAATAATAAGAACCCCAACCAACTTAGTATTATTCCAGCTTTTTTTGCGACTTGATTTTCCATGCTAGATTTTCCTATAAAACTCCATTAGATGCAGAGCAATGTTTTCAGCATCTAAGTCTGGCTCAAGGTTCTTGCCTTGGATTATCTGAATAGTTGCTTCAGGCCTACAGTCTATTACTTTATCTAAGAAAGGGAACATTACATCGTCTTCAGAACACATGACCAAACTTGGTTTATTTGTTTTTTTAAAAGCATTAATCTCTGAAAAATCCCAGATTGCATGATGCATTTGCTTGGCAGAGGTTTCTGCACGTATCGCATCAATTGTTTCACGTTGTCTCAGATCTAGATTATCACCTGCGCCTAAAATTATTCCTGCTAAATTCCATGCATTAATGAGATGCCCTCCGTCTTCCTTAGGTGACCAATCTAAACCTGTTTGTTTTTTCATAATTTCTTTTTCTTCTGATGTTGCTAGAAAAACACCAATCAGTGTAAGTGAAGCAACCAGATCACTGCGTTGATTTTCAACACTCAATGCTATTGAGGCGCCAGAATGGTGACCTATTAAGTGAAATTTTCTTATTTCTAGATTCCCTAAGACCTCTAAAACATACTTTCCATAATCTTCAATGCTTGGATTTCCGGAAATATCATCACTCATTCCAAATCCTGGAGTATCAATTGCAATGCATGGATTTTCGGGTAATTTTGATATGAGCTCTTCGTACATCAATGAAGAGCTTGGTGTTTGATGAAGAAAAACCATTGGAATTCCATTACCACTCTTATATCTATAATGGCATTGACCCATTGAAGTCTCTGTATATGCTTTTCTAATCATTCAGAAAGGTTTCTCTTCTCAGACATCCCATTGGATGATTTTATAGAAATAATAATTGATGCAATAAATAGAAATCCATTGATGCTCGCTATCAAAAGGAATGGACCATTTGGAGATAAATCAAATAAACGACCTCCAACAGATGTTGCTACCAAGATGCCAATTGCTCCAAAGAATGAGCTGAAGCCAATCACAGTTCCTCGTTGTCTAAGCGGAGCTTCTTGACCGATTAGACTTGCCGTTGCTATTACAGTCCCGATGGCGCTACAAGAGATTAAAATGAATATTGGAAGATTTGCATAATTCAATGGAGAGTCTACAAAGAAAACCAAACCATATGCAACAAGACCCATACCCATGGCTATGACCATAGCAATGACTCTATCAATGCGATCGATTATCACACCAAACAAATAAGCCCAAAACATACTAATCAGATTTGTTGCCACAATTACAGGAACAACTTTACCTATAGACTCGGATGGAGTGAGACCCATTGCGTATCCACTGGTAATAGCCCATTGAGATATAAATAGACCATTAATTGATACATCAGCTCGAGCAAGAAATGTTGCAGCATATGCTAAGGCTATCTTAGGGTTTACTATGGACTTAAGACCCACTGAAATTAACTCCTTAGTTCCAGGTTTCGATTCTCTATTCTCTTCAGCATCTTCTGGAACGCCACCTTTCAGACCTTTGTAAAAGATAAAAGCTGATATTAATCCTATGATCGCAGCAACTAACATGGTAATTTTAGCTGCATCAATTGCGGCATAACCATTGCTCTCTAAAATTGAAGGAAGTCTTCCGAGTACAATCGCAAAGCCTAAGACGCCAAAGGCATTCAGAATAGAATGAACACTCACAAACTTACCTCTAGATTGTTCTGCAGGGTAATCGCCAACCACAATTGCAAGAACACACGATAGGCATGCGGCTCCAATTGCAAATATTGATCTAAAGATAAATAGTTCAGTCAGGTTTGTTGCATATGGATAAATCGCAAGGCCCACAGAGATCAATAGGGTGCCAATCACAAAGACAGGCTTTCTCCCTATTCGATCACATAAGATACCAAAGGGACCTATTAAGAGGATGGCTATGATTTCTTGAAGAAATGCCAGATTACCAGTAACTGTTCCTTGACCATTCATCGGTATATCAAGAACTACAGTCAAAATATAGCCTTGTACAAAATTCATTCCTGCCAAAATACCTATGCAAATAAAGCATGCATAGAAGTAAGTTAAAGCGTTTGTTTTGCTTATCCCTTTGGCGAGAAAGATTGGACCTATTTTCTCTGTCATTTGATTTCTATGATTCTAAACATCAAAAAATTTTACAAAATAATCCTTTATAAAGAGTAACTAAATGTAACCTTAGCTAAAGAATGGTTTTAAGATTCTCAGACCAGTTTCTGATTTCATCATCCAGCTGCAGCTTAGAAAAATTATTCTTTTTATGTGGCAATTGTGACAGTGGATGATTTTCCCTGTAACAAACGGTTGTTTTGACATCAATTTCAATGTTGACAGAAGCATTTAGCGAACCGATCATTGCAGATATCCAGTTCGATTCAGATCGGATCAATTCTGTCACCTCATCTTGAAGCTGTGTTTCATCCAGTTGAGGTTTTAGATCCATTATTCCATCAATAACTGTGTTATACCAAGGCCAAAAAAGTTTTGAGTCTCTGACCATATACCAGTATTGATTTAAATGTCCTCCATGCCATTCTTTCTTAATATCAGGCAATCCTTTTTCTATGTATTCTTCAATGAACATTCTATCCACAAACCATGGTTCGATAAGAATAAGATGATTTATACGAGCATTTTTTTCATTGATAAGCTGAGAAAGGCTTCCGGGATGATTGATGATTGCAAGAGTAAAATATTTTATGCGTTGATCATCGATTACATCTGAGACAGCTTGATTGAAACAATCCAGGATAGGTTCTTTTATATCTTTTACCGATTCGCCGTGTCCTGGAAGATCAATCACTATCAATTTTTGTTCTTTTGAAAGTCCATTTGATAAATATTTTATGGTTTTTGAAGACCCACCAATTGGTGGAATAATTACCAATGGATTCTCATCTGTTTGATCAAAATTTTTCTGTATACAGATATCACCAACAGAAGTTTCAATAACTGATCTAGTCAAGCCATTATTTTTCATTGCACACTCAGGGAAAACAATTGATTTGTTTTTTGAATGCTTAAGAAGATGTGCTCTTGATTTTTCTAGGGCTTGATCTTGGTCTTTGGATGATTCAATTACAGTAGATCTTGACGGAGTCAAATCTTCTAGGCATTTACACAAAGGATCCCATTCTCCAGCAGTAATCAAGGCCGGAACCTTTAATTCAGGCACAAAATTTTCAAGACGATATTCAAATGCGGCTCCATACGCAGATCTATAATTATCTCCAGCTCGCATTACATCAACCGCATTCTCATGCAGTATCAATGGGTCAGAAATACTGAATTTCATTCTGGCAACCTTTGTCCTTTCATGCCATGGAAAGAAAACCAATTGTTCTCTCATTCTTGACCATAACCAACTTAAATGACCGCCATCCCATCTAGGTTCGAATGGAGGTAAGTATTCTGCCCTTATTTTTTCAAGTTCATCATCAGTCAGAACTAAAACTCCATTGCATGATACGGCTTCAATCCTATTTGAAAATTTGTGTGCCAGAGCAATTGATATGATTGCGCCGGTATGAAAACCATAGAGACCAAATCGATCAATGCCCAATGCATCAGCTAACTCAATCGTTGCTTCAGCTATCTCCTCTATGGTGACTTTTTCACTTTCTAATGGATCCGAAGATCCAAAACCAGGCGTATCAGGAGCAATCATGCAAAAGTCATTTGACCACAACTTCATCAAAGGTTTGTATTCATCAGCGGATTTCGGTGATTGATGCAACAAAAATATAACCGGACCAGATCCTGAAGTTAAATATCGAACCTGTCTCTCACCAAATTTTCCTCCAATGGTCTGAAATTTTGTTTTGATTTTGTTGTTCATCTGCTCAGGTAATCTTCAGTATTTTCTATTTAGGAAGTTATAATATGGCTTCAATTTTAACAAAATATTATTTTCATTATGACTAAAAGGTTAAGTAAAAAAGTAGCATTAGTGACTGGAGGAGCTTCTGGCTTCGGAAAAGCTACAGCAGAGTTATTTAAGAGAGAAGGGGCTGAGGTTTATATTTCAGATATCAATGTGCAAAATGGCAAAAAAGCCTCTAAAGAGTTAGGCGTAAATTTCATTTCCCATGACGTAACAAAGACAGAAGACTGGATAACTATCATTGATGAAATAAAAGCTAAATCTTCGGGATTAAATGTGCTTGTTAATAATGCTGGCATTGGTTTTATGGCTGATGTAGAAGCAACCACAGAGGAAGAATGGGAGTTGGTTCACAAAGTTGATCTCGATTCAGTATTTCTTGGATGCAAATATGCCATTCCACTCATGAGAGAGTCTGGTAATGGTTCAATCATCAATATTTCATCTATTTCTGGGATTGTTGCTGGACATAATTTTGCAGCCTACAACAGTGCAAAAGCTGCAGTGAGACACTTAACCAAGTCCGTGGCGCTTCATTGTGCGAGAAGCACTGATCTAGTCAGGTGTAATAGCGTGCATCCAGTTTTTGCTCAAACTGAGATGATGAAATCATTTTTTGAAAATCCAAATGAGGAGCTTGTATCTAAAATAGAAAGACAAATTCCTGTCAGAAAATTAGTGACTGTTGAAGATGTAGCAAACTCAATCTTATTTCTTGCAAGTGATGAATCAAAAATGATCACCGGATCAGAGCTGGTGATTGATGGCGGCTTATCAGCCCAATAATTACTTTGAGCTTACCAGAGGTACCGAGTCTAAAACCCAGCTTTTTTCTTTTCTCCTAGCAGGAGATGGAATTGCGTAAGCAGTTTGATGTTGGGTATCTTTCATTTTTTTCACATCAATTTTAAAGCCTTTTTTAGTGAATTCTTCCAAAGAGCTTCTGTATTCACCAATGATCAAATCTGCGGGCACAAAGATTTCCTTTGTGAGTGTGGGCGGTGTTATGGAGGGTTTTAATTCATTTAAGAGGGCAATGTCTTGATTAGCAACTGCCATATTTCTTTCCATGATCATGTCATCCATATTTTCTTCAAGTAGCCAGTTCCGCATACTTATGAAGAAGATTCTTGTTTTAAACTCATTGACTGGTTGTTCGAAGAAATACTGATGAAACCAATTTGTTTCTTTTTTTGTATGAATCAGTGTGATTAGTGTATTGGGTCCTCTGTAGCCTCCCCAGACCGTCAATTCTCCTTCACTTTTTCTAGCAGTTTTACCATATGTTTCTTCATCTAGTGGTGGGGCAGCATCAAACAGCTGCTCAAAATCTGCACCTCTATCTACTTTTGTAATTTTTGTTGGATTAACTTTGTAATCATTTTTGGCACCCGAGAAACCGTGAGTAGGATGAACGAATTCGTTGTGTGCGGGATCTAAACCATTTTCAATTGATCGTTCATAATTATATTCAACATCAATAATTTTTGGATCGTTTGACCGCCAACCTTCTGCTTCAAACTCCTCAATTTCATACAACTCAGGCCTTTCTTTCTCAGGCTGATCTCCTAGAAAAGCAAAAACAATGCCGTATTTTTCTTGAACTGGATAACTATCTACTTTTGCTCTTTTTGGTACTTTGCTTCCTGGACCAAGCGAAGGTATTTTTTGACATTTTCCTGACCCATCGAATCTCCAACCATGATATGGGCACGCTATGGTTCCGTCGTCATGACAAATGCCATGAGCCAATGAACCTCCTCTATGTACACAAACATTACTTAGGCAATGCGCAATCCCTTTGTGATCTCTGAATGCAACAAAGTCTAAACCAAGTATGGTTGCTCTTTTGGGTCCTTCATTGATTTCATCGCTGAGACAGACCGGATACCAAAAATTAATATACATATTCTTTTCCTTTAGAAAGATTATATGTATTTACATTCTTGCCAAGAAAATTACTTTGTAACGAAGTGTAACTGTATCGGACTATTTATTTCAATTTTGATCAGATTTCAACAGTGCTCGGGTCATAGTAAAACAACCCCAGCTCTTCTTCGTTCTTGTGATCCTCTTTAGAGTAATCATCTGGCGTCTTTCCAGTAAAGCGCATACCTGCTTTTTTTGAATTTTCAGTGACAAAGTGAGCTCTTTCTATTCTGGCTTTTTGGTAACGATCAACTATCTCATTTTGACTCCCTGAATCCGCAATTATTCTTGATATAACTACACCATCCTCGATAGCCATACTGGCACCTTGTCCCATGAATGGTTCAAGGGGATGTGCGGCGTCTCCTAGGAGAGTTGAAAACTCTGATGACCAATTATCCGCTGGAGCTCTGGCAAAAATACCCCATTTAAATAACTCATCCCTAGGAGTGGCAGCAATAATATTTTTTACCTGATTGTTATAGTCAGAAAAAATATCAGTCACGACTTCAATATCAGATGGGATTGCCCATCCTTCCTCAGCCCATTCATCGGTTACGAGAAATGCTGCGTAATTATAAAGTTCACCATTTCTGACGAGATATCTTGCAAATACTCTTCCTGGTGCAATAAATGCAGAAGAACCGCATTCGTCAAAATCTTCTTCTGAAAGCTGTCCCGTAGGAACAAGCCCACGCCAAGCAACGTATCCAGCAAATTCCGGATCATCGTCTCCGATGATAATACTTCTAACTGTTGACCGGTTTCCATCTGCTCCGATGACAAAATCGAATTCATATTTATCCTTGTCATTAAATGTGAGCTCAACAAGCCCATTTTTTTCAACAAGCCCCGTAAGTTTGTGATTTACATACACTTGACTGTTTGGATAAGCATTCATGGCGTCAATAAATAAATTGTGTACATCGGCACGATGAGCCTGAAACTGATATGCGCCATATTTTTGCATCATCTTCTCGCCCCTTTCCAATGGCACTATTACCTCGCCAGTTTCATAATGTCTGACACCTTGGTTGGTATGAGCCATTCCAACAGACTTGATGCCTTCACCAAGATTCAAGTAATTTAAACCTTTTGTGGCATTGGGAGTAATTGTCAAACCTGCGCCAACTTCAGATAATTCGGGTGCTTGCTCAAATACACTTACTTTGAAGCCACTTTGAGAGAGGCCTAGTGCAGCACTCATGCCTCCAATTCCAGCTCCGATGATTGCGATATTTAACTTGGACATCTTATAAAATTCCTTCTTTCTAGAGATTGATCTTACTATTGATGCTAAAAAGATAACAACTGTCTGTAAAATGATCTCCACAATTAAATCATTGTTTTTAGAGTTGATTGCTTCATAATTACAAAAAAAATTCACATAGCACAACAAATAGGGGAGTTTCACAGTGGCCAATGTGATGTTTATATTTCCTGGTCAAGGATCACAATATAAAGGCATGGGCAAAGATCTGGTTGAGAAATCTAGGAGTGCTCAAGATGTATATGATAAAGCCTCTTCGGTTTTGGGATACGACATCTCTGAATTGTCATTCACCGATAAGCATAATGAAATAAATCTCACAAAGTTCACTCAACCTGTCTTGATGACACATCAGATTGCTTGTTATGAATATTTCTCAGAATTATGTGATAACGATCCTAACCCAATGCTACTGGCCGGCCATAGCCTTGGTGAATATACTGCCCTTGTTATTTCTGGAAGCGTCAGTTTTGAAGAAGGTCTAGAATTGGTAAGCGAAAGAGGAAAGCTAATGGGTAAGCACGGTTCTGGATCGATGTTAGCCATACCTTTTAACAAAGATGAAACAGAGGATATCATTAGCAAATCTAATTGCGAGGTAGCCACAGTCAATCAAATGAAACAAACAGTGGTTGGAGGAAGCGATGAGGATATTGCGGAGCTAGAAAACAGGCTGACTAACGATTATCCTAGGAAAAAGTCAATCAAGCTGAAAACAGAGGGCGCATTTCACACGAGCTTAATGATTAAGGCAGCTGAGGAGTTTAAACAGTGTCTAGGTCAAACTGAATTTAAACAAATGAAAGCACCTGTGTTATCTAATTTTTCATCGGAAATACATAAAATTGATGGAAGTAAAAGTTCAGAACTACTTTATAATCAGCTATTTAAACCAGTGAATTGGTTGGGATGCATGGATACTGCCTCAAAAATGGAAGTTGAGATAATCATTGAATTTGGAGGAGGAATAGGTGAAGGAACTCCACCCAATGAAAAAAGACCTAATTTAGAAGGAATAACAAAAAAGAACTTTAGGAATTTAAAAAGTGAAGTCATTTATGTACCAGCAATTAATACATCTACAATAGAGGAAGCATCGAAATTAAATTATCAATGAAACAATCTATAAAAATATTCATATTCACCTTGGCTCTTTGTCCAATGATTTTGAATGCCGCAATTCTGATAGATGGAAAATTAGACGAAGAAGAGTGGAAAGATGCACAAAACATTGATGAATTCGTTGTCATTGTCCCATTCAGTTTAGAGTCCCCTGATCTAGATACTAGAGTACTGATTCACTCCGATGAGAAAGGCATTTACTTTGGTTTCATTAACTCGCAAACCCCTGAAACAAGAGATCGAAGAAGGCATGCTAGAGATGGTCTTAGGCAGACCCATGACAGAAATTTTGTCGTTGTTGATCTGGATAATACCGGAAATACTGGATACATGTTAGGCGTTGCCCTTGGCGGATCTGTTCTCGATTACACCATTACTAATGAGAAGCAACTCGATGGAGATTGGGATGGCGAGTGGTTTGCTGCAACCTTTGAAAATGAAGAAAACTGGTATTCAGAATTCTTTATTCCTTGGAATATGGCGCCGATGAATAAACAAGATGGCGACTCACGAACCATTGGAGTAAGTGTGGCAAGAATGATTCAGCACCTAGGAATAACAATTGGATTTCCTGGAATTTCTTATCAGAGATCTAAGTTTCTCTCGGTTCTTAATAAAGTTGAAGTCGTTCAAGCCAATCCTAAAAACCTTGATTTCTTTCCATACACCGTTGCGAACAATGATTTTATTAATGATGAGTCATCATTTGATGCAGGCACTGAGGTCATATATAACACAGGAGCAGGAGGTGAATTAGTCGCAACGATTAATCCAGATTTTGGTCAAGTTGAGAGCGATAATGTAGTCATTAATTATTCACCAAGAGAGACTTTTTATTCTGACAAGCGGCCATTTTTTACTCAAAGTCAGTCGATATTCAATATCGAACTTGATTGGTATCCAGGCTTTGAGCTGTATTCCATTCTTCACACAAGAAGAATAGGAGCAAGGCCAATGTATGATTGCAGCGAATATTCCGAATCAGAGGGCGGAAGCGATGATTTAGAAGCCCAATGCAATGCCAGCAAGGTAAACACAAACGATATTGACATGGCTTTTAAATTTACACAAAGGGGTGAGTCGACTGATTTTGGAGCATTTGCAACGTTTGAAAAAGATGAGGATTTTAGTGAAGGCACTAATTTTTATGCTTTTAGGACGATTCATAATGTCGGAAAACACAGAATCGGACACATGGCAACCCATGCAGATAAGACATTCATTGATAGGCAAGCAACTGTTAATACAATCGATTATCAGTATATTTCTGACAGCGGACTGAAAATAGAACATATCAATATGTTTTCGAACATTTCAGACGAAGACAGTGGCTTTGGGTCAAGGACAATGGCCATGCACAGGCCAAATAAAGAATGGAGATATGGGGCAGAGATTTACTATTTCAGTGACGATCTAAATATCAATGACATGGGATATTTGTGGAGAAATGATCTGATGGCTTATGGTGCAACACTGGGCTATACAAGAACAGATTTTGAAGATCAGTCGATTTCAAAAAGCAGAAGTTACAATATTGACTACTGGGATCAGAACAATGCTGAACATGAAAATTTAGAGCAATTTTATAGCTTTAGTTTTTCACAAAGTTTCAAAAGCACATCAAACATCTTCATTCAGTCAAATATCAGCTCAAAAGGAAAGGACGATGAAATCATGCAAGGCAGCCAGATCTCACCTTTCTTAAGAACTGGAAACGGAGGGAATATAGACTTTGATTACAGGAGCCCTCAATACGGACCTTGGAAATACTCATTTGGGATTGGTGTTGAAAGGAAAAATTATTATGCTTTCACGGACAGAAGGCGAAGTGCTTCTATGGGCATTGGGTATACGCCGAGCGATAACATTAGAACCTGGCTAAGAATGAATCATAGGAATCGATCAAACTGGACGATCAGAACCGGTGAGGACCTGTACGGGACTTTTTCACAAAAAAGACTTGGTTTAAATACAGGCGTTACTTGGTATCGCACCGAGAAAGAAGAATTCACCATTAAAATTGAATTGGTTTCATTTAGAAACCAAGGCGGACAATCTTGGCAGATAGATGACAATGGTTATTTCAAAAAATCAGACTTACCCGCAGACAGCATCAATCTCGGAAGCTTGGCATTCCAGGTGAGATATAAGTATGAAATTGCACCTCTATCTAATATTTACTTTGTTTATACAAGAGGTGGAAGTGTTTTCTTTGGCGACGAAGCCACAAACTCAACCATATTCTCTGATACTTGGGATGAGCCACAAGGCAATAGGTTTGCTGCCAAAATAAGGTACAGATTCTAGTTACTTTTGCTCTATTTCAATCAGCGTCCCGCAGAAATCTTTTGGATGAAGAAATAAGACAGGCTTATCGTGAGCTCCAATTGATGGCTCACCGCTTCCCAAAATTGTCGCACCATCCGCAATTAATTTATCCCTTGATGCATAGATATCGTCAACTTCATAGCAGATGTGATGCATGCCTCCCTTAGGGTTCTTTAGCAGATAGTTTTGAATCGGCGAGTCATCCCCAAGAGGCTCCAATAACTCAATCTTCGTGTTAGGTAATTCAATAAAAACAGTTGTGACCCCATGTTCTGGCATTGGCACTGGCTCAGAGACATTGGCACCGAGGGTGTCCTTATAGATTTTACTTGCCGACTCTAAATCTGGAACCGCGATGGCTATGTGATTAAGTTTTCCTATCATGATGATTTTTTAAAATTAAAAATAGATTTTATCCAAAGAGAAAATTTTTTCAGCAGTTGTTTATCACTTTCGATGATATTTCTTTCAATCTCATCCAAGATTTCATCCTTTGAGTCTAGCAACGAGAGAATTTGATTCTTTTTCTTTCTTTTCACCCACTTCTCATCTTGAAATGATCTATTTTCATCGAATATTTTGAGTTCGTGTAAGTGGTCTTTGAGTTTCATAATTTCATTCCAGACCTCATCAATGCCCTTGGATTCAAGAGCAGAAATAGACAACACGGGTACAGACCAATCTTGATGTCTTGCCTTTTGGAGCTTCAAAGCATTCTTATAATCCAAAACTGTACTTCTAGCAGTGGCTTCTAAGTTTCCATCTGCTTTATTAACTATCAGTATATCTGCAACTTCAATGATGCCTCTTTTTATTCCTTGCAATTCATCTCCTCCTCCTGGACTTAGGAGCACCAGATAAATATCTGTCATATCAAGGACATCTATTTCTGCCTGACCCACCCCAAGCGTTTCTATCAAGATCACTCTATATCCTGCTGCTTCCAATATTCGAATAGAATCTTTTGTTGCATGACCAACGCCACCAAGATTTCCACCTGACGGAGAAGGGCGAATAAATGTCTGATCACTTTTACTCAAGGAATCCATCCTTGTTTTATCTCCTAAAATAGATCCGCCAGTGATGGATGAGCTCGGGTCAACAGCAAGTATAGCCAAATGTTCATTTTGAGAGATGATTGTTTGACCGATGGTTTCGATGAATGTTGATTTTCCAACACCCGGAGGCCCAGATATCCCGATTCTGAGAGATATTTTTTTTGATTCTGGAAGCAAACCGAGTAGTTTATCAGCAAGTACTTGGTCCTCGGGTTTTGTGGACTCAACAAGTGTTATGGCTTTCGCTATCGCTTTTCTATCGCCCTTTTGTATTTGCGAAAGCAAATCAATGATTGAATCCATTTTTGCTTAGTCCTCAAACTCCAGAATTTTTTGGTCAACTGATAGATTATCGCCTTCTGAACCCAATATCGATTTAATTTTAAGATCTTTTGAAGCCCTGAGACTATTTTCCATTTTCATGGCTTCAACCACCGCAAGCTCTTCTCCTGCTTTTACTTCTTGTCCCTGATTCACGCAAACTTTTATCAATAGTCCCGGCATTGGAGAGAGTAAAAACTTAGACATATCTTGAGGAATCTTCTTCGGCATTAATTCATTAAGTGCCGCCAATCTCTGTTCGGATATCAATGCCAATGCAATCTTGCCTTTATGGATTAGTTCGTATCTAGGTATTTTTTTTCTGATCTGCATAATCATCTTCTCATCATTGACTGAACAGATGACCCTTGGATCATTTGATTGCATGTTCAGAGACAAATGATATTGGTTGTTGTTTATTTCAACTAAGAAAACATCCCCATCTTTTTTTATGGTGCTTTCGATGCTCTTATTTTCAAATTTAATAGCATAGTTATTTTTATTCTCATAAAAAGGATTCAGCTTTAATTGGTCTAACATGTAACAGGCACTCAATATCGATGCATAAAATTCATATTCTCTCTCATTGACAGGCTCTCCTTGGAAACCATCCGGGTATTCTTGCTCGATAAAATCTGTGGTCGTATAACCCGAACGAAATGTCTTATTTTGCATGATTGAGCTAAGAAAATTTAGATTATGAGACAAGCCATCGATGACATATTGGTCTATTGCATCAGTCATATTCTCAATCGCCGTGTCTCTGTTTTCACCATGAGTGATTAACTTTGCAATCATCGGATCATAGAACATCGATACTTCACTGCCTTCTCTGATTCCAGTATCGACTCTGACCGTATCACTATCTTCAGGAGTTAGATATTTTGATAATCTCCCAATGGATGGCATGAAGTCGCGATAAGGATCCTCGGCATAGACTCTCGATTCAATTGCCCAGCCATTAGTCTTTATATCACTCTGTTTGATTTTAAGTTTTTCACCAGAGGCTATCTTTATCATTTGTTCTACCAAATCAATTCCAGTAACCATCTCTGTTACTGGATGTTCAACTTGCAATCTTGTATTCATCTCTAAAAAATAAAAATTTTGGTCTTTATCCACAATGAACTCAACAGTTCCAGCAGACTCATAATTCACTGCTTTGGCAAGTGCGATGGCCTGACGGCCCATTTCTTGCCTTGTTTGATCATTGATAAATGGAGAAGGGGCTTCTTCAATAACTTTTTGATGCCTTCTTTGGATTGAGCATTCTCTTTCTCCTAAAAAGATGGCATCGCCTTTCTTATCTGCAAGAATTTGTATCTCGATGTGATGAGGTTCTGTTATGAATTTTTCAGCAAAGATTCTGTCGTCACCAAAGCTTGCTTGACTCTCATTTTTTGCCCTTGTAAAACCATCGACGCATTCATCGTCATTTCGAACAACTCTCATTCCTTTTCCGCCGCCACCGGCACTAGCCTTAAGCATCACTGGATAGCCAATCTCTTTTGCTATTTCAACAGCTTCTTTTTCATCTTTAATTGCCTTGGTATAACCAGGGATTACATTCACATTCGCTTCTTCAGCAATCTTTTTTGATTTAATTTTATCGCCCATACTCACAATTGCTTTGCGATTAGGACCAATGAAAGCAATTTCATTTTCTTCCAATGCTTTTGCAAACTGCTCATTTTCAGAAAGAAAGCCATAGCCTGGATGAACTGCATCTGCTTTGGTTTCCTTACAAGCAGCAATGATTTTTTCTATTACGAGATAGCTTTCTGAGGAGCTGGATCCACCTATGGAGATAGCCTCATCAGCGAGATCAGCATGCAAGGCGCTTTCATCTGCATCAGAATAAACTGCAACAGTTTTGATGCCCATAATTTTGCAAGTATTAATAACTCTACAAGCTATTTCTCCGCGATTTGCGATCAAGATTTTCTTAAACATACGTTTTCCTAGAGTGGGATATTGTCGTGCTTACGCCAAGGGTTTTCCTGTTGCTTATTCTTAAGCATTTCGAATGACTCGATTAATTTTTTCCTGGAATTATTTGGCATGATTACATCATCAATATATCCTCTGCCTGCAGCTATAAAGGGATTGGCAAACTTTTCAGTATATTCTTGCGTTCGTTTTTCAATTTTTTTCTCGTCCCCGATATCCTGCCTGAAAATAATTTCAACAGCGCCTTTGGCACCCATCACTGCTATTTCTGCAGAAGGCCATGCAAAATTGATATCGCCTCCGATGTGTTTTGAACTCATGACATCATAAGCTCCACCGTATGCTTTTCGGGTAATCAAAGTCACTTTTGGAACGGTTGCTTCAGCGTATGCGAAGAGCAATTTTGCTCCATGTTTAATGATCCCGCCATATTCCTGAGAAGTTCCTGGCATAAAGCCTGGAACATCAACCAATGTCAAGATTGGAATATTAAAGGCATCACAGAACCTGACAAAACGTGCAGCCTTGATTGAGGAGTTGATATCAAGACAACCTGCCAGCACCAAGGGCTGATTCGCAACCACTCCAATGCTTGACCCATTGAGTCGAATAAAACCAGTGACAATATTTTGTGCATACTTTGGTTGGAGTTCAAAGAAATCACCATCATCGGCCACCTTATGAATTACTTCCTTGATGTCATATGGTTTGGAAGGATCTTGAGGCACCAATGTATCAAGTGCAGATTCTTCTCGGTCTATCGAATCATTGCATTCAATAGTTTCTGGATATTCTTGATTGCTTTGCGGAAGATAGCTCATGAACTCTCTTGTTATAAGGAGTGCATCTCTATCATTCTCAAACGTTAAATCAGCAACTCCAGATTTTTCACTGTGAGTCGATGCTCCTCCGAGTTCCTCAGCAGTCACTTCCTCATGTGTGACTGTTTTGACAACGTCTGGCCCAGTAACAAACATGTATGAGCTGTCTTCAACCATGAATATGAAATCAGTCATTGAAGGCGAATAGACTGCGCCACCTGCACAAGGACCCATGACAAGTGAAATCTGTGGAATGACTCCAGATGAAAGTACATTTCTTTTGAAGACTTCTGCATAACCACCGAGTGAAACAACCCCTTCTTGAATCCTTGCTCCACCAGAGTCATTTAGTCCGATTAAGGGCGCACCATTTCTGACTGCATGATCCATGATCTTACAGATCTTCTCGGCATGAGTTTCGGAAAGCGAACCGCCAAAAACAGTAAAGTCTTGACTAAAAACATAAACCAGTTTGCCATTGATCTTTCCATACCCGGTCACAACTCCATCACCCGGGATCTTTTGTTTGTCCATGTCAAAGTCAACTGCCCTATGCTCAACAAACATATCGAGTTCTTGAAACGATCCTTCATCCAAGAGAATTTCCAGTCTTTCTCTGGCGGTCAGCTTGCCTTTCGCATGCTGTTTCTTTATTCGTTCTTCTCCGCCACCTAATTTGGCAGCAGCTTTTTTTCTTTCCAGTTCTTTAATGTTTTCTTTCATAATCTTATTGAATCATATCAATTACTTCTAAAGCTGCTTTCGTGACGTTCGTTCCTGGACCAAAAACTGTTGCAACACCGCATTTCTTGAGTGTTTCTATGTCTTGTTCAGGAATAATTCCACCGCAAACAACAAGTATATTTTCTGAACCTTGTTCTGCAAGAGAATTCATGAGTATCGGAACCAATGTTTTGTGTCCGGCTGCTTGCGAGGAGACACCAATGATATGAACGTCATTTTCAATAGCATCCCTTGCAGCCTCTTCAGGAGTTTGAAACAGAGGACCTATATCGACATCAAAACCCATGTCTGCAAAAGCTGTCGCAATCACTTTGGCACCACGATCGTGCCCATCCTGACCCAATTTGACCACTAAGATTCTAGGTCTTCTGCCATGTGATTCTTCAAATTCTTTTACTTTGCCTTCAACTTTCATAAAATCTTCATCGCCCTCATACTCTTTTCGGTAAACTCCACTGATTGATTGAGAAACAGCCTTATGTCTTCCAAAAACATTTTCCATTGCCAATGAGATCTCACCAACAGTTGCCCGATGTTTTGCTGCCTCAATCGCCAATGCCATTAGGTTACCATCTTCAGCAGCACATTTTTCAAGTTCAGCCAGTGCATTTTGACATGCTTCCTCATTTCTCTCTTTTTTTATTGATTCTAATTTCTTAATCTGTTGATCTCTGACTCCTTCATTGTCAATTGACAGTATGTCGACTTCTTTTTGATCTTTGTTTTTATAAGCATTCACCCCAACAATAACGTCTTCTTTTTTATCCACTCTTGCTTGCCTGATGGCGGCTGATTCTTCTACCCTTAGTTTTGGCACTCCTGCTTGGATTGCCTTTGTCATGCCCCCAAGTTCTTCAACTTCTTGTATAAGCTTTCTTGTTTCGCGGATCATTGAATCAGTTAACGATTCAAGATAATAAGAGCCAGCTAGTGGATCGACAACTTTTGTCAATCCCGATTCTTCTCTGAGAATCAACTGCGTATTTCTTGCAATTTGAGCAGAAAAAGGTGTTGGCAGAGCCAATGCCTCATCAAAAGAATTTGTATGGAGCGACTGCGTGCCACCCAAAACTGCAGCCATGGCCTCAATGGTAGTTCTGACTATATTATTATATGGATCTTGACTGGTAAGACTTACCCCTGATGTTTGGCAATGAGTTCTTAGCATCAAAGATTTAGGATTTTTTGGAGAAAATTCTTCTTTGATCATCTCAGACCAGAGGAGTCTCGCCGCTCTCAGTTTTGCAATTTCCATGAAGAAGTTCATGCCTATTCCAAAGAAAAATGACAGTCTTGGAGCAAAATCATCAATATCCAGACCTTTTTTCATGGCAGATCTAACATACTCTAGACCATCTGCAAGGGTATAGGCGAGTTCCTGTGTGCATGTGGCTCCAGCCTCAAGCATATGATACCCAGAGATAGAGACGGTATTGAATTGAGGTAGATTGTGTGAGCAATACTCGATGATATCAGCAACTATTCTCATTGAATGTTTGGGAGGGTATATATATGTATTTCTGACCATGAATTCTTTGAGAATGTCATTCTGCAATGTCCCGTTTAGATTTGACTGATCAACGCCTTGTTCTTCAGCAGCGACAACAAACATTGCCATGATAGGGATTACTGCACCATTCATGGTCATCGAGACTGACATTTTCTCTAGAGGGATCTGATCGAATAGCATTTTCATGTCTTCAACGGTATCAATTGCTACACCAGCCTTACCAACGTCGCCAGCAACTCTAGGATGGTCTGAGTCATAACCTCGATGGGTGGCTAAATCAAACGCCACAGAAAGACCAGTCTGTCCGCCTGATATGTTTTCTCTATAAAATGCATTTGATTCTTCAGCAGTTGAAAAACCAGAATATTGTCTGACAGTCCAAGGTCTTTTGGTATACATCGTAGCTCTGGGACCCCTCAGGAATGGCTCAATTCCCGGCATGGTATCGAGATGCTCTAATTCCATTAGATCCTCAGAGGAATAGACTGGTTTGACCTCTATCCCTTCGAGTGTATGCCAATCAAGACTTTCAATTTCATCTGTTTTAAGTTCAGATTGGGCTCTTTTTTTCCATTTTTCTTTAAGTTCAGACATTGATAGATATCTACTAATTTAAAGTTAGGAAATCATTCTACAGGTCAGCCAGTTGATATTGAAAAGAAATTTCACGAAAATTCAAAGAGTTCAGGCACTTTCTTGGCATTACAAACGCATCATTCTATAATGATTCTAATTTCTAACATTAATAAGGATTTTGAAAATGAAGCTAGGTATTGGTCTTGGATATTCTCCAAGAAAACTGAAGATCCCCATGGAAGATATACTCTTTGCTGAAAAGATGGGTTTTGATTCGGTATGGGCTGCAGAGTCTTATGGCTCAGATGCAGTTTCTGTTGCATCTTATGTACTTGCACAAACCTCTAAGATTAAAGTTGGGACAGCAATTATGCAGATGCAAGCCAGAACACCGGCTATGACTGCGATGACGGCATTGTCGCTCAACGCGCTCTCCAATAATCGATTTTTACTTGGTTTGGGTCCATCAGGCCCTCAAGTTGTTGAAGGATGGTATGGGCAGGCATATGGACGACCTCTTACCAGAACAAAGGAATACATCACAATAATTCGAAAAATCATTGACAGAGAAGAGGCACTTGAGTTTGACGGTCATCATTATCAGATTCCTTTCAAAGGAGAGGGCTCATCGGGTTTAGGAAAGCCCTTAAAGAGCATTCTTCATAGCACTGGAGATCTCAAAATCTATACTGCATCGATTACTCCAGCAGGATTAAGATGCGCTGGGGAGGTTTCGGATGGCGTTTTCCCCATTTGGATGAATCCGGAAAAATTTGACATCATCGGCGAGCATGTCGAAGAGGGGTTTGCAAAATCTTCAGAAGACAAATCCTTTGATAATTTCGATGTCGCACCCTTTGTGCCAGTTGCAATGGGGGATAACATCGATTTTTGTTATATGGCCATGAAACCAATGTTTGCATTATACATTGGTGGAATGGGAGCAAAATCTAAGAATTTTTATAATGACTATGCAAAACGCCTAGGTTACGAGGAAGCTGCAGAAAAAATTCAAGACCTATATTTAGAAGGCAAAAAAGATGAAGCAGCAATGGCTGTTCCCAATGAATTGGTGGATGAGTGCACACTCATTGGACCAAAAGAACGCATCATTGAGCAACTTTCTCATTGGAAAGAGCTAGATAAGACTGGAAAAATTGGGACTTTGGTCTTAGGAAATGTAGGCCAGAAAGCAATTGAAGTGATTGCGAACGAGGTATTATAGTTTTACATGAACTATTCCACTTATTTCAGGTTATTAATCATCGGTCCAATCGTACTTATTTTGGGTGGGTATCTAATGGATTTGTCCTATCCCTTTCCTGAATCAATCAATGGCTATTATGGGCAGCTTGCTTTGGATGGGTTCAGCGATTGGTTTTACATTCAGCTAGTACTGATACTGTTGGCATTTATCGCCGACGTATTGATGTATTTTTATGTCAAGAATTCAAGAGAGCTTTGGATACTCTCAACATCGGGTGTATTGATCACTGGCATGATGATGCCAGAAATTAATATTTCCTCTTCATTGAATCAGGAGATGTTACAGCTCGCAGCGATTATTTCAGGCGTGAAAATAGCTTCGGCTTATTTGTCTCCCCAGATCAGAGATCTATTTTGAATGAATGCAAAGGGGAGGCGATTGACCTCCCCAAAGCCTTCTTATCCCAATAATTTTTTCTTAGTCGTTAAACTTATTTTTTTGGGCTTACGATGTTCAGGGATAAGTCTTTCCATGCCAATGTAGAGCATGCCATTTGAGAGGGCAGCACCTTTGACTTCCACATCATCAGAAATTACAAATTTTCTGACGAAATTTCTAGAAGCCAAACCTTGATGAACTAGACCTTCTGATGCTTCGTTTGATCTGTTACCAGAAATAGTGAGAGTTTCTCCTTGGACTTCCAAATCAAGATCATCCTCTTCAAATCCTGCTATTGCTAATTCAATCGTATATTTTTCATCGCTGACCTTCCGGATATTGTATGGAGGGTAGTTAATGCTTTGTGATTTTGAATTTGCCATGATTGACAGCGCATCAAATGTTCTATCAAAACCAACAGCAAATGGAGAGATGTCTCTCCAGACTGTATCAAATAATGTATTTACCATAATGTTCTCCTTATTTAAGCAAGTTAATTATTTATGTGGACCCAATTTAGGCATCCACAAAGGAGATATATGGTTGATTAAATAATATTCAAGGCTTGAATTTCTTCAGAAATAGAATTTTCTCCAAAGCTTGAGTCCAAGAACTAAGGACAAAATCCAAAAAATGAACTCAACCCAATTCGGATTGCTGTTGTAGCCTAAAAATCCTTTCAAAAAAACACCAACCCGACCTTTGTCATGGAGTAGGTGAGTGTATTTTTCTTTTCCATTTAGATCATATGAGTACAAAAATGCACTATCATTTTCATCGAGAGTCGTTTTTGGTTGGAGTATATCCCACACTCGATTAATTTCTGATTTATCTTGCAGGCCGACCACCTCTAAACGATCACCTTTGACTAGGAATTCCTCCATTTCATGCGTTCCATAAGCGACCATTCCTGATGCAAAAAGCACTAATAAGAATGTTGTTGCTCTGAAAAATGATCTCAGATTTATTTTTCTGCCTTGAATGACAATAAAATAGCCAATCATGATTGCAATTAACATGCCTAGAATAAAGCCGACATAAGAGAAAGAGCCTGTCATTGAGAGACTGCCCATTAAAAAGATTGCTGTTTCAAAGCCTTCTCTGAGAATTGCAAAAAAGACCACAAGAAAGACTCCCCAACCTGAAGCTTGCATTGCATTTTTAGTTTCATTCTCAAGCCCTGTTCTGTCACTAACATGTTTAGATAACCAAAAAATCACATACCAAAGTAAACCCGCAGTGATATACATGAAAACACCTTCGAAGAGAGCAGTATAGGATTCATTTCCTATAGATTCTTTAATATTATTAAGTGCTAAAGCTACAAAAATACTGGCAATGATTGCAGCGCCAACACCTGCCCATAGCTGTCTGATTTCCTTTATTAAATTATTCTTTTCAAGAAGTGTGTATATGATTCCTACGATAAGGCAGGCCTCTAGGCTTTCTCTAAAAACAATTATAAATTCATTCATTCTGGTTCCTTGTAAAAAAGAAAAGCAAGCCAGGTAAAGGTTAAGGTATGAGTGTTACTCCAGCTTGCTCTTCTAAATTTAAATGATAATCATTTTCATTTAAATTAATTTTAATCAGATCTTAATTTTTATCAAATAATTTCGGACTAAAGATTTATTCAAATAACAATGGAGCCCATGGTAGTTAGAGGGAATGATTTTTTAGATCATTGAGCTCCACTGTTAAATCGTTACTCAGATAAAAGCGGGGGGGTGATTGCCGTTATCATTTGTAACCTATTAAATGTTTTAGAATCTTCTTCTAATAGAGAGACGAGCATTTATCCCTTCACCAACCGACGCTTGGTGCGTACTGTGTGAGTGAGGGAAATATAGGTCATCCCCTAGATTCTCTACATTTAATGTGACTGTAAGGTCTTCTGATACATCATAGTTTAGAGCAAAGTCTATTCTTGAGTAATCAGGAAGTATTAATCCTGGCTTATCATTACTGATGTTAGATTCACCTTGGCGAGTCATCCCCAGACCCCAGCTGAGTTGATCACTAACTTGATACATTGCCCATACTGAAAAAGTACTATTCGGGATCTCACGTGGTTCCCCACCAGATTTAGTCTTACCATCCATGTTGCTATAACCCAGCGCCATGAAGAGACTGTCATTAATTTGGCCTTTTAGTTGTAGCTCAAAGCCATCAACTTGAAGACCTATGATTTCGGCTCCCTCACCAGTATCATCGGGTGTAGCCAGAACCTGATCGCTTTCAAAGTAACTTGCAGTAAAGCTCAGCTCATCTGAGATATCATACTTCACGCCTACTTCTGTGCTTTCGTATACATCTGGATCCAATTTAGCACTGCTAGACGATAGCTTCTTGAATTGTTCACCTGACCTTGGAAGGAAGCTTTCGCTGTAGCTGACATAGAAAGATACATTATCCTGAGGCTTGTAAATAATTCCTGCACGTGGCGAGAACTCTTCATCTTTTCTTGATTCTGCGGATCCACCTTTTATGTCTGTGACAGTGATATCAAAACTATCAAATCGACCACCAAGGAGAAGTTTTAAGTTCTCTGATACATCAATCTGATCTTGTATAAACAATGACTTAACTTTGATGTCAGATTCTGTTTGACTCTTCAACTTGGTGACAAAGTCAACAGCAGTTGCAACACCAGCTGAATTGACTGAAATATCCAAAGGCCTTGTTATTTGAAAGGTTTCTTTATCATTGCCAGTGGTAGACCAGTATGTGTCATAGCGAAGATTTTTGTTATCGGTATCAATGATCTCTGCGCCAACCAAAAGAGTATGAGTGGTTGCACCTATTTCAATTTCACTGACGATATTACCTGAGACGATTAAATTATCTCTCTCAGTTGGATCATCGTATCCATCGAGCGTAACCAATGTGCCGTCGTATCCAGATGCATAAAGGTTTGTATATCTTTTTTCAAAATCACTGGACTGAATTGTGAGGTTTCCTTTCCTAGAATCAGAAAACTCATGACTTACATTCGCACGTAAAATATGAGCCTCAAGTGTAGTGAGATTTATATCCGAAGTACCAAAAGTTATTTTTTCTAAAGATTCGACAGGTCTGCCATTCTCAGTTGGAATTCCTCTATCAATGACTCTTTCATGGTCAGCGTACTCATATGAAAGATCAACAGTTGTTTGATCGCTCATCTCTATCCTCATCGTAGGATTGAACCCAGTTCGATCGCCATCATAGAGATCTCTGTGATTATCCAGTGAGTCAACATGAACATTAACTCTAAGGGCAGTATTATCCGCTGTTTGCCAGTTGTAGTCGGCTGCGACATCAAATGCACCAAAAGTATCTGCACCAAAATCAACTAATCCAAATTCTTCACCTATTACTGCTTTTTTGGTAACACGATTAATCATGCCGCCAGTTCCACCGCGTCCAAATAAAAGTGCGTTTGGACCCCTAAGAATTTCGACTTGCTCAAGGTTATATAAAGAACGATAGTATTGAACATCGTCTCTCACGCCATCAAGGTAAAAGTCAGCTGTCGAACGAACACCTCTAAATACTACTGAATCACGGTGTCCTTCGCCTTGAGAAGTATTTACACCTGGTGTGTATCTTACGATATCACCAAGTTCTCTAAAGCCTTGGTTTTTTATATCGTCGTCGGTGACAATTGATAGTGTTTGTGGAACATCCAAAATGCGAACAGGAGTCTTTAGTGCATTAACCTGGTCGGAATAGAGGACTTTACCTTTAACTACAATTTCCTCTACATCATCATCAGAATCCTGAGCTAATAAAGGCATAAAACTTGAAACACTGAATGCAAAAAGGACTGCATTCAAAAAGTATCTGTTTATCTTCATAATATTTTCCAAATCTATCATTATTAATGATAACGATTATCATTATCAATAACAATGCAAGTATTTTTTTTAAAAATCATAGATGCTTAAAAAACCTCGAATGGAATCAATCTAAATCTATGATAGGTCCGAAATCCTTGTATAATCACGTCACATAAAGACGTTTAAAAAGGAGTAAATGTGCATTTTGAAGGACTCGCAATGGGCGTAATCGTCTTTTTGATCATCGGTATATTTCATCCTGTTGTTATCAAAGTTGAATACTATTTTGGTAAAAAAGTATGGCCTATTTTTTTTGTCATAGGATGGAGTTTTGTCATATGGTCTCTTTTTACTGAAAATCTCTTTTTCTCAATCTTCCTAGGCGTGTTTGGTTTCTCCTGTCTTTGGAGTATCGGTGAATTAATCGAACAAGAGGGCAGGGTAAAAAAAGGATGGTTTCCTAAAAACCCAAATCGCTAATCACACAACTGGGTGTGCGCTATCCATAAATGTTTGCATGTAAGCCATGCTTAAATCATATGATATTTCTGAATTTATCCTAGATTGAATTGGTTCATAGGTAGTATTTCTCAATTGAGGTCTTCTCTCAGAGTTTCTAATGAATTCTTCCATCCTATTTGCTTCAAACTCTTGTCCATGAATACTGCCAGCAGCTCTTGATATGGATTCATTCATTAATGTACCGCCCATGTCATTGACTCCTGCATTGAGACAACTCAATGCCCCTTCCTTCCCAAGCTTTACCCAGCTTGCTTGAATATTCTTAATATGAGGATTCAAAGCTATTCTCGACACCGCATGCATCAGCAAAACCTCATTGAATGTCGGACCAGGTCTTGAATTCCCTCTCTTATACATGGGTGATTCCATGCTCACATATGGGAGTGGTATAAATTCCGTAATGCCACCGGTTTCTTTTTGAAGGTCTCTTAGTTTTATCAGGTGGGTTGACCAGTCAGCGGGTTGTTCGGTATGTCCAAACATAATAGTAGACGTTGTTTTTATTCCAACTCTGTGTGCGGTTTTAATGACATTAATCCACTCCTCAGAAGTCAATTTATCAGGACAAATATTTTCTCTGACAGCGTCATCCAAAATTTCTGCGGCAGTCCCAGGCATTGTGCTCAATCCTGCCTCTTTGAGTTTTTGAAGATATTCATCAATCGGCAGACCCAATGAGCTCGCCCCATGCGTTACCTCCAAGGGAGAAAATGCGTGTATGTGTATTTCCGGAACGCGTTCTTTTATTGCTTTGCAAATATCGATGTATGTGTAGCCATCGTAATGAGGGTGTATTCCACCTTGAAGGCATACTTCATGCGCCCCTTTAGACCATGCCTCTAATGCTCTATCTGCAACCTCATCATTGTTAATCAGATAAGGCTTTCCTCTTAAATTCTCTTTCGTTTTCCCTTTTGAGAATGCACAAAAATGACACGAGTATTTACAGATATTTGTGTAATTGATATTCCTGGTGATCACATAGGTGACCTCGTCGCCATTTATTTTCTGCCTGAGTCGGTCTGCGTGATTTAGGACGAGATGATAATCGTCTCCTCTGGTATGAAAGAGTTTGGTAATTTCATCATGATCCAAATCGAATCCATGAATGGATTTATCAAGTATCTTCTTGATTTCATCTGAAACATCGCCACTTTTTTTGTTCACCCATAGGTCGTGTTTTCCTGACGCAGGAATGCTCAGTGATTCACCACAGCGCCATTGATCATGTCTTCCATATCGAGATGAGTCGGAAAGCTCCAAGATTCCTGAATGCAAGTTTTTGTCATACCAGGATTGATCTTCTATGTATTCCGGATAAATTGCTAAACGCTCAACAAGTTCCATTCCCTTGTTGTTTGTAATTTTTTCTAATTGCTCTATCTGCGGCCACGGCGACTCGGGATTCACATGATCGATGGTAATTGGTGAAACACCGCCCCAGTCATTGATTCCACAGTCTAAAATTTGGTCAAGGTAATCAGAATTGAGATTGGGCGGGCATTGTATATTCATGTCTTTGCCAAAAATGATTCTTGCTGCCGAAAGCGTCCAAAGAAGATCCTCTTTGGATGCGGGAGAATGTTTTTTCATTCTTGTGTTTTCTTTTGGAATAAAGTTCTGGATGATTACTTCTTGGATATGACCGTATTCTCTGTGCAGATTTTTTATATCAAGAAGACTCTGAATTCGCTCTTCAATGGTTTCACCGATGCCGATGAGTATGCCAGTGGTGATTGGTATCCTCAGTTTCCCCGCATTCTTCATTGTTTGCAGTCGCGTTGCTGGTTGTTTGTCTGGCGATCCAAAATGCGGACCTCCCTTGCCACAAAGCCGCTCTGAACTTGATTCCAGCATGATGCCCATGGAGACCGAATATTCTCTCAGTTTTTCCATTTCTAGAAGCGTCATGTTTCCAGGATTTAAGTGCGGCAGTAGACCGGTTTCTTCATAAACCAGTTTCGACATTGAGCCAAGATATTCAATCGTTGTCTCAAAGCCTAATTTTTGGAGATGATCTTTCGCGACCTGATACCTCATTTCCGGTTTCTCGCCGAGGGTAAACAAAGCCTCTTTGACGAATTGCGCCTTGCCTTGTTCTGCAATTGCAAGGACTTGATCTGGCTCAAGGTAGGGAGCATCGAGCTTTTTCGGTGCCTTCGCAAAAGTACAGTAATGACAGACATCTAGACAAAGCTCCGTCAAAGGAATAAATACTTTCTTAGAGTAGGTAATGACCTTTTTATTATCTCCTCTGATCTCTTTGGCTTTTTCCATTAGATCGTCTAACTCATGGGAGTTTAATAAAGATATGTAATGATCTAGTTCTTGTTTTGACATCAGTCTTTTATAGCCTTTTCATGCGCCTAAGACAATCCTAAATTCAAATCTTCAGCGGGTTTTTTTCTGGTTGGTAGTGTTTGATTAAAAATTCCCAGTCATCGTGATCATCAAGATCAAAGCTCAAACCCTCCGCCGATTGAATGTTTGTCTTTAATTTTTCTAATTTCGCGGCTTCTAAATGCTTCTTGAAACTTTCACTGCCGAATTGAAAATTAATTTTTCTAGGAAGATCAGTGATCAACGCATTGGTGCCTCCATCCTTTTTTGCCTCAACAAGGGTTAACCCATTTTTGTGTGAGTCAATGATTTGTCTGATGTCTTTTTTTTCCACAATGGGAAGATCAATGGATAAATACATCATTTTTTTTGCACCCAATCCGTACGCCCAATCTGCAACAGAATCAATTTTCTGTTTCAAAGGTTTTTTGTCCTCATCTTTTCTGAGCACTAATTTTGAATGCTTTATTTCACCTAGCCAATTTTTCTCAGATGTGAAGAGAATGACTTTTTCAACTTCATCTACTGCAAGCAGTATCTGAATCAATCGACTCGATAAATTTTTGGCCAATTTCGTTCTTTGCTCGGGATCCAGTACCGATGAGAGCCTAGTGAATGATCTCGAAAATTCATTGATGGGAATGATGGCCCACATTTATGATCCAATCTCTTTGATGAAATCGAGACTCTCCTTTGCCAGCCTCATTTTTTCTTCTTCAGTCTCTACAATGATTTTAGAGAGTTTGACTTCAATGCCCATTTCTCTAATTTCCTCTGCTTGTTGTTCATCCTCATGATCAATGACGATCCCGTCAATTAATCCTTTGTAATGTTTTGCAATGGATAGAGAGGAAACCTCAACCCCCATTTCCTTCATTAATTTAGACGTTGGGCCTTTCACGGAATCGTGACCAACAATTGGGGAAATAGCTATCCTTGGCTTTTTTTGATTCTCAATTAACTTTCTAATTCTATTGATTGAAAGTATGGGATCAATGCTCAGATAAGGATTTGAGGGACAGAATATAATTCCATCCAAATTTTTGTCCATGAGCGATCTTTTCACTGCATCGGTTGCCACTGGTTTCTTGGATTTAAATAGAATATTTATGACCTTTGGCTTGCATTTATTTCTTACAAAGTAATCTTGAAAGGACATTTCACCGTCTTCTGTTTCTAGGAAAGTTTGAACGGGATGATTGCTCATTGGCAGGACATTGGTTTTTAGACCAAATTTATTTGTGATCTTTCTGGTTATCGTGGTCAAAAGTACACCATTTCTTTTTTCTTTCGATCTAAAAAGATGAATCGCTAGGTCCTTGTCTCCGAGTTGAAACCAAGTATCTGCACCTAATTCTTTTAGAACATCGAGCGTCTTCCATGTTTCATCCTCTCTCCCCCATCCTGTTTCTGTATTACTAACTCCTGCGAGCGTATAAATCACCGTATCGATATCGGGACATATATAGAAACCGAGATGTAGGAAATCATCTCCAGTGTTTGCAATGATGCTGAGATTTTTTTGATCCAATATATTATTCAATCCGAGCACAAGTTTTGAGCCTCCAATGCCTCCGCATAACGCAACAATTTTTTTATCATTATATTTCATCGAAATAAATCTTCCTCAGCCGGTCTGATCAGATCGTTCACAGTATCAGAGTCATCAAGCAAGTCCAAACCTCTAAGGATAACTGCAGGCACTCCCTCGGAACTCTCACCCATCAAAAGTGTTGCCGCAGATGCAATTTGATCGGCAACACCGATAATTGTTGTTTGCAATAGTCTTTCATCCCTATCAAATTCTTCACCCCTCATATCAATTAAGGTTTTGATTCCAGAGGATCCCAATGCATGTCCCGTTGTACCCAATCTCCATGCTCTTCCCATGCTGTCAGTAATTAAAACTCCAAGTTTAATTTGATAGCGATCTTCAAAAGATTTTTTTATTTTTGTTGCTGAGCCATCAGGATCTTTTGGCAGCAGAAGGGCATAATCGTTTCTCCTCCCAATATTGGATCGATCAATGCCAGCATTTGCGAGTATATGCCCAAGCTTATGCTCAACTATGATCGTGCCGTTCTCAGCACGAATTATACGATTTGATTCTTGGAGAATTAATTCTGTCAATCTCGGGTCTTTATCTGTCTCTTTAGCTAATTTTATTGCTTCCTCTGAGGGCTCGATTGTTTTTAGATCGATGAATCTATTTTCCGACTTGGAAATGATTTTTTGCGCAATGACAATCAAATCATTGTTTCTAAGACCGTATTCCTGGTCCAATAGGCATTGGTTGATAATCCTTGAAACATCATCGCCCGGATTAATTTCGGGAATATTCTGAATTGCAGTCAGAGTGATCTCAGAGCACGCTTCTTTTTTATCCATTTAAATTATTGAGCTTCTGTATCAACGGCTGGTAATTTTTATGCCTGATGACTTCAATTTGTGCTTTTGATTGATCGAAATAAGCACTGAGGTTAATGCCTCAGCTGCAGCTGAGTTTTCAATTGAACCAGCATGCCAGCATTGCAGACCAAGGTCACCAATAAGAGTGATTACTTCATCAACTGCATCATTTGAATTGCCGCATACCAATACTTCAGCATCAATCTTCTCCTGGGAGCCCACCAAATGAGATCCAATATTTTGCAAAGCTGACACAACAAGTACCTCTTCACCAAGCAGCATTTGCGCCTCCAATGCTGCAGAACCCTGCTTTGGAAGATTTACTTTTGTCACAGGTTTGGAGAGCGGGACAGTTGTATCGACCAAAATCTTTCCGCTCAGAAATGGCTTTATTTGATTTAGTGTTTCCGAATGACTGAAGTAGGGCACAGCCAAGACGGCAATCCCGCAATTCTTTGCCGTTTCCATTAAGTCACTCCCAGTGACATTGTTATTTCCAATTTCAGCATTGATCTCCTCAGCAACTGAAATAGCTTTATCAGCATTTCTTGAGCCAATGATGATTTGATGCCCGGTTTTTGACCATTTTTTTGATAATGCAGATCCCAGGGCACCTGTTCCACCAAATATACCGATTACTTTTGATTTACTCGTCATCACCAATTCCTTCTATTTGTCTGACGGCTCCATCTGATGCAGATGATGCCAATAATGCATATGCCTGTAGAGCCAAGCTAACTTTCCTGTCTCTATTTCTTGGTTTCCAGGCTTTTTTTCCAAATGAGGACATTTCTTTTCTTCTAACTTCTAGATCTTCATCCAAGAGATCAACATTGATGGACCTGTTCGGAATATCAATATTTATTATGTCTCCGTCTTTGATTAGAGCAATGTAGCCTTTTGATGCTGCCTCTGGAGAAATATGTCCGATGGATAAACCAGATGTTCCGCCTGAAAATCGCCCGTCTGTGATTAAGGCACATTTTTCACCAAGCCCTTTTGCTTTTAGATAACTAGTTGGATATAACATTTCTTGCATGCCTGGCCCACCCTTAGGTCCTTCATAACGAATAACGACGACATCCCCCGCAAGAATCTCATCTCCAAGAATTGCATCAACCGCATCATCTTGACTCTCAAAAACTTTTGCAGGACCACTAAAGGTTAGAATCTTTTCATCAACACCAGCAGTCTTTACAATGCATCCATCTGATGCGATATTGCCCTTTAATACCGCTAATCCTCCGTCTTGGCTATGCGCATTATCAGAGCCTCTAATGCATCCATTTTCACGATCTAAATCCAGTTCTGAGTATCTTTTATTTTGTGAGAAAGGCTGAGTTGTTGGGATCATTCCAGGCGCAGCAGAGTAGAATTCTTTGACTTCTTTGGATGGTTTTCTATTGATATCCCATTCGTTAATTGCGTCGAGCATTGTTTCTGTGTGTACTGTTTTATTCTCAGAATTGAGTAATTTTGCTTTTTCCAGCTCCCCAAGAATAGCCATTATTCCTCCGGCTCTATGAACATCTTCCATGTGGAAATTACTGCTCGGAGCAACTTTGCATAGGTTAGGAACTCTTCTGGATAAGCGATCTATGTCATCCATTCCAAAATCAAGCTCGCCCTCTTTTGCAGCAGCGAGAATATGAAGCACAGTATTTGTAGAGCCTCCCATCGCAATATCCAAGGTCATGGCATTTTCGAATGATTTCAAATTTGCGATGTTTCTTGGAAGAACGCTCTCATCGTCTTTCTCATAGTATTGTTTTGTGAGCTCAACAATAATTCTTCCCGCTTTTAGGAAAAGTTCTTTGCGATCAATATGGGTTGCTAGCACACTTCCATTGCCAGGGAGGGCAAGTCCGAGAGCCTCAACCAAGCAATTCATAGAATTGGCAGTAAACATACCAGAACATGAGCCACAAGTTGGGCAAGCAGATCTTTCAATTTTTTCAACCTCTTCGTCGGAAACAGTTGGATCTCCAGCTAAAACCATTGCATCAATTAAATCTAGACTGGCTTCTTGACCCTTTATTAAACCTTTGCCCGCTTCCATTGGACCGCCAGATACAAAAATGGTTGGTATATTAAGCCGCATTGTTGCCATCAGCATCCCCGGTGTAATTTTGTCGCAATTCGACAGGCATACAAGCGCATCTGCACAATGAGCATTTGCCATATATTCAACAGCATCTGCTATTAGTTCTCGTGAAGGCAAGCTATAAAGCATTCCCGAGTGGCCCATGGCGATTCCATCGTCAACTGCAATAGTGCTGAACTCTTTTGCAACTCCGCCTGATTTTTCAATTTCTCTTGCAACCATTTGACCAAGATCCTTTAGGTGGACATGACCAGGAACGAACTGAGTGAAAGAGTTTGCTATAGCGATGATTGGCTTACCAAAATCATCATCGCCCATGCCGGTTGCTCGCCAGAGAGCTCTCGCTCCTGCCATATTTCTTCCATGTGTCGATGTTTTAGATCTGTAATCAGGCATGCTTAATCCATTATTTAAGGAATAATATTATCTCATTTCCTGATCATAAGTATAATTCTCGTGGTAAAGTAATCTTTTTTTATAGCGAGAAGTGAATAATCAACAAACTGTTTGATGACGAATGGCTGAATCTAAAAAAAATACTCAAGTCGCATCCATAGATCAAGGCGATACTCATGAGTTTCAAAGCCAATGGAGAATGGAGATCCATGAATGGATTGAATCCTTACAAGCAGTTAAGGAAAGCTATACAGATAAAGAGGTCAAGGAGCTTCTTAGAGAATTGCAAAATTACGCATTGAGCCATGGCATCTCATTATCGGAGGCCACACTGAATACACCCTATAGGAACTCAATTCCACTCTCTGAGCAACCTGCTTATCCAGGTGATATTGAAATGGAAACAAAAATAGAAAATATCATTAGATGGAACGCAATGGCCATGGTTCTCCAAGCGTATGATTTAGGAGAAGGCCTTGGAGGGCATATCGCAACCTATGCATCCACTGCGACAATGACTGAGGTTGCTCTTAACCATTTCATAAGATCACGCTCTGATAAATACCAGGGCGATATGTTTAATATCCAAGCGCACTCATCTCCAGGCATTTACTCTAGAGCTTTTTTAGAAGGTCGATTATCAATTGAAGAAATCGGTAATTTTAGGAGAGAACTACAAAAAGATGGCGGTCTCCCATCATATCCTCATCCAAGGAGGAGACCGGAGTTATGGCCAAGCCCAACGGCTTCGATGGGCCTAAACGGAGTATCTTCTATTTACTATGCTCGTTTTACTAAATATCTAGAAAACAGAGGCTTGCTTACCAAGGAAGGAGGAAGAGTCTGGGCATTTCTTGGGGATGGTGAAATGGATGAACCTGAAACAATAGGAACAATCAATATTGCCTCAAGAGAAAAATTGGACAACTTAATTTTTGTTGTCAACTGCAATCTGCAAAGATTGGATGGACCTGTGAGAGGCAATGGAAAAATCATTCAGGAATTGGAAGCAGTTTTCAGGGGTTCTGGATGGGATGTAATTAAAGTGATTTGGGGATCGGAGTGGGACTCACTATTTGCAATTGATCACAATGATGTTATGCAGCGAAGAATGGATGAAGTGCTAGACGGCGAGTACCAAATGTACTCTGTTTCGAGTGGAGCTGAACAGAGAGCTCACTGGGTAAAAGACAATAAAGAGCTTGAGTCAATCATGACAAATTTAAGTGATGATGAACTAAAAGCAATCAAGCGAGGAGGATTTGACCACAAGAAGCTATATGCGGCATTTGATTCAGCTACCAAATCATCTGGAAAGCCCACTGTTATTCTTGTTAAAACTCTAAAAGGCTATGGCTTAGGCGAAGGATCTGAGGGTAGAAACATAGCTCACCAAAAGAAGACTATGTCGGATGACGAGAGAATTGAAATTGCCAAAAGACTTGAAATACCACTTTCTGAGGAGAAATGTATTGCCGCAGAGTTTTATGTTCCTGATCAAGATTCAGATGAAATGAAATACATGCATAAAATGAGAGAAGATCTTGGGGGTTATCAACCCATCAGATTTGATGATTGCAAAGCTTTAAAGGCGCCAGATATGGATCAATTTTCTGACTTCACAGATGGCATTGACCGAACTATATCAACAACTTTAGCTCTTGTTAGAATGATGTCGAAGATGTTGAGAGATAAAAATATTGGACCATATATAGTTCCTATTATTCCAGATGAGGCAAGGACCTTTGGTATGGATGGGCTATTTTCACAGGCAGGAATCTATTCGCCAGATGGGCAGAATTATGAGCCTGTTGATGCAGGAACTATCTCGCCTTACAAAGAAGCAAAAGACGGACAGATTCTCCAAGAAGGGATATGTGAGGCAGGAGCTTTGGCATCATTCATGGCTGCAGGAACGGCATATTCCCACTTTCAACTCCCAATGATTCCCATTTATATCTTTTATTCCATATTTGGAATGCAAAGGGTTGGCGATATGGTGTGGGCATGTGGTGATGCCATGACCAAAGGTTTTTTAATTGGTGGAACAGCGGGTAGAACGACCTTAAATGGTGAGGGCGTTCAGCACCAAGACGGACATTCCCATGTTTTGGCTTCGATCGTTCCAAATATGATGACTTACGATCCTGCTTTTGCATATGAGTTAGCTGTAATCATGCAAGATGGAATAAAAAGAATGTATCAGGATAAAGAAGATATTTTTTATTACATCACTGTATACAATGAAAACTATACTCATCCTGCAATGCCTGAAGATTCCCGCGAAGGAATTTTGAATGGAATGTATTGTTTTAAAGAAGCCTCTGAGAGCCTATTAAAAAAATTCAAAGGCAAGCCTATACATCTGCTAGGGAGTGGGAGTCTTATGCAGGAGGTCATTGAAGCACAAGAGACTTTAGAGGGAGAGGGTATCCCAACGTATATTTGGAGTGTAACCAGTTACAATCTTTTACATAGAGATTATCGAGACTCGAAGAACTCTGAGAAAAAATCATACATCGAGTCTATTTTAGAAGATCATGATGGACACTTTTTATCAGTCAGCGACTGGGTTACTTTGCTCCCAGATAGCATTTCGCATCTTTTTCCAGGCGGTCTAACAACACTCGGAACAGATGGTTACGGCTTGAGTGAAACGCGAGAAGCTCTAAGAGACCATTTTGGAATAAGCGTGAAGTCAATTATCAAAAAAGCAAAAGGTCTTTTGTCTAATTGATGATTTCAGCTAATGCCTTTATGTGAGCAGGGCTGGTATCGCAACATCCTCCAATTACATAAGCTCCCTCATCGGCCCATATTTTTGCCTGTTTGGCATACTCATTAGGCGTTATCTCTACAGTATTATGATAATGGAATATGTCCGGATCAATTTTCTTACCCAAGTCCTCTATATGGTTTGATTCTTTGTATTCGCGAGAGTTTGCATAGACACCAAACTCATTGGCTTTCTTCATTGTTTCTAGATGATCCGTGACCAAGTTTGTTGCTGTGCAATTCAAAAGTTGGCATTTTACTCCAATCTTGTTTCCAGCATTAATGGCATCCTCTAGTAATTCTCCGCTGGGCAACTTAGATCCATCCATGCTTCTTGTATTCCAGCTTAACCATACTTCATCGAATTTTTTTGATGCAATTTCACTTGCAATGATTCCCTCTCTGATTGAGCACATGGTCTCACATACAATTAAGTCCACCTGTCCATACATTATTTCTAATAAATCGTCATAAAATGAGACAAGTTTTTTATCATCAGGAGTTAAATCGGGCCTAAAGCTGGTCTCAATCGGAGGGAAGGAGCCAGCAATCAATATATTTTTAAACCCCGATCTGGCTTCTTCAGCAATATCAATTGAGCATTGCACAAGTTTTTCAAAGTCTGCCTCTAAGTTTTCTCTTTTTAGAATATTTGGTGTGACGTAGTAATTGTTTGTGATGATGACATTGGAACCGGCTTCTATGTTTTCTATATGAATATTTTTGACTGAATCAGGATTGAAAATAAGAGCATTGGCTGTCCATATTGATTTTTTCCAATCAGGAATATTTATTTCTCTTGCTTCAAGTTCTGTACCCATTCCCGAATCTAAAATATATTTCATTTTTATATTTGGGATTTATCTTTTTGGTAATAGTAGATGTAAAGAATTGGAAGAATGCCCGCAGTATTAGTTACAGCAAGGCATATGAACCATATCAATTGGCGATTTCTAGCAGATGTCCATAAAGCAATTAGCTTCCATACCGTTGACCAAATAATTAATGGAATTATCCAGTAATAAAGCAATGGAGGTTCTAGCATGATTTAAATCCGTTTAATAAATTTTCTGTAAAACTTTTCTACAAAAGTTGGTGAGTAGTAATCCTTGTCTTTTTCTGAGATTTTATCATAAGACCTCTTGTACTTATGTTTAACCCAAGCATTCAAATCTGTTTTCTTTAAGAAATTGAAAATGATTTTTTTAAAAAGCCCGCTGCGATTTTCTTTGATTAAAGCGGTTCCAAAATCAATCAGATATGGATTTAAGTCTCCACCAACTAAGAGATTGTCCTTTCTTTTTAGATCCCCGTGAGCGATACCCCTATCGTGCATAGATTTTATTAGCTCTAGGAGAGAGTTGAAGAATTGATCATTCCCATTGAGTTCGAATTGTTTGCTTCTGTAAGATTCTCCATCTATATATTCAAGGACTAAAGATCCATCTTTTGTTAGACCATAGCACTTTGGTATGCCATCCAAATTTTTCAGTATTTCATAGATTTTAAATTCATGTCTGATGCTCCATCTGTTGATCGATTTAGACCACCAGTGATCTTGATTGGCTGATTTAATCAGATAAGCTTTTTCATCAGTTTCAACTTTGAAGAGCCTGCCTTGATTGCCTTCAAATATGGGTATGGAAGCTGAGGTGCCAAGCTTTTCAGAAATTATTTTTAATAGATCCTCGCGCTCCACTTTCTTAGTCTATCTTTGCGCAACAATAAAAAGCCAGATCAAAACATAGACAACAATCACTGGTTCGTAGTTTGTCATCAGACTTTTTTTAATAGACCAACTTCTCAGATCTAATTTAGAAAAAATCTCGCCATTCATGGTATTTTTAAGATCGATTTTAGGCATCAGTGCTGGAGTGATAGATGCCCATTCTTCCCAAGTATCTGGAAAAAGTGATTTTAGTTTTCTGTCTTCATATTCAATCGCAGCGGGGTAATAAAACCAGAAGAAAATAAATGCAATGATAAAAGACCAAAAGAAACCATTAATCAGACACAAGCCTATTAGAATCATTATATTTCCCGTGTATAGAGGATGCCTTATAAATGCATAAGGCCCTGTTGTGGAAAGTTCTTTATTTTTTAAGACAAATCCTGATGCAAACATTCGGGTTGCTAGACCCAGAAGAATAAGACCTACAGCAATATTAGATGCGTAAGGAAATATTGAATGTGGAGATGTTTCAAAGCAAAAAACACTGACAAGGAAGATCCCTATGCTTTGCCTAGAAAATTCATGATATCTAAATTCTCTAATGAGGCGTTTTATTCCTGTTAACTTTGGTAAAGCGTCTGTTCGGTGTGACATAAGCCTATTGCCTTTTGCTATTCACTTCCTCGATAAATGCTTTATCAATGGTTGTGATACCTTGACCTTTTGCCTCTTTTACAATGCCTTTCAATGCAGTTTTTACAAAGACTTTGGGTATTCCAGTTAATTCTTTACAAGCATTTTCTGTAAAAGTAATTTCTTCATCAAGCCTATTTGCGATGTACATTACCGCATCATGCTTTGCTCCTTTGTTCTCAGGAGTTGGAAGCCAAAATGCTTTTTTATGTTTTGCGAACCAGAACTGGTTTGCATTTCTAAAGCCAAAACTGATTGGCATATTTGGTATTTCCATATCGTTTCCTTTATCTAAATTATTCCTCCATCTTTCTCTGAGGTGGACATGATTAATTTTTAAAAGCAAATATTCTGTAGATTCTGTTCCTGCATAATGAAAATCTTCTGGATTGTCATTCAGTTCACATTCGAAAACTTGAAAAGCTTCTTTGATAACTTTCGGCCTTTCGGGATCACTGACAAATGATTCTGTGGGAGTATCCTCCAGTTCGAAAGTGCAGTCCTCCATTTTTTCTTCAGGAGCTTGACCCGGATACCCAAGATCAACAATATTTGGGATATGTTTTTTGTCATATTCGACAAAATTAAGAGCACATTTTTTATTTCTTAGTAAGTTTCTTGATGTATTTGACCCACGTCGAGATATCACAATCCATTCCCTTCGATCAATGACACCAAATGGAAATGACAACTGATAAGGACCAATACTCGTTATTCCGTCCTCACTTACAGAGGTGATTAGAGCGAAAGAACTTAGAAAATAGGAGCTGGATTGATACCAGTTATTATGCATTGGGCTCTCTACCCACTTTTCAGTTTTCTTTTTCCAAAATGACATATTGTGATTTTAAGCTTTTTTACAACATAAATACTATAATTAAAATAATGGTAGATCTAAATGCATTAGACGATTCTCTTAGAGGGAAGGTGAGAGGCAACCCGGTTGCAGTCAGCCTGTTCTATTCTGAAATTCCAGAGGTATACAAAAAAAAGAAGGTAGTTCCTTGCTCAATTCTGAGACATGCAATGGATAAAGGCGAAGTCGTTTCGTTTGATAAGGATCACCATGAC
>NZHP01000018.1 GCA_002691465.1 Gammaproteobacteria bacterium | reverse complement strand
TCTGCATCTCCTCCATGAACCCAGTCAGTTCTTTCAAACCAGTACTCGTTTTTTGTGTATTTCTTCCACTCACCCGTAGACTTGGATTGCGAGACTCCATCAAGAACATAAACCAATGTTCCTGAAGCTGGATGAAAATGCTTGGGTGTATCACCACCACAGCTTTCTCTTCGTTCCACATGCATGTCCATTTTTCCATCTAAATCAAAGATTTCTGATGAGATAAGCCCTTCAAAGCTTGGCTCAGAATCGTCATGGCCGCCAGCGTATAAACCGTGGCTCAAAAGTAGAATTGATACTGCAGTTAAATATTTCATTTTTTCCTCCTAAGAATTTAAAAAATTGATGTTTTCACTCTAACATTAATTTTCTTGAGCAAGATTAATTATCCGATTGTAATTCCTTTTAAACAAATCAAGCATATCTAAATTTGTAGAAACGGACCCTTTCGCTGAAACCAAATATGCTAGGAATTCCTTTGATAAATAGAACTCATGATCTATGTAATATGTATCAATATTTTGATCAGCATAAATATAGGATGCATTTTCATCAATACTTGGTATGACTGTGATAAAAGGATCAACATTCTCAACAAAGCTCAGCCAAAGATCATCAAGGCTTCTGTTATTTGCGTCATTTCTTTGAGCAAGGTGAGTGTAGTTATTGATCAAAAGACGTCTCAGCTCTATCGATTCAATCAGCTCAAATGAACCTGTTGAAATCAACTGGTCAAAGGTTCCGCTTAGTGGATAAAAGGAAAAATTCATTCTTGTTTTCACAGAGAGATAGCTGGCTGCTATGAGGTCATCACGTAAATTAATTTCGCCATCAGATATATCATCAAGCATTAAGTCAATGCTGATATTTACACTCTCAAGCTCACTGATTACTTTATCAAGCTGATCTACATCCTCGTTGGCTGTTATGATTAGTTCTTCAATGAGTGTATCTTTATATTGCTTCTTTTCGCCTAATTGGCGTATATCATCAAGATAGAAAGATAAGAAAACACCTGAAATAATAACTATAAATTCAATTAGATAGCGTCTATTCATATTAAGAGCATGTATACCTATCGGAAATTAAATTGATCTTAGGTACCATTCAAAATCTTTATTGCTGATTTGTGATGAAAATCTATCTAGCTCACATGACCTGCAATGATGAAATATACGACAAAACTCCTCATCAAAATATTGAGGCAGTATGGTTGCCTGGTTAAATTCATCTAGGGAATCTTGCCATTTAACTGGCAATGTGACCTCTGGATCTATGACTTCACTTTCTTGAATCATCTCGGGTGGAGAGATCTCTTTTGTCAATCCGTGATGTATACCAGCCAATACAGAAGCGACAACCAAATATGGATTCGCATCGGCGCCCGCTGAACGATGCTCAATTCTGACATTGTTATCGTCTGAAAGTGGAATTCTCAATGATAAATTTCTGTGATTTGGGCCCCAATTGGGCGTAATGGGTGCAAAAAAACCTGGAGCAAAACGCCGATAAGAATTTGCGTTGGGGCAAAAAATTGCCATCCCCTCTTTCATCGTCTCGGCAAGACCGCCGACTGCATATTGAAGATTCTCATTAAACCCGGTTGAGTCGCTCTTATCGTGAGCAAAAATAGGATTTCCAGAACCGTCTTTCAAGCTCACGTGAATGTGCATTCCTGAACCAGCTGATTCCAAAAATGGTTTTGCCATGAATGTTGCTCCCATCCCGAACTCTCTCGCAGTTTCTTTGACTGCCCTTCGAAGCAGCATGGATTGATCACAAGCCAATAAGGCATCTGATACATGGTGTAGATTGGTTTCAAATTGTCCGGTTGAGAACTCAGATATCGCGGTACCCACTGGAATGTTTTGCTGATCGCATATTTCTTGGAGACGGTTGAAAAATGGATCGAGCTCTCTTAAGTCTTCTAATGAGTAAACTTGAGGTCCGGCCTGATGCAAAATAGTGCCAGGCGTTGGACTGTGTCTTGGAGTGACCATTAATCCGTCGTGATCTAGATAAAGGTAAAACTCCAGCTCTACTGCAATCGTTGCATGCAGATCATCGTCTGCCAGTTTTTGCACGACTCGACTGAGTACATTTCTTGCTTCGTGAGGATAAGAATTTCCTTCTTTGTCGACCAATGTGATTAGGACTTGTGCCATGTCTTTTTCAAGCCAAGGAACCGGTGCAAGCGATCCATCGACCGGATGACCAAATATATCGGGATCCCCATCATCGCTTCCAAGTACGAGTCCATCAATGACATCACCGCCAGAATCCAATAATGGTGTTGCAGCACAAAAGTTAAGCCCCTTCTCGAACAGAGACTCTGCTTCATGAATATCGACTCTCTTGCCACGAATGATTCCATTGTTGTCTGGCATCATGACTTCAACGCCGACAGTATTGGGATACTTTTTAAGAAATTCTTTGAGTTCGGTCACGTTCAGTCGCTCTTTCCAAAAACGAGACTTCGTCTCCATTCAAGCGCTGCTTTGATGCCTTCTTTTTTCAGAATGTCATAAAACTCTGTTTTCTCATCGTAATCGGTTGTTTCAAGCAGCATGTTCGCCTCTGATGCATCATCGAGTGCAGATCTCATGCCGCTGATTTCCATGGTTTTATTGATGGCTTTTTTGGTGATTGCTACAGACATCATGTCATTGGCTGCAATGGTTTCAGCGAATTCAATGCCTGTGGACTCAAGATCATCAAGATCAACGACTCGATTGATAAGCCCCATCTCGTAAATCCTTTGGGCCGGAATGCGTTTGTCTGCACAGAGCAATATTTCCTTGGCCAGTTTGGGTCCGGTTAACCAGGGTAAATTCAGTACCACAATTCCACTGGCTATGGATACTTCAGGCTCTCCAAACAATGCACAAGTTGAAGCAACGGTGAGGTCGCAACTCAGTGCCAACTCCATGGCTCCACCCAAACAGTATCCTTGAACACAAGCAATGGTTGGTTTGGGTGAATCCCAAAAACGCATGATGGTATCAAAGTCATTTTGAAGAGCAGCACGAATGTCCTCCTCTTTTTCTGACGCCCAAACTTCATCGTCCAAATCAAATCCCGCTGAAAAAGATTTTCCATTGGCTTTAACCACAATCGCACGAATGGAATGATCCTCTTCCGCCTGATCCATTGCAGCATTCATCTCAGCCATCATGGCAGTATCGATTGCATTGAGCTTGTCTGGCCTATTTAAGGTCAGCAGTGCAACAGGTCCATTGACCTCGTATGTGAGTGAACTACTCACAATTATTTACCCGAGGTTGTACCAAATGGATTTGCTTTGCGTGTAACCCAGCACAGAGTCAAAGCATGAATCTTTGGTATTTCCCGATTGCTTGTATCCACCAAACTCAAAGGTCATATCACCCACGTCGTAGCAATTGACATAAACCATGCCAGACTCAATGGCTTTCGCCATGTTGTGCGCTCTGCTGACATTGCTCGTCCAAACGGATGCACAAAGCCCATAGATCGTATCATTGGCCATTTCGATGGCTTCTTCTTCAGTATCAAATGGAATAATGGAAGCCACGGGTCCGAAGATTTCTTCACGACCAATGGTCATGTCATTGTTCACGTCTGCAAACATGGTTGGTTCAACAAAACATCCTGACTCAAGACCAGTAGGAATGTTTCCACCAAATTTGAGTTTCGCGCCTTCATTCTTGCCAGATTCAATAAAGCCCAGTACTCTTTTTTGAGCTTGTGCTGACATCAATGGTCCCATATTGGTCTCAGGATCCAATGGATCGCCAGGCGTGTATGCGCCTTGGCCTTCTGCAATGAATTGATCAACGAAATCTGCATAAATTGCCCTTTCAACATAGATTCTAGAGCCTGCATTACAGACTTCGCCCATGTTTGCATAAATGGAATCATAGGCCGTAGAAACAGCAAGTTCCATATCGGGTAAATCAGCAAAATAAATCATGGGTGATTTGCCGCCAGTTTCAAGACTGACTTTTTTCATATTGGACTGACCGGCATATTGCAAGAGTAGTTTCCCAACTTCGGTCGATCCAGTGAATCCGATCTTGGAAACATCCTGATGCAGAGCCAATGATTGTCCAGCCTCTTCCCCATGACCGGTGACCACATTGAATACTCCCGGAGGTCCGCCTGCTTCAACAAAAAGCTCGGCCATTTTTATGCACGAGTGAGGAGAATGCTCATCTGGTTTAAGCACGATAGAATTTCCTGCAGCCAATGCTGGAGCAATTTTCCAAACACCCATAAGAAGTGGATAATTCCATGGAGAAATCAATCCAACCACACCGTACGGCTCTCTTACAGAAAGGTTTAGAGCTTTTTCATGCGTGTTGGCAACTTTTCCATACATCTTATCGATACACTCTGCCATGAATCGAATATTCACAGCAGAGGCTGGAACATCAACATTCAAACAGTCGCTGATCGGCTTACCCATATTCATGGAATCCATGAGGGCAAGCTCAGCTGTATTTTGTTGAAGAAGATCAGCAAACTTCATCATGATTCCCATTCTTTTCCTGGGAGCCATCTTCCTCCAAGTCTTTGCTTTAAAGCTTTCCTTTGCAGCTGCAACGGCCTTGTCGATGTCTTTTTCATTTCCTGCTGCACATGTCCCACATGCCTCGTTGGTTGCAGGATTGATGACTTCTATCTTTCCGCCATCTGTTGCATCAACATATTCACCATTAATGAAACATCTTCCTTCGAAGATACTATCGGCATCGCCCGCCATCTTGGACCAATCATCTTTAGACAATGCTTTTGCGCTTCTCGCATCCATTCCTTTCTCCTAGTTTTTATTTACTTTTGCTGATGCAAAGATATCAATGCATCAACGGCTATACAAATATCGTTTCCTAATATTACGGGATTTAAATCAATTTCACATATCTGATTACTCAACTCCAAGGCAATCAGTGAAAATCTTGATGCAAAATCCGCAAATGCATCTAGATCAACTGGCTTTGACCCGCGATAACCATCGAACAATGTGTTCATTTTCAGTGACCCCAGTGCTTCCTTTGCTGCTCCTTTGGAAAAAGGAGGCATCAAGGTAACCGCGTCATTCATTGCCTCAGCGTAGTACCCACCAAAGCCAATCGTCACCATAGGACCAAGTTGCTCATCTGTGGTCATGCCAATGATCATCTCAACTCCCTCGGATTGAATCATCTTTGCGAGCAAAGCATTACCCGGTAGTTTTTTCTGAAGCTCATTGTATGAGGAGATCAGTTTTTCTTCTGTATCAATGTTTAGATAAACTCCGCTCAACTCAGATTTGTGATAGACGTCTTCAACGGCAGTCTTTAACACCAGAGGAAAACCCATGCCCTTTGCTGCTGACAGTAACTCTTCTTGATTGGTGATGACATTGCTTTGATTGGCATTCAATCCCAGATCCAAAAACATATTGAGCGCCTCTGCTTCACTAACAAATTCAATTGTAGAGAGTTCATTTTGATACTTTTTCAACTTTTCAGAATCGAGACCAATATCAACAACATCTTCATTCTTTATGAAATCTCTGTATTGATGAAGGCATCGTACACCTGCAAGAAATGAATGCATGCCATCCAATACCGGCATTCCCTTATTTGTGGCCTCGATTGCCAAAGGATGAATGCCCGTACCTTGTCTGTTTGAAACAAGGAATACAGGCTTTCCTGTTCGATCGTTTGCCTGCTTCATATACTCATCAATGTATTCTTCATGAATGAGGCCCAGCGGACCTCTGTCCATGACTATTGCAGCCATGGAAGCATTTGGATCATCGAGCATTTCTGTGATGCTATCAGCCATAATTTGATCGGCATCTCCCAATCCTTTGCCCCATGCATCCAATGGATTTACCGGAGGCAAACCGGGGTCGAGAATTTCTTCGAGTTTTTGGGTCGTGCTTTCTTCCAGATCTGCAAACTCAACCCCTTGTTGGTCTGCAATATCAATGATGAGCTGTCTTTCACCACCGGAGTCATGAATGGAGACCATGTTTCCATCTGCCAATTCATATGGTTGGTCAAACATGATGAGTGTCGTTGCAAGTTCATCCATGTCTGCGACCCTTTGTATGCCATATTTTTTGAACAGTGCATTGTAATAATCATCGACACCAGCCAAGCCACCAGAGTGAGAAACTGTGAGCTCTGCAGAGCGTTCTGTTTTTCCAGTCTTTAATACAACAATCGGAATCTTTTTCTTATTTGCCAATTGAAAGGCTTGGATCATTTTTTCTGGTTTGCGAATGGTTTCAAGGAATAAACCAACCACGGTTGTGCTCTCTTGATGAAGAATGTAATCAAGATAGTCTTCTGCGCCCACAGTGAGTTCGGATCCAGATGAAACGGAAAGGTTTAGATTGATCCTTTCCTCACAATCGATGATTCCAGCAACGCCTGAACCCGATTGACTGATGATGCAAACCCCTCCAGATTCGTGGTTGGGTCTTGAGAAATGGCCATTGATCCAAACACTTTTCTCTATGTGAAAAAAACCCATTCCATTTGCACCGCATAAGAGAATATCGGCTTCTTTCAGTTTTTTTTGAATGCGATCTTTTAAATATGGCTTCCGATCATCATCTAAATATAGCATCGACATCATTGACATGGCTTTGACATCGGCTTCAATGGCAGCATCGACCAAGCCCTCTACTCGTTCATCCGATACTGCAAAAATTGCATGTTCAACTTTCTCTGGAAGAGATGCAAAGTCGGGATAGCATGGCACACCAAATGCGTCTTTGTTTTTTGGATGCAGCCCGAATAACTTGCCTTTGTATCCTCCGTGCTGAAGGTTCTTGATGATTCGACTCCCCATGCCGCCAGAGGTCGTTGCGCCGACAACGACAATACTTTCTGGGTCTAACAGTGGATCAAGGCGGTGTGGCATATCCGCTTAATATAGCTCTGCTGGTGTGGCTCTTTTTCTATCCGGATCAAAGAAAGGCTTGGTGACAATGGTTGCTTCTTCCATCACCCTATTCCACTCTAAGTCCTTTTGATAATAAATCTCAGCGATGATCTTGTCTTTTTCTTTTTTCCATGGCTCATGCAAAGAAGCATAAGCAATGTTTGCTTTCGCACTAGGAGAAAACATTGCAGAAGTCACTGTTCCAATTTTCTTGTTGGCTTGATTGTAAAGATAAGAACCACTAGCGGGCTTGTTGCCGTTTATATTCAATTTAACAAAAGTGTATTTCGAACCTTTTTTCTTTTCCTCAACCAGTGCCGCCTTGCCATTAAAAACAGGCTTACTGAGATCCACCAACCACGATAATCCAAGCTCATAAGGCGATCTTGTAGATCCTGGCCTGATTGCCTCTTCTGCAATCATAAAATCTACGCCGGGCTGAAGAAGGCCCGCTTCAATTCTGAGAAGATCCAGAGCCTCTAACCCTGCAGGTTTGATGTTGTATATCTCGCCTTTTGCAAACATCTCTTCATAAAACGAAAGTGCTACAGAATTCGACATCAAGACTTCATAGCCCAAGTCTCCGGTAAATCCTGTTCTGGAAATGGTGATCTCTTCCCCATGGTATGAATAATGTTTGATATCAAATGGTTTTAACATCTCAATTTCTTGAAACCCCATGGCTTTCAAAATGCTTGCTGAAGTTGGCCCTTGAACGCCAAGAGCAGCAACATCGTCTGTTAATTCATCTATTTGAACGTCGAAGCCGATTGCTGACACTTCTAGATTTTCCAGTTGCCTTTCAGCAGAGAGTAACCAATATTCGTTTTCTCTCATATGAAACACAGTGCCGTCGTCAATGACTTGGCCCTGTTCGTCACACCAAACTGCATAACCGACCCTGTGCAGTCCAATTTTTGTCATGTCTCTTGTGAAAAAACGATTCACATATTCAAGTGCATCCTTGCCCTTTATTCTGTGCTTGATCATTGGGGTGTAGTCAAAAACAGCAGTGCTGTTTCTGGCTGCAAAGTATTCAAGGTCTACGCGGAAATAACTGTTTGGAACTGTGTAATCTTTCCAGCGTACCCAATCGTTGAGTATATTTAACTCCGAAGTACGCTCATGAAACGGTGTTTCGTAGACTGATTTCAAATAATGATTTTGTTGCAACATCTCAAGACTCCCTTTTCATAATTTCCATGGCAGCATTTTTTCCTGCGGTTCCCATTATCCCTCCGCCTGGGTGGGACCCTGCTCCGCACATATAAAGGGAGCTGATTGGGGATGAATATTGCGCCATTTTTGGCACAGGTCTCAGCATCAAGAACTGGTCAAATGTGAGTTCGCCGTGGTGCCACTGACCTCCGGTGATGCCATATTCTTCTTCAATATCCACTGGCGTAAGAAACTCTGACTCAACGATCAGACCCTTGAGGCCTGGAGCCAGCCCATCCAATTGATTGATGCACTGATCCAATACTCTTGATTTTGAGTTTTCCCAACCCTCTTTTAAATGATAAGGAACATAGTTCACGATCGCTGAAAGTACGTGATGCCCTTTGGGCGCAAGCGTTTTATCGTGTATGGATGGTATCGTTATCTCCATTGGAAGATCGTCCGATATCTGACCATATTTATTAAAATCAAAAGTTCTTTCCAGGTATTCCATTGAAGGTGAATAGACAATCCTTTGTCCTAATTCATCCTCAGAAATCCCTTTAAATTTTGGTTTTGACGAAAGCGCAAGATGAAGTTTGGCTGCGTTGCCCCTCATTCTCACATTGTTCACTTTATGAACCACGCCCGCCTCTAACTTTTTCGGTCCAACCAAGCAATTGAATGTACTCCTCGGATCAATGCCAGAGACAATTATGTCCGCATCAAAAGCATCTCCATTCTTTAGCCTCAATCCGGTTATTTCTAGATCATCGGTAAAAGAAATGGACTCGACAGAGGCATTGAGATGAATGTTCACGCCTGCTTTTTTAGCAGCTTCCTCTAGGGACTTCGTAAATGAGCCGGTTCCATCTGAGACCATTGAATGTGAACCATTTTTACCATTCACTCCGCCCGTGAGTTGGTGCAAGTATGTGATCACACTGTTATTGGTTCTCGGACCCATGTGGTTGCCCAAAATTGCATCGAATGCCAATGTGCCTTTGAGGTGATCATGATCTGTAAATTCATTCAAGACATCGTAAATATTAACGGCTATGAATTTTAATAAGTCACTCATTGAGTCCGCGCCCATCATCCGAGCATTGAGCCCAAGTGATGCCAGGCTGAACAAATCGTCTCGATCATCGGAACCTAATCTAGGTGGTTTTTTGCCGTATGCGGATTCAAGGAAGCCCGCCAATTTGGCCATTCGTTTATTGAGCTCTTTGAATTCTTTCTTTTCTTTCATGGTGATGTCATCGCCATCAACTTCGTCGTCATTTATAACTAACGCATTCCCGTTGGGATTGAGTGACACTGTTTTAAGATCTTGAGCGGAATATTCAAGACCGTGTTTTTTCAGATTAAGTTTTTTGAAAACTGACTCATCCACATGACTCAGCAAATGAGCTGTACCAGGGACGCTGTAATCTTCACCCAGTTTTCGTTTTCCGATCATGCCTCCAACCTGAGATCTTGATTCAAAAACATCCACTGAAAACCCAGCTTTCGCTAGGTAGGTTGCACAAACGAGAGCGTTATGGCCTGCGCCAACTACTGCTATTTTTTTATTCTTTTTAGTCATCGTTTTCTGCCTCTGGAACAATATTTTCTCGTTTTAGATCAAAGAGAATTTCTCTTGCGGCATTCGCGCCAGGTGCAGCCATCACGCCGCCGCCTGGGTGTGTGCTTGATCCACACATGTAAAAGCCTTTCACCGGTCCCCTGAATTGTGAATACCCTGGGAAAGGTCGATTGAAGAACATCTGATCCATGGTCAACTCGCCTTGGAAGATATTTCCTTCTGTCAGGCCGACTTCGTTCTCAATGTCTTGTGGCGATCTGATTTCTGCATGAACAATGAGGTCTTTGAAGTTTGGACTGTATTCTCCAATTTGATCGATGACCGTTTTTCCAAATCCTTCTCGATCCTTATCGGTCCATTCACCCGTTGCAAGTTTAGGTGGGGCATACTGAACAAACACAGACATGTAATGTTTGCCCGGAGGCGCCATGGTTGGATCGGTTAATGTCGGAATCAAAGTGTCGCAGTATGGATCGGAAGACCATCTGCCATTCTTCCAATCGTCAAATGCCCTCTCAATTCTATCCAGTGAATCGATGAAGTGCATGTCGGCATGCATCAACGGGTTGTTCTTGCCCATTGCTGGGAATTCAGGCAGGCCATCCAAAGCGATGTTCAGTTTTCCTGAAGAGCCTCTGATCTTAAAGTTTTCAACTTGATTGATGATTTTTTCATCCAAATCGCCGTGCTCAAACAATTTGAGATAAGTTCTTTTGACATCCAAGTTGGAAACAATATTTTTTGCATACAATTCATCCCCATTTTCAAGAACCACGCCAACGGACCTTCCGTTTTTAACCAGTATCTGCTTCACTTCTGCGTTCGTCTTTATTTCACCGTCATGCTCTTGCAAAGCGCCAGCAAGTGCGTTCGAAACGGATCCCATTCCACCTCTCGCAAATCCCCATGAGCCAATGGAGCCGTCGACTTCTCCCATGTAGTGGTGAAGCAAAACATAAGCCGTTCCAGGGGAGTATGGACCAAGTCCTGTTCCAATGATTCCACTGCCTGATAAGGCTGCTTTTACAACATCATTCTCAAAATACTCTTCGAGATATTCGGCAACGCTCATGGTGTAGAATCTGATGGTTTCATAAATCGTCTCTTCGCCCAATCCGTAGAGTCTTTTGAAAAGCCAAATCAACTCATTTAAATCTTTTGGCTTGAAAGAGGTTGGGTCTGGGGGAGTTCTCATTAAGAGCGGTTTAATGAATCGACACTGTTTTGAGATATCTCTTGAAAATCGGACGTATGCATCGGCATCTTTTTTGGAGTATCGTCCAATTTCTCTTCTTGAAAGATCGTGATCTGAATAACCGCCAAAGATGTCGCCTTTCTTAGTGAAAGTGACGCTGCCTCCGTAGGCAATGACTTGCAGTCCGTGTTTTTGAAGATTCAGGTCTCTGTAAATTTCGGGTCTTAGGAGACTGCACACGTATGAGCAATTTGAATAAAGCCAACCTTCCTCCAGTTCTCTACTGACGGCTGCACCGCCGATGTAGTCGTTTTTTTCTAAAACCAATACTTTCAATCCGGATTTTGCCAAATAGGCTGCATTACACAGTCCATTGTGGCCGGCTCCAATTACGATCGCGTCATATTTACTCAAGTCATATCTCCAAGTGTTCTTTCAAGTGATGATTCAAATGCATCCAAAGTTGGCTGAAGCGCATCCTTAGCATGGGCTTCGCAAATAAACCACGGTTCTCTAGGATCGAATTCGCATAATACCCCATCCTCAAGCATTTCTTCAGCAAGTTTTTCATAAAACGGGTAGTCAGAATATCTAAAATCTCTCGCATTGGTTGGCGGAGATTCTGAGAAAAACAGTCCTGACATCGAAGGGTGACCCGTGAAGGAATGTGGAATGTCTTTCGTTTTTAAAATATCGCTGATTCCTTCTTTTAATTTCGAGCCATAATTGGCAACGGTTTCTAGGGCATCGGTATTTTGTATGATCTCCAATGTTTTATTGGCTGCCGAAATGGCTACAGAGTGTGCTGTAAAGGTTCCACCGTGAAGCACGCCGCCGTATTTAATATGCCTCATGTATTCTTCTTTTCCGCACAACGCTGCGATGGGATATCCGTTGGCAATTGATTTCGCAAACGTGCATAAATCTGCTTCGATGCCATACAGCTCTTGTACGCCTCCCTTGGCCACACGAAAGCCTGTTTTCACTTCGTCAATGATAAGGACGATGTCGTATTTGTCGCAAAGATCTCTCACGGCTTGCATGTATTCTTGGGTTGCAGAAATTGAACAACAATTCCCTAGAATTGGCTCGATCATCAAGGTGCCGATTTCGTTGTGTTTTTTCTTGAGAAGATCTTCAAGCGCATTGGCATCATTGAACGGGACAAGCGATAACAATTCCCCGGTGAGCTCCGGTACACCCGCGCTTGACGGTTTAATCTCGGGTTCTCCCTCCTCGGGGTTCCATTCATCAATGTCTATATCCCAAAGTGCTGCGTCCCAGACCCCGTGATATCCGCCTTCTATCATGACATAACCGTCTCTCTTGCTGACGGCCCTGCCCACGCGCAGTGCAGCCATGACAGCCTCAGTGCCAGAGTTGGAATAGCGCACCAACTCTGCGGAGGGAACCATCGAAGAAATCTTTTGTGCCACTTCGTACTCGAGTTCAGTGGCAAGCGCAAAAACTCCACCAATTTCCATGCCTTCTCTTGCTGCTTGGTCAACCCTTTCATCGGCATAGCCCAGTATGTATGGACCATATGCCAATCGATAATCGATGTATTCGTTGTCGTCCAAATCCCAGAGTCTGCAACCGGATGCCTTCTTGATATAGATCGTGTCTTCCTCGCCCCAATATCTGAAGTTTGATGTGACACCCAGTGGTAATTTTTTTAATGCTTTTTGAAAGTGTTGGTTGCTTTTTTTTAATGATCTTTTGCTCATTACTATTCTCTTAATATTGATAGTTTATTTGAATGTTTTCAGCAGGCGCTGAATGCCAGAGAATTAGTTTCTGGTATAAATAATATTGAATCGAGAATCGAGTAAATACATCATTTGACTTATATAGTATCCAATTGAAAATAAGTTTCATAGAAAAATTGAAGAAGCATGATGCAAAAAACCTCAGACATATATCAATCAATAGAGACAATATTCATCAAAGCGAATGGCATTGATATTGAAGTTGACACGCAAGGCAATGGCGACAAATTAGTTCTGTGTCTGCACGGTTGGCCAGAGCACAGCATTGCCTGGCGATTTCAAATCCCTTACCTGGCCGATTTGGGTTACAAAGTATGGGCTCCAAATCTTCGTGGCTATGGCAACACCGATGCGCCAAAAGGGATGAAAAATTACCAAATCGAAGTGCTCATGAAAGACATTTTAGAACTCATTGAAGCCTCTGATGCAAATGAAGTGGTGATATTGGCTCATGACTGGGGTGCTATAATCGCTTGGTATTTTGCAATGAGATATCCCGATAAATTGCACCGGTTAATAATTTGCAACGTTCCTCATCCAGGTCGATTTATTATGTCGTTGAGAAACCTTGAGCAAATAATGCGATCTTGGTACGTGTACTTCTTTCAATTTCCATGGCTGCCAGAATTGCTTTCTAGAAAATTCCATGCCGGTAAGTTCATTCGCTCAGGATCCGCAAGGAAGGGAAATTTTCCCGCTGAGATCGTGGCAATTTATGACGAAAATGTTTCTGAGTGGCACAAAAGAACAGCAATGCTTAACTATTACCGGGGGGTCTTGAGAGGAGGCGGATTTTTTCGACAACATCGGCTTGGCTATCCAAAAATAGAAGTGCCGACAATGATGTTATGGGGAGAAAAAGATCTCGCCTTATCTATGGAGAGCTCAAGAGGAACCGAGGATTATGTAGAAAAACTCACCGTGAGGTATTTCAAAGGAATTTCTCACTTTGTGAATGAAGATGCGCCAAAGGAAGTGAACAAAATGATTAAAGCTTTTCTAAGAAATGAGGAGATTCCTGAGTACCTAGATATTAAAGAATGATTTTCTAATTTTTTAATAACATCTCAGCCTCAATCCAAGTATTATTTGTTTGTTTCATACCAATTTAACTGGAGAAAGTGAATGCACATTAATTTATCCGATGATGTCAAAGCATGGATAGAAACCGCAGAGAGTTTCTTAAAGGAAACCAAGCCTTGGGAAGTTGAGGCAGAAATGAACAACGGCAAAGTCCCAGAGGAAATCGATGCCAAACACAGACAAATGGCAATTGATCTTGGATTATCAAGCATGGACATGCCAAAAAGCATTGGCGGCAAAGAATTGTCGAATCTTCAGCAAGTCGCTGTGTGGGAAGTTTTGGGCCGAAGCACAAATGCACTGACCTGGTGTTTTTCAGAGCCTCAAAAATGGATGCTTGAGGCATGCAATGAAGAACAAATTAAAAAATACATTCTGCCGATCATGGATGGAAGTCGACATGAATGCTATGCGATTACGGAATCTGAATCGGGTTCAGAGCTTGATGTTTCAGCCACTGCAAAAAAAGTCGACGGCGGATATGTTGTGAATGGGGAGAAATGGTATGTGACCGGCGCGAATCATGCCGACTTCTTTTTTATTCAAGCAGTCATCCAAGACGGAGAGGATGCGATTGGAGATGCTTTGTTTTTTCTGGACATGGATCAGGAAGGAATTGAGCATGTTCGAACACCGCTTTTCTCACACACCTTCGATAGTCATCATCCAATTTATAAGTTTCACGATGTCTTTATACC
>NZHP01000017.1 GCA_002691465.1 Gammaproteobacteria bacterium | reverse complement strand
GAGGAGCGGAACAAAGAAAATGCTGTCATGAAGGCAATGGGAGCCAAACAGAGAGATATTCTTCAAATTGCATTGGCAGAATTTGGAGCATTGGGCTTGGTTGCATCGATCACATCACTTTTTGTTGCAATAGGGTTTTCTGCATATGTATCTACGCAGATTTTTGAAACAAGCTACACGCCCAATGCCACAATAATCGCATCAGGCTTAATAACGGGCTTTTTGCTCATCCTCCTTACAGGAATGTTTGTCGTTTATAGAGCCCTGTCTGTACCAGCTGTTAAAACACTCAGAAGTTAAGCACTAAATCAAAGCAAGACCCATTAAAATTAGACAAACAATAGAGCCTAGCCACACCACTGTGCGGATGTATAGGATTCCGGCTGCGTAGACTAAGAGATAAAGAAACCTCAGAAAAACCCAAGTCATCGCATACATTGTATTGTCAACATCTGTAATGATTGAAAGAGTTGCGAGTGCGAGAAATGCAGGCAAGCTTTCTTGAAGGTTTATTGAGGCCCTAAGAATTCTTGCAGAAACCGAAGTTGGATCAATTGTTATCTCCCTATCTCTATTCGACAACAAGTAAGACATGCTTTTAATATTGATTACCAATGCACCGGTCATTGGAATGATCCAAATTTGAAACAATGCCAATGCAAGCGCCATGATTATTATTGTGACCATTTTTATTCTCCTTTCTTATATCTAGTTTGGTAATTGCAGTTTTAAAACTTTTATATTTATATTTCTTATGCTCCAGACCCAAGGACCTCAAGCATCCTGAATACAATTTCAACGGTGGTAATGAATAGCAACATCGCTACTTCAATAGCATTTGCCCATGTGCCTTTATATTCGTTTAAGCCAAGGCCAGTTATGAGACTGCCTTGATATGTAAGCAACAATGGAAACCAAACCATTCCATACCAGGCCATTACTTTTCTCACGTTTGGTCTAACATTCCAGGGTGTGCCAACGGCAATGCCCCAAAATATCAAGCTCTGTAAGTGATAGATTAGCAAAGGCAAGAAAAATAGAGGCAATAACAATCCCAGAATTTCCATATAGATGCTTCCTGATAATAATATGCCACTAGAAACACATAGGAATGAACCCATTATTGTCAGTATGAAGATTCTCAATACATCGTTTTCATTGAGCTCTAAAATAAGTAACGCAAAAATTGGAGTAATCCAAAGCCCAGTTGCAAACATAAGGCTGAATGGAATAAATGTTGGGAGTTGATAGCCTACAGCTCCTTCCCATGAGAGTGAGATCATGGTAAAAAAAATGAAAAGAACAAACATACCAAAGCAAAAACCATAAGCTTCATAAATTCTCTCATAACCTTCTGTGCCTTCATTATTTGAATCAATGGGCACCAGATCTAACCTTCCCTTTTCATCATAGGTTTCTTTAAACTCAAGGAAGAAAAACATCTCACCTCTTTTGGCAGATATTCTGCATCGTTGAATGAATGCGACAACACTGGATATTAAAATCATCAAAATAAAGCCATAGAAAAATAAAACCTTAAAAGTGAAACTGGTTTCCACTAGAGCGCTCTTGGCTTTACAACATTGATTGGCTTTCCTTTTAGGAATGCCTCAACATTATCAGCAATCCGATCAAGAGCCCTTTGCCTTGCCTCTCTCGCAGCCCAAGCAATATGGGGCGTGATGATTAAGTTTTTATATTCTTTTTGCATCAAGGGATGATCTGAACCGGGTGGTTCTTGGTCAAGCACATCAATGGCCGCTCCTGCGATTGATTTGTTTTTAATGGCCTTGATGAGGGCTTGATCATTTATCAAGCCACCTCTTGCTGTATTGATTAGGATTGCAGATGACTTCATTTTATCAAAAGTATCGTCATTAAAAATACCGGCTGTTTCTTTTGTCAGTGGGCAATGAAGGCTGATTACATCCGATGCACTAAGCAGTTCATCAAATCCTACTCTCTTCATTGAATCCTTTGATTCTTTATCAGGGTCAAAGCTTTCAGAAACCAAAATATCCATACCAAGCGCTGAAGCAGCTTTGGCCACACCTTTGCCTAAGACACCAAAGCCGACTATTCCAAGTTTTTTTCCTGAAAGTTCCTTAATGGGATGATCAAGCAGACTAAAGCCACTACCGTCTTGCCATTCGCCTCTTTGAATTGAGTTCATATAATTAGAATATGAATGAGAGAGAGAAAGAATTGAAAGAAGAACATGCTGCATTACTGACTCTGTGCAGTAGTCTCTAATATTACAGACCGTTACACCAGACTTCTCTGCAGAGCTGAGATCAATGTTATTTGTTCCAGTCGCTGTGACACAAACCAGTTCAAGGTTTTTTGCATGAGCAAAAACCTTTGAATCAAATTCAATTTTGTTTGCAATGGCAACTTGAGTGTCTTTAATTCTATTAAGCACTTCAGCTTCACTAGAATAAGGGTAAACTTCGATTCCAGGCAAAATAGCTTTAATCGATCCCAGGTCCAAATCGCCCGCATCCACAGTTTTGTAGTCTAAAAAAACAGCATGCATGTATAATTTCTAGAACATAAGATTAATTAATACAAGTTTAATGATGCCAGAATTGCCTGAAATACATGCCATCTTTGTAATGGCGCTTACTGCTTTTGGAATCTATTTGTTTTCAAGAGATTGGATTTCTATCGAATCCTCAAGCCTGACTATCTTGGCAATATTGGTTGCATCGTTTTATCTTTTTCCCTATTCGTTCAATGGCAATTTAATTAATCCAATCGAATTATTTCTGACAAATTTTGGAAACGAAGCGCTCATTACAATTTGCCTGCTTCTAGCGATAGGGAAGGCAATCGAGATTAATCGATCACTTGAGCCACTAGTTGGGTTCTTATCAAAATCATGGGTTAATCACCCAAAGCTATCACTTCTTGGTGTGCTCCTATTCGGCGCTTTTTTCAGTGCATTCATCAATAACACCCCTATTGTTGTGATGTTGATACCTGCATTGATTGCCGTGAGTGAGAATGCAAAGATCAGTTCTTCAAGAGTGCTTATGCCAATGGGAATGGCTACGATCATTGGTGGCATGGCAACAACAATAGGAACATCGACTAATTTGCTTGTGGTTGGAATAGCAAATGATATGGGACTTGAAACAATACAGCTTTTTGATTTTGTTTTGCCAGCACTCATCGCAGGGTTTTTTGGAATTTTATTTTTATGGTTGATTGCACCCAATATGCTTCCAGATAGAAACCCTAGAACTGAGAAAAAAGAAAATCGAGTTTTTGAGGCATCACTCTATGTCAATGAAGGAGGATTTTCTGATGGAAAAACGCTTGCGGAGATCCAAGAAAAGGCGGGCGATGGATTCAATATAGATAAGGTTAAGCGCTCAGAGTCTTTGTTTGTAGCCAAGATTCCGTCGGTGATTTTTGAGGCAGGAGATCGTATTTATATAAAAGACTCCCTCGAGAACCTTCAGAATTATCAAGAATTGCTTGATCTGAGCCTTTTTGAAGACGAGCAAGGACATGACGTAGACACAGACCAAGATGAAGATAACAGGCTTGCAGAAGTGGTCATAACAGGCGGATCTTTGTTGGATCACATGTCACTAAACTCACAACATTTTACAACTCGATTTAACCTGATTCCTTTGGGCGTCCACTCCGGCACAACAGGAGCAAGACTGACTGGAAACATCAGCTCAACTACTCTAAACCCGGGCGATGTTGTTTTGGTTCAGGGCACATCCGAGGCGATAGGTAACTTAAAAAGCAACAGCAACATGCTTGTGATAGAAAAAGACACTCTCGATCTTGCAGCTAAGCGATCTTTTTTCCCATTGTATATGATGCTAGGCGTTACGTTGATGGCGGCAACCAGCATTATGCCAATTTCTGTGGCAGCCATGATTGGGCTCCTCATCATGTTGCTTGCAGGCACTTTGAGGTGGAGTGATGTTGGAAACTCAATGAATATTCCTGTCATCATGCTTATTGTTGCCAGTCTAAGTTTAGGAACTGCACTTGAAATCACTGGCGGCTCTGATTTCATTGCAAACTGGTTTGTTTATTTAACGGCCTCATTTCCGATGCCAGTGATACTCAGTGTTCTGATGTTGCTAATGGCGCTTTTGACCAATATGGTATCAAACAATGCTGCAGCAGTTTTGGGAACACCCGTTGCGATTAATATCGCCATTCAATTGGGCGCTCCTATTGAGCCTTTTGTTCTATCTGTATTGTTTGGTGCAAACATGAGTTTTGTTACACCGATTGGATATAAAACCAATTTGTTGATCATGGGTGCAGGCGGCTATACATTCAATGATTTTGTAAAATTGGGCTTGCCGCTGGCATTTATCATGTGGGTCGTGCTATCGATCACGCTTCCAATTCTATATTTTTAAAATTGTCATCTTGACGATTCAGTAATATAGAGACATACTTCTTTCAGTTATGAATACAAGGATTTTGAATAACACTAGCTGGTGGCGTCTCTCCTAGGAGAGGGCAACCTGTATCTATTTGAAATCAAGGTTTACCCATCTCCTATTTAGGCGATGGGTTTTTTTTTGAAATGAATAAATATTTTGACATTGAATTGAATGACGAAACACCTGCATCGGTGTTTATGAAACTGCGTGATATTTCACCAACTTTTTTGTTGGAAAGTATTGAAAGAGGCGTAGACCAATCAAGGTACTCATTTTTAGGAATAGGCGCGTCTCAATCCATTCAAGTCAGAGACGGAACTTATATTTTAAATGGGGAAGAAGTAAGCAAGCCAGGTACGCACAATGAAATGATGAATTTGTTCAGAAAGACACTCAGAGAGATTCCCGATTTAAAACCTTCAATCGATGACATCCCATTTTCGGGAGGAATGGTTGGTTTCAGTTCATTTGATATGATTCGCCATTTTGAAAAATTACCAGTACCCAAGGGGAAGCAGGGCATTTTAAGCCCTCCAGATTGCTCATATATTGCACCAACATCATTGCTAATCTTTGATCATGAGGAAAATAAGATGGCACTGCTACATTCCGGCAATGATCAGGAGAGGATAAATTTAAGGGATGAAATCCTAAAAATGCTCAGCAAGGAGATCAGCCAAAGTCAAAAAAAGAAGATTTACTCAGAACCAATAGCAAACATCAATAAAGAAATCTTTTACGACGCTGTCGAAAAAGCAAAACATCATATCTTTGAGGGGGACATCTTCCAAATCGTTTTATCCATTGCATTTTCCGGTAGTTATGATCTTGATCCATTTAATGTTTATCGAGCAATGCGTTTAATTAATCCGTCTCCTTATATGTTCTATTGTGAGTCAGATGGACTGAAGATTGCAGGATCTTCTCCTGAAGCTCTCGTTAGATTGGGCGGCAATAAAGCATCTCTCAGACCAATCGCAGGAACCAGGCCAAGAGGCAAGGATTCAGAAGAAGACCAGTCGCATAAAGAATCACTGCTGGATGATGAAAAAGAGATTGCAGAGCATATTATGCTTGTGGACCTTGCACGCAATGATCTTGGACGGGTTGCAAAGCATGGATCAATTGAGGTTAAGCCATATCAGTCGATCGAATACTATAGCCATGTAATGCATATAGTCAGTGGTGTGCAAGGCAGTTTAGAAGAGGAAAAAGATGCCTTTGATTTATTTGCCGCCGCCTTTCCTGCAGGAACATTGGTTGGGGCTCCAAAGGTCAGGGCAATGGAATTGATCGATGAAATTGAGCCTCAACTCAGAGGCATTTACGGAGGCACGGTGGGCTATTTTTCTAAGAATGGAGACATGGATCAAGCAATCGCAATTCGAACAATTGTTTTTTCTGATGAAAAATATTGTTTTCAGGCAGGAGCCGGAATCGTGGCTGACAGTTTGCCTGAGAATGAATATAAAGAAGTCTTGGCAAAAAGTCAGATTCTGAGAACAGCATTAAAAATGGTGAAAGAGGGAGAGTTATGAGAAAAGTTCTGATGATTGATAACTTTGATTCTTTTACTTACAACTTGGTTCAGGGGTTTGCCTCTCTTGGTGTTGAGGTTGCAGTTTACAGAAACAATGCCATCACCATCGATGAGGCAAAAGCTTTGGCTCCAGATTATCTTGTTGTATCTCCAGGACCTGGCAGACCAAAAGATGCTGGTATTTCTATGGAAATGATCGAAGCATTTGCGTCCTCTATCCCAACTCTAGGAGTATGTTTGGGTCACCAATGCATTGTTGAAGTTTTTGGAGGAAAGATCACATATGCAGAGGAACTCATGCATGGAAAAACATCGGAAATAATACATGATGAACAAACCATTTTTGAAAACATCAAAACACCAATGATTGCAGGCCGATACCATTCCCTATCTGCAAATGAAGAGCATTTGCCAGAAGAGCTTTTGGTCAGCGCAAAGACCGAATCTGGAGAAATAATGGCAGTGAGACACGTCGATTACAAAACCGAAGGAGTTCAGTTTCATCCTGAAAGCATAATGACATTTGAAGGAATGCATTTGATGGAGAACTTTTTGAATATAAAGGAGGGACGATATGAATCATGATTTAAAAGACTTTTTGGCTCAGCTTCTCAACGGAGAAGGCCTAACAGAAGACCAATCTGAAGAATTAATGTTAGCTTTAGCAGAGGGCTCTGTTGAGCCAGCATTGGCAGGAGCTTTATTGGTCTCTTTAAGAATGAAAGGCGAGTCAGCTGAGGAAGTAAGAGGTTTTGCCAATGGGATGCGTAAGGCGGCAAAAGAGGTTGACCTAGAAAATTCATCAGAGCTTATCGATATTGTGGGGACAGGTGGAGATGACTCGCACAGCTTTAATATATCTACAGGCGCAGCATTGCTGAGTGCTGCTTGCGGTCTTAAAGTTGCAAAACATGGGAATAGGTCAGTCTCAAGTAAATCTGGAAGTGCTGATTTATTGGAGTTTCTTGGCTATCGTTTTCCAACAGATGCCGATGGCGTCAAAATACAAATAAAGGAAAATGGTTTTAGCTTTTTATTTGCACCAAACTTTCATCCGGCAATGAAAAATATTGCACCTATCAGGCAAGCTTTGAAAATAAGAACCGTTTTCAATATCCTTGGCCCACTTACAAACCCAGCCAGACCGTCATTTTATCTGCTCGGTGCATTTAGTTCTGAAATGGCATCACTGATGGCATCTAGTTTGAGTGGAATGGACATGAAGCGTGCATTTGTAGTTCACGGATTAAATGGTTGGGATGAACCAACACCTGCTTCTAGCTTTGAACTATTCGATGTGAGTGAGAACTCAATTTCTCATAAAATCATTGATCCGTCTGAACACGGAATTAAGAAATGCAAGGAGAAGGATCTGAAGGGAGGAGCATCCGAGGTGAATGCCAAGGCACTTTTAAAAGTTTTTGAGTGCAAAGACAAAGGTGCTCATAAAGATGCATTGGTTTTAAATGCCGGTCTATCGCTTCAAGTTTCAGGTGAAGTAAAAGAGCTGAGCGATGGCATAGAAATTGCAAAAGAAACAATCAAGAGCGGTAAAGCAAAAAGCTTTCTTTCAAGTTTGACGAAATGATGCGTGAACAAAAAAATAATTTTCTCCAAGAAATGGCTCTTTCAAGTATGAAAAGACTCGTGAAAAATAAAGCCAATAAATCAGAAGAGGATCTCCTAAGGATTTGTGAAGGAATCAAGAGGAAGCCTCCATTAGAATTTCAATCGGGATTTATTTTCATCACAGAGATAAAAAAAACATCACCATCTTTGGGCGAGATATCGAAACCAGAATTTAATCTTTTTGAGCAAGCTGAGACTTATGTCAACAATGGTTCAAATGTGATTTCTGTACTCACCGAACCATCGAAGTTCTCAGGTTCCTTGCAAGATTTAAATGATATTTCAAAAACTTTTTCAGGAACTCCTACTATGAGAAAAGATTTTCTGGTTGAGCCCTATCAAGTTTCGGAAGCTTTTGTAAATGGGGCAGGGGGTGTTCTTTTAATATTAGCAATGCTTACTGGTAGCATGCTTAGAATGATGATTGAGCGTGCAATAAAGCATGAAATGTTTGTTCTTTTAGAGGCTTTTGATGAAGAGGATATTCAGCTTGCCAAAACCATTATTTCAGAATTTAGCCCTTACAGCTTAAACATTCTGCTTGGCGTCAACTGCAGGGATCTAAGAACATTGAATATCAACTTCTCAAGATTTGAGAATCTTTCTAGCTTAATTCCAGAGGATGTTATTTGCATTGCCGAAAGCGGAATCACTAGGCCTTCTGAAATTGAATTTATATCAAAGCTAGGCTACTCGGGCGCACTGATTGGAACGGCATTGATGCAATCAGAAACACCGGATCAATTATTGAAGGAGATGATGGCAGCATCGTCGGAAAAATAAATGAAAACTTTGATCAAAATATGCGGCATCAAAAGATTGGATGACTTGGAGTGCGCAATTCAGCATGGAGCAGACTTGATAGGGTTTGTTTTTGTAAAGTCTTCTCCTAGGTATATCGAACCAAGGTCTGTAACCAGCTTATTGCAATCTGTATCTGAAAAGATAAAAACAGTTGCAGTTATGCAGCATGCAACACAAGCCAACCTAGATTCTATACTAGAAGCTTTTAAGCCCACATATATTCAAACTGATGCCGATGATTTTTCATCACTTGATTTGCCAAATGACATTAAAAAAATAAGGGTTTATCGTGAAGAACAGGGCTTTGATTTATCAAGTATCGATGATGAATCACTGGCGCTTATGGAGGGCCCAATCAGTGGTTCAGGACAAATGGTTAGTAAAGAATTTTTGAAGAAAGCATGCAAAAGAAAAAGACTTCTGATCGCTGGAGGACTCTCTCCTGAAAATATCCAGAGTATCTTGAAAGAAGTTAAACCATATGGTGTAGATGTCAGCAGCGGAGTTGAAAGCAGCAGGGGAAATAAAAGTAAGGAAAAAATTATTCAATTTAATAAAATTGTCACTACATTTGATGAGTCAAAGCAATGAAAAATGAAGATCAAAACCTCTTAAAGGCATTACTCAATGGCGAGCTTCCTGATGAATCAGGAAGGTTTGGCAGTTTTGGAGGCCAATATGCACCTGAAACCCTAATGCCGGCTTTAAAAAAGCTAGAAAAAAACATCAAGATTTTTTTGAATGACGAGACATTTCAAGAAGAGTTCATGAATGAGCTTAACAGTTGGGCAGGTCGACCTACCGCGCTTACTTATGCAAGCCAATTGAGTAAAAGATGGGGAGTTGAAGTTTTTCTTAAAAGAGAGGACTTGACTCACACAGGCGCACATAAAATCAATAATGCACTTGGCCAAGCCATGCTTGCAAAGAAGTTGGGCGTGAAAAGGATTGTTGCAGAAACTGGTGCTGGTCAACATGGAGTAGCTTCAGCCGCAGCTTGCGCAAGACTGGGTCTTCCATGCACAGTCTATATGGGAGCAATAGATATTGAGCGACAATCTCCAAATGTAGATCGCATGAAGCAATTGGGTACCGAAGTCATTTCTGTAATGAGCGGAGATCAAACCTTGAGAGCAGCCATCGATGAAGCATTCAGGGACTGGGTATCTGACCCCGAAAATACACATTACATAATTGGTTCCGTTGTGGGACCTCATCCATTCCCTTACTTGGTAAGGGAAATGCAGTCCATCATAGGCAAGGAGGCAAGACAACAAATGTTAGATTTTGGAGAAAACCTTCCCGATGCAGTGTTTGCTTGTGTTGGCGGTGGGTCAAATGCAATCGGTTTGTTTCATGCTTTTTTAGGCGATACCGAAGTAGAGCTATTTGGAATAGAGGCAGGGGGAACAAGCGATGATTTGGGAGAGAATGCTGCAACACTTGCTTCAGGAAAGCCAGGGATCCTTCATGGAACTTATTCCATGTTATTGCACGATGATGATGGGTTGATTCAAGAGACACATTCAGTTTCAGCCGGCCTTGACTATCCTGGTGTTGGTCCTGAGCATGCTTTTTTGCAATCGATAAGCCGAGTAAAATATACATCGGCAAGAGATGATGAAGCCTTGGAGTTATTGAGAGAGGTTTGTGAATACGAAGGAATATTGCCTGCTATTGAAAGTTCTCATGCTTTTGTTGAGGCAAGAAAATGGGCCAAAGAAAATCAGGGAAAGCGAATTTTAATTGGACTCTCTGGACGAGGTGACAAGGACATGCCCACCCTCAGCAAATTAATGAATGAGTGATCAAATGATAGGCGGTAAACATATTGAGGAAAAAATAAGGACCCCAAAGGCAGCGGGACCTGCGATTATCCCATTCATAACAGCAGGGTATCCAAATACTGGGGACTTCAAGCAAACGCTCCACGAAATCGCAAAAAAAGCCGATGTGATTGAAATTGGCGTTCCATTTTCTGATCCCATGGCAGACGGGGTTACAATCCAGAGATCAAGCCATCTGGCCATAGAGAATGGAGTTACACTTAAATGGATCTTCAATCAGCTAAAAGAAATTCAGTTAGATATCCCAATTGTTTTGATGAGCTATTTAAACCCACTTTATGTATTTGGCATGGAAGATCTTGTTGAAGCTTCAATCGCTTCTGGCGTGGATGGTTTTATTGTTCCAGACTTGCCAATTGAGGAAAGCAAAGAACTCAATAACCAACTGATTGATGCTGACCTTGCTTTGATTCAATTGGTTACGCCAGCGACACCATTGGACAGAATCGAATTGATCTCTGATCAAAGCAGAGGATTTGTATATGCTGTTACTGTCAAGGGAGTTACAGGTGGAGAAGATGCTTTATCTGCAGATGTAACAGACTACCTACAGCAGGTACATGAGATCTCGAGAATACCTGTTTGTGCTGGATTTGGCATCAGAGAAAAGTCTGATGTAGAAATGATTGCTGACTATGTCGATGGCGTCATTGTTGGGTCTGCAATTGTAGAAACAATTGAACAGGGCAATAGCCCAACGAAATTTTTAGATCAGCTTAAAAACTAAAGGTCGAAATGGGAAATATAATTCTCAAATCTATTTTCTACCTCTCCAGAAGTCTTAAAGAAACTTTTATAGGAATAAGAATGGTCGACTTTTAATTTTTTACTTTCGATCCGTGTTGCCATTTTCTCTTCAAGCCTCTCATCTTCTTTTATTGAGAGTTTTTCAAATATGCAATGGACAGTTTTAATTGGATCATCAATCAGTTGATCAAATTTTATGTCGATCATTTGATCTTCTGGAATCAATTCACGACTATTTAAAAGTTTCTCACTTGCTTGTTGCCAGTATGAAAGCATTTGCTTACCCACCAGAAGCGGATCGACGTGATCTGAATAGCCAAGCCTGAGATTATAAGCAAGATTACTGATTGACGGCATGCTGAATTTAGGATTCCGGTGTATGAAAATAAATCGCGCTTTCGGATAAGAGTTTAGAATTTCTTCTATGTGATCTATATGGCATGGATCTTTTAAAAGCCACATGATTTCATCCTCTTTTGTGGACAATGCATTCAGAAAATTTTTGTGAACTCTAAATGAAGATTCAAATGAAGAACCTGAGATAAACTTAAGGTAGTTAGGCAAGTTTGCTGAATAAACAAAGCTAATACTTTTAAGATCGTATGCCATGATCAGCTGACACTCCTCCGGATATGACTGATGCATTGGATGTATCTTTGCCAGTTGAGGCACTAGGCGATTGATACTTATAAGCTCAATTTGAGTTCTTATTTTCTTTATTAAGATTTGAAGTTTGTTTTTTGCAATTGAGTTTGCTTGAAATATTTCCCAAGTAAATGGACTCCTCAAGTATGAATGAGCATGCAATAAGTCAAATAAGAAACTTGTTCCTGATCGAGGCAACCCCGTGATGAAAATTGGACCATCCTGATCAAAAGGAGGGATGTTTTTACTCATCATTTCCATGGATAATCTGATACCAAGCCTCTTTGAAAGACCTTTATGTACTAGGAATTTCCCCAAGTCATTCAGTCTTGAATGATTTTGATAATCGCTGATCAAAATATCCAATGTGCTTTGAATGCTTGGATCTATAGTGAGAAGATCAGCATCGATGGCTAATTTTTCTAAATTTTGCAAAACAACCCGAGTATTACTGCTTTGGCTTAGATATTAGCAGAACGACAAGCCCAATGGCGATAATTGAAAATGCAGCCAATTGATTTAATCCAAGCAATATTGCCCCTACAATCAAAAAACCTATCCCAATAATTCCCATGTATAGTTGTCTTACAAAATACGTGATATCTACTTGAGGTATATTTTGTTTATTCTCTTCGTCCTCTAGGATTTTTCTCATAAGAGGTGGTATTGATTCAATGGTCTTTTTGATCTCAGGCAGATCCTTATGAATCTTTTTAAATGTATTTGTAATGCTGAGTTGCTCCATTCTCCATTCTTCCATAACAGGTTTTGCACTTGAGACCAAATCCAGTTTTGGATAAAGTTGCCTTCCCAAGCCTTCGATGTTTAGAAGAGTCTTTTCCAACTGTATCAGCTGAGGTTGATTAACCATATTGAAGTCTCTCGCTGTCTCAAAGAGTCTAAAAAGCAACTGACCAAAGGATATTTCTTCAAGCGGTTTATCTGCAATGGGATCACACACAGTTCTGATTGCAGATTCAAATTCATTAGCCTTGGTTTCTTCTGGAACCCAGCCAGCAGAAATAAAATTATTTGCGATTTGTCCATAATCTTTTTCAAAGAACGCATTGAAGCTTTTGGCAAGATATTCTCTATCTTTTTCATCAAGACTACCCACGATTCCAAAATCTACCGCAGCATATTTTGGATTTTTTGGGTCATTGATATCGACAAAAACATTTCCTGGATGCATATCTGCATGAAAAAGATTGTGATGAAAGACTTGAGTAAAGAATATCCTGACCCCGTTTTTTGCCAGCCGCTCAAAGTCAACACCAAATTCTTTGAGCTTTTCTATATTGTCTATGGGGATACCACGAATTCTTTCTTGAACAAGGATATTTTTTCTACAAAAGTCCCAATGGATTTTTGGAACTTTTATAATATCTGAACCTTCCCAGTTTCTACCTATTTGTGCACAGTTTGCCGCTTCTCTCATCAAGTCAAGCTCATGTAAAACCGTTTTTTGATAGCCTTCAACCACTTCGATCGGTTTAAGTTTTTTTGTCAGAGAGAATTTATCTAAAAGATCTGCCATCAAAAAAAGGATGTTCATATCTTCTTTTATCAGATCCCAAATATTTGGTCTTATGATCTTAACAATGACTTCCTCGCCACTTTTGAGTTTAGCTGCGTGAGCCTGAGCAACAGAGGCTGAAGCCAAAGCCTTTGCATCAAATTCTGAGAAGATCTGACTGATTCCATCTGGGTATGATGCATTCATGACCTCTAAAGCAAGTTCTTCAGAGAATGGAGGGACATCATCTTGGAGCTTTGAAAGCTCTTTTGCAATATCTTCAGGTAATAGGTCAGGCCTGGTAGATAAAGATTGACCAAACTTGATATAAAGAGGGCCTAATTCTTCAAACGCAAGCCTGATTCTTTCTCCCCTGGGCTGATTTGTTTTGCCTCTTAACCAACGTTTGGGCGATAGAAATAGAAATATTTTGAGGTGATTTTTTGACCCCATTTCCTCAATGAGCTCATCCAAATGAAATTTTATAAAAACATTCAGGACGGATGAAAATCTTCTCAGTGCTCTTATGGTTGCCAACTTCAGTCCTTATAACCAATATGAAGTGCCACGATTCCACCCGTTAAATTCTGATATTCTGCACGATCAAATCCGACACTTAAAATCATCTGTTTCAACTTCTTTTGATCCGGATGTACTCGAATAGATTCTGCCAGATATTGGTAGCTTTCTCGATCATTCGCGACCCACTCGCCAAGTGTTGGAAGAATATTAAATGAATAAAGATCATAGATTGGAGAGAGCATCTCATTTGGCTTCGAAAATTCTAGTATCAGCATCTTTCCACCCGGTTTGAGTACACGATGCATTGATTTGAGTGCATTTTCTTTTACAGTCACATTCCTTAGACCAAATGCAATCGTGACACAATCAAAATGATTATCATCAAAGGGTAAGTTTTCTGCATCTGCTTGCATGATTTGTATATTTTTGAGCTTCCCCCTGTCCAAAAGTCTGGATCTGCCTTCTTCAAGCATGGATTCATTGATGTCTGTCATAACCACCAATCCTGATTCACCCACTTGTTCTCTTAATAGTGCAGCAACATCCCCTGTGCCTCCCGCAACATCAAGGGCTTTCATGCCAAGCTTTAGACCTGTTTTAGTAAGCATGAATCTCTTCCATAGCCTGTGCACACCGATTGACATCATGTCGTTCATTAGATCGTAGTTGGTTGCAACAGAGTCAAAAACTTCTTTTACCTTTTCAGTTTTTTGTTCCTCTGTAACTGTTTCGTATCCAAAGGACGTTGTTTTATTGCTTTCTTTTTTATTCATTTCTTTCCGGATCTTGGATGTGCCTTGTCATAGGTTTTCGAAAGATGTTCGAAATCTAGATGAGTATATACCTGAGTGGTTGAAATGTCCTTATGCCCCAGTAATTCTTGTACTGCCCTTAAGTCTCCACTTGCCTCTAGCATATGAGTCGCAAAACTATGTCTCAGTAAGTGCGGATAAACATCTTGTTGAATTCCATTTTTTTTAGCCCAGTGCCTGATTCGACTTTGAATCGATCTTCTGCTCAGACGGTTTCCTCTAGAACCAACAAAAAGCGCTTCCTCTGCTGGGTCCGCTAATTCATTTCTGCAAGACAGCCAACCTTTCAATGACTTTATCGCCTCATTTCCCATCGGGAGCATCCTTGTTTTATCTCCTTTCCCTGTGACAGTTAGGCTTTTGTCCGATAAATTCAGGTCTATCGGATTCAAGCCAACTATCTCAGAGAGTCTTAATCCTGAAGAATAAATGAGCTCCATTATTGCTTTATCTCGAAGGCTTACCGGGTCTGTTTCTTGAATATTCAAGAGTTGATTAATTTGCTCTATATCTAAAATCCCAGGAAGTTTCTTTGGCGCTTTTGGTGTTTTTACACCTTCGGCAGGATTATTCTTGATCATGCCTTCTCTCAGAAGATAATTCATGAAGCTTCTGATGGCAGAAAGACGTCTTTGAATGCTTTTTGCGCCCAATCCTTCAACGAAGATCTGAGATGCATATGTTCTTATATGATGAGGTTTTACTTCTGCCCAAAGAGACAATTTCTTAACTTGAAGGTGATCAGAGAAATGTTTCAAATCTCTTTGATAGTTTTTTATTGTGTTTTGAGAATATCTACGCTCAGTCTCCAGGTACCTAAAGAATGCATTAGATAGTGCTAAAGCTTCTTTCTTCATTTAGAGGAAGTAGGACCATCTATTTCTGAAGTATTATTCAGCACATCAAAAGCTTCATCTTTTTCTCCAAGTTGAGCGAGGATCAATGCCAGCTCCGTTTGTTTCTGAGAGTCATTTTTAAGTTCAATAGATCGCTCTAGACATTGCTTTGCCTTGCTCCATAAGCCTTCTCTTCGTGCAAGACGACTTGCTGCAAGCCATAGATTTGAGTCTCTCGGCCTTTCTTTCAGCCAAATCTCAAGTTGCGATGAGAGTCCTTCTATATTTGATATTAGGAGCTTTGAGTAGAGAGAAATATGGTTTTCATTCCAGTAGGATGGAATTGCTTTTTTTAGCTCATTTTCTGCTTTAATGTGGTCTTCTTTTGCCATCCATAATTCGCATTTTGCAGTGATAAAGTCAGGCTGCTTATCCAGTGATCTCGGCAGACCACCAAATAGATCTTCCACAGTTTTTTGACCTTTTAGTTTTCTTGATAACTTAAGGATAGTTTTCGATAATATTTTCCCATCTATGGTTTTTGCATATTTTGGCAATTGACCTATGATCGATGGATCTCCGACAGCACTTTTAATCATGAATAAAAGATTTCTTGCTTCAGAATTTTTTGAGGAGTCCTCGATGAGATTATCTGCAAATTTCTGAGCCAAAGAATATTCATCAAGACCAATAAGCAGTTTGCATGCATGAGAAAATATATAGGTTTTATGTTTGGGCTCTTCAACAATCAATTTTTCAGCTATTTCAGAGATGGATTTAAAGTCATTCTCTTTGGCAGCTAGGTTCATTCGATCAACGACTGCATTGATATTTTTTCCGTCAGACGAAATAGAAGAATCAAGTTTTTTTGCAGCTTTTGCATTTAAGCCTTGGCCGATCAGAGCTTGAGCTTCATGATGCAATTTAACAGAACGCTCCTTGCCTCTCATCTCCATTTTTTCACGAATCATTTTCGGTGATCTCCACACAACTCCGAATATGCGAAAGACAAAATATAAAATAATCAAAAAACTCACAAAAATTGGAACGGATGTTTCAATGGAGTAATTAAGGAACTCAATCAAAACATATCCATTGTCTACAATAAGATATTGCCATCCAATAAACACCAAGAGTCCAAGAAGAATAAAAATTAAGAAAGACTTCATTGATCCTTGATCTCCTCTACTATTTTTAGCAAATCTTTGATGCCAACATCTTTTGGATTCATGCGATGTGACTTTAATGCAGTTAAGTTCTCAATAAGGATCGGCCTGTCATTAAGTTTGCTCTGATAATAACGATCCAATTTATCTTCCAGAGCAAGAACGGCACTCAAATATCTTGTTTCATTTCCAGATTCAAGAGTAAGTCTTATAAGATCAATATTAAGAATAATAAGAGATTGAATGACACGCTGTTCTTCGCTTGAGAGTTTTGTGATATCAAGGTTTGATTTTGATTTAATAAGAATAATACTAGACCAGTTTTTTTTGAAACTTTCCAATTTACTCTCAGTCCATACTCTCAACCCATCAACTGTAAAAGAGGGCATTGTTTCCGTTATTGATAAAGCAGAAGTTTCTGAATTATCAATTATCAAGTCTTCAACCTGATCAAGGATCAATCTTATGTCATCCTCTTTATTTTTTTTGATGAAGAGGTCAATTGATTCAATCAGTGAATCCATCTCGAGCAAGAAACTCTCATTTTTTTTGGACAAGCCTAATGCAGAGATTCTCGCCTGCTTGATCAAATCGTTAGCGCGTTGATTATTTCGACCCAAAAACAGTTCCGAATCAGCTAAATTTAAAAAGTATTCAATTTGTAAAATGAGCCAATAATCCCTGTCTTGTCTGTCAATATCTTCAATCGACCCAATTTTTGACTGAATCTCACTAATTAATTTTCTTTGCTCCAGAAGCTCAGTTTGAGCTTGCTTTGTAATTCCTTCTAAGGTTGAAATTTCAACTCGATAATTACTTTGCAGTGTTGAGTTATTAATCAATAGAGAAGATATTTTTTTATTTGTTTGATAGTAATTCCATCCAGATATTGATGCGAGAAGAACTATAATCACCGCAAGAATGATTACCGTCATTGGTGGTCTCTGTTTATTTTCTGTATTACTCATGCAAAATCAGTTCAGATATTACTCCCTAGTGATGATAACCAAGTTTTCTTAGTGAATCGATGACTTGTTGCACAAGATCAACAAACTGATGGATACCTTAGGATTGATTAAATATCAGGAAGAAGGGTAATGGAATTGTATGTTCTGTTTCAGATCAGATGAGAGGCTTTTAGCTACAGGGCAATTGATAGCTGCTTTTTCAAGCAGCTTTCTTTCATCATTTGAGAAATTCACGGGAAAATAAAAATCAATTTTGATTTCAGTGATTCTTCTTGGCTCAATTCCCATGGATTTATCAATCTTGGCCTCAGTCCCTTCAATCTCCAGACCTTTTCTGTTAGAAACGATCCCCATGATTGTTAGCATGCAGTTAGCCAGAGCGGTTGCGACGATATCGGTAGGAGAAAAACCAGCTCCTTTACCTTCGTTGTCTACAGGGGCATCAGTGATATATGTCTCACCAGATTGGGTATGAACACTTTGTGTTCTGAGATCTCCAGAATATGTGGCGGTTGATGTTGGCATATTTAAGCAATAACTTTGAAAGCTCCTTTCATGATCGCGTAGTGGCCTGGGAAAGAGCAAAAGAAAGTATATGCATCTCCAGCTGAAAGGCTCTCAATTGAAAAAGTAACCGAGGTTTTTTCACCACCTCCAATGATACTAGTCGCGGCAAGGACGCGATTGTCATCGACCGGAACATAGTTGTTTTTTAAGCCAGCTCCAGCTGCTGCAGTCGCAACAGGCATAAAATCTGCGTCACTAGAGAGTACCCAGTTATGCCCCATGATCTCTGCAGCCATAACTCCTGTATGCTTCAAGATCACTGTTACATTGGCACAAGCAGCACTGACTTTCATTTCTTTGAGATTGAATTGGAGCATGTCATTGCCTTCAATGACCTGTTCACAAGAGTCTTCTGCATTCCATTCATCAGCCGACGAAGAAACTGAAGAATTAGCAGCATTTGCAACTGCTACTTTGTCTTCGAGTACAAATTCAGGCTTGATCCTATCATCTACATTTCTTTCTGGATGATATTTGCTAGTGGTTTTTGAAACCTGACCTTTGATCATGCTTCCGCCAACTTCACCCATGCCCTCAAAAATAAGTATTGCAACTGCACAACCAACAATGAAAATTATGAATCTTTTGACTGAAAATCCTAAACCTGAATCGCTCACACAAACTCCTTATTACTGTCCACATCGATTATCGCAATGCAGACATCATTTCTTATTCGGTGTGAAGTATAAAACCAAATGTTTTTGTAATAAAGAGGATAAAGCTATATTTTTTGTATATGTCGTTCTCAAAAATTGAAAAAATACACTTCGTTTTAAACCCTAATGCAGGTAATGGTAGCCCCTTAAAAATTTTCCAAGAGATAGAAGAAGAGCTCATATTGAATAATGTGAAATACACCATATTTAAGAGCCAAGGAAGAAATGACATTTTCAATCACGTCATGTCCAATGAGATACCCGAATGCGATGTCATCTGTGCAATGGGCGGAGATGGAACTATTCATGAAACGGCAGACGGTCTTATGCAGTCTGGAAAGGCTAGTGATTTAGCTTTCTCAGTTATTCCTTCTGGTACTGGCAATGCTTTCGCGCAGACTCTAGGAGAACTAAAGCCAAAAAAGGCAATTCGGAAAATCCTTGAAGGAGAAAGACTAAAAATTGATGCCATGGAAATCAAACAAGGCCCTAAGCTTTCATATGCAGTCAATATAATTGGCTGGGGAATGGCATCCAGAGTCAATCAAATTTCAGATCAACTTAGAATGTTGGGTGGAATCAGGTACAACATTGCATCATTAATTGGAATTGCCGCAATGAAGAAAAAGAGGCTGGTATTGAGAATGGGCGACAAAGTCATTAATGAAGACGCTCTCCTATTTCTTGCGCTCAATACTGTATACACTGGCAAGGGCATGAAAATGGCACCCGATGCTGATTTCAGTGATGGACTGATTGATATCATCATGTTCAAGAGTGCCACAAAGTTACAAGTGGTTAGTATTTTCTTAAAGCTATTCTCTGGAAAACATATTTTTGATCCTAGAGTGACGTATAAGCAAGTGAATAGTTTTAGCTTGGAAAGTGAGGGTGATGACCTGAATATCGATGGAGAAAATCAAGGTCATACCCCAATCGATGTAAGGGTGATCAAAAAATGCATAACTTTGATCAAATGATTTAGAATATCGACATCAATATGAAATTTAATAAGAAAGTTCCATTGATGATCCTGGTCATCTGTCTATTCCTAACACTGATTTCTGTGTACCAAGAGCACGAGAAAAAAGCACTTTACGGAAATGCCATTTCACCAAAGCCGCATGATGCAAAAACCTATTTAAAAGATTAGTGGATCCGTTAAAAAAGGCAGCAGTAGATAAGTGTCTTTCTTTTGAAAGTATTCACAAATCAATAAAAGAATCTGAATTATTTAGAGAAGAAACTTCTAATATAACATTTAGAATCAATCCACTGACGGACAAGCCAGAAGCAGCAGAATTCATTTCAGGCAGATTTAGGATAAATATTTCAGCAAATGTGAAGGAGCATCCAGTCACTGGCGAATGCATCAATCAAGAACCTTATGAAGTGATTTCATGGCAGATCAATACTTTTAGTTTGGAAGAAGGTTGTGAAACACCGCCAGACAGTGGCATTAACAGAAAGATATTTAAAAACGCAGATAATTCAATCAAATACTTTTTCAAGCAAATCTCTGACCTTCAGTCACGGGCATAACGATCTTCGTATCGAGTGATATCGTCTTCACTCAAAAGATCACCAATCTGAACTTCAATAACTTTTAATATTCCATTCGAGTTATTACTGAGCCTGTGTTTTGATTTTTGAGGGATATTTGTTGATTCATGTTTCTTTAGATCGAAGGTATTATCATCACACTCTACGGTGGCTACGCCTTCTGAAACATACCAAAATTCTGACCGGTTTTCATGGGATTGAAGAGAGAGTATTTCTCCTTGGTTGATGGTCATTCTTTTCAGTAAATAACCATTGCCCTTTTCAAAGGTTTTGTATGAACCCCATGGTTTTTTAACTTCACCTCCGACAAGGCTAGAGCTTGATTGTATTTTCCCTCCACCGACATTGAATTCCATTTCTATCCCATATTTTTCACAAACAAAAGATTCAGGTATGTCATCTTCATTTCTTCGATCACCTCCATTTGCAAAACATGCAATATCTTCATCTTTTGCGAGCCACTCAATTGTCTTACAAACCGTCATATCATCGTCAATAGACTCCACAGCCCTATCAACACCATCAAAGCTTTCAAGGATTTCTAGCCGTTCTTCAATTGGCATAAACACATAGCCTTTCTTATCCACTAAGAAGCGATCACAATTTGCAATGACAATTAATTTTGTACCAAGCTTCGAAGCATCCTTAATCATACGAAGGTGACCAATGTGAATGGGATCAAATCCTCCGCTGATAACTATTGCGCCATCAAATTTCATCGTTGTTCTCTTCTTTTAAATAAGGCATGTAATGACAAAAGACATTGACAAATTTTTCTCCTTCGAGTGGAGCCGGTCTTCCGTGGTCAAGTGTAGCGCTTTCATAAAATATTACTTCACCAGGCAATAGAAAAATTTCATGATTATTTTTTTGATGATCTTGAATTTCTAGAGCCCAAGGTATATCTACCTTTTGTTCGATGTTGATAATCACGCCTATGATATGGGTTTCCTCTCTGTCACGATGTGGCTTCAGTATTGCTCCTCGATTATAGATTCTTACTCCATAAACATAGGTTGGCAATAATCTAATTCCAGACCAATCTTCGGCCTTACTCAATAATGATTGATGAACTTCATCTCTGAGGTCATTTGGCATTTCGATAGTGTGACTCGCAGAGCCTTTTCCATCTGTTTCTATATATCCACCTGCAACATTCTCAACTTGCAGTGATGCGCTGTTCTCTTCGTAAAACTTGAGGATTTTTTGGTGAAGGCCTTTATTCAATTTATCTTTTTTGAATCCAACATCGGTATAGATCGGAATTTCTTTGTGTGCATTTTTGAATGCATGGACCATGTTTTGTATATTTTCCTCTTTCGTTGACTTTTTCTTTTCTGGCTGTAATTTAAAATCTCCTACACGTATATGCAGTTCAGCAGCTATAAGCTCAGGATGAAATCCTTCATGATAAAGTATTGAGTAAAGTTCATTTTTATCGCAACCTCGATCAATATTCTCAGATATCCATTTTCTCCATTCTTTAGACATTGCTTTTTCTTCGCAGGAAAAAACGCCAATGTTTCTCTGTGTATTCTTTTTGTATTTATCATAGTCGGGATAGAAAGAGCAGACGGTTGGCCAGATCTTATTTTTTTCATCATCCGTTAATTTTTTTGCGAGGTAATATTTTTTTTCTGAGCCAATTTGAACAGCAATTCTCGGATTTGCCATGACATTGAAGTACCAGTTTGGATGCATCGGCATTCCACCCATTGATGCTACTAGGATAGGCTTATTATCATTCATGACTTTGATAAGTGGCACCTTTCTGACCTTTCCTGTTTTAGAGCCAAAAACAGACAATATCATGATCGGATACTTTCCACCCCATTTGCCCCAAATCTTGCCATTGCTAACTTTATAAACAAGAGCATTCAAACTGGAGATTGCCCTCAGTGCTTTTCTGATTCGCGAAGCTTCTTTTAGAGAATATCTTTCTTTGCTCATTTTGTTTGAATTATACCATTTGCAATTTTTCCAAGTATTGGAACTGCAGCACCAAGTTCACCTGCATTTTTTGCTGAAGCATTTCCCATAATAGACCTCTTATAGACACCCTGCGCAATGCCAGCCAATCGAAAGAACCCAAAAGCAAGATAAAATGGCCAGTTTGGAATGTGATCAATTCCCATTTTTTTGCAGTATGAATCAACATATTCTTTTTCGGTTGGAATACCTGTTCCATCTAAAGAAAGTCCATATAATCCCGGGGTAATGCCTATTTTTGGGATATACCAGTTCATGCACTGATAAGCCAGGTCAGCGTAAGGATGACCGATTGTTGATAGTTCCCAATCTAAAACAGCCAGAATCTTGTTCTCAGAGTGACTGAAGATCATATTGTACAGACGATAATCACCATGAACGATGGAAATCATGCCATCATCGTCAGGCATATTTTTTTCAAGCCAAGAAATCAATGATTCAATCTCAGAGTATGTCTCAGTCTCTGCTGCACGATACTGCTTTATCCATCGACCAACTTGACGCTGAAAATAATTTCCTGGTTTTCCAAAATCCATCAGTCTCTCTTTCTCAACATCGATAGAGTGAAGCGCTGCCAATACATCGACTGTTTGTTGATAGATTTCTTTTCGGTCACTTGAATCTAATTCTGGCAATGTTGGATCCCAGTGAATTTTTCCGTCAACATGATCCATGAGATAAAAGATGGTTCCGATCACTTCTTCGTCATCGCAAAGCATCAGAGTTTTTGGAACTGGAACCGATGTTTTTTCCAGAGCTTTTATGATCCTGTACTCTCTGTCAACTGCATGAGCAGAAGGCAACAACTTTCCTGGCGGCTTTTTTCTTAAGACGTATTTCCCATTCGAAGTTATCAAGAGATAAGTTGGATTTGATTGGCCAGTTCCAAACTTACTAATTTCTTTTAACTCACCTGTTTGAGGAAGATTGTTAGTTAGAAACTCAGAAAGCTTCTGATGATCAAGCGAATGAACAGAATTTTTATCCAAGATTATTAGGCCCTTCCTGCGTCAATCATCGCTTCCTGTTTGAGCACTTTTTTTGCAAGGGACGCCAAATGCACCTCATCTGGGCCATCAGCCAATCTCAGGGTTCTTGCATGGGCATAAGCTTCTGCCAAGAAAAAGTCATCCGAGACACCACCACCACCATGAACTTGTATAGCTCTGTCAATGACATTACACGCCATTCTTGGCCCCACAACTTTAATCATACTGATTAGATCGCTTGCCTCTTTGTTTCCATACTTATCCATCTTGTCAGCAGCCTTAAGCGTGAGTAACCTTGACTGCTCGATTTCGCTCGCAGAAACTGCAATCGACTCTCTCACTGAGCCTTGTGCGCTCAAGGGCTTACCGAAAGCAATCCTCTTTTCTGCTCTTATACACATCATTTCGAGAGCTCTGCTCGCCATGCCAATTAGCCTCATGCAATGATGAATTCTTCCTGGGCCAAGCCTGCCTTGAGCGATTTCAAAGCCTCTTCCTTCTCCTAAAAGCATGTTCTCAACTGGAACTTTCACATCTTTAAATTCAACTTCTGCATGCCCATGTGGATAGTCATATCCGCCAAATACTGAAAGCGGTCTAATTACATTCACGCCAGGCGTATCCATTGGTATAAGAATCATCGATTGTTGTTTATGTCTGCTTGGATTATCCGGATCAGTTTTACCCATGAATATGATGAGCTTGCAATCTTCATTCATTGCACCTGAGCTCCACCATTTTCTTCCATTGATCACATAATGGTCACCGTCTCTTACAATTGGCGACTCAATATTTGTTGCATCTGATGAAGCCACAGCAGGCTCTGTCATACAGAAGACCGATCTGATTTCACCATTCAGGAGAGGACTTAACCATTCATTTTTATGCTCATCAGTGCCGTACCGATCCAGTACTTCCATATTCCCAGTGTCTGGTGCGCTGCAGTTGAAAGCTTCCGAACACCATGGTGCACGTCCCATGATTTCTGCAAGCGGCGCATATTCTAGGTTATTTAGTCCAGCACCATTTTCTGAGTCTGGAAGAAAAAGATTCCAAAGTCCTGCATCTCTGGCTTTGCATTTGAGTTCAGACATGATTGGCGCTGCTTTCCATTTGTCCTCTGTTGTTTTGAAGTGTTCAGCATAAGCTGCTTCATTGGGATAAATATTTTCATCCATAAAGGCATTTAATTTACTCATGAGATCCAAAACTTTTTCTGAATAATCGAAGTTCATATTTATCTCCTTAGTTCCTTTTCCACTATATCGTAGTATGTCTTTGTCGCGCTCATAATGGTTTCATTCACCGTCATCCGTTTTGCAACATTTTCCATGGATTTCCTTGCATCATTGAGAGTTCTCCATGGGACATCATCATCGCTCAAAAGCCTTTTTGCTTCAAATTCTTGGTAGTTCATTTTGATCACTGGATCGCAGTTTTGATCCTCAGATGCCAATAAACGTTTTGCGAAGTCAATTAAACGTCCATCATTCATTTGATGAATAATGTTGACTCTGTCTTCATTAGACTCTGATTCTAAAAATGCCTTACTGAGAAGTTTGTCATGTGAATCGATGAATTTTGAATAAATTTGGGATTCAGAATAATCCGGTTTTTCCCAAGGCGTTCTTTTTTTTGCATTGATATCGCACGCAATGACCACGGACTCTTTGAAACCAATATTTTCTTGGATTTTGTTGGCTCTTGATCTCGCTTCATCAAATGATAATCCGTTCAGTTCACATAAATTTCCTGGCAACAGAACAGGGCTTCCATTGGCTTTTATGTTGAAAAATGGAGATCCTTTTTTATTCAATATTGAAGCAATTTCCTCTGGCGTCATATAAAGATAATCGTCAGGATTAAATGATAGATCAAAGAGAATAAGATTATTGGCGTAAGATGGATCTTGGCAAATAAAGGTGGGAGTTCTCTTTACCGGAATTCGCTCCTTGTATTTCACTTCTCCATAATTCAAGAAGAGATTTTCTGACATCAACTCAATCACCCTTTTTTTATTGCCAGATGCCAAGGATGAATAAAATACTTCGGGTACTTTCTCTTCTATGAGCTCAGCAAGCTTTAAAAGTGTTTTGACATCATCCACAGCGGCATGAGCATCGCCAGGATCTATGCCATTTGTTGTGGCCATCACTTCTTGTTTTAAAATAACTTTTCCATCTTGATTTTTGTGGAAAGCAATTCTATTTGGAAAAAAGCAAAAAGTGGTTTGAACAAGAGAATAAAGATCAATGTGCAGTCGGTCTTCTGCTGCTTTAACCAATAAATACGGATCAAAAAGATGTGCAAAAAAGGAGTGTCTTAGGATTATTAAATCATAGGCAGCTCCGTTGTAGGTTACCAAAGCCTTCTCATAGCTTTTCTCTAAATAGCGAGCAATTTTTTTAATGAGATCAAATAGGGACAAGGGCTCATCCATTAGTTCCAATGGATTGATATTTGTCACATTCAACGCCCCTGCATCTGGAAGAATATGATGTGGCAGACGACATTTGTCATCAATGATGATATCGGGCGACTCAAATGTTAGATTTGTCTCTAAAATGGCTGCTGATGTGGGTCTTTCGTATTCAATATTTCGATTTATCCCGGTTGTTTCAAGATCTAAACCAATAAGATTTTTTGACTCAAATTCAGCTTTTGAGTTTTCCCAAGTAAATTCTTTTATCGCCATTTTCACACCTTTCTATCAAACCAATTAGACTGTATGATTGAGGAATATGCAAAGGAAGAATCTACTTTCCAAAATTTTTATTTTTACACTGGTTGTCTCCCTCATCTCATGTGGACAAACAGGAGAGCTTTATTTGCCAGATCAGAAGAAAGACCTCAGAATTGATATTACAGAAAACTCACTGATTCCGAATGAGTAAAGAGAAGCTATTACTGGTCGATGGTTCCTCTTATTTGTATAGAGCATTCCATGCATTGCCTGATTTGAGATCATCAGATGGAAGACCGACGGGTGCGATCTACGGTGTTCTGAACATGCTTCAAAAACTCATTAAATCTGAGAGACCAGATTATCTTTCGGTTATTTTTGATACACCGGTCAAAACCTTTAGACATGATATTTTTCCTGAATACAAAGCTAACAGACAGAAAACTCCCGAGGATTTAATTGCACAGATTGAACCTCTTCATCAGGCCATAATCAATCTTGGACTTCCACTTATTGCAATCGATGGAGTAGAGGCTGATGATGTGATTGGAACCCTTGCCATGGAGGCTGAGAAAAAAAACATCAGAACATTGATCGCAACTGGTGATAAGGATATGGCGCAGTTGGTCACAGATAATATCCACCTCATTGACACAATGAAGGACAAAAGAATGGGTCCAGCAGAGGTTTTGGAGAAATTTGGAATTTTGCCAGAGCGATTTATTGATTACTTAACTTTGGCCGGCGATACATCTGATAATATTCCAGGCGTAGAAAAAGTTGGTCCAAAGACAGCCATCAAGTGGATCAATCAGTATGGGTCTTTAGACGGCGTGATTCAAAATGCTGATCTAATCAAAGGTAAGATAGGGGAGAATCTCATTGCAGCCTTGGATCAGTTGGATTTATTCAAGACTTTGGTCACTATAAAATGCGATGTTCAAACGGATTCTAATGTCTCTGATTTAGTCATAGGAGAGTCGAATGAGGAGCTTTTATACGATCAACTCAGTGATTTAGGCTTGCATGGACTGATCAAGCAATTTGATATCCAATTACCCGAAAAGAAATCAGTTGTCGAAAGCAATTATCAAACAATAAGGACAAAGAATGAGCTAGATGAACTTATAGAGGTTATGAGAAAGGCTCCTTATATTTCATTTGATACAGAAACGACAAGCTTAGATTATATGCATGCTGAATTGGTTGGTGTTTCAATTGCATTGAAGCCAAATGAAGCTTTTTACATTCCAATAAACCACAAGTACGAAGGCGCAGAAAAACAACTAGAGGAGCATCTTGTCTTAGAAACTTTAAAGCCTTTTTTAGAGTCAGGTGAAATTCCAAAAATTGGGCATAACCTGAAATATGACAGACACATCTTGCAGAATCTAGGCATTGATTTGAGAGGAAAGCTTTTGGACACAATGCTATTTTCTTATGTGAATAACAGCACCATCACGAGACATAATTTGGATGCTGTTTCAAAGAGATACCTGAATATTAACCCAACTTCTTACGAAGATGTTGCTGGCAAGGGCGCTAAGCAAGTACCATTCTCAGAGGTACCAATAGAGGTAGCATCAGATTATGCATCTGAAGATGCTGACATTTCTCTTAAGCTTTATGAGCACATTGAGCCGTTGGTACAAAAAGAAACAAAGCTTGAAAAGCTCTATTCTGAGATCGAGGGCCCACTCATATACACACTGGGCGATATTGAGAGAAACGGCGTTTTGATTGATTCAGAAAAATTGAATCAACAAAGCAAAGAGCTTGAGGCCAAGATTTTCAAACTTGAGAAAAAAGTTCAAAAAAATGCAGGCGAGGATTTTAATTTAGGCTCACCAAAACAACTGCAAGAAATCCTCTACGAGAAACTCGGTTTGCCAGTAATTAAAAAAACGCCAAAGGGTCAACCTTCAACCGCTGAGTCTGTGCTTCAGGAGCTTTCAATGGATTTCCCAATTGTTCAGGACATTCTAAGTTATCGTGCCATATCAAAGCTAAAATCCACTTATACCGATAAATTACCCAAAATGGTCAATTCCAAAACAGGTAGAGTGCATACTTCATATCACCAAGCAGTGACTGCAACTGGAAGATTGTCGTCTTCCGATCCCAACCTTCAAAATATTCCTATAAGATCGGAAGAAGGTCGAAGAATAAGAGAAGCATTCATTGCACCAGATGGCTATAAAATTTTGGCTGCAGACTATTCACAGATTGAGCTCAGGATCATGGCTCATCTCTCAAAAGACAAAGGATTAATGGATGCTTTTGCAAAAGGTCAAGACATCCATCAGGCCACAGCGGCAGAAATATTTTCCGCAAATATTGACGAAGTGACAGCTAATCAGAGGCGTTCAGCGAAAGCGATAAACTTTGGCCTAATATATGGTATGTCTGCATTTGGTCTATCGAAGCAATTGCAGATTACAAGAGCAGAAGCACAAAATTACATTGAACAATATTTTGATCGGTATCCGCAGGTTAAAAAATACATGGACGAAACAAAACTGAGCGCTAAGAAAATGGGTTATGTAGAAACAGTATTTGGAAGGAGACTCTATTTGGCTGACATAGAATCATCTAATTACCAAAGGAGACAGTATGCAGAGAGGAGTGCGATTAATGCGCCCATGCAGGGTACAGCGGCAGATTTGATAAAAATGGCTATGATTGATTTACATGGAAAAATCAAAGAAGAGTCGTTTGATGCAAAAATCATCATGCAGGTTCACGATGAGCTAGTGATCGAGGTTAATGAGGCCCAATCGGATGAGTTGTCTGACCTTACTACAAGCATTATGTCAGAAATCTTTAAGCTTGATGTTGATTTAAAGGTCGATGCCGATATTGGAAATAATTGGGATGAAGCCCACTGATTCAAGATTTTAGTAATTCAAGAATCTTGGCCTTTGCCTCCTCTGTGCCTGATTTCTTCAATGACGAAAACAACTGAACACTCGCAACTGAATCAACAATGGATCGAACGGAATCAAACGATTTCCTACAGGCTTGTTTTTTGAGTTTGTCTGACTTTGTTAAGAGAATATGAAGCGGCTTATTTAGAGGAAGGTAGAAATTCAGGAAAGCATGATCCAATTCCATAATTCCACGTCGGATATCAATGATAAGAATAATACCCCTCAGGGTATGTCGATATTTGACATATTCACTGATCATAAATCCCCATTCCTTCTGTTGTTTTTTTGAGGTTTTTGCATATCCATATCCAGGCAGATCCACTAGACGTTTTTTTTCTTCAATTTCAAAAAAATTAATAAGTTGAGTTCTTCCAGGCGTTTTACTTATCCGAGCTAAATTCTTTTGATTTGTTATGACATTGATTGCTGAGGATTTACCTGAATTAGATCGACCAACAAAGGCAACTTCAGCCCCAATATCTTCTGGAGATTCAGAGATATTGGAAGCGCTTTTCATAAATTTTGTTTTATTAAAATTCATTTCGAATAAATTCACATTATTTATATAATTCAAACTTTCAATTACAAGATTTAAAAGGGATAATGGCCGTCAGTTATGAATACTAGAGTTTTAGAGAGGGAAATGAAAGAAAGCGTGACTAAATTTTCATCAATTTTTTGTTTCATGCTAGTTATTTTGGTAAATCCACCTTCAGGCATGGCAAATGGCGATCCTGAGGCTGGCAAAGCAAAATCAGTAGTGTGTGCTGCATGCCATGGACAAGATGGTAATAGCATTAATCCTGATTGGCCAAGCTTGGCTGGACAACATGAGAAATATCTCATTCAATCAATCACATCATATAAAAATCAGATGAGGAAAAATGCAATTATGTATCCTCTGGCGATGAGTCTGAGTGAACAAGATATTGAGGATCTAGCAGCCTATTATCATTCTCAAAAAGCTGCTCCTCTCACCTATGATGAAGAGTTAGCGAAAGAAGGCGAAAGCATATACAGGGGTGGAACTCAGAACGGTGTTGCAGCCTGCATAGCTTGTCATGGACCCAATGGTAAGGGGAATCCAGGTGCAGGATATCCGGTACTTGCTGGTCAGCATGCATCATATACAATCATTGCTCTTAACGAATATGCAAATGGGAATCGAGAAGCTGGAATCAATAATATGATGCAATCAATAGCGCCTAGAATGACAGAGAGAGAAATGAATGCGGTCGCAGAGTATATTCAAGCATTGGGACGATAATCTATGATTGACTACTTTAAAAAAGCAAAGAGCCATATTATTTTAGTCTCGGCACTATTTTTCACAATTGGCTATGCTGACAATCACTCAATCTATGAAGAAGGTCGTCATTATAAAAAGCTTGGCCTGGCTGAAAAGGTTGTTGCTGAAGATAATAGAGTAGAGGTTCTAGAGGTCTTTGCTTACTCTTGCAATCACTGCTTTAATTTTGAGCCTTATCTTGATCAGTTTGATCTTTCAAAGGCAGATTATATCGATGTTGTGAAAATGCCAGTCATCTTTAATGACGCTTACAAAATGCACGCAAGAATATATTACACTGCTGAATCATTGGGTAATTTAGATGTAATGCATACAGAAGTTTATCGTGCAATTCATCTTGATCGGAAAATGTTAATGGATGAAGATGAGATTTATGCATTATTTAAAAAACATGGAGTATCTGAACAAGAATTTCAAAGTCGTTTTAAGTCATTCACTGTTGAAAGCAAGATCAACCGCGCTCAAAGATTAACCAGAAAATATAAAATAAGATCCACACCAAGTATGATTATAAACGGAAAATATATAGCCAACGGACCTAGCACAAGAACATTTGAGGATATGATAGCTGTTTCAAAAGAATTAGCTGAGAGAGAATTCTTATCAAAGTAATTATTTGCTCTCTCTATTAGGATAAAAAGATGAAAGTTGTCATGGTTGGAACTGGTTATGTGGGTTTAGTATCAGGCGCTTGTTTTTCAGAGTTTGGTGCTGAGGTCATATGTGTCGATAAAGACGACAAAAAGATCAAAGCACTAAAAGAGGGGAAGATTCCAATTTATGAACCAGGATTAGATGAGATTGTTGAGAAAAATCTTAAGTCCGGACATCTTGAATTTTCAACAGATCTTAAATCTGCTGCTGAAAAGGCCGATCTTATATTTATTGCAGTTGGCACACCATCGAGGAGAGGCGATGGCCATGCTGACTTGAAATATGTGTTTGCTGCAGCTGAAGAGATTGCAAATAGTATTAGCAAATATACTGTTATTGTTAATAAATCAACTGTGCCTGTTGGAACTGCACAGAAAGTTAAAGATATAATTGAAAAATCCAATCCAAATGCAGATTTTGATGTTGCTTCTAACCCCGAGTTTCTTAGAGAGGGTTCTGCAATAGAAGACTTTATGAGGCCTGATAGGGTCGTAATTGGTGTTGAATCAAAGAAGGCAAAGGAAATAATGAAGTCGTTATATCAAACTCCAAGCTTGATAAAGACGCCTATTTTCTTCACAAACTTAGAGAGTGCTGAGTTGATAAAGTATGCCTCTAATGCTTTTTTAGCAACAAAAATTAGTTTTATAAATGAGCTCTCAATGCTTTCTGAAAAAACAGGAGCAGATATACACTCAGTCGCTGAAGGAATGGGATTAGATAATCGTATTGGAGCAAAATTTTTACAAGTTGGTCCAGGATATGGGGGCTCATGCTTTCCTAAAGATACTTTAGCCCTAATTCAAACATTCGAAGATTTTGAGCTTGATAACAAGATCATTAAATCAGTTGTTGAAATTAACTCAATGCAAAAAGAAAGCATGATCAAAAAAATTAGAAATAGTTTAGGCGGTGATGAATCAGGAAAAGTCATTGCAGTTTTTGGATTAACTTTTAAGCCTGAAACAGATGACATGAGGGATGCACCAAGCTTGACAATATTGCCGCCTCTAGTTGAAGCTGGCGCTATAGTTAGAGCCCATGATCCAGAAGGTATTGAACAAGCGCAAACTTTATTACCAAAAGCAATCGAGTACTTCCCAGATATTTTTGAAGCGGCAGATGGAGCTGATGCAGTTATCCTCATGACGGAATGGAATCAATATAAAGACCTCGATCTTCAGCTATTGAAAAATAAAATGAAAGGCAAAATATTTCTTGATTTAAGAAATGTGTATGAGCCAAATGAAATGAATAATGCTGGATTTGATTATTATTGCATAGGAAGGGGACATAACTTTTAACCTGCTCCTTTTAGCCAGCCACTTTCTCCATCAATGTAATGTTCCTTCTTCCATATTGGAACCCTGATCTTAACTTCATCAATTATATAGCGGCAAGCTCTGAAGGCCTCATCTCTGTGTTTACTAGCAGTGATAACTATGACTGCAGTCTCACCAATTTCTAACGAACCGATTCTGTGAACACAAAAAGCATCATTCAAGGCATATTGTTTTGTAGCCTCATCTAATATTAGATTACCTTCTTTAATAGCGAGAGATTCATAGCATTCATATTCAAGCTTTATGACCTCCTGTCCTTCATTACTATTTCTCACAATACCTTCAAATAATGCTCGTGCTCCTATAGCCTTGCCCCGACCAATAGATTTATTTGTCTCAATTTCAATGATATCGGATGTGATTTTAAATTTATTCATCCACCTGTTACTGGCGGGATGAATACCAGATTGTCTCCATTTCTTAACTCGAAATCCCAGTCTGAGAATTCATCATTGATTGCAATTTTAAAATTCACTCCAAGGACAATACAATGTTTTTCTTCGATTAACCCGAGCACATTGCTTGGCGTAAACCCTTTTTTTATTATAAAAGTTTCTTGAGTTAATCCTGTCAATTCTCTGATTTTTGCAAAATAAATAACTTGTATTTTTAATAAATCTGCCATGAGTACCCTATCAAATGCTTAAGATTAATCTTATTCCAACGTATATTACCAATAGAGATGTTAATCTTCGAACAATTGATCCAGAAAAAATTCTTACTCCAAAATAATTTCCAATTTGCCCTCCAATAAAGACTGCTGCAATCAGAAAAATATACTCATTCAGATCAAAACTGATGTTTGTATTTATATTTTTAAAAATTTGACCCAGTAAACCAGAAATAGAATTTAACAAAATAAACAAACTGGAGAAAGCTGAGATTTTTTTCGAGGGCAGATGATTCTGAAGATGAAGGATTGGCGCGAAGAATATGCCGCCACCAATGCCAATTATACCTGCCAAGAGTCCAAGTAGAAGGCTTATAAAAATGTTCAGAGAGTCTTGATACTTTATATCTTTTTCATTTGGATGATATTCATTTGGTTTGATCCACATTAAAAATCCAGAGGAAATAAGACTTATTCCTAGCAATAGGATAAAGACCATTTCACTAATATGAATTGATCCTCCAATGAATGACGCTGGTACAGAAACAGTAATTAATGGAATTGAAAATTTCCAGGGAATAAGGTTATTTTTCCAGTATCTTAAAGAGTTTCCGAGAACAACGATTATATTGCATGAGAGCGCAATTATTGGGATAAGTTTGATGTCATAATCTGCGAGTATCAGAAGCGCATTATATGTAGACCCACCACCAAAGCCGACAGTTGCATAAAGGAGTGCAGTTATGAAAAATAAAAGAGTGGTTATGATTGAACCCCGTCAATCCTTTGAGCAGTCATTCTGGAAATGCAACAAAGTGTTTTATCACTGAATTCTTCCATAGATTTATAAATTCTAATTTCCCAAACTTGACTTCTTTTGCCAAGAAAAACTGGTTTAGCAATGCCTGTTACATGTCCTGATATTACTGGCCTGACATGATTGGCATTAATTTCCTGCCCAACTACTCTATATTTTTCAGGATCTACACAAAGATATGCGCCAGTACTCGCAAGCGTTTCTGCAAGTGCCATTGAAGCCCCACCGTGAAGCAGCCCAGCCGGCTGTTTTGTTCTCGAGTCTACTGGCATTGTACCCTTGATATAGTCATCACCAATTTCTGTTATTTTTATGTCCAATGTTTCAACAAGCGTGTTCTCATGAGCTTTTTCAATGATAGCTTTCCTATCTAATTCTGTTTTATGCCAAATTTGTGTCATTTGCTTACTAAATAGTATTAATTTAAGGCAACATTATTGCTTTATTTTCATTAAGGTGCAAAATGCATTTTGTATGCATGCTTTATCAATAAAAAATCTTTCAAAAAAATATAAAAGTGGAGTGCAAGCCCTAAAATCTGTCAGTTTTGATGTTCAGAAAGGAGACTTTTTTGCTCTACTTGGGCCGAATGGTGCAGGTAAGACAACAGCTATAGGAATTATTACATCTCTTGTAAATAAATCTTCAGGATCAATAGAGGTTTTTGGTTATGACATAGATAAAGAATTAGCCAAGGCAAAGTCATGTATAGGGGTTGTACCTCAAGAGGTTAATTTGAATCTTTTTGATTACAACTTCAATATTCTTGTTAATCAAGCTGGATTTTATGGAATCACCAGAAATGAAGGCAAGAAAAGAGCGGAACAGTATCTTAAAAAGATGCAGCTATGGGATAAAAGAAAAACCGATGCAAGAAGTTTATCGGGAGGAATGAAAAGAAGACTGATGGTTGCTCGAGCGCTCGTCAACCGTCCAAAGTTGCTGCTCTTAGATGAACCAACTGCTGGAGTAGATATTGAAACCAGAAGAATGATGTGGAATTTTCTTAGGGAATTGAATCAAAGTGGAACAACAATTATTTTAACGACCCACTACCTTGAAGAGGCAGAGCAGTTATGTAATAAGGTCGCGATTATTGACGAGGGTGAAATTATAGAAAATGATTCAATGCAAAATGTATTAAAAAAACTTAAGACAGAAGTCTTTATTCTCAATATTGAAAAACCACTTAATGAAAAACCAATCATCGAAGGTTATTCAACAGATTTAAATTCTCCTCATGAAATTGAAATTACAGTGACTCAAGATCAGGGCATAAACAGCGCATTTATTTCTTTAGAAAAGCAGGGAGTTAAAGTACTAAGCCTACGAAACAAAAATAGTAGACTCGAAGAACTTTTTCTTGATCTTACACAGGGACAAACAGGAGATCGTTCATGAGAACACAAATTGTTGGAATGATGTCACTCGTGAGAAAAGAAACCACTCGTGTTTTAAGAATCTGGGTTCAGACTCTCATCCCACCAGGCATCACTATGTCATTGTATTTCATAATATTTGGAACATTAATTGGGAAAAGAATAGGTGAAATGGAGGGATATCCATATATGGAATACATAGCGCCTGGACTTGTCATGATGTCCGTTATAACGAATTCCTATGGAAATGTCGTTGGCAGTTTTTTTAACGCAAAGATCCAGGGCCATATTGAGGAGCTGTTGGTTTCTCCCTTGAGTGAAGTATCAATAGTAATTGGATATCTTGCTGGCGGAATAATAAGGGGGTTATCTGTTGCAGTGGTTGTGACCTTTATCGCATTATTTTTTACTCAAATAAATATCAAGTATCCCATAATGACTTTGTTTGTGATCATTATGACAGCAGGAGTCTTTTCCTTGGCAGGATTAATAAATGCAATTTTTGCGAAAAAATTTGACGATATTGCTGTGATCCCATCATTCGTTTTGGCTCCTTTGACATATTTGGGCGGAGTTTTTTACACAGTTAATTTGCTTCCTGAATTTTGGCAAACTGTTTCAAAATTCAACCCAATCCTTTATATGATCAATTCAATGAGATACAGCGTCATTGGAATTTCTGATGTCTCAATTCAGAATGCTTTAATGATGATTATTATTTTTTTTATTATCTTATTTTTTTCTGCTGTAATTTTACTAAAAAAAGGCATAGGCACTAGGCAGTAACTATAATTTTCGATTGATGATAATTTTTGCCATCTCCTCAAGAGAGCTTGAGTTACCTCTGAATATTGAAAGCGAATCACACGCTTTTTGATAAAGCTCTTCCACCCTTTTTTTTGACTGATTTATGCCAAAAAGTATTGGATAAGCTGCCTTGTTTTTATTTTTATCAGACTCAACTGATTTACCAATCGTCTCAAAATCTCCTTCGGCTTCGATTATGTCATCCTGTATTTGGAAGGCGATACCGATTGCTTTAGAAAAACCATTGAGTGCCGTAATCTTTTCTTCGCTTAATTCTTTGAAATATGTAGGAGTTAAAATTGACGCTTGAAGCAATCTTCCAGTTTTGAGCATATAGATATTTTCAACACTCTTAGTGTTTAATTTTTTATTTTCAGAGTCTAAGTCTAGGGATTGCCCCCCCGCCATTCCAGAAGAGCCAATTGACTCTGCGATCATAGAAATAAGTTTAAGATGAGAAGTTTTTGATTCGGGAAGTTTTGCTAGAGCCATGTTTTGAAATGCTAAAGATTGCAATGCATCTGCCGCTAATGTTGCTGTGGCTTCGCCAAATTCAATATGAGTGGTTGGTTGTCCTCTTCTCATAGAATCATCATCCATGCATGGTAAGTCATCATGAATAAGAGAGAATGAATGAAGCAGTTCAATTGATGCAGCATAGGGAAGGACATCATGAAAATTTATATCCAATGTCTCTGCTGAGGCAAACATCATCAAAGGCCTAATTCTTTTTCCACCATTCATCACAGAATAGAACATTGCTTGAGTGAGTTTTTGGGGTGATTGATTTGGGTTTGGGAGACTATTATCTAAAAAATCATCGACCAATTTCTTATACTCTGGGATTTTTGTTTTGAATGAAGCCATAAATTAAACTGAATTTTCTACAATATGCAGTGGTAAAGTATACTACTTTAAAAGCCTAAAATTATCTGGATAAGAGAGAAATTTTGACACAAACAACAGCCATTGCACATCCAAATTTTGCCTTAGTGAAGTATTGGGGAAAGAAAGATATTGATCAAAACATGCCTGCAATGAGCTCTATTTCTATAACTGTTGACTCAATGCACTCAAAAACAAAAATATATAAAAATTTATCATCTAAGCAACATAGGTTATTTATAAATGGAGAAGAAGAGCAGGACATATCAAAAATTATTCCGTCCTTGCAATATCTATCAAAAATCTCGAAGTCTAATGATTTTCTAGTTATAAAATCAGAAAATAATTTCCCCACCTCATCTGGACTTGCTTCATCAGCATCTGGGATAGCATCTCTTGTAACCGCTTATGAAGCACATTATGACATCGAATTGAAAATGAGTGACAGAGTAAAAGCATGCATGTTAGGTTCAGGCTCAGCCCCTCGATCCCTCTTAGGAGGATTTGTTTTAATGGATCAAAATCGCAGCTATAGATGCTCACAAATCCTAGGTAAATCAGATTGGCCCCTTGATGTATTAATTTGTATCGCTTCAACTGAATCAAAAAAAATCAGCTCAAGAGAAGGCATGGAAATTTCTCGGAAAACATCAACTATTTATAATCATTGGCTTGATATTAATCAAGAGCATATCAATGAGGCATTGGAGGCTATTAGAGAGAAAAATATCTTAAAGTTAGAGAGAGTAACTGAAAAAAATTGTGAACTCATGCATGAGGTGATGAAAACCTCAAGTCCTTCGATTGTATATAAGACTGACGTGACCAGAAGTTGTGTCACTGAGGTAGAGAATTTAAGAGTTTTAGGGCACAAGCTCTTTTACACTATTGATGCCGGCCCCCAGGTTAAAATTATTTGTGATCCCAGTTCATCTAATGCCATTAAAGAAAAGATTATAGAAAAAACAGACGTAATTGAAATTATTCATGCAGGAATTGGAGGGTCACCAAGAGTAGTTAATGAAAATTGATACTAAAGCATCAGGTAAAGTATTTTTTACCGGCGAATACATGGCTCTTGAAGGCGGGAAATCCATAATTCTTTCTACTCCTCAAGAGGCAAGAGTTTCATTAAGTGACAATAATAAGCCACACAATTTATTCAATTCGTCTTTAAGTAATAACTCATATCCTTTTATGCTAAATGATGATTTAAATATTAACTGGCTCAAAGAGGATCCTGAGGAACTGGGAAGCATTTTACAGCAGTCGATAAGAAAATTTAAAAAAACCTTTACAGGAAAAACTATAAGCATTGACACAAATGAATTTTTCTTTGAGAAAAAGAAGATTGGTATCGGCTCGAGCGCAGCAATTTCTGTAGCGATTACAAAGGCTTTCAATAAATTTTATGAGATGAGGCTTACTCCTCAAAAAATTATTGATTATTCAATTGAAACCCATAGAAATGCTCAAAATTCAAAAGGGAGTGGCTTTGATGTTGTTGCATCTTATGAAGAAGTAAGAGCTTTGTCTTGCAGGCTCACAAATAATAAGAAACTTGAATATGAACAAGTTAATATTCCGGATGATTTGATTGTGATTGCAGTTTTAAATGATACATCCATAGAGACATCAAGAATGATTGACAGGTATCAAGCCGGAAAAGAAGAGTATCCATCTTATTTTTTAAAGCAAGCCGAAAAGATGAAGATGGAATTGGATTATATTCATTCTTTCATCTCTAAAAAAGACAGTAACTTAATACTCAATCATCTTAGGGCATACAACGATTTATTATTAGATTTAGATAGAAAGCTTAATATTGGAATTTTTGATAATCATAATGAAATGATTAGGTTTGCGGAGAGCGAAGGGATTTTTTATAAACCATCTGGATCTGGTGGAGGAGATTTAGGACTTTTGATTAGCAACGAAAGCCTCAGAATAGAAGAAGTGTGTGAAATTCTAGATTCAAGAGGTTTGAATTACTTTCAGGTATAAAATAACTATCTTAGTTGATCAACTTCCTCTTGAGAAAAATCGTCTACATTGATGATATCGTCAGCAAGATCATTATATTCTTTGAGTTCTTCGATTTTATCAACACTAATTATTCCTTCATCAGCCGCATTTCTAAGAAGTTCTTCAAAGGTAGAACCATTTATCAACCCCTTTTTCTTAGCCTTTAAAATAACTGATCTATCTTTGTAAGATGATTCATACAGCTCCAAAAGTTTATTCATTTGAGCAAAATGATTAGATGGCTCATTAATTTGATAGATTCCATAGATAAGCTTGTCTCTTGTTTTCGTATTTCTAGATACCAATTTACCAAGTTTCAAAGTTTCTTTAATGCTAGGAGCCTTGAAATTCTTACCTGTTGGGAAAATAAGAAACCTTGCCATCATCGCAACATACTTATTTGGAAAGTTATCTAATGTCTGGCTGAGTTTTTCCTGCGCTTCATTTAATAAGGTTTTCTGGCTCCATGCTAATAGTTCAAGATCCAGATCTTTCTCAGGAGTGTCTTCAAAGTGCTTTAGTGAAGTACTTGCAAGATAAAGTGAGCTTAAGACATCTCCCAACCTAGCTGAGATTGTTTCTCTTCTTTTTAATTCTCCGCCCATCACAAGCATAGATACGTCTGTCAAGAAAGAAAATCCAGCGCTAAGTCTATTAATTTGCTTATAGTAAATTGCCGTTTCACCTTCAACAGGACTTGATGTGAACCTATCAGTTAATCCCCTTACTAGGGATCTGACAGCATTTGATATTGAATGGCCAATATGCCCGAAAAGGTGGAGGTCAAATTGCTCAAGAGATTCATTTTCATCTTCTATATTTACTGCTTCAATTTCTTTTAGTACATATGGATGACATCTAAACGCACCCTGTCCAAAAATTATCAGGCTTCTTGTCATTATATTTGCACCTTCAACGGTTATACCTACAGGTGTACTTTGATATCCACCGGCCATATAATTTTTAGGCCCGAGCATTACAGCTTTGCCTCCATGGATATCCATGGCATCTATTCCTATCTGCCGAGCAAGTTCTGTAGTGTGATATTTTAGAATTGCTGAAATAACAGAAGGCTTTTCTCCAGCACCAATAGCCATAGCAGTCGTAGATAGAGTAGAAGAGATAATATAGGATCTTCCTGCCATTCTACCAAGAGGTTCAAGAATGCCTTCAAATTCTGCTATAGGCATTCCAAACTGTTCTCTTGCTCTAGCATAAGATCCTGTTACAGCTACAGCTGATTTTGCTCCACTCATAGCTCCCGACGGAAGAACAATAGCTCTTCCTGCAGACAGACAATCTGTAAGCATTTTCCATCCCTGACCTGCTTGCTCAACCCCCCCAATAATATATTCAAGGGGTATAAAAACATCATCGCCGGTGATGGTGCCATTCATGAAAGGATTTCCAATAGGTATATGCCTTCTGCCAGTTTCAAGTCCTTTTAGTCCTTTGGGAAGTAAAGCACATGTAATTCCGTAGTCGTCGACTTCTCCAATTAAATGATCTGGATCATGCATTTTGAAGGCGAGACCAATCAGGGTCGCTATTGGTGCCAGGGTGATGTATCTCTTACTAAAATTAAGTTTGATGCCAATAATTTCTTCTCCTTCAAATTCACCCTTACAAACAATGCCTGTATCTGGCATAGACGTCGCATCAGATCCAGCATAAGGCCCAGTAAGAGCAAAACAGGGAACATGTTCACCAGACGCAAGTTTAGGAAGCAACTCTTCTTTTTGTTCATCTGTCCCATAGTGCATGAGCAGCTCAGCTGGCCCCAGTGAGTTAGGCACACCAACCATGGAGGCCGCTGTTCCACTTCGTGAACCAAGTTTCGCCATGACGTAGATAAGCCCAAGCGGAGAAAACTCAAGACCACCGTATTTTTTAGGAATAATAAAAGAAAAGAATCCTTTTTCTTTAATAAAATTGTATACCTCTTCTGGAAGGTCGTAGTCCCTATGTGAAACTTGCCAATCATCAATCATTTCACATAACTCGTTTACAGGACCATCTAAGAAAGCTTGCTCTTCTGGAGGCAGCATTGCCTTAGGGTTAGATCTAAGGACATCCCAATTTGGATTACCAGTAAATAATTCCGCATCCCACCATACATTCCCTGCCTCGATTGCCTCTTGTTCTGTTTTAGAGATTTTTGGCAGTAATGCTTTGTAAACATCAAGTATTTTTTTTGTGATGTAATTTCTTCTTATTTCTGGAATGTTTAGCGAAACGAGAAGACCGAATAGAATCCAAAGTATAGAAATATAGATGGTACTTGGGTTACCAACCAGCATGTAAGCAACAATAAACAAACCCGCTACCAGGGTTGCCTTTCTTAGCTCCATTGCTGTATAGGTTACCCATGCGAAGAGCAAGATTGTGGCTATAAAAAATATCATTTAGTCCTATTAAACTTTCTACTATTAAAAAATTTCGATTTATTTCGGATTATGGATTTTACAGATTAAATTTGATCTTGTCTAAATTTACAGCAACTGTTGAATTGCTGCTCTTTCCTCGAGTAGCTCTTCCTCTGTTAATTTCATTGAGGCCATGCTGAAATCATCAATCTCTAGGTTCTGAATTATGGAGTAAGATCCATTCTTACAAATTACCGGGAAAGAATAGATTATACCTTCGCTGACACCATATGATCCATCACTCGGAATAGCCATGCTTACCCAATCATTTACTTTGGTATCTAAAGTCCAATCTCTCATATGATCGATAGCAGCTGAAGCTGCTGATGCCGCGCTTGATAAACCTCTTGCTTTTATGATTTCTGCGCCCCTATTTTGAACACCCGGAATAAAATTATCTCTGACCCATGCGCTATCAAGCAATGAAGTTATATTTTCACCATTAAGCTTTAAATTACTTACATCAGGATATTGAGTAGTTGAGTGATTACCCCAAATTGCCATATTTGAGAGTTCACTTGAATGACAATTTAAGTGAGAAGCAAGTTGAGCAAGAGCTCTATTATGGTCGAGTCTCATCATTGCTGTAAATGCATTCTTATCAATGTCCGGCGCATTTGACATTGCAATTAGGGCATTGGTATTCGCAGGATTGCCAACTACAAGGACTTTGATATCTCTCGAGGCATTTTCATTGATTGCTTTCCCTTGTGCCGAAAAGATTTTTGCATTTTCCTGAAGTAAGTCACTTCTCTCCATGCCTGGGCCTCGAGGCTTAGCCCCAACCAAGAACCCATAATCACTATCCATGAATGCTATATTTGGGTCATCAGAAATATTTATTTGACCCAGAGTTTCGAATGCACAATCTTCCAACTCCATCGCTACGCCTCTCAGCGCATCTAGAGCCGGAGTTATCTCCAAAAGGTTTAGATTAATTTTTTTGTTTGCTCCCAAAAGTTGTCCGGAAGCAATCCTAAATGCAAGCTGATATCCAATCTGTCCAGCTGCACCTGTTATGGTTACAGTTTTTGGCATTTTGTTTCCCTTATTTTGATTTAAAGGCTCTGACAGCTTCGCTCCATTCTTCTGCGAGTTTAGTTTCATCTTCGACAGAGGCATTGTACTTTTGTACTTGCATAAGTTTTATTTCATCGTAACTTTCAACATCTTCAGATACTTTTGCTAGCTCTTCATCAAGACAAACGCGATATTCAGCTATATCTTCTTGAAATGTTTTGATTTTACCCATTGTTTCAACCATTTCAGCTTCAGTCGCTTTTTTTCCTGAAGGTATATCAAACTTTTTCTTTGGATATGTGCACTCAGCATAAGAAATTGAAGTGAAAGCAAGAAGAGAAGTTAATAAAAATATTTTTTTAAAATTCATGATTTTTTCCAATTTACTATAATGTTTTATAAGAAATAGTGATTATATCCAATTATCTCAAGTTTTTTTTATTACTTTT
>NZHP01000016.1 GCA_002691465.1 Gammaproteobacteria bacterium | reverse complement strand
TCCATCCAACCACTCGTTGTAGAGTACAATTGTTTCCATTAAATCTTCGGATGATTTTCCATCATTGTATTTGCATGGAAAAAATTCAGTAAAAAATGACCCGTCTTCTGTCATCGGCCCAAATGAATATACATCTCTATGAAAAGTCATATCCCAAGACGCTCTTTCCTCGCCATTGCAAACCATCACTGACTCATTTTGAGTAAGAAACGCCATTGCCTCTTCGTCTTGAACCCATTCTTCCCAAGCAGCATCGGCATCTTCTTTTGACTCCCAAGAGAGTTCCCACCAGCCATTCTCAAATCGGCTAGTCTCAGATGCCGGAACATAACCCCATGCACCCAAAAGGTCATCAGAGATATTTAAAGATCTCCAGCCCTTCATCATTTTGTCAACATTCTCTTGATTAAAGTCTGACCCACCAACGCACGGAATGAACTCATTGTAAAACTCAAATCCAACAAGATCGAAGGTCACATTATTCTCACTAGGCGCTTCAGAATCTCCACACGAGACAACGAAAACCAGTAAAAATGACATTGCAATTATTCTTTTCATATATTTTTCTCCAAAAAAAGACCTCACCCTTAGGTAAAAATATACATAATGGTTTGATATTTATCCAATCTGGTTTTATTAGGAGGATTTATTATGATTGAATTTATACTTGGAATGACTTTATTGAATACCACTCTTATTCTTTATTTTCATTATCAGCTGAAAGAAATGAACAGGGAAATATTAGAAACGGTTAAAGATCATTACTTTTATTATGGTCGACCGGACAAGGATTGATTTATTTTTGGCTTCATAGAAGCTAAAATTCAAAAAATTATGAACATTATAGAAGTAAAAGATTTAAAAAAAGCTTATCTCCTGCCAAGCGATAAAACGAAAACATTCAATGCCGTAGACTATATCTCCTTGGGAATCCAAAAAGGAGAGGTCTATGGAATTCTTGGCCCCAATGGGGCAGGGAAGACCACAACTTTAGAAATGTTAGAAGGCCTTAAGGAAATCGATGACGGTTCTGCAATCATTGATGGCATCGATGTTAGCAAGGATCCGTATGAAGTTAAAAAAGTGATAGGCGTTCAACTACAAAGTAACGAATATTTTGATAAGTTGGACCTCGGAGAGCTGCTGACTTTATTTTCTAAACTCTATTCTACAAACATCGATCACTCGAAGTTGCTAGACCAAGTTAATTTGCTGGATAAAGCAAATGCAAAAACTCAACATCTATCGGGTGGCCAAAGGCAGAGATTCTCAATTGCCTGTGCTTTGGTGAATAACCCCAAAATTCTCTTCTTGGATGAGCCAACAACAGGACTCGACCCACAAGCAAAGAGAAATTTATGGAATTTAGTAAAGGACCTCAATGCATCCGGCATGACAATTGTTTTGACGACACATAATATGGAAGAAGCGGAATACTTATGTGACAGAATCGCAATCATGGACAAAGGCAAATTGATTGCAGAAGACACACCGAAGGCATTGATTGAGAAATATGCACCTAAACCGTCAGATATCCCATTGACCGGAAACATAGAAGACGTTTTCTTGAATCTAACAGGACACTCATTAAGGGACTGATATGTTTACAGAGTCTCAGCTTTACCTAGCCATGGTTTTTCTCAAGATGTTTCTCAGAGACATTCAATCGATATTCTTTAATCTTTTTTTTCCAATGGCATTCATTGGAGTATTTTTGTTCACTGGGGGCGAACCGGATCCAATTAAAGTGGGCATTGTCGATAAAGCTCAAAATCAATTGTCCATCAGCTTCAGTTCTTTATTGGATCAGGACACCACCTTTGAAGTAATAGAGGGTTTAGAGACTGATTTAAACTCTAAACTGATTGATGGAGAATTGATCGCTATTGTTGAAATACCCGAGCAATTTGACTATGAAAATCAGACTGGAAAGCTTAACCTCATATTAGACGCATCACAGGTTAGACAGCTTGACGGGATCAAAGAATCTATAGAAAAAACTCTTTTATCAATTGAGAGAGAGCTGAGAGGCAATGAGGCAATGTTTTCCCTTGAAATAGTCGATATGAAAGCAAGGCCTCAACGATACATTGATTTCCTGATACCCGGCTTATTGGCATTTATGCTGATGAATCTTAGTATTGCTGGCAGTGGTTTCAACTTGGTTGAATATAGAAGGAGGGGCATTCTTAAAAGGCTTTTTGTGACCCCAATTATGCCAAAAGACTTCATCATTTCCATCGTTCTAGCAAGGTTAGCCATCGTTCTTATACAACTGTCAGTTATTCTTTGGTTTGCGCTTCTGGTACTTGATATTCAACTCATTGGCGGATTATTGTCGCTTTACGGAATGATTATGTTCGGCTCATTAATATTCTTATGTTTCGGATTTTGTTTTGGCAGTATCGCAAAGACACAGGAGGCAATAAGACCTCTTGTCACATCATTTACGTTTCCACAACTGATACTCTCAGGTGTATTCTTCCCAATTAGTTCGTTACCAGAAATCATTCAACCGATTGCTCAGTGGTTACCATTGAGTGTAATTGCATCAAGTTTGAGAGGAATTGCAAATGATGGCTTGAGTTTATTGTCTTTTGATTCAAACCTTTTAGGTGTTCTCATTTGGTTAGTTGTTAGTTTCTTTCTGGCCACACGTTACTTTGTGTGGAGGGATGTTGCTGGCTAATGTTGCATAAGCGTATTTCTGTAGCTCCAATGATGGGAATGACCGATAGGCATTTCCGTTTCATGGCATCTCTGCTATGCGATAAAGTTTCTTTGTATACGCCGATGATTCATGTGGATGCAATTAATCAATCCGACAAAAATTTTTTAAAAAAAGAAAATAATGATTCAAAGGCCGTTGGTATCCAAATAGCCGGTAATGACCCAGTTGCTGTCTCGGATGCATCAAAGGTAATCAAAAATTGCAATTACAATGAAATAAACTTAAACATAGGATGCCCAAGTGAAAGGGTTCAAAATTGCAAAGTTGGTGCAGCATTGATGGATGAGCCAAAAACTGTGGGACAGATGGTTGAATCAATTAGCAATGCTTGCAACCTTCCAGTCACTATTAAAACTCGATTGGGAATTGATGATCACGACTCATATGAATTTCTTTGTGAGTTCATTGAGACGACCTCAAAATATGGTTGTAAGCATTATATTCTTCATGCCAGAAAGGCTCTTCTTAGTGGGTTAAGTCCTAAGGAAAATAGGACAATTCCACCAATCAATTATCCAAGAGTCTATAAAATTAAAGAGCAATTCAGTGACCTAACCATTGAAATAAATGGCGAGATAAAAAATACCAATGAGATTAAAGAACATTTTAAATATGTCGATGGAGTCATGATTGGAAGAGAGGCTTGCAATAATCCACTCTTTCTAAGAGATATATCAAGCTCCGTGTATGAAGATATTCCGATGGAAATGAATGATTTCTTTGAAAAGATGTTTGACTACATTCTCAAAGAATCGAATCGTGGGACAGGCGTTCACTTTATTACAAGGCATATGACATCATTGTTCAAAGGAATGCCGGGTGCAAAAGAATGGAGAAACTTAGCAGGCGGTATAGAGTCTAAGAAAATCAGCACAGAAGATCTTGTTAGATCAATGAAATTATTTGTTGAAGATAAGGTTACCCAGCATTAAGTGCTTCGATGACTTTAGCATGTTCTTCGAGTAACTTCTCTGGAAGCCTTTCTTCATATTCTTCAAAATACTCTCTGATGCCAGCCATTTCATCGAGCCATTTTTGATTGTCAACAAGAACGAGTTCTTCCATGGCATCATCTGTAATCGTTAATCCAGATGTATTGATATCTTCTGTTTTTGGAAGGAAACCGATGGGCGTCTCTTGGGCATCAATTTCGTTGTTGCAACGTTTTATGATCCACTCAAGGACTCTCAAATTGTCACCGAATCCAGGCCAAATGAATCCGTTTTCATTTTTCCTAAACCAGTTCACATGGAAGATCTTTGGAAGATTCTCAGAACGTTCTGAAAAGCTGAGCCAATGTGTCCAATAATCTGCAAAGTTATATCCACAAAATGGCTTCATAGCCATAGGATCTCTTCTGATGATGCCTACTTCGCCTATTGCAGCAGCAGTGGTTTCAGAGCCAACACTAGCGCCAACAAGAACACCATGGTTCCAATCCTTTGACTCGTATACCAATGGCGCCAATTCACTTCTTCTGCCACCAAAGACGATGGCTGAAATTGGAACACCTTTTGAAGAGTCGGCAAGATCAGAGTATTTTGGATTATTCTTAGCTGAGACTGTGAATCTAGAGTTAGGATGAGCAAAAACGGCATCTTCACTTCGCTCAATTTTATCACCTCTCCAGTCTATGACTGGGTTACCGTCTTTTTTACCTTCCCACCATGGTTCATTATTATCAGTTAGGCCAACATTAGTGAAGATTGCATTCGATTGAATCGCTTTGTATGCATTTTCATTATCATCTTCGTTAGTTCCAGGAACTACGCCAAAATAACCCGCCTCTGGATTAATGGCCCATATCTGACCAGCTTCGTCCATATGAAGCCAAGCAATATCATCACCAATTGTTCTTACTTTCCATCCCTTGTATTCATCGGGCGGAATCAACATAGCAAGATTCGTTTTTCCGCATGCCGATGGGAACGCTGCAGCGATATTAAATATTTCACCTTGTGGGTTTTCAATTTCTACAATCAGCATGTGTTCAGCAAGCCATTTTTCCTCAAGTGCTTGATAACTCGCAATTCTTAAAGCATGGCATTTCTTTCCGAGTAGGGCATTACCGCCATAGCCAGATCCAATACTTCTAATAACTTTTTCATCTGGGAAATGCATGATGAATCTTTTATCGGGATCAAGATCACCTGTAGAGTGAATCCCTTTCACGAATCCCCCTTCTTTTTCAATTCTTGAAAGTGCCTCATCACCCATTCTTGTCATCAAATACATATTCGCAACAACATACGGGCTATCAGTTATCTCAACACCACATCTTGAGAGTTCTGATCCTATCGGACCCATGCAGTAAGGAATGACATACATGGTTCTACCTTCCATGCAATTTTCAAATAAATCATCGAGCTTCTCATGAGCTTCTTTAGGATCCATCCAATTATTATTCGGACCGGCATCCTCTGAATCTTCTGTACAAATAAAAGTTAAATGCTCAACTCTAGCTACATCTGATGGGTCTGATCTATGCAAGTAACAATTTGGAAAAGTTTCCTCATTGAGTTTCATCAAGTCTCCAGTCCCAAGCATTTGCTGGATGAATTCTTCATATTCTTCTTTTGAACCATTACACCAGTAAATATTGTCTGGCTTGGTCATCTCTGAAACTTCCTTAACCCAACTCTGAAGCTCTGTATTTGATGTAGACATAGTTATTATTTTATTAAATAGATTTATGGTTAATACTTCGTTGAATCTTTTTGTTATTATTCAGAAAAATCAACTAAATTTAAGAAATGTATTTTAACTAAACCATGACTAAATGCATAGCCATAGATACGTCTACTAAACGATTCTGTCTCGGAGTAAAAAATAGCAGTGATTATTTTGATTTGTCCATCGAGAAGTCAACTGATCACGCTAAAGAAATCTTCAAAAGAATTAATGATCTATTGAAACTCGCTGACATCTCTTTGAAAGAACTTGATTTTCTTGCTGTAGGCATTGGTCCTGGAAGATTTTCAGGGCTTCGAGTTTCCATAAGTGCAATTAAATCAATAAGTTACGTCCTAGATATACCCATTGTTGCAATCTCAAGTTTAGAGTTTATTGGAAGAGAGATGATGTACCAGAATAATAAAGAGAAAGTAATCCTGATAGAAGATGCTGGAAGGGAGAATATATATATAGGCTCATATGCTTTGAAGGGCCAAGAATTTATCAATTTATCTGAAGATCGAGTTGCACATATCAATGAAATAGATTTCTCTGAAACAGAAGCATTAATTGCCGGTAGCGGTTTGATTAGATATCCAAATATAAAAATAGATTCAAAGTCCATGCTAAAAAAGTCAGGAGAAGAATATCTTAATTCAAAGACTATGATTGATCATGCACTAGAACAATTTGAGAAAGGTAATACAATAGAATGCATGAATCTCAAGCCAAATTATCTATTTGATGAGGTTGCCAATTGATAGAAGCTTTTAAAAAATTATCGATAAGAACCCATAGCTTTCTTGGTTTTTGTGCATGTAATCTTTTGATGGCTTATGCATTATATGCTGAACATGTTCTTGGTTTAGAGCCATGTCCAATGTGCATATTTCAAAGGGTTTCTGTCATTCTGCTTGGCCTAGTATTTCTTATTGGTACTCTCCCATTGAATAGCCGACTATCAAGACTCTTTGTAAGTTCTTTAGTTTTGATTACATCCCTTCCAGGCATTCTGGTTGCCTCAAGACATGTTTGGTTGCAAAACCTTCCACCGGAAAAAGTTCCTGGGTGTGGCCCTGGACTTGATTTTATGATGGAGAACTTTCCCCTAGCAGAAGTTTTTGAGATGGTTTTCTCAGGTTCAGGTGAGTGTGCAAACGTAGATTGGTCCTTTATCGGTCTTAGCATGCCAGCATGGGTGATAATTTCACTAACAATGCTTGCCATTTATGGAGTCTGGTCAAATTTAAGATCAATTAGCTGAAATGAAACAATACTTCACCTGGCTCAAACAGAATTTAGTCTTTTAATGCGTCTAGACCGGATCAATGCAGTCGGTGGAACATTTGTACTGATTTGTGGTGTTCTATTATATTTGTCGCCTGATAACTTAACTGCCAATAGTATTATTATTCAGTCAGGAGGAATCATAGGTGCCAGCTACCTAGTCTCTGTGCTTATTCACTTATTCATTACAAAACAAATGGGCAAGGATGTTGAGCTAGTTACTGTTTATGCTTGGTATTCTAGTCTCCTTGGTTTATCAATAGTTATTAGTGAAATAGCCAGTCTAATCTAAGAATTATAAACAGTGACCTCCAACCTTCAGAAATCTTTCTTATCTTCTTAACGATAATAAATTAAATTAATTATCCAGCGACTCAATCAGTTCTGACTCTAATCTTTTTATTATTTCCAGAGGAATGGCATCCTGATATTCATTTTTAAGATAAAAGACATCCTCGGCTCTTTCCCCAATTGTCGCTATCTTTGCTGACTCGATCCAAATGTTATTTTTTCTGAGCACCTCAGAAATATCAACAAGAAGACCTGGCCTATCTATTGAGACCACCTCGAGAACAGTCCTATTATGAATATGATCCTCTAAAAAAATTACTTTTGTTGATGTTGTGAAGCTTCTTAGTCTTCTCGGTAGTTTGAATTTCTTCTTTCTGGTTACTTGTTTTTTTTCGAGTCTTAAGCTCAAGTTATCAATCAAAGATTTTATTTTATTTTCAATATCGTAAGCATCACCTTTGGGCATATCAGTATAGAAATTGTATATACAGCTCCCATCATTCAACTCAATGACTTTTGCATCTCTAATAGATGTATTTTTATCAACCAAATTATTCGTGATTATTGAGAAAGTATCAAAATCTATAACTGTTTTAATGAATAGCAACATCAGACCTTCTTCCTCAATGATCTTGAGTCCAATGATAGTATTTTCCTCATCTTTGACTTTGTTTGATAAAAGACTCTCAAGGTGATAATTGATTTCATCCTCATTAAATCTCAGGAAATATTCCTCACTCAGTTTCCCAATTGTTGAATCCAGTTCAGAGATATCAAGGCCTTGATTCTCTAAATATTTTGTCATTATTTCTATTTTCTCTTTAACAATTTCTTCCTTATCAAGGGTATTTTCAAGACCCATTCTGAGGGCATTTTTTGTTAATTGATAAAGATCTTTGAATAGTCTTTCTTTCCAACTATTCCATAAATTTGGATTTGTTGCTCTCACATCGCAAACCGTTAGAAGAAATAAATACTCTAGTCTTTCTTCATCTCCAATAATCTCAGCAAGTTCTTTAATAACCAATGGATCATGTATGTCTTTCTTTTGGGCAGTCAAAGAAAAAATCAAATGATTCTCTACAAGCCAGGAAACGAGTTTTGATTGGTATCTTGTCATTCCATGTGAGATACAAAATTCTTCAGCATCTTTTGCTCCTAAAATTGAGTGATCTCCACCCCTGCCTTTTGCTATGTCATGAAATAGTCCTGCCAAGTACAGTATTTCTTGTGACTCTAAAGACTGCATTTTCTTACTGTCCTCCGGATATTCGTGATCAAACCTTTCTAAGGCTAGTCTTCTTAGATTGCTGACTACATTTAAGGTATGTTCGTCAACTGTGAGAGTATGGAATAGATCAAATTGCATTCTGCCTTCAATTTGTCCAAATATGGGTAGATATAAGCCTAGGACACCATAAAGATTCATTCTCTTGAGCTCATGAGTAACTCCTTCAGGCGCCTTAAGTATCTTGATGAATAGTTTCTTATTATTTGGATTAGCTCTAAATTCATCATTAATTTGATCTAGATTTTCCAGTATCTGGTTAATTGTTTTAGACTCAATCCCAGTGATATTGTTTTCCTGAAAGTGAAGAAATATTTCAAGAAGTAAGCTTGGGTTATCTTTGAAATTTATTCCCTTTCTTAATCCAATCAGCTTATTTCTTATGTGAAAGTTTTTATTAATATTCTTTTTCGCCATAAACCGCCTTGCATTAATCTTTTGATCGAATATCTGTAGACATATTTCATTGAATCTCGAAATGGTTTTCGCTGCTTTATAGTAATCTTGCATGAAAACCTCAACGGCCATTAGGTGTTCAGAGTCTTCATAACCAAAATTATCTGCAAGGACCCTTTGATAGTCGAATAAAAGCCTATCTTCCGAACGATTAGCCAATGAATGAAGAGCGAACCTTACTTTTGATAACAAACCCCATGATTCTTGAAGTAACTCAACCTGTTCATTATTTAGAATATTATCTTTCTCTAAAGCAGCAATGCTTGTGTACCCAAGCTTTTTAGCAATCCAGAAAATTGTGTGCGCATCCCTCAAACCACCCGGACCATCTTTAATATTAGGTTCAAGGTTATACGCAGTGTTGTTGAATCTATTATGACGGTTACTCTGCTCATCAATTTTTGCGGCAAAGAATTTTTCGTTTTTCCAGGACTGCTTTAGGAGAACTTTTTTCTTAAATTCTTTGAACAGATCTCTTGATCCAAAAATTGATCTAGATTCAAGGAGAGATGTACCAACAGAAACATCCCTTCTCGATTCCTTTATGCATTCTTTAATCGTTCTTGTACTGTGGCTTGCCTCAATACCAATATCCCATAGAAATGTCAGAAATTTTGAAATATTATCTTTCAGATCATTTTTGCTGTTTTTATCTAGAAGAATCAGCAAGTCAGTATCAGATTTTGGGTAAAATTCACCTCTGCCATACCCGCCAACCGCAATAATGTTAAGTTTTGATTCATTCTTATTGAAAAATTGATTTGCCACAAAGCGGATCACAGCATCATTCAATTCACATCTCTTTGATAAAACTTCTTTGATTGGTTTTTTTATTATTAGTTCTTCAATTACAGAAGATTCTTTATGAATAAATTCCTTTAAGCTTGGGATTGCCTTCTTTCTAGCTTCATAGGATGAAAAGTTATTCTCATTATCAAACTCTAAAGATTGCAAACTATTCATTTATCTAAGAATCATATTGATTCATTGGGAGCGAGAGTAAGCACTTCATAACCATCATTTGTTACAAGAATAGTATGTTCCCACTGTGCTGATAAAGAATGATCTTTTGTCACAACTGTCCATCCATCAGACAAGAGCCTAACTCCAGGCCCACCCAAATTAACCATGGGTTCTATGGTAAATGTCATTCCCGGAATTAGTTCCATTCCAGTATCAGGAATACCGTAATGAAGAATCTGAGGTTCATCATGATATATTTCACCAATTCCATGACCACAATATTCTTTAACGACACTGAAGTAATTTCCTTCGGCATAGTTTTGGATCGCATGACCAATATCACCTAACTTATTCCCAGGTTTTACAGCTCTTATTCCTTCGCACATTGAGTCGTATGTGACATCAATCAATTTTTTTGCTTGATTTGAAGTATTTCCAGCAATGAACATCCTACTAGTATCGCCATGAAAGCCTTCTTTAATTACAGTGACATCAATATTGACAATATCACCATTCTTCAATCGTTTTTCGCTAGGTATTCCATGACATACAACATGGTTTATTGATGTGCATGTTGTTGCCGGGAAGCCTCTATAGCCAACATTTGCTGGAATTGTTTTTTGAGTATTAACAATGTAATCATTACATATTTCATCCAGCTCCATTGTGCTTATGCCTGGCTTTACATGCTCACCAATCATATCAAGCACTTCAGAGGCAAGTTTTCCAGCAATCCTCATTTTTTCCTGTTGTTCTATTGTTTTTATTTCTACAGACATCTTCTCTTAAAATTTTACTCTCTTTTTTATTGTTGCACGGAGTTTATTATGTTATAAATCCCAGCGCAATTTTGCATTAATATCGAACACAATTCGACACAGTCAATGGGTGCCCTTATTTGGTTATTGATTGGGATTTGTGGGAGTTTAACCCAAAGAGGAAAAAAATGAAAAAAGTAAACATCCGTGACCTGCTACAAGCAGGCGCACATTTTGGTCATAAGACCAAATATTGGAATCCTAAGATGCAGGACTTCATCTACGGTGACAGAAACGGGATTCATATAATTAATCTTGAGAAAACCATCCCTCTAATCGAGAACACTTGTGATTTTGTTAAGAACTTGGCTGCACAATCAGGAACTATACTTTTTGTCGGCACAAAGAAATCAGTAAAAGATGCGATCATGAATGCAGGCGTCACATGTGGTATGCCATATGTTTCAAATAGATGGCTTGGTGGAACGCTTACTAATAATAAAACAATCTCGAAATCAATAAAGAAACTTGAGAATCTAGAAGAAGCCCTTAAGGAAGAAAATACACAGGGGCTATCAAAAAAAGAAGTTCTCACTCTCACAAGAGCACATGAAAAACTTGAAAAGGGCCTAGGTGGGATAAGGAATATGAAGAAACTTCCAGATGCAATCTTTATCGTAGATGTGAATTATGAAAAGAATGCTGTTAAGGAGGCTCTTGTCCTTGGGATACCAATTCTGGCTATTGTTGATACAAATTCATCACCAGATGGAGTTGATTATATAATTCCTTCAAATGATGACTCTAGATTAACAACGGAGCTTATTACTTCACTCATAGTAGAAAGCTATCAAGAAGGTAAAAGTACTATTCCGATATTAGAGGAAATTGAAGACGATTTTGTTGAAGTCGATAGTGAGGGGAAAATTTCCACCACTAAAATTAAAAAGAAAAAGAAAATAGTCATAAAGAAAACTTCGCAAAAAGCCAAGGCTGAAGAGGAAGCTCCAACAGAGGAAAAAGCCCCAGCAGAGGAAGAAGCCCCAGCAGAGGAAGAAGCCCCAGCTGAAGAGGAAGCTCCAGCAGAGGAAGAAAATAAAAAAGAGAAGTAATTGAGGAAATCATGGAAATTAAGGCAATCGATGTAAAAAAACTCAGAGAGGAAACGAATGCAGGAATGATGGACTGCAAAAAAGCATTATTAGAATCTGAAGGTGATTTTGAAAAAGCAAAATTATTACTAAGAGAAAAAGGACAATCTAAGGCTGATAAAAAATCTGGAAGAACTACAGCGCAAGGACTAGTAAGGGTTGAAACTGATAGTGATCACATCAGTATCTTAGAAGTTAATTGTGAAACTGATTTTGCCGCTAAAGATGCTCTTTTTGATGGTTTTGTAAGTAAGATATCAAAATTAATTCTAACCGATGCAATCGATACGATAGATCAACTAAATGAACAAGCAATTGATGAGTTCGATACGGTTGAAGATTTTAGAAAATTTGTGGTTTCTAAGATTGGAGAAAACATAACGGTAAGAAGATTTGAGAGAATTCCTCTCAATGGAACTGCAGGTTCATATATTCATGGAGAAAAGATTGCTTCGGTAGCAATCATTGAAAATGGAGACGAGGAACTTGCTAGGGATATTGCCATGCATGTGGCTGCATCACAACCAGAGTACATTCAAATGTCTGATATCCCTGAAGATCTAATAAGTCAGGAGAAAAAGATACTTACAAAGCAGGTTGAAGATGAAGGCAAACCTGCAGAAATCCTCCCTAAAATTGTTGACGGAAAACTGAATAAGCAGATGAACTCTATAACTTTAATGGGGCAAGAATTTATTAAAGACCCAGACTTGACCGTCGCTAAACTTCTTGAAAGGAATGGTGCTTCGGTTGTTTCATTTACTCGCTACGAGGTGGGTGAAGGAGTCGAGGTCGAAGATGTAAACTTTGCAGATGAGGTCAAAGCGCAAGTAGATGCGGTGAATTAAGTTGTCTTCCAATAACATAAAAAGAATACTCCTTAAACTAAGTGGGGAAGCACTACTTGGCGACCATTCTTTTGGAGTTGACCCCAAAGTACTAAACTATCTAGCAGAAGAAATCCAATCGGTTATCAGTAAAGGCATTGAGATAGGTATTGTGATTGGCGGCGGCAATATCTTTAGAGGAGAGGGGCTGGCTCAATCAGGAATTGACAGGGTAACTGGCGATCAAATGGGTATGCTGGCAACGATAATTAATGCATTGGCCATTCAAGATGCTCTTGAGAGACAGGGAATGTATGCAAGAGTGATGTCTGCCTTAAAGGTGAATGAAGTTTGCGAGGACTATATTCGTAGGCGAGCGACAAGACATCTCGAAAAGGGTCGTATTACAATTTTTGCAGCGGGGACTGGAAACCCATACTTTACAACAGACTCAGCAGCTTCGCTGAGGGCTGTGGAAATAGAAGCAGATTTACTCATCAAGGCAACTAGAGTAAACGGTGTTTATTCAGATGATCCATTAACAAATACAGACGCAAAGCATTATGAAGAAATTAGTTACAGCGACTTCATATCGATGGGATTAAAAGTTATGGATACAACCTCCATAGTTATGTGTCGAGATAATAATCTTCCGGTTAGAGTTTATGACATGGGAATCAAAGGAGCATTGCAAGATATTGTTGAAGGTAAAAATGTAGGTACTTTGATAGGATAAAACTATCATGCTAGAAGAAATTTACGAAGATACGAAACAGAGGATGCAAAAGACTATTGATGCCTTTAAGTCAAACCTTACTAAGATCAGAACAGGCAGAGCTTCCCCTGATATCCTTGATAGCATCACTCTTGATTATTACGGAAATGAGACTCCTTTAAATCAACTATCAAATATTTCTGTAGAAGACTCACAAACATTGGCTATATCGCCTTGGGAAGAAAAATTCATACCAGAAATTGAACAAACCATAACTAAAGCGAATATTGGGCTTAATCCAGTCACAACTGGAAATATAATTAGAATACCTCTTCCTCCACTCACGGAAGAGAGAAGAGTTGAGCTCACTAAGCAAGTAAAGACGGAAGAGGAACAAGCAAAAGTTTCAATTAGGAATATAAGAAGAGACTCCATTCAAGATCTGAAAGAGTACCTAAATGAGAAAATGATTTCAGAAGATGATTTTCATAAGGGCCAGAGTGATATTCAAGAGATAACAGACAGAATGACTGGCTCAGTCGAGTCTGTTAGCCAAGATAAACAAAAAGACGTCATGACTATTTAATCTGATGAGTTCATCTCAAAATATATACTTAGAGAAAACCCCCAATCAACCAAAACACATTGGCATCATTATGGATGGTAATGGAAGATGGGCAAAACTCAGGGGCAAGCGAAGAATATTTGGTCACGAAGCAGGCGTCCTTAAGGCTAGAGAGTTGGTTGAAACTGCTGTAAGAATTGAACTTGAAGCATTGACACTCTATGCGTTTAGCTCAGAGAATTGGTCTAGACCGAAAAAAGAAATAAGTGGCTTAATGAGCCTTTTTGAAAAGACAATTGAAAAATACACCAGCTTATTGATTGACAATAATGTTCGATTCAAAACTGCTGGCGATCCTTCAATGTTACCCAAGATTTTAAAAAGGAAGTTGGAACAAATGGAGTCAATTACATCAGAGAATACAGGACTGAAATTGACACTAGCAATCGCTTATGGTGGTCAACAAGACATCATTAATGGGATTAAGTGCTTAATTGACGATCACGAAAATCAAGTCATTGATATAAATACGATGACTGTTGAATCATTTGAAGAGTATCTATCATTCAAGGATCTTCCAAAGCTGGATTTGATAATCAGAACCTCAGGTGAAACTAGGCTTAGTAACTTTATGTTATGGCAATCGGCTTATTCTGAAATTCATTTTACAGAGACATTATGGCCAAACTTTGAAGAGCAAGAGTTTCTCGAAATTCTGCAATCATATTCTCAGTCAGAGAGAAGATTTGGCAATATTGATGAAGATATTGAATTAAAGGAAGCATAGATTAGGTGACAAACCTTCAAAAAAGAATCTCATCAGGCTTGGTTCTATTAATTTTATTAGCTTTTATTATTAGCTCTGTGAGTCTAATACCTGATGTTGCAATCTATGTCTTAGTTTTGTTAACACTTTTTTTATCTTATGAGTATTCACGATTTTTTAAAGAAAAATCACTCTCTATATTATTTCTTTCTGTAATTTTATTGAGTGTCCTTTTACCGAGTAAAATTTACTTATGGCTGGTCATACTCGGTTGTTTGATATGGCTGAGTCTATTCATAAGGATTCTCTTATATGACAATCCAAGCATGACTAATGCAGAAATATTTATAGCCGGCTATTTAATGATTGTTCCTTCGCTTATTTCAGGAATTATTATTTTTGATGTTTACGCAAAATTATTAATTTTGATTCTAATCGCAGTATCTTTTGCAGACTCTAGCGCTTACTTTTTTGGAAAGAAGTTTGGAAATAAAATTCTCCTCAAAAATACCAGTCCAGGTAAAACACTTGAAGGCTTGATTGGCGCGTCAATTTCAACTCCAATTTTTCTAGGATTAATATCTGGCTTAGTGGACATCAAATTATCTGGAGCAATCTTATTTGGTCTGATTATAACTCCGGTCAGTTTTATTGGAGATGTTTCATTTAGTTTTATAAAAAGAAGTGCCAATATTAAAGATTCAAGCAATCTTATACCTGGCCATGGAGGATTTATCGACCTTTTAGATGGTTCGGTTGCATCGCTTCCTTTTTTCGCTCTTTTGTTAATGAATTTATCTGAAAACTTTTAATTGATTTAAAAAAATCATCAAAATTGCAAATCAATATGGCTTTTTTTATTTGATATTCCCTATTTTAATGGGTTTTTGGCTTTCTTTAATCCTTTCAATCTTTATAATTCCTTCATAATGGTGGCAGATAATTAAAAAATGGATTTTTTATTTTCAATAATTGCATTTATCGTCTTAGTTGGCGTGCTAGTTGCTATACATGAATACGGGCACTTCATTGCAGCCAAATTATGCAATGTGAAGGTTCTTCGCTACTCAATTGGTTTTGGAAAGATTTTAGCAAGTAAACAATCAGGCGATGACCAAACAGAATATTGTTTATCTGCGATTCCATTGGGAGGCTATGTTCAACTTCTTGATGAGAGAAGCGAAGAAGTTGCTGATGATGAAAAACATAGAGCGTTTAATAATCAAACTCCAAGTAAAAAGATTTTTATTCTCTTTGCTGGCCCAGCAGCTAATTTTATATTTTCAATTTTAGCTTATACTTTTATGTTTTCTGCAGGTGTTCCAGGTCAAAAACCAATCATAGGAGAGGTTGATCAGCAGTCAATTGCATGGGAAGCCAATATTCGCTCTGGCGATGAAATTATTTCTGTAGGCGATAGAAGTGTAAAAACATGGCAATCGGCTCTAATTTCAATGATTGGAGAAGTGCTTGAGGATGAGCAAATATCCATTCAATTAATTGACTCCAATGGCAGTCAAAAAAATGCATTACTTGATGTCACCGGGAGAACAAAAGAACTTACATCGCCAGATTTATTGTTTCCTGGGCTTGGGTTTTCCCCTCAGTCCCCCAACCTTAAACCAATTGTAGTTTCAGTTGTTTCTAAAAGTCCAGCTGATGAATCAGGATTGAAAAAGGATGATGTTCTTCAAAGCATTGATGGTATTGAGATCATGAATACCAATCAGTTCAGCCAATTGATTATGGATCGACCAAATACTGAAATTAATCTTCTTATCAAAAGAAATGAGGAAAGCTACATCACACAAGTTGCCCTCTCGACAAGAGAGGATGATGAGACAATGGGATACATAGGTCTTCAAACAACACTTGATCCGAACCAGTTAGAGGAATATATGGCCATAGAAAAATATTCTTTTGCGCAAAGCTTTGTTATGTCCATCAAAGAGACAAACAGAATGATTGGATTGACCTTGAACATGTTAGGCAAGATGGTTACAGGTCAGATCTCCAGTGATAATTTAAGCGGACCGGTCGGTATTGCAAAAGATGCTGGTACTGTTGCTAAGAGAGGACTCATAGCAACCCTCTCTTTTATGGCAATCATAAGTATAAGTTTAGGCATCCTTAATTTATTACCAATTCCAGTCTTAGACGGCGGCCAGATTCTTTTTGTGTGTATCGAAACAGTGATCAGAAGGCCGCTACCAGAGAAAATACAAATGGCATTTCAGCAAATTGGGGTAACAGCCCTTTTGTTTCTGATGGTTTTTGCTTTATACAATGATTTGGCTAGGATTTTCGGGTGATATCATTTCTTAAAAAAAATACTTTAAGTATTGCAATATGGCTGCTGATTTTTCCTTTGGTAGCTTTATCCAGTGATGAATTCATTGTGAAAGATATAAAAATAGAGGGCCTCGAAAAAATCTCAGAAGGCGCCTTACTCAATTATCTTCCAGTAAATATTGGAGACAATTTAAACGAGAATAGAATTCAAGAGTCAATCCGCTCTGTCTATACAAGTGGATTTTTTAAGAATATTGAGTTTAGAAAAGACGATTCAGGAGTATTAATTATTTCTGTTTTGGAGCGGCCATCAATTGCCTCAATAAATTTTGAAGGCAACAAAGACATCAAAACTGAAGACTTGGAGGATTCGCTTAATAACATTGGTTTTAAAATAGGAAGAAATTATGATCCTTCAATTCTTGATGAGATTGAACGCTCACTGATTGATCAGTACTTCAGCTTTGGTAAATACAATGCCAGAGTTAAAACAATAGTCGAAGAGCTTCCTGGAAATACCGTCGGTGTACAAGTTGAAGTCAGCGAAGGAGATAGAGCGCAAATCAGGCAAATCAATGTTGTTGGCAACAAAATATTCAGCGATGATGAAATCCTAGAGCGTTTAAAGTTACAAATGCCAAACTGGTTATCATTTTTTAATCAAGATGACAGGTATTCTCGTGAAGATCTTTCAGGAGACCTTGAGACAATTGAAAATTTCTATCTTGATCAGGGCTATGCAAATTTTAGGATTGAATCAGCACAAGTTGCCATATCTAAAGATAAACAGGGTATTTTTGTGACAATTAATATCAAAGAGGATGAGGTTTATACTCTTTCAGACGTAAAAGTAACTGGCGAATTTGTGATACCCAGAGAGGAAATTGAGAAGTTCATTTTTGCAAAACCTGGCCAAACATTTTCACAAGGTTTGCTGACCTCTATCACTGAACTGATCGAATACGAACTGGGCGAGGAAGGATATTCTTTCGCAGAAGTTGAGGCAGTTCCAGAGCTAGATCGAGAAAATAAAGAAGTCAAGGTAGTGTTCTACCTTCAACCCAAAGACAGAGTTTATGTCAGAAGAATAAATTTCTCAGACACAACTTCAATCAATGATGATGTTCTCAGAAGAGAGATGAGGCAACTCGAAGGTGGTTATTACTCCAAGAGTAAACTTGAAAGATCAAAAATCAGACTCCAAAGACTCCCTTTTATTGAGGAGGTTAATTATGAGACTTACCCAGTTCCTGGTTCGACAGACCTTGTAGATGCTGAATTTAATATCAAAGAAGGCCTTCCAGGACAATTTGGAGGAGGGATAGGGTATTCTGGATATCAGAAGCTTATCTTGAATGGCAATTTTACACACACTAATTTTTTTGGAACTGGCAATAGGGTAGGGCTTGATATCAATGCAAGTCGATTTAGAGATTTATATAGTATCTCCACTACTAACGCATACACAGGCATTGATGAAATTGCGAGAACACTAAGTCTGTCTTATTCGAACTTTAGTCAATTCACTTCCTCGTCATCCGATTTTTCCACTAAAACATATTCATTGGGAGCACAGTTCTCTTATCCGCTGTCAGAATTTCAAAGATTTATATTTGGAGGATCTCTTCAAAGTTCAGAACTCTTGGCGGGCGATTATAGTGCTGATCAGGCACTCCAGTGGGTCACGAGCAATGGTAAAAGTGAATGTTTTGATCAAGACTTTTTTGATTTTTGTAAAACAAAGTTTAACAATGCTGAGATTACTACTGGTTGGGTATATGACTCAAGAAATAGATTCATGTTTGCTGATCAAGGTATGAGCCACAGACTAATATTAAATGCCTCCATACCTGGAAGTGACGTTGAGTATTACGGCATAAACTATGCATACAAGCAATACTTTAATATTCCATTTCCATTGATCAATAGACTCACAATGATGGTTAAGGCAGATCTTGCATTCAATGATGCATACGGTGACTCAATTGGAGTCCCGCCTTACAAAAACTTTTATGCTGGTGGCCCTGACACTGTTCGCGGATTTAAAGAACATCGTTTGGGACCAAAGGACAATTACGGTAATCCTTATGGCGGAAACCTTCTAGTCTCAAGTCAGACAGAGCTTATTCTGCCTATACCGGGAGATTGGGCCAATCGAGCGAGATTCAGCTTATTTTTTGATATTGGAAATGTTTTCTCAACAAGTGAATTAGAATTTTTTGATCCAGAGGGAAAACCCTTGGATTATGATTTTGATTCCAGCAATCTTAAGAGATCTTATGGTTTAGCTGCTCAGTGGTTAGCTCCAATGGGATTATTCAGGTTTAGTTATGCCATACCTGTGAACTCCAGAGAGGGAACAAATCGCTTTTATTCTGATGAGACAGAGAGATTCCAATTTACAGTTGGTGGTGCATTTTAGATAATGTTTTAATAATTTTTTGATAAGAAAGGAAATAATCATGAAAAATAAATACTTA
>NZHP01000015.1 GCA_002691465.1 Gammaproteobacteria bacterium | reverse complement strand
TGGCGGAGAGAGAGGGATTCGAACCCTCGATACGCTATTAACGTATACTCCCTTAGCAGGGGAGCGCTTTCAGCCACTCAGCCACCTCTCCTTATTTTGAATTATAAATTATATCTGAATAGATGTAATTAATCTTAAAGTGTCAATATTCCTATGAATATTCTGGTCTTTTTCCTTTAAATTGCCTGAAATAGTTGTGAACATTTAGTAAATCAGTCTCTGTGTTACCTGATGGTTGAAATAACCTACCTAGGTGTATTAATTTAGATTCAAAATCAATGCCTGTAAGCATTATCTGACTATTGGTCGCTTCAGCTATTCGTAAAAAACCTGACTTCAACCTTTCAACCTTCTTTCTCGTGCCCTCAGGTGAAATAGCTATAATGACTCCTTGTTGCTTCTTAACGATATGTGATACTTCATTCATCAATAATTCTGGAGATTTCCTATCAACAGGTATCCCTCCCAGTTTTCTCATGAGCTTTGAGAAGCCGTTCTTAAACAGAGTATGTTTACCAATCCAATAAACATTTAAATTTAAGCCAAAAATAAATGCCAAAGCCAAAAGAAAATCCCAATTAGAAGTATGAGGTCCTGCCACCAAAATAATTCGATCGTTATTTGGTATATTGCCTTTAAGCTTCCATCCTGTAATCCTTAAAAAGAATTTACCTATTTTTTGTAAAAAGACTGAATGATTAGCTCGTAATTTTTTGGGTATTTCTATAAGTGGTTTAACCATTGTCCTTTCCTAAAATGAGGTCAAAAAAGATGCTGCATTTCCACCTGATACTTCTGCTTTTCTAGCTGCCACTAAGAATTCTCTGCCTTCGGGAGAATCATCATTATGATTTCCATATATTCTGCTTACACGATTTCTATGAAATATTTTCATTTGAGCAGAAAATGGTACTACGTTCTCAGGACTATCTCCGAAAAGCTCTCTGTGCATTTCAGGAAGCCGATACCATGGAACAGTCATGTCATGATGATGAACATTGTGAAATCCAAAATTTAAGGTGAGCCAATTTAATGGTTCTATTTCTAATGAATGTGGATTGCTATAAGTATGCTCCTGCTCCCATTCAAAGTTTCCCAATCGTTCAGGTTTTTCTTTGCTGTAAAGGGTTAAATTATATGGATAGTCATGCTGGATAGAGTCCATGAAACGTAGAACAGTCAGCAAAATAACATAAGAAACAGTATAAAGAATTGCGACCCTTGGAAACCAAAAAAGTAAAAACATAAATATGCTAAATCGAGTAACAATAACCATTATATTTCTTGGCATTTGGTTCTTTCTTTCAGGAATTATAAAAGAACCAAACATCATTAGGATATGCATTATGAATTCATGTGCAGGAATATAAAACCACTCTAAGAATTTTGTTAGCTTAAAAAGCATGGGGTTATTTTCAAAAAAATCCTCATAATCAAACCAAACAACATCATCAACATCAACATGATGTCTGAAATGCTTGTGTTGAATATCTTTATATGTTCCATAAGAGGACCCACAGACCCAACTAAATATTTCACCCAGAAAGTTGTTGTGTCTTATTTTCTTAAAGACCAAGTTATGAGCACATTCATGAACAAGGTAAGCGCCAATTACCATTCCATGACCAAGTAGTAAAACTGAAATGATATTAATGGCTATATTCACATTAAATAAGCCTATAAAACCGATGATATAGGCTGATATTGAATAGATAATTGCTATCCCATTGTAAATAAAACCATCTTTATGTTTAAAAATTTTCTCCATAGGCATTACCATTTACCATTATTCATTTATGTTTGCATCAATTAATACTGCTATAAATAATGCAGGCTCACTGCCATTATTAATCCAGGCATGATTAGTTCCTCTCTGAACAACTACATCAAATGGTTGCAAAACAACTTCATCTTCATCCAACAACAATGTCACATCCCCCTCTAGCAATATAATGTAGTCAATCGTTTTGGTTTTATGCATTGTCGGATGCTTAGTTGTATCGACTCTTTCATGCTCTGCTCCAATCTTCTTAAATGCTTCAGCAGCTAGATTTTCTAAAATTTCAGGTGGAACACCATCGGGTGTAGGATTTATCTTAAAGTATCTAAACTTTGTTCCATTTTTTGCTGGAGAGAGAACGATGTCGATGTCTGCTTTATCAGAACTATCAGAACTATTAATTGGATCTCCATCGGTATTCCAAATCTCATAGAGACCTCCTACGTCTTCGCCAATTGATCTCGAAGGTGGGCTATCGATCATAACAACAGATTTTCCTCTGTCGTGTCCCGTGACAATTCTTCTCATTTTTTAATTCTCCTTTTTTTAGATTTAACTAATGCAACACTCATTTATTTCAACCGTATGATTCTTTAATGTTATATTAATTATTACTTGAGTGGGGCCTGAGATGGCTCCCTTTTTTTTAATTTATAAACAAAGGAGAGATCAATGGAAGATTATGATGCAATAATGGCAATGTGGAACCTGATGGGTGTTTTCTTAATATCTAATGCAATGTACTTTGCTGCATGCGCCTTCTTGATATGGGTAGGCTTTAGGTTTACGAACAATATCTACAATAATCCCGACACAATGTTAATTGGGAAAGTGCTTACAACCCTATTCTGTATATCGGTTGCTATGTTTACATTTGGCAATATGGCACAATTTAGTGATCTGTTATCCGATATTGCTGGATCGTTTGCTGCAATGAAGGCTTCAGGTGTAGACATCGGTGTAGCCGCTGAAGAGTTAATTGCTGGGACTAAAGATGCGCCTGTAATAAATCTTATTCAGTTGGTATTTCTAGGCTCTGTGATATTAATGCAGCTGGCACAAATCTGGATTAAAAAGTAAGAGCCATGCTTTAAAAAAAAGCGCCGAAAGGCGCTTTTTTTGTTTATATTCTTAAGTTCTATGTATAGAAATGTCACAATTAAATATATTTTCTTATTTTTACTATCAATCTTAGTTACTAACTGTGGAGGCGGAGGTTCACCAATAGAAAATAATTTTATTCCTGTCTCGATCAATGTTTTTGGATTAATAGAGAATGATTTAAGTTACTCGAAGCAAAATATTAGCATCGATTCTAACTATCCCGATTGCACATATAAAATCACTCAGAGCTCAGAATCACCAAAAGTTCTTCACCTTAAGTCATTAAATGACAGAGAATTTAGCTTTAGAAACCCAATTATTTATGATGAAAACTCAAATTCAGCAATGAGAATTGAAACAATTGTTAATGCTGATTGTCCAGCAGGGTGGCGCGAGCTCAATTTCAAAATTAGAAGGTATCCCACTCAATTCAATGCTTTCCCTGCAAATATTGAAGATCTGAACAGCAGGATTTTCCAAATCAATGACATTGGATTTGGCGGCATAGTCATAAAAGATAGATTTACTGCGACCATTTGCTACCCAACACCTCAGGACTGCCAAAGTTATATCAATGAACTATTTGGTCAAGATGCTCATAATATGACAACTGGAGATTTCAATGGGGATGGATATGAGGATTTTGCAGTTGCTTGGGCAATCTTTCCTCATACCATTGAGCAAGAACAGAAAGTAAATGCCCCAATTAATATTTATTTGAATGATGGCAATGGTCACTATTCCGAGGACTTGAATTTATATGCCAGTGGTTCCCCACCTAAACATCCATTTGCATACAGAGTAATTGCCAAAGATTTCAATGGGGATGGTGCTGATGATTTATTTGCAGGCTCAATGGGAATACAAGTTAGAAAAGAAGATTACAATCAGAATTTTATTGAGCCTTATCCGCATCTTCTCTTACTTTCAAATGAAAATGGAAGATTAGAAGAATCAAATGAGAAGATTATTGATGATAATAATGGCGATGGAATGCTGTGCGGTTTCGCGCATGATGCAAGCGCTGGTGACTTCGATGCGGATGGTGATATTGATATCTTCGCCTGCAATGTTTTGGTGGTGAATGATGGCAATGGCAAATTTGAAGTTCATCCTTATATCAATTATCAATGGCAGTGGGAGAATAATTATTACAATCCCATGAGCAGTCTATTAGAGGACTTAAATAATGATGGATTTGGTGATTTAATCTTTTGGAATTTTGATAATAGATCACAGTCATCCTCGGTTAAAGAAGGTTATATTCTTCTAAGCAATGGCACCTCTGAAATTGCACAATGGGAAAAATATGACCTTCCAACAGGTCCGTTTGGATACAACCATAATAAGTATAATCATGCGGTTTCAGCTGATTTCAATGGGGACGGCTTTAAGGATGTTGCTGTCGCAATCACTCGTGATCTTCCTTATTATGAAGGAGCATATATACAAATACTCATAAACAATGGATCAGGATCCTTAGTCGATCAAACTGATACTCGTTTTCTAAATCAAGTTAGAGTGGATTCTCATCATGGTGAAGGCAATATTTATGTCAGAGATATGAATGGAGACGGTCATCCAGATATCATTCATTCAACCAGAGACTACCAAAGCGGATTTCATGGTGCTCATATTGCCCTAAATGATGGACAAGGAAACTTCAACTCACTGGATGAGGGTGACCTTCCCATGAGGCCTGATTCTGGAAGCAATAACTATGACTATCTTATGAAAGGCTTGCCAATTGATGCTGACGGTGAGGCATGCCTTGATTTAATATCAGTAACCGATATAGGGTTTGGTGATCACATGAACCAAACAGAAAATTACTTGTTTACAGTACTCAACAAATCTTGCGACTTTTGATAAATAAACCAAAACTTAAAAATCTTTGACTAGATTATTAACGAAAAAATAGTTGATGGATAAGAAAAATAAAAGGATTGCGATTTTTGGTGCCAATGGAACCATAGGTAGAGCGCTCTTGGCTCATTATCAAAATGAATCTCATGTTTATGCTTTTTCTCGAAATGATTTCGATGCCAGGAATTCCAACTCAGATAAGATTCTTCTTGGTGACTACAACGATGAAACGCTTGCTAGAACAGCAAGTGCTTATGAAGATAATTCCTTTGATAAAATTTTTATATGCATTGGAATGCTCCACAATTCAGATTTTATGCCAGAGAAGCGCATCGAAGACTTCTCAAAGCTCCAGTTTATGAAGACCATGGAAAGCAATGCTCTCGTTCCAGCATTAATAGCAAAAAACTTTTATAAAAAATTAAAGAGGAACGAAAAATCAATTCTTGCTTTTCTCTCTGCAAGAGTTGGAAGCATTTCTGATAATAGAAAAGGGGGATGGTATTCCTATAGAACCTCTAAGGCTGCCTTAAATATGCTTGTTAAAAACCTTTCCATTGAGTTGGGAAGAAACAACAAAAGGCTAGTAGTTATCGGCCTACATCCCGGTACAGTGGATAGTCCTTTGACTCAACCTTTTCAAAAGAATCTAGAAGGTTCGAAAATATTTTCCGCAGATTTTTCTGTATTAAAATTGTCATCAGTTATTGACTCCTTAAGTGTTGAGAGTTCAGGTAAATGTATCGACTGGGAAGGTAAGGTAATTTTTCCTTAATCAGAAAAAACGAAGAATTTCACCAACCAGAAATATACTGTAAACGACCAATAAAAACTCTGTAAATTTTAAATCCATAATTAAATTATCTCTAAAGTTATGAGTGTTTTCGTCGGGATAAAATGGTTGGATTCACGAATAGAAAAAAAAGAAAAGACTTTCAAAAAATCTGTCTAACGAGTAATTTTTCTATGAGTTTTTTTTCAAATATTCTCTAACAGAGTCTAAAGCTGCAGATACTTTTTCAGCATCAGAGCCTCCAGCTTGAGCAAAATTCGATTTTCCGCCGCCATTGCCGTTTAGTGCTTTAGCAATTATTTCTGCAATTGAGTTGGCTTTAACTTTAGATGTCAAATCATCCGTAACTCCGACGGTAAATGTCACCTTTCCTTTTTTGTTGATGGACGAAAGGACAATTACTCCTGATTCGAGTTTATTTTTAAACTGGTCTATGGCACCTCGCATCACGCTCGGCTCGATGTCATGCTCCAGTTCTTTATATAAGTAACCAATTCCATTGATGTCCTCTGAATTGTGATCTTCTTCGGATGTCTGTCCTGAAGCAATTCTTGACTTGAGTTGTTTTATCTCAGCTTGTAGTTTTTTATTCGTATCAACTAAATTCTCTACTTTGCTAGCAACATCCTCTCTTCTGGTTTGCAATAAATCCGTCAGCGATTCAATCAAATACTCTGTTTCTTTTGCCCATTTCAAAGCTTTGTCTCCAGTGATGGCCTCTATTCTTCTTGTTCCTGAGGATATACTTGACTCAGAAACGACTTTAAATATTCCAATTTCATTTGTGTTATTGACATGAGTCCCTCCACACAACTCTTTCGAGAAATCTCCGACATCAAGAACCCTTACATCGTCGCCATATTTCTCTCCGAAGAGTGCCATCGCTCCTGAGCTAATAGCCTCATCATGTTTCATGATACTGGTTTGAACATCAATATTCTCTTCAATTTTCTCATTCACAATTGTTTCTATTTCTCTAATTTCATTTGATGTTAGTGACTGGTGATGTGAGAAGTCGAATCTAATTTTCTCATCGTCAACCAGTGAACCCCTCTGCTGAACATGATCTCCCAAAACCACCATTAGAGCTCTGTGAAGCATATGCGTGCCAGTATGGTTCAATGTAATTGATTTTCTTCTTACAGGGTTTACAGAAGCTTTAATTTGGTCTCCAACCTTGATTTGACCATTGGAGACGGTTCCAATATGTGAGTATGCATCTCCAGAGAACTGAGTATCCAAGACTTCAAAATTAATATTATCTGAACTAAATGAACCTTGATCACCGACCTGTCCTCCAGATTCCGCATAAAACGGAGTTTTATCGAGAATAATCTGGCCAATCTCACCTTCTTGAAGGTTATCAGATCCGTCTTTGCCAAAAACGCCTATAACTTCGCTCTCGGTTTCTAAATCTTTGTAGCCAAAAAATTCACTTTTTAATCCATGATCAAGACTGAAGGATTCATCAACCTTAAATTTGCTGGCCTTTCTAGCCATTTCCCTTTGTCTTTCCATCGCTTTCTCAAAGCCTTCAATATCTACAATTTTGGAAACGCTCCTTGCTATATCAATGGTCATGTCCAAAGGAAATCCATATGTGTCATATAACTTGAATGCAAACTCACCAGATATCAACTCGGCATTTGTGCGATCAAATTCTTTCTGCAATAAAGTCATTCCTTGAGCGAGTGTCGCAGCAAATCTCTCTTCTTCCATTAAAATAATTCGCTTTATGTAATCTTTTTTATTAAGCAACTCGGGATAGGTTTGCCCCATTTCCTCTGTCAAAACATCGACGAGCTTATAAAAGAATGGAGACTCTATTTTCAGATCATATCCGTGTCTCAATGCTCTCCTGATAATCCTCCTCAGGACATAGCCTCTTCCCTCATTGTCAGGTGTAACCCCATCCATGATAAGGAAAGAAGTTGAGCGAAGGTGATCTGCAATAACTCGGTAGTGACTCTCCTCGCCTTTTCCAGATTGGCTCTTTATTGCATTGATCAGCTTCTTAAATAGATCGATATCGTAGTTGCTGCTGACCCCCTGCATCACAGCTGCCATTCTTTCTAGACCCATGCCGGTATCAACGGATGGTTTGGGTAAGACCACAAGTTCTCCATCTATTTGTCGGTCGTATTGCATAAAAACAAGATTCCAAATTTCTACAAAACGGTCTCCGTCCTCATTGGCAGTTCCAGGAGGTCCGCCTTCAATGTGATCACCATGATCATAAAAGATCTCACTGCAAGGCCCACATGGTCCGGTATCACCCATCGACCAGAAATTAGATTTCTCGCCCAATCGAACAAGTCTATCCCCTGATATCCCGACTTTATCAAGCCAAATTTTTGCAGCTTCGTCGTCGTCTTGAAAAATCGTTATCCAGAGACGATCCTTTTCAAGATTTAGCTCATTGGTAATAAAGTCCCATGCCAAAAGGATTGCCTCCTCTTTGAAATAGTCTCCGAAACTAAAGTTTCCAAGCATTTCAAAGAAAGTATGATGGCGTGAAGTATAGCCAACATTTTCAAGGTCATTGTGCTTACCGCCCGCTCTCAAGCATCGCTGGGCACTGACTGCTTTTGTAAAGCCTTGATCCTCTTTGCCTAAAAATACGTCTTTAAATTGGACCATTCCGGCATTGGTAAACAAGAGTGTTGGATCATTTGCAGGAATTAAAGGAGAACTCGTGACAGTCTGATGCTCCCTTGACTCAAAGAACTCAATAAAAGCCTGTCTTATTTCATTTGTTTTCATTTAATCCTGCTAAATTTTTTTTGAGTAAATTTTTCGCCTTCTCTATCTGACTGCGAGTAAATCCCCTATTACTTAAAAACTTCATTAACTTCAATTGCTTATCATAATCAAGTTCTGCTTCATTCCTCAACTTTTTATTCATTGCCTCATATGCCAGATCATTCCATTCTTCATCGGTTATATTGGATATCACATTTGAGGCAATCAGTTCATCGATGCCTCTTTGTGAAAGTTCCGAGAGGATTATATTTGGCCCCTTGCCCTTATCAATTCGGGATCTCAAAAATGCTTCGGCAAATCTTTCATCGCTCTGCAACCCTTCATCTAATAGTTTATTTAATTCAGAGTTAATGACATCTGGTTCAAATTGTCTTTGTTTAAGCTTCTGGTAGAGTTCCAGACGCGAGTGTTCTCTTCGAGCAAGAAGATCCATGGCCTTCTTTCTCGTTTTTGCTGGATCAGTGATCTTTTCAGTCAAAGTTTATCTTGCTATAAATGAAAACTATTCTTATGCGATCATTATCTGCCTGATCTTTTCAGTCAACTCTTTGGCGATTTTAGGGTTTTCAATAAGGAATTCTCTCACATTCTCTTTGCCCTGACCGATTCGATCGCCATTATAGCTATACCAAGACCCAGATTTCTCTATGAGATTATTTTCTACTCCCATATCTATAATCTCTCCCTCTGTTGAGATTCCATGACCGTAAAGAATTTCAAATTCTGCAATTCTGAATGGAGGGGATACTTTATTCTTAACTACTTTTACACGAGTCTGATTACCAACAATTTCATCGCCTTTTTTGATGGCGCCAATTCTTCTAATATCTAGCCTAACCGATGAGTAAAACTTTAGCGCATTTCCTCCAGAAGTCGTCTCCGGGCTTCCAAACATGACTCCAATTTTCATTCTGATTTGATTAATAAATATAACCATTGTATTTGATTTCTTTATATTGGCAGTCAGTTTCCTAAGTGCTTGCGACATCAGTCTTGCCTGCAAACCAACGTGAGAATCCCCCATCTCACCTTCAATCTCAGCTCTTGGAGTTAGTGCAGCAACTGAGTCAATAACAACCATATCAACTGCACCTGATGCAACGAGCATATCGGTAATCTCAAGCGCTTGCTCACCTGTATCGGGTTGAGAAACCAGAAATTCTTCTGTATTAACACCAATTTTTTCAGCATAAATTGGATCAAGTGCATGCTCAGCATCTATAAACGCTGCAGTGCCTCCTGCCTTCTGGCATTCAGCAACCACTTGCAATGTCAGTGTTGTTTTACCCGATGATTCAGGGCCGTAGATTTCAACAACTCTCCCCTTTGGAAGACCGCCAATTCCCAAAGCAGCATCAAGGCCAATTGAACCAGTACCGATTGCCTCTATTGTCTGATCAACAGAGTCGTCTCCTAACTTCATAAGAGATCCCTTACCAAATTGTTTTTCTATCTGACTGACTGCTGTTTCAAGGGCTTTATCTTTGTTTTTTTGATTCATTATTCTTCTCTGAAGTAAAAATTATAAGTGAGTGAACTGAAGACTAAATTATAGCTTTTTAGCTGAGAGAATTCTCGTTTGTTTTAGTCGATCTTGACTCCCTATACAAAATAATAATCCCACAAAAGATGATTATAATTGCTCCCAGCCATACTCTTGAATCCACGACCTCATTAAAAATGAAATATCCCGCGAGAGATGCCCATATTAAGCCAGTATATTCAAATGAAGTAAGAAGAGATGCTTCTGCTTTCTGTAGTGCAAGGTTGAAGAATATAAATGCCAACCCACCTGTTAAGCCGGTTAAAAAGAATAGAAAGAAATCCCATGGAATTGGAGGTATCCAACTGTAGTAACTTCCCATTGCACCCATTATTGTGGGCCCTATAAATATGTAAAAACTCAGATTAGACACCGACTCTCTGTCTGATAATTTTCTAGCAGTCAGAGCAGTCAGTGAGTATGTTATCACTCCAATGAGTGCATACCATGTCCCTTTTGAGCTGAACTCTGCACTGGGTTGTAAAATCACTATAACGCCCAAAAAACCAACCAATACTGCACACCATCTCCACATACCCACTTTTTCATTCAATAGAGGTCCTGACAATGCAGTAATTATGATTGGCGCAATGAATACAATTACCATGATATTGACCAGTGGAAGGAGTGCGAGAGCGGCAAAAAAGGTATAAGAAGACAAAGACATCAGGCATGTTCTGAGAAAATGCCATCCAGGGATCTTTGTTTTAAAACCTTCAAATCCATGCAAATAAAAGCCAATCATGCCCAAGATGACTAATGAAATAAGTCCGCGTAGAAATGTCAGCTGAAATACTGAGTATTTATATAATAATACCTTAGCAATTATATCTAGTGCAGCCATTAAGAAGACTGCGAACAAGAAATAAGAAATTGCTATATATGTCTCTTTATTTTTCAAGATTGATTACTTTTATTTAATTTGATCACAACCGCCTTTAACGGGAAGCTTAATCTTTTTAAATAAGTTATCAACCTCTGATTGAGTCTTGCTTGATGCAGCATTATTGATAATGCTTGGCGTGAGGTGCTCGGAGAATAAGTTAATAAAACTGATTGCAAACCTGCTGAGCACCATTCCGCGACGAAAGCCAAAATAGGTGGTACATTTTGGAAAAATATTCTCGCCACTGATAGCAATAAATTCATCATTATCATCGCATTCATAAGCCATTCCTGAAATCACGCCTACGCCCATTCCCATCTTGACATAGGTCTTGATTATATCTGCATCTCTTGCCGCAAATACAATATTGGGCTCAAGTTTATTCTTCTTAAAAGTGTCAGTAAATGAAGTATCGGGTCCAACACTGAATGCATATGTGACCAAAGGCTCCTTTGCAATTCTCTTTATACTTAGGTTTTTCATGTGTTTTTTAATAGGATGATCAAGTGGAGCAATGATGGCATTGAACCAATGGTATGCAGGCAAAAGAACAAGTTCATCTGACAGATCAATGAGGTCAGTTGCAATTGCAAAATCAACTTCATTGTTTTTTACCATTTCTATAATTTGCTCAGAAGACCCGAGCTTCAGTTCTAATTTAATCTTTGGGTAATCTTCTTTAAATACCTTAATAACATCGGGTAAGACGTACCTTGCTTGAGCAGATGTTGCTGCAAGAGTCATAACACCCTCGTCTACTTTGGATATTTGATTGCCAATGACTTTAATATTTTCAACATCCTGATGGATCTTTCTGGCATAACTTGTGACCTTTTTTCCAAGCGGAGTCAGCGACTCAATTTTCTTGCCCTTCCTGATAAAAAGATAAGCGCCCAGCTCATCTTCGAGCAACTTAATTTGTTTGCTAATGCCCGGTTGGCTGGTGTTTGAAAATTCAGCAGCCTTGCTAATATTGAGCTTATTATCAACGACAGATATGAGGTATTTAAGTTGTGTCAATGTCATGAAGCTAAGTGATATAACTATTTATTTATATAAAGAATTATATTACTTTTTTTTATAAAGAAAAGTACATCAATCGTTTGCTCCAGCGTGATGGAATCTAAAAAGTAGGATATGATATTTTCATGTTCTTCAAATTACTGAAATACATCTTCAATGCTTTTCTCAGCCTAATTGTTTTGGCATCGCTTTATATTGGATACCTCTATATCCAGAACCCAACAGTAGTAGCAAGGATTGCATCCATGATGATGGGAGAAGCGACGGGAGAGCTTGAGATTGTCAAAGCAAATGAAGCTTTTGCCTTAAGCGCAGGTTCATCTGAAAATATATCGGAAGAGTCCCTTGACTCAGCGATTCAATTCTCAAAAGAAATGGGTTCGCATGCTCTTTTAATTTATCAGGATGGTGCGGTTATTCTGGAGAAATATTTTGATGGCTTTGATGCCCAGACAATTAGTGATACACAATCAATGCATAAAACCGTACTCGCAATATTGGTTGGTATCGCCCTCAATGAGGGCGTCATCAAAAGTGTCGATGAGCCTGCCTCAAACTATTTGGATGAATGGAAAAATGATTCCAGGAAACTCATAACCATAAAACACTTACTCCAGCAATCGAGTGGACTTGACTACCCAGGATTCTCTTACCATCCCTTGAGTGACTTTAATCAATTAATGCTTGGGGAAGACGTGACGAAGATGACGCTTCAGCAGAAGGTTTACCGAAAACCAAATGAAGTGTTTGAATACAATGGTGTAAACCCCCAAAATCTGGGTCTACTACTACAACGTGCTTATGGCAAAAGATATGCAGACCTTCTATCCGAAAAACTATGGCAAAAGATAGCAGAGGATGATGCAACGGTTATTTTGGATTCAGAGAAAAATAAAATGCCCAGAACGTATTGCTGCCTAAATGCAACTGCAAGAGATTGGTTGAGAATAGGCATACTTATCCTAAATGAAGGCAAAATGGGTCAAAAACAAATTGTGCCAAAGTCATGGATCAGCAATATGACAATTCCGTCTGAAACTAATCCAAATTATGGCTATTTAACTTGGCTTGGAACCGAGCATCAGGAAAATCGGATTTATAATCCCAAGAGCACAGCCACAGGTTTTCATTCTGAGCCATTTGATGATAGAGACATAATTTACTTGGATGGATTTGGCGGACAACGGGTTTATATTATTCCTTCAAAAGGTTTGGTTTTAGTGAGAACGGGTGCGACTCAAATGACATGGGATGACTCGGTTTTACCTAACATATTGAGTAGAGCGATAGATAAAAACTAGATTAATTGTCTAGTTTTGAAGTTACAACCAACAATCTCCCTCCAACATCATCAGTTATGAATATTTCGCCATTGATTCCTTCA
>NZHP01000014.1 GCA_002691465.1 Gammaproteobacteria bacterium | reverse complement strand
CTTTAGAAAAATTGTTATCAAATCAAGGTGAATTTCAAAAATTTTATGAAATTCACGAAAGTCAGAAATAATGAATGAAGAAATAAATAAATATTTCAAGGATTCAAAAATCCTGGTTGTAGGAGGCACAGGATTTATAGGAAGAAATATAGTCGAGAGTCTAAAAGATGACGCTGGCCATATTTATGCAATGCATCTATCAAATTCAGAATTTCCATTTGATCATCCAAATGTTTCAAATATTTTACATGATCTATTATTAGAAACCGACACCAAGAAAATAATCAGGAAAATTGCACCCGATTATGTTTTTAATGTCTCAGGCTACATAAACCACAGTCCTTTTTTTAAACAAGGTTTTGATGTAATCAAAAATCAATATTTCACAACTTTAAATCTTATTAATGCACTTAATGAAATAAACATAGAACGCTATGTTCATACAGGATCTAGCGATGAATATGGAAATCTTAAATCTCCACAATCAGAATCACTTAGAGAATCTCCGCGTACGCCTTATTCAGCATCAAAGGTTGCAATCTCTCATACGCTTGAGGCAATAAGCAAATCTGACGATTTTCCAGCTACTATATTAAAGTTATTTATTGTCTATGGACCTTATCAGGGGAAAGGCAGGCTGATTCCAGATGTAATTAAAGCATTGCTTGCGGATGAAGAGATTAGCATATCTTCAGGGCAGCAAAAAAGGGATTTCTGCTATGTAAAAGATGTTGTTGATGCAATTAAGCTATCTGCTATCAAAAAGAATGCGATTGGAAAGAGCATAAACATAGGATCTGGAAGAAGCATTGCCGTTATAGACATTGTTAAGAAAATTGAATCAAAAGTCGGGACTGGAAAAGTAATTTATGGAGGTAAAGAGATTAGAGAGCATGAGAATCTCGATTTGTTTCCTGATACCACTCTTGCAAAAAAAATATTAGAATGGCAACCTTCGACTGATATTGATATGGGTATTGATCTTACAATTCAACATTACAAGAAAGAAAGTTAATTTAGGGGAAGCAATTGAAAACAGTTATTTTATGTGGAGGTCTTGGAACTAGATTGAGTGAAGAGACTGTAGTGAAGCCAAAACCTATGGTTGAGGTAGGCGGCATGCCTATTCTTTGGCACATTATGAAACACTACTATCATCATGGCCATAATGAGTTTCTCCTAGCACTTGGATATAAGGGTGATTATATCAAGAAATATTTTATGGATTATAAGACGATTAAGAGTGATATCGAGATTGACCTGAAGTCTAATAAGAATACTTTAAAAAGCTCATCTGCTGAAGATTGGAAAATACTACTTAAAGAGACTGGAAGCCAGTCTATGACAGGAGGCCGATTACTAAGATTAAAAGAAGCATTAATTGATGAAGAATCATTCATGTTGACTTATGGAGACGGCGTAAGTGATATAGACATTTCAGCGTTAATTGAATTTCATAGTAGTCATAACAAGATAGCGACTATATCTGCTGTAAGACCACCAGCGAGATTTGGAACGATGATTTTCGAAGAAGATATGGTTTCTGAGTTTAAAGAAAAACCACAAGCAGGTGAGGGTTGGATAAATGGAGGCTTTTTTGTTTTTAGGAAAGAAATATTTAAGTACCTAAAAGATGACACTACGATATTAGAGAGAGAACCACTGGAAAGTTTGGCCTCAGATGGCGAATTGATGGCATATAAACATGATGGTTTTTGGCAACCAATGGACACCCTTAGGGATAAATTAAGTCTTGAAGAGTCATGGGAATCTAATTCAGCTAAATGGAAAACATGGAATGAAGATTAGTCATGTTTAATGATTTCTATAAAGGAAAGAAGGTTCTAGTAACGGGACACACTGGTTTTAAAGGTTCTTGGCTTTCTGCATGGCTACTAAACCTTGGAGCTGAGGTAACAGGATACTCGATAGATGTACCATCTGAACCATCATTGTTTGAGGATTTACGGCTTTCTGAGAAGATTGTAGATATTAGAGGCGATGTAAGAGATTTGAATAGCCTTAGTGGCGCTCTCAATGATCACAGTCCTGACATGGTATTTCACCTGGCCGCACAACCCATTGTCAGAAGATCTTATGATGATCCCGTAGAAACTTTTACAACTAATGCAATTGGCTCATTAAATATTTTGGAGGTGGTTAGAGAGTCCAACTCAGTTAAATCTCTGGTGATGATAACAAGCGATAAGGCTTACAGGAATGTCGAGTGGATCTGGGGCTATAAAGAAGACGATCTTCTTGGTGGCGAAGATCCATATAGTTCCTCTAAAGGATGTGCAGAGTTGATTTTCTACTCATATGTCAATTCATACTTTAAGAATAATGAAGAGCTCTCAAAGCTCTCAACTGCCAGGGCAGGAAATGTCATAGGAGGCGGTGATTGGGCAAAAGATAGAATAGTTCCTGATATTGTAAGATCTTTTTCAAAGAATGAGATGCTAAGTATTCGCGCTCCTAATGCCACAAGACCTTGGCAGCATGTTTTGGAACCTCTTAGTGGGTATTTAACTCTGGGTGAAATGCAGATGAAAAATGCAAACTTGAATCACGAGTCATTCAATTTTGGTCCACGGGATGATGTAAATCAAAATGTTCTTAGACTTGTAGAAGAATTTTCTAAATATTGGGATTCTGGATCATGGGAAGTCAGTAAGGATAATACAAAACCTGAAGCGGGACTTCTAAAGTTAAATTGTGATAAAGCTCGAACTATGCTTGATTGGAGAGCAATACTTAGCTTTGAAGAAACAATTAAGTTTACCGGCGAATGGTACAAGACATATTTTAATAAAAATTTAGACCTTTATGAGTTTAGTGTCCAACAAATCACTGATTATGCTCAAAAAGCAAAGAAAAAAGGTTTGAAATGGGCAGAGTGACCAAACCTGAAAATATGGAAGGTATGTCTGTTCGAAACTTGAGAATAATTGAGAATGAAAAAGGATCTATTTTGCATATGATCAGATCAGATTCAGAGTATTTTAAAAGATTTGGCGAAATATACTTTTCGGAGGTTATGCCTGATACCGTAAAAGGTTGGAAAAAACATAAGAGAACTACACAAAACTTTGTTGTACCAGTAGGCAGAATAAAGCTCGTTTTGTATGATCAACGCTCTCAATCCGAGACATTTGGCATGATAACTGAAATTGAGCTTGGCAGAAATGATTACAAGATGGTCACCATTCCACCCGAGTTATGGTATGGCTTCAAAGGATTAAGCAGGGATAAATCAATAATAGCTAATCTGATTGATCGCCCGCATGATCCAAAAGAGTCAGAATCTCTAGATATTAATGACAGCTTGATACCATATAGTTGGTGAATATAATCAGAATTTTTATCTTCTTATTGCTCTTATAAATGCACTGAGCTTTTTCATATCCAACCTATTTGGAAGTATGTAAGTTAAAATATATAGAAGCCAATGTTTGGAGAAATTTCTATGCTTCCTAAAAATCTTTCGAGCCTTAATTTTCTCCCCCTTGTTCCAATGGGATCTGGCAATTTTTTCGTCTATATTCGCAATGAATATGTTTAGAGCTTCTTCATTACTTTTCTCATCAATAGCTATTTCCACTATCTTATTATTTAATACCTTCAGCTCATTGAATGAAGCCTCTTTCTCCAGAAAAATTGTATTATTTTCATGGATAAACCTTTGCGTCAAACATTCTTCTGTATAATTGCAAGTGCCTATTCTTGATAATCTCAGAATAAAGTCTCTGTCACATTCAAGTGTCAGGCTATGATCATATCTTTGTTCTAATTTAGAAATAGAATCTTTTCTGATTGCTATTGACGAGGTGGGTATGAAGTCATTCCTCAAGAGATCCCCAAATATCTCACCACTAGCTGGCTTACTATAATTAAAAAGAGAAAATGAATTATCATCATCATCTGTGATCAGAGTATTCGTATAAACAAAATCAATGTCATCAATAAATAAAGATCTTTGTATCTCTAGTTTCTGATTTTGCCATAGATCATCAACATCAAGATAGGCAATAAATTTACCATTGGTTAGATCAATTGCCATGTCTCTTGCTTTTCCAAGAGTAAAAGTTTCATCTGATTTGTAATATTTTATTTTTTTACCATATGATTTAGCAATTTCAGCACTGGAGTCATTGCTGTTATTATCAAAAAAGATCACTTCCCAATCTTCATAGCTTTGATTAAAGATAGAATCTAGCGATCTTCTCAGAAATTGCTCTCCATTAAGACAGTTGACTATTATGCTAAACTCAGGCACTTTGTTCCCCTTAATGAAACATCCTCTTCTTTTAATTAATGAAAGAAAAACACGTTTATATTGTAACAGATAGAATTGATTCTAATTTCCTTGCAAGAAGTATTAATCCACTCACTCGTGAGAATATAATAACACTCACTCCGGATGCCTTCTATGTACTAAAAGGAACTGATAATAATATTGTTCGTTCGAATGCATTATTTGGTAATGAGCAGCATGAAATTGTAGCTAGAGCTGTAGAAGAGCAAGAATCGAAATTAATCCGTGAAATTGAAGCATCTGAATCTTTAAGTTTGATCACAAAAGAAATATTGATTAATCAAATTCATGCAGTTTTGAGTGTCTACTATATGATTTCTCATACAATCCCTGAAGCAGATTTGTATAAGGTTTTCTTTAATGGCGAGTTTATAAATTTCGTGCATAAAAAAGAAGCATGCTTGAGTTTGTTAGCCAGACTGAGTGAAAGCCATCCATTCTCAATGAGGACAAAAAAAGCATGGTTTCCAAGTTTAATAAATTACATCAATCAAATTTCATCATTTGTACTCTCGAATAAAAACACATATATTTTTTCAACCTTCGTTTATGGCACACCTTGGGCCTCAAAAGAAATCATGAAAGCCGATCAAAAGTCTAGTTTTGTTAGCTTTGTTTCAACAAAGGGCACAAGAGTAGATTTATTAAGATCACTTGGAACATTATTTTCAGTTTTATTGGGAATCAAGTATATAAAGTTTGTTATCCCGCACTCTTTTTATCCAAATTCCAATGAATATAGAGAAATTATTAGTCATCTGGAAGATAAAGATGCAGCACAGGGTCTAATGTGTTTTGAAGAGTCAATAATGAAACGAGTTGCACTAGCCAATAGCTCATCTGATCAAATATCTTTGTTAGCGGGATATCTTAACCCATTGTGCATGATTGCTCATGAGATGAGGTCACCAATGATAATGGCAACCGCTTTTGCAATGAAGAAAAATAAGGTACCAGTATATCTTGCTAGCCATGGAACTCATCTCTCATCTGATAATGAAATAATTAACTCAGAGCAGAAATCATTAGCTAGGGGTATTCTGACAAGCCCAATCGCAGACTTCACAATTGTTCAGTCTGCAATGTCTAAAGATGCAATGATTAAGTTATATCCCAAGTTTAAGATCTTAGAGTTTGATCAAATAAATTGGGGATTTCCAAATGATCGAATGAATTTTGCAAACGACAATAAGATTAGGTTTCTGCATGCGAGCACCTATAAAGGTATGGGATCATTTAGACCATGGATATTTGAAACATCAGATGAATTCCATAAATCTCTATCTGATTTAATTCAAGTGTTTAATAAGATTACTTCTGCCGACTTGTTGATCAGACACAGAGAAATAGGGGAGATGTCAATCAATACATATAAAGATTTGATTGATGATAAAAATCAAAATATTTATATAAAGACTGATCAAGATAACCCTTTTTTGGAAGATCTTGACAGTGCAGATGTAGTCATTGCAAACTTCTCAACTACAATTGAGGAAGCTGTAACCAGAGGAAAGTACGCAATTTTATGGGGCGAGGGAAATAGGTATAGTCATGAGAATAGTCCCTTTATTTCACAAGACCTTGTTTTTTCGGCACATTCAACTGAAGAACTGTACAATATCGTAGAATTATTAATAAAAAAAATAGAAAAAGAAAAAACTAATATAAAAAATGTAAATTACGACTTGAAAGATAGTCAGAAAGAATTCATAACTGAAATAGTTTCAAGGTAATAATAATGGATTTAGAGAAAAGAAATACTCCGTACATACTAGACTGTACCTTCAGAGATGGTGGTTACTATAATCAATGGGATTTTGATGATGATTTAGTTGAAAAGTATCTTCGTCTTCTCGCTCTTTCAGGGGTTGATATTATTGAAATTGGTTATAGATTCTTCAAATCAAAGGATTACTGTGGACCTTTTGGATTCTGCTCTGAGGAATTCTTAGATGGACTAAATATAGACTCAAAAATTTCAGTTGCAGTCATGGTTAATGCAAGTGAAGTATTAAGCTCAAAGGAGGATTTAGATCGTTTCAAAGAGTGCTTCGTCAATGCAAAAAAATCAAGAGTTGACATTGTAAGAGTTGCGACCTATATGCATGATGCTGATAAAACAGAATCTCTTGTTAATTATTTGAAGAATCAAGGTTACATAGTATGCATCAACTTGATGAAAATAAGCGAAAGTAGTGAACAAGAGATCAAGAGCACTGTTAAGCAGATAAACGAATGGAAAACACCGGCCGATGTTCTATACATTGCAGACTCGTTCGGTAATTTAGATACTGAAAAAACAGGAAAATTAATTGACCTAGCATCTAATTATTGGGATGGAGACATTGGCTTTCATGCCCATAATAATCAGGGCAAAGCACTAACAAACACTATCGCAGCAATGAAAAGAAATGCGGCTTGGCTTGATTCCACAATATTAGGCATGGGAAGAGGAGCAGGAAACGCATCAACAGAGTCATTGATGATGGAGTTGAATCAAGAAAATGCAGATGATGAGCAGAGATATGATTCAAAGGCAATATTTCCTTTGGTCGTTGAGGAGTTTGAATCCCTAAAGAGAGAACATGGCTGGGGCCATAGCTTATTATATGAAGTATCTTCTAGATATTCAGTTCATCCAACTTATATACAAGAAATTCTATACAAGAAAGAAAAATATAGCACAGATCAAATTCTTCGCTCCCTTGACAAGCTTACTACGACAGACTCCACAAGTTATAGCACTGAGATAGCAGAATCTCTTCTTATTTCAAGCGATATTGTTAAAGGTGACTGGGATGCAACTGAATATGCAGAAGATAGGGAAGTATTAATTCTTGGTGCGGGCCCTGAGGGAAGTAGAAATTCAGATCAAATCGAAACATTTATCCAAAGAAAGAATCCATTAACATTATCATTAAATGTAAATAGATCGATTTCTGAAGACTTCATAGATGCTTATGTGATTGTGAATAGAGTTCGTTTGCTTACAGAACTGAATAAAAATATTAGTAGCGAGAAGGATATCATATTACCTCTTCATATATTGTCAGAAGACATGAGAGAGAATGTTAAGTCCAAAAAAATTCTTGATTATGGATGCAATATTTCTTCAGGTGTAATGAGTGCATCCAATAGTCACTGTATAATTCCTTTCGAATTAGCAATAGCATACGCACTCTCAATATCGATTGCTGGCAATGCAAACAAAATTTATCTTGCAGGATTCGACGGTTTCGAGATTCATGATCCAAGGCAAGACGAAATGTTAGAGCTCTTTAAGTTATTCAAATCAATAAGTTCCATTCCAATCGTATCCATAACAAAGACCAATTACCCTCTTGAAAAGAGGACACTTCATGACCCTTCAATCTAACCTAGATTGTAAAATTATAATTCCAGCGAGGTATAAATCCTCACGATTTG
>NZHP01000013.1 GCA_002691465.1 Gammaproteobacteria bacterium | reverse complement strand
TTGACTTGAGAAACGAAAAAATAGGCTCTAAAATTCGCGATCACACCTTAAATAAGGTACCTTACATGATTGTTTTAGGTGACCGAGAGGTTAGTGATGAGGAAATCACTATTAGAACCCAAAAGGGTGAAGACATGGGCAACATGAAAGTAGAAAGTTTTCTAGAAAAACTTACTGAAGAAATTAGTAATTAAGGAGAAAAAATATCGCTGCAAAAAAAAGGATTCGGAAGAATGATCAAATAAGAGCTTCTGAGATTCGCTTGATAGACGAAGATGGTGGTCAATTAGGGATTTTACCAATCAAAGAGGCCATAGAGATGGCAAAAGCAAAAGGTTTAGATGTAGTTGAAGTATCGCCTAATACAGAACCGCCTGTATGCAAAATTTTAGATCATGGCAAGTACTTATTTGAACAAAAAAAGAAGACTCAAGGAGCAAAAAAGAAACAAAAAACAATTCAAGTGAAGGAAATTAAATTTCGACCATTAATTGAAAAAGGAGATTATGAAGTCAAAGTAAATAAAATAAAAGACTTCATAGAACAGGGGAATAAAGTAAAAATCTCATTGAGATATAGAGGAAGAGAGATGAGACACGTAGAATTAGGGCACGACTTACTAAAAAGGGTTCTGACTGATATAGAGGAAATATCATCTGTTGAACAGGAAGTCCAGTTTGAAGGGAGACAGCTGATCACGGTGGTTGCACCGAAACACAATTGAGAATTAATTATGCCAAAACTAAAAACAAATAAGGGAGCTGCCAAACGTTTTAAAAAAACTGGCAGTGGAAAGTTCAAGCGAAGTTCATCTCACTTGAATCATATCCTCACTAAAAAGAGCAGTAAGAGAAAGCGACAACTTCGCAAATCATCTCTAATTGCTGAGGGTGATGTGAAGAGTGTGAAAAAACTATTGCCATATAGTTAATATAGGATATACCCATGGCTAGAGTAAAAAGAGGCGTAACATCAAAAGCAAGACATAAGAAGGTACTCAAAAAGACAAAAGGTCAATATGGTGCCAGAAGTCGTCTAATTAAAGTTGCTAAACAGGCTGCTATTAAGGGTGGTCAGTATGCCTACAGAGATAGAAAAAAGAAAAAGAGTACATTCAGATCACTCTGGATTATAAGAATCAATGCTGCTGCAAGAGAAAATAATCTCTCGTATAGTAAATTGATGCATGGACTCAAATCAGCAGGCGTTGAAATTGATCGCAAAATGCTAGCAGATCTTGCAGTGCACGATGCAGAAGCGTTTAAAGCGATATCAGATAAAGCTAAAAGCGCATTAGAGACCGCCTGATGGCCGACAATCTTTCAGATCTGTCAAATTCAGCAATCCAAGAAATAAACGAATGTTCATCATCATCTGAGCTTGACTCTCTAAGGGTAAAATATCTAGGAAAAAAAGGAGCAGTCACTGTTGCTCTTAAATCAGTGTCCTCTATAGTCCCAAAGGATAGGCCAGCATATGGAAAGAAAATCAATGAAATCAAATCTTTGATTCAAGAAACGCTTTCTCAAAAAAAAACATCATTGCAAAAAATAGAAATTGATCAGAGCATTGATGATAAAAAAACAGATGTCTCTCTCCCTGGCAGAACCAATTTCGAGGGACATAGGCATCCTGTATCAAAAACTTTACTTGATATTGAAGAAATATTTTATGGTGCTGGTTTTGTGGTAGAAGATGGGCCCGAAATAGAAGATGAATATCATAACTTTACCGCTCTTAATATTCCGCACAATCATCCAGCTAGAGCCATGCATGATACTTTTTATTTTAACTCTGAGTTTCTATTGAGGACTCATACGTCTCCAATTCAAATTCGTAGCATGGAAAAAGAGGGCGTCCCTATAAGAGTTATTGCGCCAGGCAAAGTTTATCGAAGAGATTCCGACATAACACACACGCCTATGTTTCATCAAGTTGAGGGTTTGGTGATTGATAAGGGAATAAACTTCAGCCACCTTAAAGGGATACTGCATCAATTTATTGATACATTTTTTGAAGAAAACACTGAAGTACGTTTTAGACCATCGTATTTTCCTTTTACAGAACCATCAGCGGAAGTTGATATATTATCTAAAGAAAAGAAATGGCTCGAAATACTAGGCTGTGGAATGGTTCATCCAAAAGTTCTTGAAAACCTCGGTATCAATACAGAAGTCTTCAGCGGTTATGCATTTGGCATGGGAGTAGAAAGATTGGCAATGTTGAAATACGGCATCAAAGACATTCGATCTTTTTATGAAAATGATTTGAATTTCTTAAACCAATTCTAAATATGAAACTACCAGTTACATGGATTAATGAGTCATTTAAGAAAGACTATAGTGCCATAGAACTATCCGATCTATTAACGCTCTCAGGAATTGAGTCTGAAATTGAAAAGGATAAAGGTGAAGAAGTTCTCGATATTTCATTAACGCCTAATCGTGCTGATTGCTTTAGTTACAAAGGGATTATTCAAGAAATCAGCGCATTAGATAATGCAAAAATTATAAATATCAAACAGACTGAACCTGTAATTCATCACAATCAGGCTATGGTGGTCGATGTTAAATCAAAAATAGATTCTCCTGTTTTTATGACCAGAGTCATAAAGTCTATAAATAGGAAAGCTAAGACTCCTAAATGGCTCAAAAAGAAACTAGATCGATCGGGATATAAATCTATCAATGCTATTGTTGATATAGCCAATTATGTAATGCTAGAAACCGGACAACCACTTCACACATATGATTTAAAAAAAATCGATACAAAGATCGTTGTTAGACGAGCAGATGATAAAGAGCCAATTGATATTCTAGATGGAAGTAGGAAAATCTTGGACTCAAACTTCCTTGTCATTGCTGATATAAAAAAACCACTCGGTATTGCAGGAATCATGGGGAGTATGGATTCAGGAATATCTGAAGATACAGAAGATATTGTTCTTGAATCGGCTTATTTTAACTTTGAAACCATTATGGGTAGAGCTAGGTCCCTTAGTCTACATAGTGAAGCAAGTATGAGATTTGAAAGAGGTGTTGATCCAGCAATCCAAGAATATGCGATTCAAAGATTCACTAATCTAATCAATGAGATTGCTGGTGGGAAAAACGGTCCGATACATTCATCCATTACTAATAAAGAAGTGCCTAAGAATAAATTCATAATGCTTCGAAAAGACAAAATCAAGCAAATATTAGGTATTACCATCCCAAATCAAACAATCAAAAATATCCTTTATCGGCTGGATATGGAAATCAACGAAAAAGATTTTGGATATATTGGCTGGAGTGTTAAAGCACCAAGTTATCGTTTTGATATAAATGAAGAATGTGACTTGATTGAAGAAATATCTAGAGTATATGGATTTGAGCATATTCCAGAAAAAATTGAAGAGCAAAGCATGACACTTAAATCAAAATCTTCCCGTCAATTAAAGCGTGAAAAGATTGACACTGTGTTTCATCGTCTGGGATATAACGAGGTAGTGAACTATAGTTTTGTAAGCCCATCAATGAATTCTTTATCGAACTCTACTCAAGACATGATTGATTTACAAAATCCAATTTCCATAGAAATGTCTGTTATGAGAAATTCACTCTGGCCTGGATTGTTAAATAATCTTTCGCACAATATCAAAAGGCAACATAAGGACATCAAGATCTTTGAGATTGGAAAACTTTTTACTAGTAAAAAGAAAAAGCCTGTAGAAAAAAATGTGATCGCCGGTCTAATTTATGGACAACGAAGACGTGAAAGTTGGGCGTATAAGAAAAATTTACTCGACTTCTATGATTTAAAAGGGCATTTGGAGGATCTTTTTAATACATTTGAAGTAAAAAACATTACGTTTAAATCAGCATCTCATCCTATGCTATGCCCGGGTGTTGCTGCAGAAATTGAATTCAAAAATAAGAAAGTAGGAATAATTGGTATGCTCAATCCAGAGTTATCAGCTGATATGAAACTTGATCATGATCCGTTTATTTTTGAAATTGATTACAGCTGCATTCAATTACCAATCTTAAAAAGTTTCGTAAACTCGGAATATCATCCTTCATCGAGAAGGGATTTATCCTTCGTGATTTCAAACGAAGTCATAATAGACGAAATACTTACTGAAATTAAACGTTTAAAGATAAAAGAACTCAAAGATATGGTTGTGTTTGATCTTTTTGATAAGAATGACGGTGAGACTACTCAAAAAAGTGTCTCTATAGGGTTGATTTTTCAAGCAAAATCGCGCACTCTTAGGGATGCTGAAATTGATGAATATATCTCGAAAGTAATCAAAATGCTCGAAGTAATTTTTCAAATAAATATTAGATAATGACACTTACAAAATCAGACATAGTAGAAGATTTAAATAATCAAATTGGTCTCAATAAAAGAGAGGCCAAAGAGCTTGTCGATAGTGTTTTTGAAACAATAAAGGAAACCTTGATTAGAGGAGAAGAAGTTAAAGTTTCAGGATTTGGTAATTTTCAGTTAAAAGACAAACCTGCAAGGCCAGGCAGAAATCCAAGAACTGGTGAAGATGTTGAAATCACGGCAAGAAGAGTAGTCACTTTCAAGTCTGGACAAAAACTCAAAGAAAAAGTCAAATCTATAGACAAGTAGATGAATATAGAAGATTCAGAGCTTCCCACAATTCCTTCAAAAAGGTATTTCACTATTAGTGAAGCTAGCAATCTCTGTAATGTCGAAGCACATGTTCTTAGATACTGGGAACAAGAGTTCTCTCAACTTAGTCCTATCAAGAGAAGGGGAAATAGAAGATATTACCAGAGACATGACGTAATGCTTATCAGACATATCAAAGAATTACTTTATGACAATGGTTACACAATAAAAGGTGCTAAGCAGAAACTGTCAGATGAGGTATCTGATCAGGAATCAAAAAGTAATTCAATCTCTGCCATCCGTTCAGAATTAGAATCAATCATAGACTTACTTGATTAAATAACATTTATCGGGGCGTGGCGCAGTCTGGTAGCGCACTTGACTGGGGGTCAAGTGGTCGCTGGTTCAAATCCAGCCGTCCCGACTGAGGTATCCATCAATTCTTTGTATGTCCATTTATAACTCTGGATATTTGACGCCTTGAGTAACCTGTATCAGCAGAAATCGCATCAATTGACCAATTCATCTTATTTAATTCAAGAACCCTGAGATGTCTATTTTTAACCGTTTTCATGCTCTTGTTAGTGACCTTTAGTAATTTTTCAATGGATTCAATAAGAATTTGATTATAATTGTCATCGTCAGCTATCGTGCAGTGGTCCCATAACATCATCAAGTTATAACAAGCATCCTCTGCATCATCTCTCTTCAGTGCCTCTCTCAAGAAATGAGCCCTAAAAATAATATGGCAAGCATCCTTTAATGTGTTTTCAACTGACTCATCGTTTAGAAAGTTCTGAACAGCTTTTATTTCAGCCTGAATACCATATGAAGAAAGGACTAAACCAGCTTTAAATTCTAGTTCTCTTATCACATTGTCAACAATATTATTCAAAAGCTTGATCCAATCTCATTATTTTTAGATATGATTAACATAAATTAATTTCTTAAACTACAAATGGCAATGAAAAGTATAAATGCTTATTACTTATTACTGGCAGTCATCACAGTTCTATTTGTGAGCATAATCTTTGATTTCGCAGCTCCAATATTATGGTCAATCGTAGTTTCTATAATTTTTTATCCTGTTTATGAAAAATTTCTATTGATGACGAATAAAAAATCACTATCGAGCATATTATCACTGATATTAATTTTACTACTAGTCATTATCCCTTCAATTGCAATGCTAGGCCTGATAGGAAATGAGCTCATCAGTTTTATTAATTCTTATGAAAAACAAAGCTTTGAAGCTTACATGCAAATGATTCCCGAAGAGTCTCTTATTAATAAAATGCTAGGATCACTGGGTTTAAACATTGCTGAATTAACAGAAAAACTGGACGATTTTTTAATCACTGCAATAAAAATATTCTATGAGTCTATTTCTAAAATATCAGCAAATATTATTAATTTCTTTATATCGCTATTCATTTTTATCTACCTAACCTTCTTCTTCTTAAGAGATGGTGAAAAAATACTACAAACTTGTATGGACTCATTTCCAATGAATAACGACGATGAAAGTTATCTTCTCAATGAATTTCGAAAAACCACTCGAGCAACCATTAAAGGAACTGTTACAGTAGCTCTTGCACAGGGATTTCTCGGCTATTTGACGCTTCTTTTACTCGGTATTGAAGGAGCTCTAATTTGGGGTGCAGTCATGGCATTATTAAGCATAGTTCCTGCAGTTGGAACCGTAATTGTTTGGCTTCCGATTGCTTTGGTTTTATTTGCAAACGGAGCTATTATGGATGCAATATTACTGATTTTTTCTGGAATCTTTATCATAGGTATGATTGATAATATTCTTAGACCCATTCTGATAAGTAAAGAAACAAAAATACCAGACTATCTAATATTATTGACAACTATAGGGGGTATTTCAATCTTTGGGATAACTGGGTTTATTTTAGGACCTATCATTGCATCACTATTTATCTCAATCTGGTCTTTGCCCTCACGCGTATAGATTCTGGTATGGAAAATCATATAAATAACCTTAAAAAAATAGTCGGTGATTCAAATGCTCTTCATCGCAAAGAGGATATCCATCCTTTTTTAGAAGATTGGAGAGGGCAGATCAAAGGATCGACACCTCTAATTCTATTTCCGAACAGTACTAATGATGTTCAGAGAATTGTCTATTATTGCCATGAAAATGACATAAAGATTGTCAGTCAAGGTGGGAATACAAGTCTTTGTGGTGCCAATGTCCCAAACTCATCCGATCAAAAGCTTGAAATTGTGATCAATACTTCAAAAATGAACACAATCATAGAAGTTGATCAATTTAACCAATCAATAATTGTTGAAAGCGGTTGCATACTTCAGAATATTCAAAATACCGCGGAAGATCATGATCTTCTTTTTCCATTAAGCTTAAGCGCTGAGGGATCATGCCAGATTGGCGGTAATGTCTCGACTAATGCTGGAGGAGTAAATGTGCTTAAATATGGAATGGCGAGAGACCAGGTCATGGGAATTGAAGTCGTTTTGCCTGATGGTTCGTTATTCTCTGATCTAAAGTCACTGAGAAAGAACAATACTGGATATGACTTAAAGCAACTCTTTATTGGCGCAGAAGGTACTCTGGGAGTTATAACAAAAGTAAGCTTGAGACTTTCATCTAGTCCGGAGAGGGAGATCACATCAATGGTTTCTGTTCAGAAAGTAGATGATGCAATCACTCTTCTTAAAGAAACAAAAAAAAGATTTGGTGATAATGTCACTGCATTTGAATTTATCAGTCAATCGTGTTTGGTTTCAATAAATAAATTTCTAAATCACATAAAATTACCATTGGGATTTGAAGACTCTTGGCAAATTATTTTTGAAGTCATCAATCACGATGAGGATGCATTATTAGATTTCTTGGAAGAACATGTAAATAAGGGGCTCATTACAAATGGCTTGATCGCTAAAAACGAAAAAGAAAGAAATGATTTTTGGCTTGTTAGACACAGCATTTCTGAAGCTGAAAAATTATCAGGCAGAGGGGTTCATCACGATATTTCACTGCCTATCAAGAAAATCCCTGAGTTTCTAGAAACAACAATACCTGCCATGGAAAAAGTTGCAGGAAAATCTACTGTTTATACTTTTGGCCATCTTGGTGATGGAAATCTTCATTTTACAAAAAAACAACCAGAAGAAATGAACGGAGATGATTTCATGAATTTTTCCAAGGATATCAATGCTGTTGTTTATGAAAATGCTGAATCTCTTGGCGGCTCTTTTAGTGCTGAGCATGGCATTGGATCCAAACTAAAAGATGATTTGGTCAAATTCTCTGATCCAATCAAGGTTGATTTAATGAAAAAAATTAAAAAAACATTGGATCCTAAAAACATCATGAATCCTGATAAATTGATAGATACCTAGACCTTGAATGAATAATCTTTGTTTGGATCTCTTTCATTGTTTGGCGGAAAATTTCCCCTTTTTTCAATGAAATACTTCTCTCTGTTATCACCATCGCTATTTTTGTTATATGTGATGTATATATTGCATCTTCTATCAGTTGACTTATTTATTTCAGACCCATGAGGGACATAACTATTAAAGAGAATGATATCGCCGCTTACTGTTTCAATAGACTGTAAATCAAGCCCTTCTAAGTTATCTGGATTCAATGGCTCCCAAAGTGGTCCAATCAATTTATCTTTGTATTTGCCTGAGACATCAAATTCAACGCATGCGTTTGCCTGATTACTGTCTTCTACAGCAATCAAAGCAGAAATAAACTCTGTGCCATATTTATCCCATCCAGCTTGTGAGTCTTGATGCAAATAATCAGGCGGTGATCCATATGGTTTGTAGTTGATTTTCTCTTTTAGAAGAGCTGGTTTGTCTGAAAGCAGCGTGCTAATAACTTCAATCATTGACTCGTTGTAGACCACCGACTTTAATAGAGGGCTTGTTTCTATGAATTTTTCAATTCTGATTAGAAGCATCTCATTTTTATTTATCTGAGATTCTTCATAGTATTTCATTGGCCCATTTTCTTCGGGCTCCAAGACGTCTAGTCGGTTAACTTCATTAAGTATTTGATTCATAAAATCTGAATTGAAGAAGTTTCTTATTACTAAAAAACCTTTTTGTTTAAAGGATTCAATTTGAGAATTATCGAGCATAATTCAATCTGACTTATGTCTTTTTTCGAGCTCCCTTGAGATATCATTCATTGTTACATCTGCCGAGCGAAGCAATACCATCATGTGATAAAGAAGGTCTGCACTCTCCCAAATGATTTCAGCTTTATTTTCATCATTATTCAAGTATGCCACAGCCAACTCTCCACTTTCCTCAATTACCTTTTTTGCTATACGATCGCTGCCGGATGACAGAAGTTCTCGAGTATAGCTTTTCTCAGAGTCATTGGATTCTGATCTGTCTTTAATAATTCTTTCGAGTTCATCTAAAAAATTGCTCTCATTAGTTGTCATAATCTAACCTCTATTTCGTTGTCTCTTAAATATTCCTTTAATTCATTAATTTTTATTATGTCTTTATGAAAAACCGAAGCTGCTAGCGCGCCACTCACATTTGAAATCTGAAATACTTCAACAAAGTGCTCCATTTCTCCAGCACCACCGGATGCAATGATTGGTATGTTTGCATCCGCTCTCATTATCTTCAACTGCTGGATGTCATAGCCTTTTTTTACACCATCTTGATTCATGCAATTTAAAACGATCTCGCCAGCGCCTCTGTCTTGAACTTCTTTAAGCCAATCATTGACATGTTTTCCAGTTTCACTTGTTTTATTGGGATCTCCTGTATTGGAGTAAACTTTGTAGTTTCCTTGGTCCTCATAGCTGTCAATCCCGATGACTATGCACTGGGTTCCAAATCGTTTGGCAAGTTTATTAATTAAATCAGGATTATCTATTGCGGGTGTATTTATCGAAATCTTATCTGCACCGTAATTAAGAACTTCCTCTGCGTCATCAATAGATTTAATTCCACCAGCAACACAAAATGGAATATTGATGATTTCCGCAACGCGGTTGATCCATGATCTATCGACAGAACGTCCTTCAGGACTTGCAGTAATATCGTAAAAGACGAGTTCATCTGCGCCTTCATTTGAATACCGCTCAGCCAGTTTTAAAATATCGCCAACTATCTCATGGTTTCTGAATTGAACACCCTTGACAACTTGTCCATCTTTTACGTCTAAACACGGAATTATCCTTTTTGTAAGAATTGCATTAGCTCCTGATCTGTAATTTTATTTTCAAGTAATGATTTACCAACCACTGCTGATTGAATGGATATGTTATCCAACTTGATTAGATCATCAAGCGAGCTAACGCCTCCAGATGCAATTACATTGATTGGACTGAATTCTAAATTTATTTGCTTATATAGTTCAATATTAGGGCCTTTGAGTGTTCCGTCTTTGCTGATATCTGTGATTAGGAACTCTTCAAAGCCCTGATCTATGAAAGTTTTAATTGTTGGCAATAGAGTTAGTTCGGAATCTTTCTGCCAACCATGTATTTGAATTTGAGGTATATTGGCGACAATCAATACGTCTAATGCGATTACTATTCGTGAACGTGTATTGGGACTTAGTAAAGATATAAATTGGTCATACTCTTCGACTGCAAAACTTCCAATTACGAGTTTTTTTAAATCTGAATCAAGCCAGTAATTGATTGAGTTCTTTGATCGTATTCCGCCACCCATTTGAACCTTTAGATTGGTCTTTGAAATGATTGAATCGACGATAGACTTATTTTTACTTTTTCCATCTCTAGTGCCATTGAGATCAACAAGGTGTATGTGCTCACATCCCAGCGATTCATAATGTTTGGCCAATTGAAGTGGATCTTTTTCATAAAAAGTAACCCGATCGAAATCTCCACGAAGAAGTCTCACGCATTTTTGATCAAGGAGATCGATTGCTGGTATTAGTTTCATGATCAGATACTAACAAAGTTCTGCAATATCTTTGAACCCGATAAACCAGACTTTTCGGGGTGAAATTGGGTTCCAAAAAAATTATCTTTCTGAACTACTGCAGAAAACTCGATTGGATAACTCGAAACACCAATTGTTTCAGTGCAGATAGGAACATAATAGCTGTGAACGAAATAATAATAATCATCATCCTTAAGATTTTTTGTTAAATCTGAGTCACGGTTAAAACGAACTTTATTCCATCCCATGTGTGGCACAGGATAATCTCTATTATTCTCAAAAGGTCTGCAGGTATTAGAAATAATGCCCAAACACTTTGCATCATCCTCATCTGATGCATCCATAAATATTTGCATTCCAAGACAGATTCCTAAAGTAGGTTTTGTTAGCTTTGATATTTCATCAATAAGCTTTCTTTGTTTTAATTTTGTCATGGCATTCTTTGCCGCACCTACACCAGGAAGAATAATGTGTGAGGCCTTATTTAATACATCTATTTCATCTGTAATTTCAAAACTAGAGCCAATTCTATTCAATGCAAATATCAATGAGGCAAGGTTTGAGCCGATTGAGTCAACGATCGCAACTTTTTTACTCACGACTAAAGTGTACCCTTGGTTGATGGGACGCCAGTAGCTTCAGTCTTATTGATTGCTTGAGAGAAAGCTCGACCAAAGCATTTAAAACAAGCTTCAGCCTTATGATGATCATCATCTCCAATCACACTGATATGAATGTTTGCTTTTAAGTGCTGACTGATTGTATAGAAAAAATGAATAATGAGTTCTGTTGGCATTCCACCGATGCTTTCTCTTGTAAATTCTCCATCAAATTTAAAAAAAGGTCTCCCTGATAAATCAATTGCAACGGAGCATTTCGCATCATCCATAGGTAACGTAAATCCATATCTTTCAATTCCTGCTTTAGTACTTAATGCACGACTTAATGCATCACCCAAGGTAATTGCAACGTCCTCAACTGTATGATGTTCATCAATGTGTAAATCGCCCTCGCATTTAATCTCAACTGAGATGCCCGAATGCTTGGCAAATTGTTCCAACATGTGATCGTAAAAACCAATACCTGTTTTAATATCAATTCTCTGATCCGATGAAAGATCAACAGTTGATGTAATTTCTGTTTCATTGGTTTTCCTATTAACAGATGACTTTTTATCAAGGCTCATGATCTCTTGCTTTATTTCCAGCCATGCGTTTTCTTTTTTTGGATCAATCTTTATTCCGGGAAGATTTATTTTTTGAGCCAATTGAAGATCAGTGTCTCGATCACCGATCACATATGATCTGGAAGTATCGATATTGTTGTGTGTTAAGAATTCTGAAAGCAAGCCGGTCTTTGGCTTTCTGCAATCGCATTTGTCATTTTCAAAATGCGCACAAATAAATATCTCTTTGAAAGTAACGTCCTCTGATGAGAGAGTATCCAGCATAAATTGTTGACAAGCTTCAAATTGAGCTTCTGGAAAAGATTCAGTCCCTAAACCGTCTTGATTGCTTACCATGACTAGTTCATAACCTTCATTTTTTAACTCTTTAAGAGTGCCAATGACATTAGGTACAAATTTCACTTTACTTAAATCATCAACTTGAAAATCATCTGGCTCAAAGATAATGGTTCCGTCTCTGTCAATAAAGAGAACTTTTAATGGCAATTCACTCATCTTTTATTCCTTTGATTAGATTTTGATTTTGCTTGGTGGTACCAACTGTGATTCTCACACAGTTATCAAGTAAAGGTTGATAACCTACGTCTCTCAATAAAAAACCTATATCTTTTGATTTTTCACAAAATGATTTGGCGTCTTTAACCTTCACCAATACAAAGTTTGTATACGACGGAAAAACCTTTATGACTTCATCCAATGACTCTAACTCTTTCATTAGCCATTCTCTGTCTTGGATGATGGTCTTTATGTTTCTTTTTGATTCCTCAATGCCCTTATCAGAAAGACTCTCTAAAACAGCATTCACTGCGGGTGTGCTGAATGAGTAGGGCGGTATAACCCTTTCAATGAACTGACATATTTCAGAACTAGAAATCAAAACTCCGCATCTGACTCCTGCCAAACCAAAAGCCTTTGATAAAGTTCTTAAAATAACGACATTATCAAACTTAGACAAAATCGTTTTATAGATCTCATCGTCATCAAACTCGACATATGCACCGTCAAGTATAACGAGCCCTGAGTCTGAAAAATGCTCGCATACTTGATAAATAGACTCATCACTGAACTTATGACCAAGTGGATTTGAAGGGGAACAGATAAATGTTAGTTTGGCATTTTTGGAGTTGAATGCCTTTATCGCACGCATATCTAGCGAGTATTCGTTTTCATCATCCAAAAGAATGGTATGCATTTCAATGCCTTGAACCTCAGCATAGAATTTATACATTTCAAATGTCGGTGGAAAAACCAATATTCCATCTTGATTAGGAATGCAGAATGTTCGAATGGCAACGTCGATTGCTTCTGTGCTTCCCCTGGTTACAACAATATTTTCACTCGATAAGTTTAGGTAACTTGCAATCTTGCCTCTTATTTGATCGGGCCTAGCATCTGGATACAAGTTCAAGGCATCGTTGGATGCAGATTTAGTCACTGAATATGGACTCTCATTTGCATTCAATCTGACCTTATCAAAAACCTTGGTAGCTGGCACATATGGCTTTAGATTCAAAACCTCTGGTCGAACTAAGTCTTTTATTTTCATTTCTTAATCCTTACTTCAACTGCTTTTGCATGTGCCTCTAGTCCTTCTGCCATTGCAAGATTGATAATATCATCGCCAATTATCTCTAATCCTTTCTTGGTCAAACTTTGAACAGATATTGATTTGCAAAAACTATCTACAGACAAACCGCTGTATGATCTTGCAAAGCCTGCCGTAGGCAAAACATGATTAGTTCCACTGCAGTAATCACCTGCGGATTCTGGGCTCCATTCGCCGAGAAATACAGAACCTGCTGATGATATTTTTTCTACTAGTTTTTCTGCATTCTTACAGTTAATGATCAAGTGCTCTGGCGCATAATAATTTGAGATATTAATTGCTTCCTGAATGTCATCAACAAAGATTAATTTGGAATTTTTCATTGAAATTTTAGCAATCTCTTGCGTTCTGATTTTTGATATTGCTTTATCGATTTCGATTGCAACTTTTTTGAGAAATGAATCATTCTGAGAAATAAGTATAACTTGAGAATCTACACCGTGTTCAGCTTGTGATAGTAAATCATAAGCAATGAATTTGGGATTGGTATTCCCATCGGAAATAATCAGAACTTCAGTTGGTCCAGCCGGCATATCTATTGAAACAGGGAGGTTTAATAAAGAGATCATTTGTTTGGCTTTGGTAACCCAACTATTTCCCGGTCCAAATATTTTATCCACCTGAGGAATTGATTCGGTGCCGTATGCTAGAGCAGCGATTGATTGAGCTCCTCCCACTTTACAAATCCTTCCTATGCCGCTTAATTTTGCTGCAACAACAATTGAATCATTCACAACACCCGAGTCATTGGGCGGAGAAACGACAATGGATTCTTTATTCATGGCAAGCGAGGAGGGTACACCCAACATTATTGCAGTCGAAGGAAGTGGATTATTTCCTGCAGGTATATAAAGACCTACATTTTCGATGGGTCTTTTTATTATCTGACAATTTACTCCAGTTCTCACTTCAATCTTATTTGTATCGCTTTGGAAGTTTTTTTCATGAAATGTTTTGACATTTTCAATTGCATTTTCGATGGACTGAATCAAAGTCTTTGGAACCCTATCAAATGCAGAAGTAATTTCTTTGTTGCTCATCAAAAGATTATCAATCTCTACACCGTCATACATTTTTGTATATCTCTTAATGGCTTGATCGCCATTAGATTTGACCTCATTGAATATCTCAGTAATAACTGACTCTTGTTCTTCTATGCTCTCAATAACAGGTCTCTTAAGAGATGCTATTTTTTCATCTTCAGACAGTTCTTTCCATTTTATGGTCTCAAGTTTCATAATTACTACATCAACATTTTCTCAACAGGCACCACTAATATGGATGACGCACCCACTTCTTTGAGCTCCTCTAAAGTCTCCCAGAATACCGTCTCTTTACAAACAACATGAACTGCAACTGTGTCAGTGATGCCATCCAATGGAATCACCGTTGGTGACTCTGTTCCAGGCAGAAGGGTAGTGATTTCATTAATTGCATCTTTTGGAGCATGCATCATGATGTATTTGCTTTCATTTACTTGGAGAACACCATTGATTCGTTCAATAATCTTATCGATCCACATTTTTTTAAAAGCTGACTGATTTGAATTGGATTTAACAACGGTTGCAACGCTTTCCAATATTGTTTCTCCAAGAACTAAATTATGTGCCTTTAGAGTGTTTCCTGATGAGACGAGATCGCAAATTACTTCGGCTTTACCCAAACTTGGCGCCAACTCTACAGCACCAGAAAATTCTGTGACATTTGCATTAATCTGATTCTCAGCAAAGTAGTTTTTTACTGTAAATGGATAGCTGGTTGCTATTGTTTTGCCTTCAAGGTCATTGACCGATCGAATGCTTGATGTCTCTGGGTATGCAAAAGAAAGCTTGCAGTGACCAAAATCAAGCGATGATTCAAGAACAAAATGAGAAGGCAATTGACTTGACTCATATGAAAGCTGTTTTTCAATAGCGACATTCGCACCAACAATACCTATTTCACAAAGATTTTCTTGAATCAATCCAGGAATATCGTCGTCCCTTACAAACATGATATCGAAAGGCATGTTTTCTCCATATCCAATCAATTGGTCTTTGGTATGACTGATGATAAGTCCACATTTTTGGAGCAGGGTAGTGCTGTGCTCTGTTAATCTACCGGATTTCTGAATGGCTATTTTAATTCGTTCGTTCATTTTTTATTTACTCTCTCTAGTGCCATTTTGTAACCGTTTGCTCCATCAAAAAGAAATCTTGCGACCCTACCAATTGTTGTAAGACTCACGCCTGTCATGGTTTTTATTTCTCTGTACGTATAACCTTTATCAAGAAGCTCAGCAACGCTCCATCGATCTTTAATGGATTCAAATTCAGCCGGTGTAAAAATATCATTAAAAAATGAACGATATTCATCTACATCATTCAGGCTCATTATTGCTCTGTAGAATCGCTCTTCGGCAAGCTTTTCCTCGTCTTTTGTCAAAACTCTTTCTATTTTCATTCTTTTCCCTTTGTTCTATTGTACTAATGTGTTAGTACAGGATGAAATTATAATGACAGAAATATCAAATACAACATTTAAATCGAGCAGATATTAATTTATGTTTGAGAGTATGGCTTTTCCCATCTCATCTGTTGAAACATGGTCATGAGATGAAAGATCGGCGGTAAAGATGCCTTGATTGAGTACTGTTTGAACTGCATTTTCAATTTCATTTGCTTCGTCAATCAGATTCAGTGAGTGCTTAAGCATCATAGCAACTGAAAGAATCATGCCGCATGGATTTGCAAGGCCCTTACCCTGAATATCTGGTGCAGAACCATGAATAGGTTCATACACGCCAAAATTATTATCGCCAAGAGAAGCAGAAGGGATCATGCCTATTGATCCCGTCAGCATGGATGCCTCATCCGTTAAGATGTCTCCAAAAAGATTCTCAGCAACAACTACATCGAAATCTGCTGGACGAGAGAGTAGGTGCATGGTTGCAGCATCGACTAAAAGGTGTTCAATTTCTAAATCCGGATATTCATTTTCAATTATAGTGGTTGTCACTGATCTCCAAAGTTGAGAGGTTGCCATCACGTTCGCTTTATCAACAGACGTCAGCTTATTTTTTCTTTTCTTCGATAAATCTGCAGCAACCTTGACGATACGCTGTATCTCAGTCGCTGAATATTCGCATACATCTTTGGCATAATCTTCTGACTTTTCTTTCTCGCCAAAATATATGCCGCCGATTAACTCACGTACAAATAAGATATCAATATCTTTCAATCTGGAATTTTCAATCGGTGAATTATCAATTAGCTGAGGATAAGTTTTTATTTGTCTTAGGTTTGCATAAACACCGAGGTCTGACCTCATATCTAACAAGCCTTTTTCAGGTCTTGTCTCTGCCTTTGGGTCACTCCATTTTGGACCTCCAACAGCGCCCAAAAGAACGGCGTCAGATGCTTTACAAAGATCTCTTGTTTCTTGTGGATATGGATCGCCTGTTTTGTCGATGGCAATACCTCCAAAAAGGGCATCATGCAAAATAAATTCATGTCCATATTTTTTCTCAATCGCATTGAGAATATTTAAAGCATGCTCCGTGATCTCAGGTCCAATACCATCGCCAGACAATACAGTTATTTCTGATTTCATTTATTATCCTTTGTTTTCAAATGCATTGATTTGATCTTCGTGTTTCATTATAAAGCCAAGCTGATCTACGCCGTTCATTAAACAATATCTTGAAAAGGGCTCTAAATCGAAGCTTTCAGTCATTCCATTGGAGCTTTCAATTATCATTGTTTCGAGACTGATAGTAACTTCAATCCCTTCATTCTCATTCAGCATTCTATGAAAGTCAGTAGAGACTGATAGAGGAAGCAGGCCATTTTTTAATGCATTGTTTTTAAAGATATCTGCGAATGATGTACTCAGAATTGCTTTGAATCCATAATCAACTAATGCCCAAGGAGCATGTTCACGTGATGATCCACAACCAAAATTACTGCCAGCTACTAATATAGAGCATCCCAATGATTTATCATTATTTAATGGAAACTCTTCTAATTTATTTCCAGACTCATCGAATCTCCAATCCGCAAATAAGCCATCACCAAGTCCGTCTTTTGTTGTCACAGTTAAATATCTTGCAGGTATGATTTGATCTGTATCAATATCATTGACTGCCAATACAACAGTTTTAGAGCAAAATTCAATAATCTTTTCCATAAAATCAACTATATTTTCTTGGGTCCTCTACAGAGCCAGCGATTGCAGATGCAGCAGCAGTTTTTGGACTTGCCAAGATCGTCCTCGCTCCTTTTCCTTGTCGACCCTCAAAGTTTCGATTGCTGGTACTAACAGCCAATTGTCCATTCCCAACAGTGTCTCCATTCATTCCTAGACACATTGAACATCCAGATTCTCGCCATTCCGCACCCGCAGATTCAAAAATCTTATCAAGCCCGAGACTTTCTGCTTCTTTTTTAACTGCTTGAGACCCAGGTACAACCAATACCCTTATTCCATTTGCAACTTTTTGACCCTTAAGAATCTCGGCTGCATCTTCTAGGTCAGATATTCTTGAATTCGTACAACTACCTATAAAAACTACATCGATTTCTTTTCCAAGAAGAGGTCTGCCAGATTCAATCTGCATGTAATTAAGTGATTTCTTATGACCAAGATCAGAATTTGATTCAGGGACAATATCATCAATCTGAATAGCCATTCCAGGATTAGTTCCGTAAGTAACCATCGGAGATAAGTGATCAACATCAATAGTAACTTCCTTATCAAATTTACAATTGTCATCGCTCACCAATTCTGACCATTTATCAATTGCCTTATCCCAGCCTAATCCTTTAGGTGACATTGGTTTATCAATTAAGTAATTAAAAGTTTTATCATCAGGTGCAAACATTCCAGCTCTTGCGCCTGCTTCAATGCTCATATTGCATATGGTCATTCTCTCTTCAAGAGAGAGCATGCTTGCAGTTGGTCCTCTATACTCAATGACATGTCCAACGCCTCCATCAACTCCAATCTCTTGAATGATTCTTAATATGATATCTTTTGCAGATACCCCTGATCTGAGAGTGCCAGTCATATTGACTGCCAATGTCCTTGGCTTTCTTTGGAGAAGGCATTGCGATGCAAGGACGTGTCCAACTTCAGTTGTACCTATTCCAAATGCAAGAGCACCAAATGCACCATGTGTGCTTGTGTGACTATCACCACATACGATAGTTTTGCCTGGCTGAGTGGCTCCTAACTCTGGTCCAATCACATGGACGATGCCTCTTTTGTCCGAATCAAAGCCATGAAGCTCAATGCCAAATTCATCACAATTTCTGATCATGTCTCTAATTTGATCAGCAGGTCCTTTTTCAGCAACAATATCAAGATCTTTCAAACTTTTGACAGGAAGAGTTGGAGTAGAATGGTCCATTGTTGCCAAAACTTTGCTTGGATCTCTTACCGATAATCCTTGGTCTCTCAGTGACTGAAATGCTTGAGGAGTTGTGACTTCATGAATGAGGTGAAGATCAATATATAGTATTGCGGGTGTATCCTTCGTCTCCTGAAGTACCAAATGATCATCCCAGACCTTTTCAAATAGTGTTTTTCCAGAGTTATTCAACGGGGGTCAACCAATTCCATTTGTCATCTGATTCGCCATTAAATAAACCAAAGAATACACTCTGAATGTTTTCTGTGATTGGGCCTCTTTTCCCTTCTCCGATTTGAATTCTGTCTACACTTCTGATGGGGGTAATTTCTGCTGCAGTGCCAGTAAAAAATAATTCATCTGCAAGATAAAGCTCTTCTCTTGTAACTCTTCTCTCAAGGCATTCAATATTTAGATCGTTTGCAATCTTAATAACTGAATCTCTTGTTATCCCATCTAAAATCGAAGAGCTAAGAGGAGGGGTGATGAGCTTGTCATTCCTTACCATAAAAACATTCTCGCCTGCGCCTTCACTTACAAACCCATCTGAGTCTAAGCAAATACCCTCATCGTATCCATTTTCTTTAGCTTCAATTGCAACCAATGTCCCAGATAAATAGTTCCCAGATGCTTTTGCCATGACGGGTATTGTATTTGGTGCATTTCTATTCCATGATGATATGCAAACATCTACTCCATTTTTCAAAGCATCTGCTCCAAGATACGTACCCCATTCCCAGGCAGCAACCGCAACCTCTATATCGTCATCCATGGATGCGTGGAGGCCGAGATCATTGTATCCCCTAAATGCTATCGGCCTGATATATGCGCCGCTATGTAATTCATTGACTGAAACTACTTTCCTGCAAGCATCTATGATCTCCTGCTCAGTGAAAGAAATATTCATTCTGTAAATCTTTGCGGAATTGAAAAGCCTTCTTATATGCTCATTTAATCGAAATATTTTTGAGCCATTCTCTGTAGAATATGCTCTTATTCCTTCAAAGACTGCAGAACCGTAGTGTAACGCATAGCTGAGCACATGGATTTGAGCAGACTCCCATGAAACAAGTTGATTGTTAAACCAAATATTCTTTGTTGGCTTGAGTGGCATAATCTCTCCTAATGTTTCGCTTGATTTCTTTCAATTCTATTTATGACTTCAAGATAAGCCAAAGCGCCTGATTCGATAATATCAGTACTAATGCCATGCCCTCTATAATTTTGTCCATCATAGCTCACTGTGACAGTTACTTCGCCCTGTGCGTCGTCTCCAACGCTGACACTGTGAATCTCAAAGTTTGTCAATTCAAGTTTATATCCTGTGATATCACTAATGATATTGAAAACTGCTTCAATTGGTCCGCTAGCAGGACTAGTATTATTATCTCTCTCAATTATCTCTTCGTCTGAATCTTTCAATTTCAATGATGCTGTTGATCCCCAAGATGAGCCTGAAGTTGTCTCTAGGTCCATAAGAGCCCAACGACTCGTATTGGCAATATCGGCATTTAAAACGATTGCCTCTATGTCTGTATCAAATATTTCCTTCTTTCTGTCAGCCAATTTCTTAAATTCCTGAAAAGCCGGATCAATCTCATCTTTTTCGAGCGCAAACCCTAATTCATTGATTCTATCTAAAAAAGCATGTCTACCGCTGTGTTTTCCGAGCACAAGGTTTGATCTTGCAATACCAACATCCTGAGGTTTCATGATTTCATATGTGGAAGAATCTCTAAGCATTCCATGTTGATGAATGCCTGCTTCATGAGCAAATGCATTGTCTCCAACAATGGCTTTATTTCTCGGGACATGCATGCCTGTGATCGAAGAAACCAATCTACTGGTAGGGTATAGCTTTGTTGAGTCAATCGATGTTTTAAAATCAAAATATTCTTCTCTTGTTCTAATCGCCATGCAAACTTCCTCAAGCGAGGTATTTCCAGCTCGTTCTCCAATGCCATTAATTGTGCACTCAATTTGTCGCGCGCCAGATTCGATTGCAGCCAAACTATTGGCTACAGAAAGTCCGAGATCATCATGGCAATGAACACTGAAGATCACATTCTCGGCATTATTGCAATTTGATATCAAGTGCTTAAACAATTCGCCAAACTCATATGGAATAGTATAGCCGACCGTATCTGGAACATTGATTGTAGTCGCGCCTGCTTCAATTGCAGCGTTCACAACTTCCGTTAGAAAACCATGATCAGTTCTAGAGGCATCCTCGGGAGAAAACTCGACATTCTCGCAGAATGACTTTGCCATCTTAACGCCTTCATACGCAGCTTTTAGAACCTCATCTTTAGCCATATTTAGTTTATGTTTGAGGTGAATTTCACTTGTAGCTACAAAGACATGAACTCTTCTATTTTTATTTACCTTTAGGGCTTCGTAAGCCTTTTCTATGTCGCTTTCATTACATCTTGCAAGCGAACAAATAGTAGGACCATCAATCTCAGATGCAATTGCATTTACAGCATCATAATCTCCAGGAGATGCTGCAGCAAAACCTGCTTCAATTACATCAACCTTTAATTCTTTTAATGCATGTGCAATCTTTAATTTCTCACCCATAGTCATGCTACATCCAGGTGCCTGTTCACCATCACGCAATGTAGTGTCAAATATAATTATTTCTCTAGATTCTTTCATGATTAACTTTTAGCTTTATCGACAATTTTATTAGCAGAAATCCAAGGCATCATTGAGCGAAGATTTTCACCTACTGTTTCAATAGAGTGTTCCGATGAATTTCTTCTGTATTCATTCATCTTATCGCCTCCTGAGTTGCAATCATCCATGAAATCTCTGGCAAAGTTTCCAGACTGAATTTCACTTAGAATTTTTTGCATAGTCTCCTTTGTTTTTTGATTCACAATTTTTGGACCTGTTACATAATCTCCATACTCAGCAGTATTAGAAATGCTATATCTCATATTTTGGAGACCACCTTCGTAAATAAGATCAACGATGAGTTTTACCTCGTGGAGGCACTCAAAATATGCCATTTCAGGCGGATAGCCATTCTCTACCAAGACCTCATATCCAGTTTGTATTAGAGACGTCAATCCACCACAAAGGACTGCTTGCTCTCCAAAAAGATCTGTTTCTGTCTCGTCTTTGAAATTTGTTTCTATAATTCCTGCTCGACCTGAGCCTATTAAGGATGCATAAGAAAGACCAATGTCTTTTGCATTACCAGAAACATCTTTATGTACTGCGAGTAAGCAAGGTACTCCTGCACCTGATTCAAATTGTGAACGAACAGTATGTCCTGGCCCTTTTGGTGCGATCATTATTACATCAAGGTCATCTCTTGGAATAATCATTTCAAAGTGAATATTAAACCCATGGGCGAAAGCCAATACGGCTCCGTCTTTTATATTCCCCTTTAAATGATTTTCATACATCACAGCCTGTTTCTCATCTGGAATTAGCATCATTACAAGGTCTGCCTGAGGCACTGCATCATCAACTTCTTTAACTCTAAATCCTGCTGATTCAGCTTTAACCCAAGAGCCTGACTCTTTTCGAAGGGCAACTGTCACATTAGCACCAGAATCTTTAAGATTATTCGCATGAGCATGTCCTTGCGATCCATACCCTACAATTACTATGTCCATCCCTTTAACAATATTCTGATCAGCATCACTGTCATAAAATATTTGCATTGGTTGTGCTCCCTATATATTTAAGATTTATAAAAAAAACCCCGCTATTCTGCGGGGCTTTAGAAATCGTTTTAAAAAGTAAAAAACTCTATCTTGCCCCCGAGTGACAGATTAGCAGCAGGTTCAGTAAAATTTGACCTGACTGTGCTTTTGTTTCTATGGCTTTGATGTCTTTCATATATTTCATTCGCAAATATTCATCGAACAGAGAGTTTTTGTCAACAACTAATTGTAGAATCTTCTCAAAAAATCCTATGATAAGGGGCTAAGTAGTAACCAAGCATATGGATATTTTTATCAAATATATATCAAAGAAATATTCAAGGTTTTTTAGTTATATTTTTTTTCATTAGGCTTTGGAGTATTTTTTGAATATGCTATTATCAAATCTTCCTTGGGACGTGTACCCAAGCTTTCAAAATAAACCATTTAGGGAATGTTTTTATGAATAAACATAAAATTACTACCAAGCTAATTGTAGGTAGTCTTCTACTAGTATCGATACCAATGATGGTTCCTGCAGAAACTTTGAGTCAAATTCTAAATGCTCAAACTGACAGAACATTGATGGCTCAAGAGTCTCAACAGCGTGTCGACAAGATCAGTGATCAAACAAACAAGCTACAAGATCAATATAGAGCAACATTAAAAGAAATTGATGGTCTTCAGATTTACAATAAGTTGTTGGAACTTCAAATTGAAAATCAAGCAAGGGTTAAGGTCGACTTGGAAAAATCAATTGTGCTCGTATCAGTCATTAATCGACAGATTGTTCCTACGATGACTAAAATGATTGAATCACTAGATCAATTTGTTCAGCTAGACGTCCCTTTTTTAATGGATGAACGATCAAAACGTGTTGAGAGTCTTAAGGAAATTATGCAAAGAGAAGATGTCACAATCGCTGAGAAATTTAGGAAAGTGACCGAAGCCTACCAAATAGAAAATGATTACGGAAAAACAATCGAAACTTATAAGGACACACTTGAAGTTGAAGACAAGACTCTAGAGCTTGATTTTCTTCGAGTTGGGCGTGTTGCGTTTATGTATCAATCTGTGGATGGAAAAGTTTCTGGTGTGTGGAATCAAAAAACAAAACAGTGGGATGATGCCAGCGACAATCGTAATGAAATTAAAATGGGTCTAAGCATAGCCAAGAAGCAGGTTGCACCTGACCTGGTTATAATTCCAGTAGACAGTGCGGAGGTGCTCTAAATGAAGAAGTCATATTTATTTATCGTTTTAGGATGTCTAATAACTAGTCCTCTTTTTGCTCAGCAATCAGCATTGACTATTGATCAATTGCTTGAAAATGTGGAACAGGGAAAAATCAATGACAACTCTGAAAACAAAAAAAGAGAAGCAGAATTCAGGCAGAAAAGAGATCAGCAAGAGACTCTTCTTTCTGAAGCTGATTCGACAAAAGTAAATGAAGAAAATAGAAGCACTCAACTAGAAGCTATATTCGAAGAAAATGAAGCTGAGTTAAATATTCTTCAAGACACACTTACGGAAAGACTCGGTGCTCTTAAAGAATTGTTCGGTGTTATGCAACAAGTTGCTGGAGATGCCAGAACTAGGTTTGATAATTCACTAACAAATGTTCAATATCCTGATCGCAGTCCTTTTCTAGAGGATTTGGCTAAAAAAATTGGTAGTAACTCAAAACTACCATCAATTGATGAAATTGAAAGACTTTGGTATGAGCTTCAAAGAGAGATGACTGAGTCAGGAAAAGTTGTCAAGTTTACGACCGATGTAATTGACACCAATGGCAGCAAACAGTCAACTGAAGTTGTAAGAGTAGGTTCGTTTAATATTGTAGCAGATGGTAAATACCTAACGTATTCTCCTGAGACTGGAAATGTTACAGAAATTCCAAGGCAGCCTGAAGGCAGAAGATACACTAGTAGCACTTCGAATGTTTTTGATGCAGGAGATGAAAAAGTTTCATTTGGTATAGATCCAACACTTGGAGGTGTATTGGCTTCATTGGTTGCGAGACCTAATTTAATGGAAAGAGTTCAGCAAGGTGGTATTGTCGGTTATCTCGTGCTTCTGCTTGGAGCATTTGGTGTTGGAATTGCCATACAAAGGTTGTATATCCTTATCGATGTTGATAAAAAAGTTACAGCTCAATTGAACAGCGATGTAATCAGTACTGACAATGCACTTGGTAGAGTTCTAAATGTTTATGAAGAAAACAAGAGTGTTGATACAGATACCCTCGAACTGAAAATGGCTGAAGCGGTATTTAAAGAAACGCCTGAGCTCAACAAAGGTTTGCTTATCATTAAAGTAATTTCTGTTGTAGCTCCATTAATGGGACTTCTTGGAACAGTGACTGGAATGATTAATACATTCCAAGCTATTACACTTTATGGTACAGGTGACCCTAAACTAATGGCTGGTGGTATTTCACAAGCACTGGTTACAACCGTGCTGGGCCTAACAGTTGCTATACCAACTACGCTTTTGCATACAATTGTTAGTGGAAGAAGCAGAAGGGTAAGTCAGATCATTCAGGAGCAGGGCGCTGGAATCATTGCAAGTCATTCTGAAAAATCCTCATAATTGAAGGATCATTAAAGATGGGTGATGTAATTATAGCAGTGAGAGACTTCCTAGAGATGGGAGGACAAGTCCTTAATATAATTGCTCTTGTAATATTCCTGATGTGGATGTTGATTCTTGAGAGAATATCATTTTTTCAATCTGGATTAATTTCGCAGAAAAGTTCCATACAGAGTAATTGGAACAATCGTTCTGATAAGAAATCTTGGAATTCAGAGGCTATCAGAGAGCAAATGATTTCTGAATTTTCCATGTCTGCAAATCAGTATCTATCTATCATCAAAACTCTTGTGGCTCTTTGTCCGTTACTGGGATTGATGGGAACAGTCACAGGGATGATTCAGGTATTTGATGTAATGGCAATCTCAGGCTCTGGGAACGCAAGATCTATGGCCTCTGGTGTCTCTAAAGCAACAATCCCTACTATGGCTGGTATGGTTGGCGCTCTATCAGGCGTATTTTTTGTGACATTATTAAATCAAAAAGTAACATCTGAAGTCGATGATTTAGAAGATAATCTAACGGCCGACGAATAAATAATTAAGGTAAGAAAAATATGAGAAAGAATCTATTTCAAGCACAACCAGAAGAAGAAGCTGAAATAAACCTCACGCCAATGCTTGATGTTGTATTCATCATGCTGATCTTCTTTATTGTAACGGCCTCATTTGTAAAAGAGTCAGGCCTTGATGTGAATCGTCCTGATGCACCAACTGCTGTCAAAAAAGAGAATGCCAATATTCTGGTAGCAATTGGAGCAAATAATGAAATATGGATCAATCGAAGAAGGATAGATCCTAGAGCAGTTAGAGCTAATATCGAGAGAATGCATGCAGAGAACCCAGAAGGTGCCGTTATCATTCAGGCTGACAAAAAAGCTTTTACTGAAACGCTTGTAACTGTAATGGATTCTGCCAGACAAGCAGGAGTCTATAATGTATCAATTGCAGCAAACGAAGGTGAATAATCCTACTATTTAGTATGTCTGAACTAATACAACAAATTAGAGATACAATTGGGATAGAAGACCCTATAACCAGAATAGCAGCAGCTGGATTCCTTTCCGTGTTCACAACATTTGGAATACTCTGGGTAATGCAAATTCTTATTGCAACTGGTGAAGGGGCCATCACTTCAAAGTATGAAGGTAGATTTGTTGATTTTGTTCGAATTAAAAAAGATGAATCACTCGATACAAAAAATGCCAAACCTAAGAAACCGCCGGAGCCAGAAGAACCGCCTCCTGAGCCTGAACAACAAATGGATGACATTGACACAAGCATGGAAACTGTAAGCATTGGTGCCGTAAATGCAAATGTCGATGTGGCAGCGGGTATCGGTGGATTTAATGCGGGAGAGGGCGAATACCTTCCCATCGTTAAAGTTGCACCGATCTATCCAAATAGAGCACTCTCTAGAGGCATCGAAGGTTACTGCATCATTGAGTTTGTTGTCACAAGAAATGGGACTACTGCAAATGGAAAGGTAGTAGAGTGTACTAGCAGCCTTTTTGCTAATGCTTCGCTTAAAGCGGGGGCTAAATTTAAATACAAGCCCCGAGTAATCAATGGAACACCAATTGATGTGCCTGGTGTTCAACACAAGATCACCTTTGAATTGGAGAAATAAATGAAGAAGTTCTCGTTGTTTTTTATACTTTCATTCGCACTGGTATTGCTACCAAACCTTCCATATATGCCTCTAGGGCAAGCAATAGCTCAGGAAGGGCAAGAAAGAAAAACTAAAAAAGTTGGTGCAATGACTGAAAAAGTGGCAAAAAAACTTTCCTCTGCACAAGAGTTGATCGAAGAGGAAAAGATTGAAGAAGGTCTTAAGGAATTAAATGACATCATGGGTTTCAAAAAACTCACTGATTACGAAAGAGCACAAGTTAACTATTTTTATGGTTATGTAGAGTATCTTAAAGAAAACTATCAAGGAGCAATAAACTTCTATCGCAAAGTAATTCAAGATGAGAAAGTACCTGAAGGCTTGGTTTCATCAGCGAGAACTACAATCGCTCAGCTATACTTTCAATTGGAAGATTATCCAAGAACGGTTTCAGCCGTGGATGAAATTCTAAGAAGTCAAACAACGCCGAGACCAGATTTATATATCCTAAAAGGCACAGCTCAATATCAAATGAAACAATTCACAAAAACTATTGAGTCTGTAGAGCAAGCTATTTCAACGGCCGAAACAAGAAATATCGATCGTGTCACTCAACTACAAAAGAATGTTACCTCAGCAGCGAGCAAGTACAGAGTGAAATATGATCGAAAGAATATCGATTACATCTCGTTAGCCAACGAAGTCAAAAAAGTCATGAAGATTCAGTTAGAAAAAACAAGAAAGGGCAATGATCGATACGTCCAACTTGAAGAAGAAATCAAAGGACTTGAAGCAGATACTAAAAATCTAGCCATCGGACCAACCAAAGAACAATGGTGGTTATTGCTAAGGGCAAGTTATTACGAATTAGAGCAAATGGATCAGGTAAAAAGAATTCTAGAAAGACTCGTTGTAGAATGGTCAAAAAAAGAATACTGGGTCCAACTTTCTGCAATGTACTCCCAAGATAAACAAGAAACAGAACAAATAGCTGCTTATCAAACCGCCTACCATGAGGGATATCTTGAGAAGAGCTCAGAATTTGTAATGATGGCACAACTCTATTTATCACAAGAAGCGCCGTATGAAGCTGCCAAGCTCCTTCAAAAAGCAGTCGATGATGGAAAAGTAGAGACGGATGATGAAAAAAACTGGATGGTTCTCGCTCAAGCTTGGTTTTTGTCAAAATATGACGAGAAAGCCATTGTTGCCCTAAGGGAAGCTGCAAAATTAACTGATGATGGCGAGCTTGATATGAGGCTTGCTAGATCTTTGTCAAACGTTGGAGACTATTCTGGTTGCATTGAATCATCAAAAACAGGCATCACTAAAGGTTCGCTTAAGCGTTTGGATGAATCGTATATTACAAAAGGTATGTGTGAATTTGAAGCTGCAGAATACGAAGATGCGAAAGACTCTTTTGTTAAAGCTAAAGTTGATGCAGAGAGAAGAAATGATATTGCACTCCAAGAATGTGCTGATTCCAACAATTTTACTCTTGATGAGTTATTGGTAAAAATGGAAACACAAAAAGCATTCATGGAAATGGGTAAAGAAATTGAGGAAAAAGTTATTAAGTGTCAGCTGCCATCTTCTCTAAAAACCGTTCAAAACTGGTCAAAATTCTTAGAAAAAGAGGTAGAGCGGGTTACATTGCTGCAAACTCAGATAGCTGCCATTGAGGCACAACTAGCATCGGGTGAATCACAAGCTTTAACATTCTAGACGCTTAAAATATCTAAAAACATTTTTACTGCTGTTATCGCTAGCAGGATGCTAAATAAAGTCTGAAGTCTTTTTCTTTGAAACTTGTGAGCGAATTTAACTCCGATTGGTACAAAAAGTATTGTCAATGGAATTATTAGTGCCGCATAAAAGAGATTTACATAACCAATTGAGTAATCAGGAAGGTTTGTCACAGATTGGCCACTAATCATAAATCCAATTGATCCAGGGACCGCGATAACAATTCCTAGTGCGGATGAAGTGCCAATGGCTTTTCTTATCTCAACCCCCATATAACTCATTATTGGTACACTTAAGTTTCCACCTCCAATACCCATCATTGATGAAAATATCCCAATAAAAAATGGAGACGTCTCAAGAATCGGATGCTGAATAACTCTCAGTGCTTCATCTTTTCTGCTACTAATAAACATCTGGTAAGAAACAACTGAGGCCAATGTTGCAAATAATAGAGTAAGGCCTTTAAATGATGAAATTCCAGCAAGGTAACTCCCCAATATTGATCCTAGTGCTATTGGAATACACCATCTTCTAAATATGGATTTATCAAAAGACCCTCTTTTTGAGTGCTCAAAAGCAGACCTCAATCCAGTAGGAACAATTATGAATAACGAAGTGCCAACTGCGATATGCATTATTATTGTCTGATCAAAACCAAAATACATCAAAAGGTAATAAAGCATTGGAACAATGACTATTCCTCCCCCAATGCCTAACATCCCTGCTAATAAACCTGCAACAGAGCTGGCTGAAGCAATAATAAACAATGTGATTAAATCAGGTTGCAAAAAAAAGTCCTCCTAAGCATTCAGTATCTCGATTAATTCGCCACTGCTTCCTCTAATTGTTGTTGCTTGAACTTTTTCAAAGCTTGGGATATTCGAATCATAAGATTCGTCTATAAATTCAGATTCATGTGCAATAAAGCTAACTATTGAAATACCGGATGGTAAAAAACCATTTCGATATGGCCTAGGGCCAGCTTCAGATGGCATTTCATCTAGCTCTATCAAAGACTGATCTTTGATTGCAAGAGCAGCAGATTTATATTTTGTATCTTCGGGGAGATTAAAAACCTTTGAGATCGCTCTAATTCTTGATTGCATCGGTGGTGCTTTTTCTATGGATAATGTCTCATTCATGAAAGACTGCATTTCATCAATATTTTCTCCAGCAAGTATAACAATGAATGTTTGATCGATATCGCATCTTGGAGTCGGGCTATCGAACTCATCTAATTTAGATTTAAACTGAGTGAGATAAATTATCTCTTTAGACGGGCCCAAGATTTGCATCGCCCTTATTTGATCAGTAAAAGACAAATCTGCAGGTTTTCCTATGACTTCGAAAGGTGATCCAATTAATTTTTCTGCTGATTCATCTACGTCTTTAACTATCAATTCTGCAGCGTTCCATCCGAAAGTTCCAAATGGCACATAACCATCATCAGAACTCTGTTCTACGAATCGAAAAAAGAAATCATCGGAGCTTTCTGGGCTCATATATATCATCTCTGAGTTTTCAATACTCTGAGCGTCCCAGCTTTTCGCTTGGTCAGCGCTTACTCTTGTTGATGAAACCAGACGATATTTTAAATACTCAGAGTAAATATCCACAACCCTGTCTAAATCAGGGCTTGTTATCGTGACTGCCGTAATGCGACCTAGTTCCATGATGTGACCAATTCAAAAGATAGAGAATATCACAATATTTGTATACACTTGATCAAATCTAAATAACTAAAAGGAGTCAAACAGTGACAAAAGTTTCAATTTGCGAAGTGGGACCAAGAGACGGGCTTCAGAGCGAGCCAGAACTCCTTTCAACTGAAGTTAAAAAAGAATTCATTACCAGATCAATCAAAGCAGGAATTAAGAACATCGAAGTTACGAGCTTTGTCCATCCTAAAAAAGTGCCTCAAATGGCTGATGCAGAAGAGTTGGTTGCATCCTTGCCTAAACATGATGATGTCTCATACATTGGTCTTATTATGAATCAAAGAGGCTTTCAGAGAGCAAAAGATTGCGGAATCAAAGAAGTTGGAATGGTGATTGTTAGCACCGATACATACAATATGAAAAATCAAGGTGTAGTCACTCAGCAATCCATCGATAATTGGCTCGAAATTTCTGATGAAGCTAAGTCATCGGGCATTAGAACAAATGTTCTTATTGCATGCTCATTTGGTTGTCCATACGAAGGCGAGGTTGCTCCAGAACACATCGCTGAGATAGCTGAAAAAGTCCTTAAGGGCAATCCTGACATCATTGGTCTAGCTGACAGTGTTGGTGTTGCTGTTCCAAACCAGATAAAAAAAACATTTTCCTTAATTAAGGAGCTAGCTCCTGATTTGCCATTGAGGACACATCTTCATAATACAAGAAATACCGGTCTAGCGAATGCTGCTGCTGCTATCGAAGCTGGGGTCACGATTGTTGATGCATCAACAGGCGGTATAGGAGGATGTCCATTTGCACCTAAAGCAACCGGAAATATACCAACGGACGATCTGCTTTATATGCTTAACCGTTCTGGCATAGAAACCGGGGTAGATCTTAATCAAGTTGTTGAAAATTCTGAATGGCTAGAATCAGAGCTTGGTAGGGCTGTTCCAGCCATGGTTCCGAAAGCAGGAATTTTCCCAGAAAACGCTGAAATAAACATGTAAAAAAAGTATGATTATTATGGATTTTTTTTTAAGGTAGTATTTCGAAGAATTCAAATAATAGATCTAAATAAGAAAGAAATTAACTAGTTTAGATTTAAATAAAAGGAGAAATTATGAGTTATCGACTTGGAGTTGATGTGGGGGGGACTTTCACTGATCTTCTTCTAATTAATGAAAAAACAGGCACAAAGTGGACTGCTAAAGTTCCAAGCACACCAGAAGACTCATCTATTGGTGTATTCAATGGAATAAATCTAGTTTGTAAAAATGCAAAAATAGATCAATCTAAGATTACCTCTGTGATGCATGGGACAACAGTAGCAACAAACACCATACTGACTGGTACCGGTGCAAAAGTTGGTCTGATCACAACAAAGGGTTATAGACAGGTCTTACAAATTGCACGCTCATTTGTTCCTGGCGGCCTTGGCGGTTGGGTAATTTATAATAAAAGCGAACCATTAGCACCATTATCTCTAACTATGGAAGCTGATGAGAGAATCTCAGCAAGGGGTGAAGTTCTCTCTAAACTTAAAGTCGGTCAATTGGCTAAAGATATAAAAGCGCTTAAGAAAAAAGGTGTAGAAGCTGTAACAGTATCATTGATCAATTCATTCGCTAATGACAAGCATGAGAAAGAAATAAGAAAAGTTATTCGCAAAAAGAAACTGTTGCCAAATATTCCTGTTTCACTCTCATCCGAAGTTGTTCCAGAGATGCAAGAATATGAAAGAACAATTACGACGGTAGCAAATTCATATGTAAGACCAAAAGTTGCGGAATATGTCAAAAACTTACAAAACGGTCTTAAGAGAAGAATGAAGAATGTGAAGCTCAGAATCCTTAGATCGGATGGAGGGCTAGCATCAGCAAAAGCATCGTCTGACTCTCCCGTAAACCTTCTAATGAGTGGTCCTGCTGGTGGTGTATCAGGAGCAATATGGATCGCTAAACAGGCAGGTTTCGAAAACTTGATGACATTCGATATGGGGGGGACCTCAACTGATGTTTCTTTGGTTAAAAATGGTGTTGCAGAACAGAGTAGAGAAACCTCTGTAGGTGATGTAACTGTAAGAGCCTCATCGGTTGATGTAAGAACAGTTGGAGCAGGAGGAGGTTCCATTGCTCATGTCCCTGAATTAACCGGTGCCTTAAGAGTAGGGCCTCAAAGTGCGGGTGCGAATCCAGGGCCAGCATCGTATGATAAAGGAGGCACTGAACCAACAGTAACTGATGCAAACGTAGTTCTTGGATATATTCCTTCAGAACATGTCGCATTAGGAGGCGATAAGGATTGGAAAATCAGAAAAGATCTAGCTGAAGAATCTATTAAACCAGTTGCTAAAGCACTTGGATTATCTGTAAAACAAGCTGCAGCTGGAATCATAGATATTGTAAATGAGAATATGTATGGCGCGCTAAGGCTAGTATCTGTAGAAAAAGGTTATGACCCTAGGGACTTTGCATTAATTGGCTTTGGTGGTGCCGGGCCACTTCATGCCAATGCTCTTGGAAAATTGACTAACTCATGGCCAGTAATTATTCCTCCTGGACCAGGAGTTCTATGTGCTTATGGAGACGTAACTACTAATATTCAGGATGAATCATCAATGTCTTTTATTAGAAGATTTTCTCAAACTGATAAAAAGGAAGTCGTCAAGATTTTTGAAGATCTCGCCAAAAAAGCTTCAAAAACTTTAGATGCTGAAGGTGTCTCTAAAAGCAAAAGGACTACATCTTACCAAGTAGACCTAAGATACTTGGGTCAAGGGCTAACCATTAATGTTGACTTTGATTTATCTGATCTTAAGAAAAATGGATTGGATGCTATTGGTAATAAATTCGATGATTTGCATGAACAGCTTTTTACATTCTCACTAGAAGAGGAAAAAGAATTGGTTAACCTAAGGGCTGTCGTTAAAGATCAGGCTTTATCTCTAAAGGCATCTCCTGTTAAAAAGGGATCGGCAAAACCTTCAAAGGAATCAATTATTAGCGATGACGCAAAGGTTTATATGGATGGTAAAAATCAAAAAGCAACGATATATGATCGCAAAAAACTAAAATCTGGAAATGTCATTAAAGGTCCTGCCATTGTTATGGAAATGGATTCAACTACTGTAATACTTTCTAAACACAAAGGTAAAGTAGATAAATATGGCAATATATTAATTACGCCTCAGGGTTAAAGGAGTCAAAATGCCTGCAAAAATAATACAAACAAATAATAAAAAGTTTAATAGGGTCAAATTAGACCCCATTACACTTGATGTAATAGAAAACTCAATGTTTTCAGCCAGATGGGAAATGGATGCAGTCCTTTTTAGGACCGCTATGTCTCCGGGTATACGTGAACAAGGGGATGAGTTTCCAATGATTGCCAATTTGGATGGCAAAATGGTTGTTGGACAGTTTGGTAGTTTTATCCATGGATTCAAAGAAGCTTTTGATGGAACAATCGAAGAAGGTGATATGTTCTTAACCAATGACCCTTATTCATGCAATGGTGCGGTAAGTCACGCAAACGATTGGCTTCTTTTAAGACCAATCTTCAAAGATGGAAGATTGATATCTTATGCAGCAATGTTTGGTCACATGACCGATGTAGGAGGAAAGGTACCTGGAAGCTTACCTACTGATGCGACTCAGATTTTTGAAGAGGGCATCAGAGTCCCTCCAACTAAGATCTATAAAAATGATGAATTACAGGAAGAGATACTTAATATAATTCTGCATAACTGTAGGCTGCCAATATGGAATAAAAGTGACTTCAATGCGATCGTCGCTTCCATTAAAACGGCTGAGAAGAGAGTAATTGAGATGGCTACTAGATTCGGTGATGATATTTTCTATTCGGCACTTGAAGATCTTCTTGATAGAAACAAAAAAGCCATGGGTACTTTAATCCAAAATACAGTTCCCACAGAGAAGCAATACTTTGAAGATTATATCTGTGATGATGGTCTAGAAATGGGCCCATATAGAATTAAATGTGCTATGTGGAGAGAAGGCAAGAAGGTTATTTTTGACTTCGAAGGAACAGACCCTCAGTCAATAAGTTCTGTAAATTTCTTCTTAAATGAAGAAATGTTTAAAATGTTTTGTGGTGTCTACATGATCATGGTTTTTGATCCGGCAATTATGTTCAATGACGGATTCTATGATTTGATGGAAGTAAGGATACCAGAGGGCACTCTGCTGAAACCTAATTATCCTGCAGCACTATCTTGCCGAACACATGCCTTGGGAAGAATTTTTGACGTTCTTGGCGGGCTTCTAGGTCAAGGAGCACCAGAATTCTTATGTGGTGCTGGTTTCTCCGATAGTCCTCACCTCATGTATTCAGGATATGATAAGAATGGAGAGTGGTATCAACTCTACATGATTGGTTTTGGTGGGGTTCCAGGAAAACCAATGGGAGATGGTCCTGATGGCCATTCACTATGGCCAAGCTTCACCAATGTTCCCAATGAGTTTTTGGAAAGCTATTTTCCATTAGTAATTGAGGAATACTATACGGTTCCAGATAGTGGGGGAGCAGGCTATAACAGAGGCGGTAATGCTCTTTGTACAACATATAAGTTCTTAGAGCCTGGAGAAGTATCCATTCATGATGATAGATGGCTAACATACCCTTGGGGTGTAAATGGTGGGCTGCCTGGTGAAAGAAGCACAAAAACACTTGTTAGAAAGAATGGTGACACTGAATTGCTTCAGTCTAAGTGTGACAGAATTGCTGTTGAAGAAGGTGACACACTCTACCACGTGACATGGGGCGGCGGCGGATGCGGCGATCCATTCACAAGAGAGCCAGAAAGAGTTCAATTCGACGTTGATGCTGGGCTTGTCACCAGAGAAGGTGCAAAAGAAAACTATGGTGTAGTCTTAAGAAAAGATTTAAGTATCAACAAATCAGCCACTGTAAAACTTCGTGCTGAAAAGAGTAAGGCAAGAGGAAAAGTTAAATTGTTTGATAAAGGTTTTTCTACAATCAAAGAGCTGAAAGCTAGATGCGAAGATGAAACTGGACTTAAAGCACCGTCCGATCCTAAGTTCCAGAAGTGGATGACTGCCTCATAAGGTTTTAATCAAATTAATACTTAATCCACAATCACTCCGAGTGATTGTGGATATGGACGTCACTTTGTGGGTATGGAATTGAAATACCCTCCTGATCAAATCTTTTCTTAATTTCCTCAAGGAGTGAATAATATACATCGAGATAGTCTGCATTCTTTACCCAAGGCCTGACTATAAAGTTAACACTGCTATCAGCTAACTCAGATAGAGCTATTCTTGGCTTAGGCTCACTCAATATTCTTTCATCCTTGGATAAAATATCTGTCAACACAGATTTGACTTTATCAATATCATCGTCATAACTGCAGCTGGCTATGATGTCAACTCTCCTTTCTGCCTGATGAGAGAAATTGACAATGCTTCCGTTCATTATGCTGCCGTTTGGAACAATCACTAGTTTATTATCAGGGGTTTTAAGAACAGTTGAGAATATTTGTATATCGAGGACTGTGCCTAGATGACTGTCTGCTTGAATATAATCTCCAACTTTATATGGTCGATAGATGACTATCAAAATACCTGCTGCAAAGTTGGAAAGTGAGCCCTGAAGTGCCAGACCAATTGCAAGTCCAGCGGCACCTAGAACAGCAATAATGGATGTTGTCTCAATGCCTAATTGATTAATTGCTGCAATGAACACCACGATCATCAACAATGTGTTCAAAAGATTTGTGACAAATATTCTGACCGTATCTTCTGTTTTAGATCGCTCCAAAGCAGAGTTGATGACTTTTATTAAAATTTTAACTACTTGCCGACCTATGACAAGAATACAAAGAGCTATGAATAAACTGATTCCGAAAGTACTCATTAAATCAGAAAGTTGATTCCAAAGATTTCCGTCTAAATTAAATTCCATAATAATTACCTCGCTTTCTGATGATATCCAGTATTGGGCATTAAATCGATCGCTGATGCCATTCTATTGCTCATATTGTAAAATGATGCAACCGCTGATATATCCCAGATGTCATGCTCATCAAATCCTTCATCTTTTAGGTGCTCTCGATCAACATCGGTTATCTTGTCTGGATTTTCAGTGAGTTTCCATGCGAAATCCAACATTGCAAGATGTCTATTGCTTAAATCAGCTGACCTGTAATTCATAACCAAAAGCTCACCTAAAATTGGGTCTTTGGATATTTTTCTGACAGCTGCACTATGCGAAACCATGCAGTAATAACATCGGTTATGGGAAGATACAACCACGGCAATCATTTCTCGTTCAAGTTTAGATAAACCTGAATCTCCATGCATCAAATGATTATAGAATCCCATAAAATGATCGAGTTTGGCCTCATCATGTGCATATGCCAATAGAACATTAGGAACAAAGCCTAGGCTATCCTCACATTGTTTGAAGTAATCTTGAGTTTCTTTCTTTAGCTTTACTATTTCAATATTGTCTGTGATTTTCAACGCTGAAATATGATCTGGTTGAGACATTGCTTTTCCTTTGTTAACTATGATTTCTAATTATTGATATTATTATACTGATAGCAATTGCTCAAAGGAGAATATCATGCCAACTGTTTTAATCACTGGAGCCAACAGAGGATTGGGTTTTGAACATGTAAAGCAATACGCAGAGAAAGGGTGGAATATCATTGCCTGTGCAAGAAGTCCTGAGAAAGCTGACGATTTACAAGCCCTAAAGAAAAAATATGAAGAACATTTTACTATTGAGAAACTGGAGGTTATTGATCATCCAAGAATAGAGGAGTTAGCAGAAAAATATAAAGGTACTCCGATTGATATACTTTTAAACAATGCAGGAACCACCGGGCCCATGGGAGTGCCTGGAGCAATGGAGTATCAAAAAATAGATAGCATGGATTATCAAATATGGAGAGATATTCTTGAGGTGAACCTGTTGTCTCCATTTAAAATAGCAACTGCTTTTAAAGACCATATATCTGAAAGTGAAAAAAAAATTCTTGTGATGATGTCTAGTGATCTAGGCTCTGTTGAACAAAATAACTTTGGAGGCTTTTATTCTTATCGTGCTAGCAAATCAGCTTTGAATATCATCTCGAAAGGGATGTCTGTTGATTGGAAAGATATCACTGTGATTGCTTTAGCGCCTGGATGGTGCAGAACTTATTTAGGGGGAGCTGAAGCAGATGTTGATCCTGCTGAAAGTGTTGCCGAACAGCAAATCATGTTCGAGTCAATCAAGCTTGATGACAGCGGTAAGTTTTTAGATCGATTTGGAAAGCAAGTTCCTTGGTAAATCAATACATCACAGTTGTGGCTTTTGTTTTCAAGTAGGAATCCAATCCTTCTTCTCCAAACTCTCTTCCCCAACCAGATTGCTTATTCCCCCCAAAAGGGATCGCAGAATCCACCGCAGCATGACAATTGATGCTGACTTGACCGGAATCAATCAGAGCAGCCATTTTATGGCCTGTCGAGATATCACTGGTCCAAACGCTTCCGGATAAACCATATGTTGTCTGATTGGCTCTGTTTGCAATCTCTTCAAGTGACTCATTGCCAAATTTCTCAATGCATAAAACGGGGCCAAAGATCTCTTCTCTGGCTATTGTCATTTCAGCAGTAACATCGGTAAAAATTGTTGGCTCAATGAAAAATCCTTCCTCATTGACTTCATTGCCGCCACAAATCAGTGTGGCGCCTTCAGAAATTCCCTGCTTAATGTACTTTATTACTCTTTTTCTCTGTTCTTCCGAAATCAATGGTCCGAAATCATTTGTTTGAATCAGTCCGTGACCAATTTGAAACGACTCTGCCATAGCCTTTACGCCGTTAACTAATTCATCGTGGACATCTTCATGAACGAATACTCTTGTTCCCGCCATGCAATTTTGACCTTGGAGAAAGAAGCAAGCTCTTGCTACTCCAGGGATTGTTTTTTCTAGATCAGCATCATCAAAAACAATTACCGGACTTTTACCGCCCAATTCAAGCGTGACTTTTTTTAAATTACCAACGGATGATGACACAATTTTTTTACCAACTTCGGTTGAACCTGTAAATGTAATTTTATCAACATCATTGTGTTTTGAGAGTGCATCACCTGCCGATTCGCCAAGTCCAGTGACAATATTAACAACACCTTTTGGTATTCCTGATTTCTCAATCAGATGGCCAAAAAATAACGTTGTCAATGGGGTCAGCTCAGCTGGCTTGAGCACAAGAGTGCATCCAGCTGCGAGAGCAGGCGCGAGCTTTAGGATTGCAAAAATCAGTGGTGAATTCCAAGGAACGATTGCGCCTACGACCCCAATGGGCTCTCTTTTAGTATAGGTCAAAGAGTCTCCATTCATTGCACCGCCTGGTGAGACTGGAATTGTTTTGCCATGAATTTTAGGTGCCCAACTTGCATAGTATCTCAAGAGTGTTACCCCGTGACTTGCAATGGAGTATTGTGCAAGCTCCATAGGCATTCCATTGTCTAAGACCTCCAGCTCTGAAAGGACTAAAAAATTTGCTTCTATTTCATCGGATAATCGATGGAGAATTTGAGCTCTATCGTGCGATGGAATTTTAGACCATTCTCCAGATAAAGCATCTCTTGCAGCCTTGACCGCTGAATCAATATCATCACTCCCTCCAGATTGAACGTCTGCTATTTTCTTCTCTGTGGCTGGATCGATGACTGGGATTAACTCTCCAGAAGACGATTTGACCCAATCACCATTGATAAATAGAAGATGCTCTGAGTCTAAAAACCTTCTAGTCTCTTCACTTATCGTAAATTCTTGTTTATTGCTCATAATGTATGTTTTGGAATAAAATCGCTTATCAGGATAGTTTACAATGATTTATCATTATTCAAAGATAAAATCATGAAGCTGACTTTAAAGTACTTGGATATTATTGAAAGGAATGTCACATTCCTTGCATTTACTGTATTGGTGATTGTAATGTTCAGCGATGTTGCTTTTAGAGAAATTACTGGTACAGGCTTGCATTGGTCAAGACAAGTTGGTGTTTACGCAAACCTATTTGTTGTAATGTTTGGTTTAGGTGTTGCATCATCTGAAGCTGCTCACCTTAGGCCAAAATTTGCCGACAATTGGTTACCTAGAATGCTTGATCCTATTCTCAATAGAATCCAAGAGGGTTTGATGTTTATTTTTTGTTTTGTTTTTGCATTAATAGCTTTCCAAGTGGTTGCTGAAACATTCAGGGATGATGTTCAATCAATTGTATTGAGAGTAGCTGTTTGGCCTTTTCAGATGATTATTCCAACCGCTTTCTTTTTAACATCAATAAGGCATCTTATTTATGCGATTAATCCGAGCTTAAGACCAGGGGAGGTCGCCAATACAGGCGAAGAATAGTCTTATGATTTCTGCTTTGTTCTTGCCGATTCTAATTCTAGTCTTATTTTTATTAAGGCAGAACCTTATCGTCATTTTGGGAATGGCCACAGCATATGCTTATTGGGCATTTGGTGATGGAGTAATAAGCAATATTGTTGTTGATGCATGGGATGCTGCGAATAAGGATATTTTGCTTTCCATCCCCCTTTTCATTTTAGCTGGAAATATTATGTCTAGAGGTGGTATGGCCTCAAGACTTATTGATCTAATGACTTCATTGACAGCTCCGATACCAGGAGGACTTGCGATTGCTACAATTATGTCTTGTGCAGCTTTTGCAGCAGTTTCTGGATCAGGAACAGTTACCTTACTTGCCATTGGTACACTCATGTATCCTGCATTGATCAAAGCAGGCTATCCAAAAAATTTCGCTCTTGGGGCACTTTGTGCTGCAGGAACTTTGGGGATTGTTGTCCCGCCAAGTATTCCATTAATTCTATATGGAATCATGACACAAACCTCTATTGGTGACTTGTTTATAGCAGGTATTGGTCCTGCAATATTATTGACATCTCTGATGCTTACTTATGCTGTGGCTCAAAATTTTTCACATCGAGAAAGCTCATGGGACTTTTTATATATTGCAAAGTCACTTCGCAAAGGCATTTGGGCTTTATTGATGCCTCTAATTATTCTCGGAGGCATATATACAGGCTATTTTACTGCTACAGAGTCAGCCGCTGTGGCCGTTGTTTATGCCTTCATTGTAGAATCATTGATTCACAAAGAAATGAACTGGGATGATTTAAGAGATGTAATAAGTGAGACAACAAAATTGCTTGGATCTCTTTTTCCAGTGTTGATGATTGCTTTGAGTTTAAATGTATTTCTTACTTATGAGGAAGTTCCTCAGAATCTGGTTGCCTGGATGAGTGATAAGATCGACAATCCAGTAACAGCATTGCTTACGATCAATCTTTTTCTAATTCTAATTGGATGCCTAATAGACATTGGTTCTGCAATTCTTATTCTCGCACCTATGCTAATGCCAATTGCAGCATCACAAGGAATTGATCCAACGCATTTCGGGATAATTATGGTTATGAATCTAGAAATTGGCTATCTCACTCCACCGCTAGGACTGAACTTAATCGTCGCAATGGGTGTTTTTAAGGAGAAGTTTTGGACGATATGCAAAGCTACTATTCCATTTTTAATCATTATGCTGATTGGTCTTATGACCGTATCTTTTGTTCCTGAGATCGCATTATTTATGGTTGATTAATTTTTTGTGTAATAAGATATGATCTTGCTAAAAATTCTAGGAGAAAAGAAATGACCATTAATGTCGGAGATACAGTTCCAAATATTAGCTTTACAACCATGACAGCCGAAGGTCCAGGACCAATCAGCTATGACGATTTATTTGCCGGGAAGAGAGTTGCTCTATTCTCAGTTCCAGGTGCATTTACTCCAACTTGCTCTTTGCAGCACTTACCCGGTTTTATAGAGAAAGCATCTGAACTCACTTCCAAAGGTATCGACACCATTGCGTGCATGGCGGTTAATGATGTCTTTGTTATGGATGCATGGGGTAAAAGCCAAAATGCTGAGGGTAAAGTACTCATGTTGGCAGATGGAAATGGGGAATTCACATCAGCCATAGGCCTTGAACTTGATGCATCAGGTTTTGGTATGGGAACAAGGGCTCAAAGATTCTCATTAGTAATCAATGATGGTGTTGTTGAAATTGTAAATATTGAAGACGGCGGTGAATTCAGAGTGAGCAGCTGTGACTTCATGATCGATCAACTATAAATTGAATATAAACAGAAAAATTGTTCTAAAAAAGTCTCCTGAAGGTATTCCTAACGAAGGAGACTTTGAACTGATTGAAGAAAAAATAGAAGCGCCCGGAGAAAACGAGTTTCTCAGTAAAACGATTCATCTTTCATTAGATCCATACATCAGGGGCGTCATTACAGGAAGACATATATATTCTGAAAAAGTAAATATCGGAGACACCATTGTCGGGAGAACAGTGTCTGAGGTCATCGAATCGAATCATCCCGATTATCAAAAAGGAGAACTTGTTCTTTCATCAAACGGATGGCAAGAGTACGGAATATCCGATGGCGAAGGAGTGAGAAAGCTAAACGGACATCAAGGAAAACTGAGTACTGCACTTGGCATCATGGGTATGCCTGGACTGACTGCATATGCAGGTTTGCTAACATACGGTGAGCCAAAAGAGGGGGATATTCTTGTTGTTTCAGCCGCAAGTGGTCCAGTTGGATGTATGGTGGGTCAAATTGCTCAAATTCATGGCGTTGAGGTTATCGGGATTGCCGGATCAGATGAAAAATGCAACACGGTAAGAGATGTTTTTGGATTTAAAGATTGCATCAATTATAAGACGGAAGACATTGATCAGAGAATTAAAGAATTATGTCCCAATGGTATAGATATTTATTTTGATAATGTTGGTGGAGATACGCTAGACATCATGACTAGAAACCTTGCCTATGAAGCCAGAATAGTGCTATGTGGATTTATGACTCAATATAATTTATCAACGCCACCACCAGGACCAAATTTAGGTCCAATTGTTGGAGCAAGAGCAATCATAAGAGGTGTCGTCGTCTATGATCATTATGATAAGCAAGATGAATTTATTTCAAAAGCTGGGAAATGGATACAAGACGGAAAAGTTAAATTCATTGAAGATGAAGTAATTGGAATTGAGAATACTCCCGCTCAGTTCTGTAAGTTAATGAGAGGCGAGAATTTTGGTAAAACAATCGTCACCATGCAGTGATTAACCGCCTTGGATTTTTATGCTGATTGACCTTCGATCAACATGTCATATAATCATTAACACTATTCGGAGTAAAAAGGGGGATTCCTATGAGTGGTCATGATATAGCTTTATTGATCCATCTACTGTTATTCGTTTACTGGCTTGGAGGAGACATTGGTGTCTTTTATTCAAGTGGTTTATCAGTAAATAGAAACTTATCGCGTGAGGCAAGACAAATGGCAGGGAAAATAATGATCAATCTGGATCTCATTCCAAGACTTTGCTTAAGCTTGATGTTAACTATTGGAGGTATCCTCACAGAATACTACGGTATTGATCATCCTACATGGCAGTGGGTTGGAATTATCTTGCTTGGACCCGTTTGGTTTTGTGCATTGATTTACATGCATTTCAATGAGGGCACAGACCTAGTAAAACAAATGACTAAAGTAGATTATGTTTTTAGATGGGTCATGGTATTTACTTTATTGGCATCTGTTTATTATGGATTTTATACGGACCGATTAGATGCTGAACCATGGGTGGGATACAAGCTAGTTGTATTCGCAGGTCTGATCTTTTGTGGAATCATGATTAGAAAATACATCGGTGGCTTCATCAAAGGCATTCACAATATAGCAATTGATAACATCAATGAAGCAGACGATATTGAGATGAAAGCAAGTTTAGATAAAGCGAGAATTTTTGTCCTTAGTATTTGGGTTTTGCTCATCGTTGAAGCATGGATCGGTATTGCCAAGCCTGGAAGTATGAGCTAAGAAATTTGTATTGCTTTCTTTTTGTCGCCAGAACGAACAAGCAGAAAACACAAATAACAAAAGCATGTTGAAAGCCATACAATAATAGCAATTGGAAAGAATTCACCTGAATATATTGATCCAGATAAAATACTGAACATGCCCCCAGTTACTAAGCCCAATGAGCTTGAGAGTCCTGAACTTGCACCAGCTATATTGGGGAAATCACTAACAGCTTTAGCCATGGACATTGAAACAATAAAGCCATGAGCAAAAAACATAAGAGAAAGTGGGAAGACTATTGAGAATATATTTGTACCTGTCAGATATATCAATAATGCAAACAAAAATCCTGCTGCCAGATTAAGCATCGCTCCTATACTTAAGACCCTCATAAGTCCTATTCTAGCTGTGAGATTTCCAGCAAAAAATGATCCTGAAGCATACAAGATTGTCAATGAACTCCAAATCAAACCAAAACCTGTGCTCTCAATACCTAGATCTTTCGAAAAAACAGTAGAACCAACTGCTAAGATTGCAAAGAAACTACCTGTAGTAAACCCGTAGATAAATGTTGATCCTACAAATGTCTCTGATCTCATTAGTTTGTAGTAGTTCTTATACCAACTGGCTTGAGTCTTTTGTGAGTCAACCTTAATGACTGTTTCTGGCAAAAATAAGAGGACTGGAATAAGAATCAAAAATCCAATCAATAAAGTAATCAGAAAAATTCCACTTGGCGATCCTAATATCGAGAGTGCAATCGCCCCAACTACTGGTGCAATCATCGGAGCCATACCCATTGTGGCTGTCACTCTAGAAAGTGGCTTTGCAGCCTCATCACCAGGATAGCTATCTCTGATAATTGCTCTTGATGTCACGGTACCAACACTCGCTCCGACACCCTGGAAAAATCTTGCAATGATCAGGGTTGAAAGAGTCTCTGCCGTCATGCATACGTATGAAGCAATAATGAATAGAATGATTCCCGAGATCATAACTGGCTTTCTGCCAAGTTTATCGGATAAAAATCCCATAAATGGCTGAGCAATCGCTAAACCAAACAAATAAGCTGAAATAATGAATTGAATGGTGGAATAACTGGATTCGAATTCATTTGCAAATAGTTCCAGTGTTGGGACGACAATTGCCATGCCAAAAGGAGACATACCGCTCGCAAATCCTAAAAGGAGGGTGGAGGGTTTTCTATAACTTAATGAGTTAGTCAAGCTTAGAGATCAATTCGGGTATGAATTCAAAAAGATCTGTAACTATACCAATGTCAGCTATCTCAAAAATGGGAGCATCTGCATCTTTATTAACAGCAACGATTGTTCCAGCATCCTTAATTCCAGCTATGTGCTGAATGGCACCTGAGATACCTAGCGCGAAGTAAAGTTCAGGAGCAATAATCTTTCCTGTCTGTCCAACTTGCATGTCATTTGGAACAAAGCCTGCATCAACAGCTGCCCTTGATGCACCAACTGAGGCCCCTAACTTATCTGCAAGCTCATATAGCAATTCAAAATTATCTGCGCTACCGACACCACGACCTCCAGAAATAACTGTTGATGCAACCTGAAGATCGGGTCTTTCTGTTTTTTCAGATTGAACTCCGCCATATCTTGTATGGCTTGGAACATCAACCGCTGGCATATCAGTATCTATCACATTTGCATTGTTAGAGTTTCCAAGCTCTTTAAAAGATGCGGTTCTGACCGTTGCCAATATCTTTTGGCCGTCTGCTACTTTTATTGTTTGTATTGCATTGCCGGCATAAATTGGTCTTTTAAATAATCTTGGTCCTTCAACAGACATGATGTCGGTCACCTGATTAACATCGAGTATTGCTGAAATTCTAGGAGCTAAGTCTCTGCCAAATGTAGTAGATGGTAGAAGAATGCAATCGTAGTCATTTGCTATCTCTGCTACCACTGGTGCCATACTTGATGCGATCGGATGCTCAAATGCTTCATTACTTATCGAAAGTACATTTTTTACTGAATCAATCGTACTTGCTTGCGGCGAGATAATGGAATCTTTCTCTAGCACCAGAATATCAATGTCTTCTGAGATTTCAGAGGCACAATTTACTGTTTTGGATGTTGATGCCAGAAGATCGCCATCAAAATGATCTGCAACTATAAGAACCTTGCTCATGACATCAATCCTTTTTCTTTAAGCGCTGCAAAAAGTTGATCAACATCTTCAACCATAATGCCTGATTCTCTTGGAGGAGGCGGTGTAACAGCGATCACCTCAATTGAAGAACTAAAATCTGTTTCCATTTCAGATGACTCAATGATATCAAGGGTCTTTTTCTTTGCTTTCATGATGTCAGGAAGTTTCACATATCTCGGCTCGTTCAACCTCAGATCTGTTGTGATGATTGCAGGCAGATCAATCTCGAGAGTTTCTAAACCCTGGTCGATCTCTCTGACGACTGTTGCTTTCTCTCCCTCTATTGATACTTGAGACACAAAGGTTGCTTGCGGAATTGAACATAGCTGAGCGAGTATCTGACCAGTTTGGCTACAATCGTCATCGATCGCTTGTTTACCCATCAGGATTAAACCTGGCTTTTCTTTCTCAACGATTTCAGAAAGTGCTTTTGCGACAGTTAAAGGCTCTATTTCCTCATCGTGCTTTATTAGAACTGCCCGATCTGCTCCCATCGCCAATCCTGTTCTCAGCTGTTGTTGGGAGTCGTCTGGTCCAATTGAAATGACGATGACTTCTGAAGCATCTCCATTTTCTTTAATTCTGAGGGCTTCCTCTAGAGCGATTTCATCAAAAGGGTTGATGCTCATTTTTACCCCTTCTGTAACGACTCCTGTTTCGTCTGGCTTGACTCTTATTTTGACGTTGTAGTCAATAACGCGTTTTATGCAAACTAATATCTTTTCCATAGGTTATTTTTGTGATTGTTTTATGAACAGTTATATAATTTGAAGTATTCTGACTTAAAATGGCAGAAAATAATAGTTAAATCAGGAGAAGAGAAGTCAAAAGCAAAATCTCAAAATTAATCCCAATCATATTCATCAATTTGGCCATCATTGGATGTGCTTCAGATGGAGAATTGTCAGGAACAAAATCAAGCGTAAATACAAGCACAAGATCGTCATGTTTTAATACTTCAAGCATCAATGATTATGAAGTCTTAGATAGAGGAAACCTGATTGTGTATGGGAGACCTAGGAAACGAGCGTATCATCTTAAAATCAGTCCTGCTAACCTTGATCTTGGTGGATCTGATATGATCAGTTTTAGAAGTTGGACAGGGAGAATATGTGGTTATGCTGGAGATGAGCTGATCATTGCAAATGATATCTTTCAGCCTAGGTATTCCATTACCAATGTCACAGAACTCGATGAAACAGGACTTTATAACCTAATGGTTCAATTTGGAAAAGCAGAACCTTTGGAAAAAGTAGAGCCAGAAGTCACTGGTGAACCAGAAATTACAAGAGAACTAGACAGCTTCGATAAGGAGGAGTCATGAACGATAAAGAAAGCATCATACAAATTGACCATGAAACAGTCATGGGAAAGATCATTTATCTCTCAAATAAGGAAGATAGAAAAGGTCAAGAAAGAGGAAGAGAGAATTTCATCATCAACAAACATTCAAATGGTCATAGAAAAATAGTGGCTCATTGTGAGATTGATGATCGCCCAGCAGTTATGAGAGACATCACATACTCCTTAGATGAAAACTGGCTTCCAACAGACTGCTTTGTAAGAATTTCAGTCGATGATCAATTCATGGGATCTGGATGGTTTAATTTTAGTGATGGATTTGCCGAGTGTGAGACGACTACAGCGCTAGAAGGCCGTGTGAGTCAGAAAATGAACACAAATGGACACTTAAAAACTTTTCAGAATCATGCTATTGCATGCGATGCCTGGCATTTAAGACTTTTTGATAGGAACAGTGGTGAGAAAATTCAAAATACAGGTGAGATTCTTTTGTCTTCTCCAGATCATAGGGGGGCCACTGGACCTATGCTTTTTCCAATCACGATGAACATAGAGTATGTGGGAGAAGAGGAGGTCACAGTTGGGGCCGGAACATTTGATGCTCTGCATTTCAGATTTGTAGGCACTCCTGGTCTTCCTCAGGATCATCCACCCTATGACATATGGTGCACAAACGACGGTGATTATCTTTTTCTGAAAGGTGCCGTTGGTGGATACATGCAAACCTACTATGAGCTAGTTGATCTTTACTAGCGTTCTGTGGTGAAATAACAACATGTTTGGTAGTCAACTGTCATATCTATGTAGTATGATTTATCAGACAAATTTTTTAATTAGGGGAACTTATATGAAAAAGCTAATTGTTTTATCTAGTGTTTTCTTTGTCGTAATGAGCGGGGTCTTATCTCCAGGATTATACGCCCAAGACACATTAGAGGAAATAGTAGTTACGGCTCGTAAAAGACAGGAAAATCTGTCTGAAATCCCGCTTTCAATATCAGTCTTTACTGAAGAAGATATTAAGGAAAGTGGATTCAAAAACCTTGAAGATCTTTCATTGCAAGTTGCTGGTTTCCAGCACTCTGGTCAAGGCGGTCAAGCACCGGGAAGAGTTAATTCGCAATTAAGATTCAGGGGCATGAACGTCAATAGTCTATCCGAGGATCCTTCACTAAATATTGCAACAATGTTTGTTGATGGAATCTATGTGATTGGTGGTTATCACTCAATTCCATTGGAAGAGGTTTCTCGAGTTGAGGTTGTTAAAGGGCCTCAATCAGCTCTATATGGGCGTTCTACTTTTGGTGGAGCAGTGAACTATATTACAAAGGATCCAAACACGGAAGAAACTGAGGGTAGCATCGATCTAACGCTTGGTGAAGACGGTGAGATGATTTTTTATGGCTCGTTCGAAGGTCCAATTACAGACATGCTGTCTGGACGTGTTGCTGTTAAATCTTATGAAAGAGACGGGATATTTACCGCTTCAGATGGTGGTGATATGGGTGCCGAGCAAACAGAATCGATCATTGGTAGTCTTGTTGCTAAAGGCGATAACTGGAAATTAAAACTCAGAGCTTTCCACAGTGAAGACAGAGACGGTGGACCTGCAGGTGGTTATATTCTAGGTTATAGAAATGATTCTTGTACCGGTAAAACTGTTTCAACTGGCGATCCAGCTAACCCAACTGTTAACCCTTCAGGGTATGTATGTGGAAATGTTCCTGGACCAGGTCAAGCAATAGACTATTTCGGCGGTACCAATGTCATCGATATGAATACTGTCATGAGCTCCCTAGCATCTAATTGGTTGTTTGGTGGGAGTCCTGTGTCTACAAGCTTTGACGGAAAAGTTCCTACACTTGCTGTTGGTTCACATGGTATGGCTAGAGACATTGATCGAGTCAATGCTAACTTTACATATGATATGGACAATGGTGGAACAATCGAGGCTAGCGCTGGATACAATCACGTTGCAACAATGTGGGTAAGAGATTTTGACTACAGTGCACAAAGCAACTCAACTTCTAGAGATCCATATATCTCTCATGATAGGACTTATGATATTAAATATGTGAGCAACCAAGATGGACGTCTCAGATGGATTATTGGTGCGAATAGATATCAGCAAAACTTTATCCACAGAGGACAAGGCGGAGCGATTATCATTGAATGTGTAAACAGTTTTGGTATGCCAATTCCGTGGGGAGGCGCAAATATATCTGAGCCTCAGAATAGACCTTGTGCGCCATTCTTACCAAATGGTTATAGAGGCAATAACTCTGTTGATACAGGTTCTGGTAACAACTCAGACAATGTAGTCTCAACAGGTATTTACGCAGGAATAGATTATGACATCAGCGATACATTGACGTTGAGTGTAGAGATCAGGAGACAAGAAGAGGAGATTGAGCAAATCTTTGCGAGAGCAAATCTAAATAGGCTTGAGTTCGATAACACTCTTCCACGTGTAATCTTGAGATACACACCGAATGATGACTCAATGTTCTATGCAAGTTTTTCACAAGGTGTACTTCCAGGTAAAGCAAATGATGCTGTAGCGAATGCAACAGATTACGAGCTAGAGCAATACAGAGCTACTCAGCCAAACGTGAGGAGATTTCTTGAAGAAGAAGAACTTGATAGCATGGAAATTGGTTGGAAAGGAACACTGCTAGACGGCAGAGCAACGCTTGCAGTTGCACTTTATCAAGCGGACTGGGCTAACCAGAAGGGAAGAAGTACTGCTGTGGTAAACGAGTCATGTAGAGCTGCTGATATTGGTGGAACTGCTGCCAATAGAGTTTGTAATGCAATCGGTGATCAGGTTAGAGATACTGCCGGTAACCTCGTATACAACGTGAGGAACTTCGCCACGATGGGTGATTCAGAGATTTCTGGAATTGAAATTGAGGGTAATATGGCCCTGAATGAAAACTGGACATTAACTGGAACATTAGGAATGGCAGATTCTGAATTCAACGACTATCAGTACAACTTTGTAAGCGCTTTTGCGAAATATTCTCAGATGGCTGGCAATACCATGCCAAGATACCCTGAAGATATGGGTTCATTGAGTGCTTCTTATAAAAACACCATGAATAATGGTTGGGATATGTTCTTTAGAGCAGATCTTAACTACTTTGGTGAAACATATGCAGATGAGAGTAATCTGGCCACATGCGATAGCTATACTCTTATGAATGCTCGTGGTGGTATTCAAAGAGATGATCTTCGAATGGAGCTTTATGTTAATAACCTAACTGATGAGGAAGCATGGTCAGCATGTACTAGATGGAGTGATTTTGCTTCACCGAGTGCATTTGCTGTATTCACAGCCTTCCAAGGTATTTCTGTGTCTCCATTGAGGCCTAGAAATATTGGTCTTAGAATTTCTTATGATTTCTAATCATTAATAGAAGTTCAATTAAAAAAACCCTGGCTAGAAACAGCTGGGGTTTTTTTTATTGCGCTTTTGAGTTTTTTATTTAAGGTAATAGATTGATTATTTCGGAGTAACTTGATGTTAGATAGGCTTAAGAAATGGTGGACACTTGATGAAGCTGCTGAAGAGAATAGTGCTGATAATCCTTTAACTGCTCTAAAGGAGGATCAAAGGAGAAATTCAGGACCCTTGCTTGCTCTTGCCTTTGGCTGGGGATTTCTTGTCACAGGACTATTTACGGGTACTCAGCTTGGGAATGGCATACCTTTTTGGCCAGACATCATATACACCACTTTCCTAGGTAACTTAGCAAACTTTATTGTTGGCGCTGTAGTTGGATACATAGGATATAAAACTGCTTGTAATAGTGGGCTTCTTTACCGTTATGTTTATGGAAATATTGGTGCATATATTCCTGTTCTTTTCATCGCAATTCTCACTATTGGTTGGCAGGGTATTGTCGTTGGTGCATTTGGAATCACTTGGACGCTTGCTCTAAACCCTGGCATTGGCGCTGCTGATATCTTTTCATCTTCAACATTTCTTATAACAGCTATTTTTGCTGGTCTGCTCTATACAGCTACTACCTATTTTGGAGTCAAGGGATTAGAGAGAATCAGTATTCCATCCGTTGCGATTTTGGTTTTCATTGGGTTATATGCAATTTATCTAAATATCATGCAAGCAGGAGGGTTATCTGGCTTTCAATCATTGTCCATAGACCTTGTATCAGGGAGTACCATGACAACAATCGAGGCTATTAATATCGTCATTGGTTCTTGGATAGTCGGTGCGGTGGTCATGCCTGAATACACAAGATTTGCAAAAAAAGCATGGGTTGCCATTGCAATTCCTTTTATTGTTTTAATCATTGCACAATGGTTCCTTCAAATACTGGGGGCTCTTGGCGGTGTCGTTTCGAACGACTCATTGTTCTCTGCATTCTTAGGCGTCGATCTAAATATCTTAATGAATGAGGGGCTAATAATAGGGTGGATTGGGATCATTGGAATGAGTTTGGCTTTATGGACTACCGGTGATGCAAACCTATATCTACCTGTCATTCAAACTTCAAGTATCCTCAAAAGACCTAAAGGAGTTATGACAGTTATTTGTGGCATACTGGGAACGATTCTAGGGCTTGGTTTGTATCAATATTTCTTTACATTTCTTGCGGTTTTAGCAAGCATCGTCCCGCCTTTAATTGGGCCGGTTATCATCGAATACTATGTGATTGATAAAGCTAAGTTTCATAGTCGAAGTTTTGAGGGCTTAGAACTATGGAACCCTTCTGCTTTTATCGCATATATCGCAGGAGCTGCAAGCACATATTTCTCTCCAAGCTTTATCATGCCGGCCCTGACTGGTCTAATTACATCTATGATTGTTTATTGGATTTTAAGAAAATTAACGAAATAAATTATGGAATACAAATGTTTTAAATATAACCTTAAGGATCATATTGCTCATGTGATTCTATCTAGGGGTGAAGAGCTCAATACTATGATTAAGGACTTCTGGGCTGAGCTGCCAAATTTAATTGATGAGATCTCAAATGAAGGCAAAGCCAGGGTTATATTAATATCTGCAGAAGGAAAACATTTTACTGCTGGGATGGATCTTAGAAATTTTACCGACTCTGATCTTGCTGGAAATAATGAACATCAAGGGCTTCAGAATGAAGCGATTTATCGCCTAACAAAAGACTTGCAATACAGCTTCTCATCACTCGAAAAGTCACGTATTCCGGTTATTGTTGCAATTCAAGGAGCATGCGTAGGAGGAGGAGTGGACATGATCAGTGCCTGTGATATTCGATATGCTACAAAAGATGCATTCTTTTGCATTCAAGAGACAAACTTAGGTTTGGTTGCAGACGTCGGTACACTTCAGAGATTACCTAAGCTTATTCCAGAAGGCATTGTCAGAGAATTAGCACTCACTGGAAGAAAGTTTCATGCTGATGAGGCACTAAAATATGGCTTGATAAGCTCAATCTCAGATGACCATGACTCCATGATGGAACAAGCTATTAATGCAGCCAAAGAAATAGCTAGTAAGTCTCCCTTGGCAATCAGTGGCATAAAAGAGGTGATAAATTACAGTCGAGATCACAGCGTGGACGAATCACTCAATTATGTTGCGCTATGGAATGCCGCAATGAAATATGAAGACGATTTAAAAGAAACCTTCATTGCAAAAATGGAAAAGAGAGAAGAGGTGTTCCAAGGCTTAAAAAAGAAAGGCAAATATTT
>NZHP01000012.1 GCA_002691465.1 Gammaproteobacteria bacterium | reverse complement strand
GGCCTTAATTATATTTCTTACTGAACTCACATCTAATTTAGCAACCACCGCTACTTTTTTGCCCATAGTTGCAATTATAGCCACTCAGTTTGGTTTTGATCCCCTTCTTCTCACCGCTTCTATTGCAATTGCTGCAAGCTGTGCATTTATGTTGCCTGTTGCAACTCCCCCCAATGCAATTGTCTTTGGGTCAGAATTGATCAAGGTTCCTCAAATGATGAGGGCAGGAATTGTTATCAATTTGATTGCTATTGTTGTTGTGACACTAGCAGGTTTATATCTTGTTCCTTTGTTTCTCATATAAATATGTCTTCTGATTCTTTTGAAATTAAAAACGTCTGTGTTTTCGCTGGTTCAAGCCCAGGGAATAGAGACATATACTCAGAAACCGCAAAAGAGCTTGCTTGGAAACTGACAGAAAATAATTATGGAATAGTTTACGGTGGTGGCAGCAATGGCTTAATGGGGATTCTTGGTAACAGCGCGATAGATGCTGGCGGCTATATAACAGGAATTATTACAGAACAATTAGACGATATTGAAGTTGGTCATCAAGGCTTAAATGAATTAATCATTGTAAAAAATATGCATGAACGAAAGAAGATGATGGCTGATAAATCTCAAGCCGTGGTCTGCCTTCCTGGTGGAGTGGGAACATGGGAAGAGTTTTTTGAATCTTTGACCTGGAATCAACTAGGGCTACAAACAAAGCCAATTATTTTACTCAATATTGAAAATTATTATTCAAAACTAAAGGTGTTCATCGAGCACGCAGTCAAAGAAGGATTTTTGCCTCAATCAACGAGCGAAGAGTTGGTTCTAGTGAATAATGTTGACGAAGCAATTATAGAAATTAGAAATTTTATACCTAAAGATACTTCAACGTGGTATCAAAGGCTTAAGGATTAAGTAATAAGTTTTATCTAATCCTTTTTCCTTCTCGGTCCTGGAAAAAACATGTTCGTGTCATCGATGTATTGATTGTAGCCAGGTCTTTTTTTAGATTGAGGCTTTTCCAACAAACGAATCGTCAACTTGAAAAAGATGAATAACATCATTGCAGGGGCAACCACCCCTAAGAAAGACCCTGTCGATAAAGATAATACAAAGATTGCAAACCACTGAAGAAAGTCACCAAAATAATTTGGGTGCCTTGAGTATTTCCATAAGCCTTTGTTCAAGATCTTAGATGAGTTATTTGGATCCGACTTAAATTTCTTCATTTGTTGGTCTGCAATGGATTCAAATAGAAATCCGATGATAAAAAATATGATTGCGAAAGCAACTAAGGTGGAAGAGCCTTTTTTTGTATCAAGACTAAAGATCAAAAAAATTGGCCATGAAATGATTGCTTGAAGAACTCCTTGGAGCATAAAGACTCTAAAGTAACTGACGAGTCTCCAGTCTCTTTTGGAGTCATTTCTCATTTTTACATATCTATAATCCTCGCCATGTCCTAAATTCCGCCTTGCAAGATAATAAGTAAGTCTCAACCCCCAAATAGTGACCATTACTAGCAGTATTCCTTGTATATCAGTTGATCCTAATCCGTTTATATAATTATGAAAAGAACAAGCCCAAGCAATTAGGACGAAACCGAATCCCCAATAAATATCTATGATGCTTGAATCTTTTATCCTAATACTGGTCATCCAAAGCAATGTGAGCGCTAACCAATTTATAAAATATGCAAATTGGTGCATGGACGCTTCAAAAAATATAGTTTCAATCACTCGCTTCTCCTAAGGTTGTCTAATTTGATCTACCAGATCCCTAATCTCATCAGGCGTTTTTCTTGTCACTAATGACACAATTAAGCTCACTGAAATATTAATAACCATACCTATTGTACCAATACCTTCAGGTGATATACCCCATAACCAGTTCGATGAAAAATTAAGCTCTGGATGCATGAATTTGAAATACACGATATACGTCAAGGTAAAAATGAGCCCTGCTAACATTCCTGAAATGGCACCTTCTTTATTTATTTTTTTGGTGAAGATTCCCAACAAAAGTGCTGGGAAAAGTGTTGCTGCAGCAAGGCCAAACGCAAATGCAACCACTTGAGCAACAAAGCCAGGGGGATAAATACCGAATAAGCCAGCGATAATCACAGCTATCAGAACTGAAAAACGAGCATACAAAAGCTCTTTCTTTTCAGTAATATTAGTAGCAAAAGTCTTCTTGATAAGGTCATGCGAAACAGAAGCTGAAATGACTAGTAGGAGGCCTGCAGCAGTTGATAAGGCAGCCGCCAGTGCACCTGCAGCAACCAAAGCAATAATCCAAGGTGGCAACTCTGCAATCTCTGGGTTTGCCAGTACCATGATGTCTCGATCAATGTAGACTTCATTACCAGATGAAGCTTGAGAGTTATTTGCAATGACCCTTTCGCCGAATTCACCCTTTGAGTCTAGATATTTTGGCTTGACTGGGTCAAAGGCGTTTCCTGATGCATACTGAATCAACCCATCATTGTTCTTATCCCTCCAAGCAATCAATCCAATGTCTTCCCAATTTTTAAACCATTGAGGTGCTTCTTGATACGAAACATCATGCGTTGATTCGAGCAAATTGTATCTTGCGAATGTGGAAACTGCAGGTGCAGTGGTATATAAAATGGCAATAAAGATGAGAGCATATCCAGCTGATCTTCTAGCAGATGCTACATCAGGAACTGTAAAGAAACGAACGATTACATGCGGCAACCCTGCCGTTCCTAGCATCAATGCTGCTGTGATACAAAAAACATCAATGGTCTCTTTTAATCCGCTTGTATATGGTTTAAAACCAATATCGGTCATGATCAGATCCAATTTTTCTAAAAGATAAATATCCTGATCAATCAGTCTGTCGCCAAAACCAAATTGAGGGATTGGATTGCCTGTGATTAAAATTGAAATAAAGATTGCTGGAACCAAATAAGCAAAGATTAAAACACAATACTGTGCAACCTGTGTATAAGTGATTCCCTTCATGCCGCCTAGAACCGCATAAAAGAAAACAATTCCCATGCCAATGATGACTCCAGTTTCAATTTCAACTTCAAGAAATCTAGAGAAAACGATACCAACTCCTCTCATTTGGCCTGCAACATAGGTGAATGAAACGATGATCAAGCAAAGCACAGCAACAACTCTTGCTGTGTTGGAATAATAACGGGTGCCAATAAAGTCAGGGACGGTGTATTGACCAAACTTTCTTAAGTATGGTGCCAAAAGCAAAGCCAGTAGGACATACCCTCCTGTCCATCCCATGAGATAAACCGCGCCATCTCTGCCCATGAAAGAAATCAATCCAGCCATTGAAATAAAAGAAGCAGCAGACATCCAATCTGCCGCTGTGGCCATTCCATTTGCAACTGGATGCACGCCTTTTCCAGCGATGTAAAACTCATGAGTGGATCCAGCTCTCGATTTAATCGCGATAAAAATATACAGGCCAAAACTGATGCCGACAAAAAGATATGTTAAGGATTGGATACTCATAATAACTGACTAATCGTCTATCTCTTCTTTAAAGTCTTGATCTAATTTCTTCATCAATCTGATGTATATAAAAATGATTGCTACAAAGATTAGAATGCTGCCTTGTTGAGCAAACCAAAAACCAAGCTTAAAACCAAAGAAATTTATCTGATCGAGGTGGTTTACAAAGATGATGCCGAAACCAAAGGAAGCCAGGAACCATATTGAGAGAAGAATTGTGACGATTTGGATATTTTTTTTCCAATATTGATCGACATTCCCATTGGAATTAGTCATGCCATTTCAGATAACTTTTTTGACATATGTTCGCCGACCTTGGTTATTGCAGAAAAGGGCCTGATAAATACGCTCAATTTAGTCATCTTGTCTTCACCATTCCACTCAATTAAATCTATTCCAGTGACTTCCATATCGTCTATCTTTGTTTCAAAAACAAGACATGCTCTATTTTCGTCTTCAAATTCTGATGTATATCTAAAATGAGAGTTATTCAGAACCTCGTTAGCAGCAGTGAGGTACTTTGTGACCATTTCGATTCCAACGATTGGCCTATAAACAAGAGGTGAATTAAATTCAACCTTGTTAATCATGATTGAAGTATCAACAATCCTATCTTCGATACTCCGATGCCAATGATTTAAGAATTGACTCATTAAAGCGCTTTTTTTGTGACTTTGACGTAGACATAAACAATGACAACAACATAAATGCAACCAGCAAAAATGCCTCCAGCTAAATTGCGTGTACTTGGATCCAATAAAGCAGCAAGAAGATCGCTGAGTGAATTGCCTATCAGTGCACCGAACAATCCTCCCATCACGCCAGAGCCGCCAAGTTTCTTATCGAGATCAATGCCGGCAAGAGCGAGAATAGCTAGCACTCCATTGTCGACAATACCGAATATATCTCCATCAAAAAATACATTATTCATTTTTTACCTCTTGAATTGATTAATTATTCTGCCCTAAATAAGTTATCCATGCTCTTGAATGATTTTAATTCAATTGCATTGCCTGATGGATCTCTTAAAAATGCAATCGCTTGCTCGCCAACCTCACCTTTAAATCTTATTGTTGGCTCAATTAAAAAATCCATCTTTTTTTCAGAAATTTCATTGGTGATAGTTTGAAACTCTTCCCAAGTCAACACAAGACCAAAGTGAGGGACAGGAATTTCCTCACTGTCTACTGAGTTTGATATTTCAGACGATGACTGATCTGATAAATGACAAACCAACTGATGACCGAAGAAATTAAAATCGATCCATTGATCTGAACTTCTACCGATTTCACACCCAAGAAGATCGCGATAAAAATGTTTAGAATCTTCCAAATTACTAACCGGAATGGCTAGATGAAATGGCTGAATCTTTTTGTCTGGATTATTCATAGAATTCTATGATAGCCCCATCTGGTGAAGAAAGAGAGAAAATTGAAATATCTCCATATGGCTGGAGTTTGATTTCATTGACATCGACGGATTGCAGACCTCTTGATTTAAGCATCCCTAATGTTTGCTGCATATCCTCAATTGAATATTTAATGGAAAGTAATCCGAGATTTGGAGCATGGCACTTCTCACTATGATCCAAGCCCTTTATATCCATAAACTCGATCATCTCTACCCTCCCTAGTTCTCCTGCGACAGGATAATATATTGCAGTTCTATATTGAGTCTTTGTTGTGAGATTCAGCGGGATGCCAAGAGGTGTCACAGCCTCCTCCTGGGCTCTAAACGGAACACCATAAAAAAAAGTATCGAATCCAAGCAGATCAACAAAAAATTTTCTGCTGTTTTCTCTATTTTTGATCATCTGCATGATATTGAATGGTTGTGATATTCGGTCAAATTCTGGGAAAGACTCTGGTAGTGGCGGCTCAAGCCTGTCATACCCCTGAATCTGAAGGCCGTCTGGTCCCTTAAATATCACCACATCCAGTCTCGATTCCCCAAATTTGATTTCTGCAACGGGTGTCTCTGTCCACCACCCCATTTCTATTGCTTCATCATAAATTTCTCTCAATCCTTTCATCCTCACCATAAGGCTGAAGTAACATCCTGTATCCCATGCTCTAGATCCAGGTCTCATAGGCTTCTTGGTATCAGTATTATCAAAGCGAATGAGACGAATAAAGCCAACATCAGAACCCTTTGCCGAAAGCAATAACTCTTCCGCGCTTGCATCAGCAGTCAGTCCATAGTGTTTGATGGAAGACTTACTCGATTGACCCCTGTAAAGCTCTTTAAAACCACCAATCTTTTTAAAGAATTCGGCAGTTTTCTCAAGATCGGTCACACTGATGACCGCTTCTTGCCAAGGAAGTTCAGTTATTGGATAGGGTGTTGTATTATGCACTCCAGCATGTCCAGAAAAAATTAAAAAGCTTAAAATTAGGACCGAAAGTGGAAAACTTTTCATAGCTATTTTTAGATACTTATTGTTACTTGATGAACTTCATTTATTGTATACATTATAGTTAGAAAAAAACGGATTTTATGGAGATTAGGTATGACTCAGATTTATGAATACACTGTGAAAGACAAAGATAACTCTGAAATCAAAATGAGTGATTACAGGGATAAAGTTTTGCTGATTGTAAACACGGCAAGTAAATGTGGATTCACTCCTCAGTATGATGGACTGAATGAATTGCAAAAAAAATATGCCGGCAATGGGTTTTCTGTTCTAGCATTTCCATGCAATCAATTTGGAAAACAGGAACCGGGTTCCAATTCAGAGATCCAAGAGTTTTGTACAATGAATTATGATATTAGTTTTCCTGTCTTAGCAAAAATTGAAGTCAATGGGGAAAAAGAGGAGCCTTTATTTGGTCACCTGAAATCCGAACAACCAGGAATAATGGGGTCAAAAGGAATCAAATGGAATTTTACAAAATTCTTGGTGAGTAGAGACGGTAAGGTCCTGCATCGATTTGCACCAAAAACAACGCCAGCTGAAATTGAAAAAGAAATCGAATCAATTCTCTGATATCAACATGCCCGGTTATTTTATTGTCAGATGCGAGTACTTTAATGAATCAGAATACAAGGATTATGCCAAGCATGCTGCAAAAGCGGTAAAAGAATTTGACGGTGAATTTCTCGTGACAGGAAAGGGAGTTCAGAATCAAATGGAATCGGGAAGTCTTCCTAAAACTGTTGTGGTTAAATTCAAAACTTATGAGGATGCTCTATCCTGTTATCAATGCGAAGCTTATGAAAAAGCTTTGGGCTTCATAGAAAATAGTTCCGACAGAGATTTTGTGATCGTCGAAGGCCTGGATTGATTAAGCTGGTCTTCTGCTCTCTTCATTGCTTCTTTTAATATCTCTGGACCGAATGTCCATTCTAAATTCATTTTCACTCACGCCCTCAAATCTATGGAGCATGGACGTGGGGATTTTCAGATCCTCCAAAGACCTAAACGTTTTTTCGATCTCTCTGCCAAAAACTATGAATCTTGCGTCATATTCATCAAAACACTCTAAAGCCTTATTCATGCTCAATTGATCTTGATAGTACTTTTGATCAAAAATTCTCATTAAGGTGTCAGTGCCTACAACAAAAGTTGATTTAGGAAATAACTTAATTTTTTCTTGAAATGTAGGGGCATTCGTTAATACCCATCGATGCTCTTTAGAAAATTGCTCAATGGTTTTCTGAATTTCGTAGTAACTGAGAGGTGCTTTGTCGACATTGCTGACTGAAATTTCAAAAAAGAGTTTTTGTTTTGTCATTTTTTCAGCAATTTCTTTGATTTGTAAGTGCCCTTCATGAATAGGGTTAAAAGTTCCTGGAAATATTAAGCGGGATATTTCTTCCTGGCATTTTATGAATTCAATCTCAGAATCAATCAACTGCGTCCATTCCTTTTTAGACTTTACAACTTCATATTCAATATTTTGCGAAAGCTTAGGAAGCTCAGAACTGACTCCACATGCGATACCAATCAGAGCCTCAAGACATTCTGAGACCAACTTTTCTTCTGAGTCTCTGGTTCTTTTTCCCTTGGTGAGATAGCAAGAAATTACATGCGTTGCGTCGCTTCCTTGAATGCAAACAAAAAAGCGATGGGATCCTAATTTTTCGTATGTCGTTGATAATGTCGCCGTAACAGCAGCACCCAACAAGTGCTCTTTTTTTGCATCTGGTGCAAGTTTTTGTGCCCTCTTGAATGCAATCATAGCCATATTTATTGTGGTTTGTAATCCGCAATAGTGGCTTGGTTTAATGCCCAAATATTCATCCATCGATTCTCTAGAGTAAGGGATATATGACTCCAGGATCGTGTTGCTTGCACCGGGTACTTTTAAAAAATCTGATATAGCAGTGCTCCCACCACCGCTGGATACATAAACTAATTTATATGGTCCAGCATGAATTGACTGGATACTCTTCAAATCCATCGCTTACTCCAACTCTTTTTTGATTGGCAATAGAACCCTTTCAAGTAATGCGTGCCTTCTATTCTTTCTTTTTGTTTCAAGATCATCGCTGGGTATAAATTCATTGAATTCTTCATCAAGAATTATTTTTTTACTCTCGAGTATTCGTTCGAGTGTATCGATTCGATCTCTAAGAACAGATATTTCCTGTGTCAAAGTCATTATCATTGCCATCAAATTATCAATTGAACCATCGTTAAGATAATTTGGTTTCTTGCCTTTAGCGACACGAGGAAGTTTTGGCTTATCATTCATGAAACGATTGATTTTTGAGCAACATAGACTGGTAACTTCAGATAGAAGTCGCCTGTATAACCTTTGCTGTATTTTGCGGCTGCCTCGGCTGAAGTGAATTCAACTGTCTCAGTTGCAAAACCTGCATCTTCAATGATTTTTTTCATATTCATCTTCCTCAGAGCTCCAGAGAAATTTTCATTGTTATTGATCACCTCCCAGTCCTTTAAAAAATCGTAAAGGGGATCCTCTTCTTTCTTATGAAATGGATAAACATCCAAATGTATCATCCAACCACCAGGCTTAAGCAGTCTAAAGCATTCTTGGATAATCTTTGGCACCGCATCATGAGATGTTTCATGGAGAAGCAGCGTCGATGTCACAAGATCAAACGACTCTGAATCATAGTTGGTTTTTTCGACATTCTGTTGACTGAAATCCGCTTCCACTCCCAAAGCATTCGCTCTGGCATGAGCATACCTCAAGCAAGGCAATGCCACATCAGCACCGACGACCTTCGAATTCGGATATTTCTTTGAAAAAGGCAAGGTCGAATTTCCTATTCCGCATCCCATATCCAAGATATCTTTTGGCTGAAATGTTCCTATGTTTTTATCAATATAGTGAATGATGGCTTGGGCCAAAAGGTCATTTTCTTCGCCCATTGCATTTCTCGAGTATATGGGAAGAGAGATGTCATAAACAGCGCCGGCTGAAATATCTTTTTCAATCATTTCGCTATGGTAACCGCCAGGCTGTTGATGGATGTCGTAAGCGGTCAAATATCTTGGGATTTCGAGGGAATCATCAATCTCAAGGCTTCCAATCTCTTGATGCTTATCTAAATTATCAATCATTGCTTCTAAATTACGTTCGACGGTATCAATGACAGAAGTAAACATCATTTGTTGACTTAATCTTTGCAGAAGGCTCCAGCTCTGATAACCCTTGTCATTGAGCATTAGTGATTTTACTTCGGATTTATCTTTTGGCTTCCTGTCGTGTGATTGAAGAAATTCAGGCTCAATTTTCTTTTCATAATGTGGCGTAATCAATGTGTAAATTTCATCGGTTAAATATGCCCTCAGATCCGTGACAAAATCTTGCCTGACCGATTCATCATGGTTCGGTTTTGGCTGCATTGAATGTTTCTGCTTACTCATATTCGTGCCTTTAAAATTATTATAGTTGAAGACTTAGAAGGCTTTAAGTAAAAACATTGAGTTCTTGAGCACTTATCTAAAATCTAATAAAGTAATTTTAGATATATAAATGGGGAACAAATCAATGAAAAACTATATTTTGATAGTATTTTTGGCTCTAACATTGGTGCCTGCTAAGAATATAAATGCAGGCGGACATAACGAATCCAAAAAACTAACCGCTGCTTCAAGCGGATTTGAAGGAAGAGAAGAAATGTTGGGACGAGCAATGTCTGTTGTTTTGAAATCACTCAATGAAACAAAGCCATACCAACACGATATCAATGACGCTCTGATAAAAATGATACTGACAACAATTCAGTTTGCAAAAAACAACGACATGATTGATGAATTAATTCAAAATGAAGTTCAAGCCACTCTGCCTATGCTCGAAAGAGTTCGTGACAATTATCTTCGCTCCGGCGAGATGGAAGCTGTGATGGTCGGCATGATCGATAGAACAGCTTGCTCGTATCAACTTTTTCTTGATGTAAAAAAAGATGACGCAGAAAGAAGCTGGACATCTCCATTCGGTCTAATATTGGAGCAAACTGTTCGCCTCGGTCAGCATGATCTAACTGAAGAAGAGGTGCATGACATCTGGATAAGAAAACGCTTCAATGCCTTTGCTGAAGTCATCGGAGTTGAACTTGAGATATCTGATATTGGACAAGATGGAATGGTCACCATTAAAGCTCTAAAACCTGTCACTTTGGCTAAACAATAAAGCCCTAAATGATCAGCGCTGTCAATGACTACACGATTTATGCAATCGGTGCGCCGATCATTTTATGTTTAATCATCTCTGAAATAATCATTTCCTCTAAGAGAGGGCTTCAATACTACAACTATAAAGACTCTCTCGGCTCAATTGGTTTAATCACAGGAAATGTGATGGTGAATATAATGTCGAAAGGCATGATCATTGCTTTTTATCTCTATCTTTATCAATTTAGACTGTTTGACTTTTCAGTGTTTGGCTCAATATGGATTGAAATTCTACTGACATTATTGGCGATTGATTTTATTTACTACTGGTTCCATCGAACTTCACATCATGTGAGGTTTTTTTGGGCAATTCACATGAATCATCACTCCAGTGAAGAAATGAATTTCCTAGTTGCACTAAGACAAGCGTGGTTTAATCCGTTCTTCAGAGTGTCATTTTTCTTTGTTCTTCCATTGATTGGCTTCAATCCGCTCCTCACACTAATTGTTGGAGCTGCTTCCACATTATGGGCTGTTATACAGCATACAAAAATGATCGGTAAACTTGGGCCTCTGGAATGGATCTTTGTCACTCCGTCTGCTCATCGAGTTCATCACGGAGTGAACGATGAATACATGGACAAAAACTTTGGGAACTTATTCATCGTTTGGGACCGAATGTTTGGAACGTATCAGCCCGAGGAGGAGTCAGTAATTTACGGTTTAAAGAGAAATGTTAAAACATCTAACCCACTTAAAATCACTCTATTTACTTGGAGAGAGATTTTTAAAGACTTCGCAAATTCAATAGACGGCAAAGATAAAATAAAATCTATTTTTGGCTCACCAGACTGGGAACCAAGAGAATTTAAGGCAAAAATATAAAATGAGAAGTATTTTTATAATTGCAGTGGCTATGGTTGTGACGCTCCTTATATTCTATATTTTGAGCTTACTAACACCTCCTCTGGTTGACGCAATCACAAATTACTTATCGGGAGAATGAAATGGATGAGAAACTAATAGATGCGATAAAAAAAATTCATAAGCCAGACGAATGGGTTCATTTTTCATCGATCGGTCCTGACGGCGGTCCGCATGTCACCCCTCTGATGATGGGCATGCATGAGGAAGGCTTGTTATTTAGCTTTACTGGAAAACAAAAGAAACGAAATCTAGAGAGAGATCCGAGAGCCTGTGTCTCTATTTGCAAACCAGTCGTTATGAGTCATGTGATTGTCTGGGGCCAAGTAGTTATTAGGCATGATGACGAAGCTCAAGAAATTTGGAATGCAATGATCATCGAAGCATTTGGGGAAGACAGATTGAATCAGATTCAAAGGAAATTATCTCTAGAGCAAACCAGCTTGGGCGTACTCAAACCGGACCGATACAGAATCTATGACATAGATTAAAAATTGACGGATTAAAATGAAACCAAAAAAAATTTTTGCGCTAGCAATCGCATTAAGCTTCTCTTTCACCAATAACTCTGAGGAATATCCTTGGCTATCAGAGCTTGACTATCAAAACGAAGTCTTTGAATCGGGTGAAAGACTTATGAAACTGGATTACGGGCTTCATGCATTGGAACAGAAACTAAACAATGAAAATTCTCTTATCATTGCCGTGCATGGATCAAGAAGCAGAGGTTACGAATGGGTTTATCCGTTGAAAACTCTGGATTCTAAAAATCACGATGTTTATTTTTATCGCTGGAGGGATCAAGGCTGCCCATATCCTTCTGCCTCAAAACTGGATAGCCTAATCAAAGAAAAGCTTTCCAGAAATGAAAAAATTCAAAAAGTGATTTTGATCTCACACAGTTATGGTGGATTATTGACATCCTGGTTCTATGAAAATTGGTCCAACAATATTCCAATGGAAATACACGCCATTGCAACTCCAATAAGTGGCGTGGAGATTGTCGACAACATTTGTGGATATAGCCCTCCAAAGAAAATAAAGAGCAATGTAAGCGTGCATCAATGGATCACTCAAAAGAATATCGATAATGCATTCAAAGACCTCGAATTGGATCCCCAAATCATCAGTCTTGACAGAAATAAGGCCTATTTTTTACCATCAAAATACAAAAATAGACGACTTGGTCATAACTGGTCAATCAGTTATGTTGCCGATGAGATCATCCAGACTCGTTGAGAAATGAAAAAATGATCTCAGCCGTTTTTTTTGTCTCTATATCCAAAAAGCCGTGACTCCAAGATTTTAGGTCTAATATCCTTGATTCGGGATTTTTAAGATAACCATTGGCCCTTTTTGTTTGCTCGTAAAGATCGTCCTCGGGATTCAATATCAGTATCGGGCAATTGATTTCAGCAAGTGTTTTTGAAGATTCATAATCAAAAGCAGCATTATGGCCCCACCAAGATATTTCAGGATTAATTAACCTTGCGTGAAACGTTTTTGCTATATCCAAATCGGATCTGCCTTGCATGCTCCAAAACTTAGCCTCATTCCATGCATGAGTTAGGTGAGAACCATCAGACGACAGAAGATGATCCTTATTCAAATACAATTTCTTCATCTGTGCTTTTTCCTCATCATTGAAAATGGGTGCCGAAACCAAAATTATTTTTTTTATTTTATCTGGAATTTGTTTGGCAACTTCTAGAGCAATCTTAGAGCCAGTATGATAGCCCATGAGATTTATCTCCTTGATCTGAAATGCATCAATGAAACTGATCATGCTTGCAGCATATGACTCAATGGATGGTGGAGACATTGGTTCATCAGAGTTTCCAAAACCGGGTGTATCAATTGCAACGACATTCCTGTCAAATGCTTTCGCTTCTTCAAGGAGATTTTCATAAATGATGCTTGAATAAGGACTCATGTGGAAACAGAGCAAACCATTATCTGATGGTTCACACTCTAGGCTTCTCCTATAATGCATCTGACCCTCAGGCCCATTTATGTATCCTTTAATGCTCACATTATTTTCCGGTAATTTGATATTAATCTTTAAATCATGAGAATTAAGTAGATAATAATTGATCTGAAAAAAAATGGAGTGAAGAATGACAAAAAATAAGAAATGGATTCTTAAAAAAAGACCAAAGGGATTGGTTGAAGAATCAAATTTTCAATTCATAGAAGAAGAGCTTTCTGAACTTCAGGACGGTGAAATTCTCATTCAGACCGAGTATTTGTCTGTTGATCCAACACAAAGAATGTGGCTCACAGACATGCCGGGTTATTTGCCTCCCATTCAAATCGATGAAGTCATCAGATCCGGAGGAATGGGAAGAGTCATTAAATCAAAAAATGAAAGATTTGATGAAGGAGACCTTGTCAATGGTTTCATGGGATGGCAAACCCACTTAATTTCAGACGGCAAAGGATTTACAAAAGTCCCAGAGGTTTTGCCTATCCCCACAATGCTTAACGTATTGGGTCTTACTGGCATTACTGCGTATTTTGGATTACTGGATATCGGCCAACCCAAGGAAGGGGATACTGTGGTAGTCTCCGGAGCCGCTGGCGCAACTGGATCTGTTGTGGCACAAATTGCAAAAATAAAAGGCTGCAATGTGATTGGAATCGCAGGTGGAGAAGAAAAATGTGGATGGCTAGAGGACTGCGGTCTTGATCACGTCATTGACTACAAGGCAACCAAAGCAACCAAAGAGCTCGGTCGCATCGCCAAAGATGGCATTGACATCTATTTTGACAATGTAGGCGGCCCTTTGTTGGAAGCCGTTTTATTCAAAATTAATCTCAATGCTCGGATTGTAATCTGCGGTGCGATCTCGAACTATGCATCTACCGATATGCCAGTTGGCCCGAGAAATCTGAGCAGCTTGATTGTTAATCGTGCAAGGATGGAGGGGTTTTTAGTGCTTGATTATTTAGACAAAGCAGACGAAGCAAGACAAGAGCTTTCAAAGTGGTTGATGGACGGAAAAATTAAACATCGAGAAGACATTCAAGAAGGAATTGAAAATTGTCCAAACACGCTCAATCGCCTCTTCACAGGTCAAAACATCGGGAAACAGATTCTGAAGATCTGATCAGATTTATCAATGGGAGCACGTTCAATGCTAAATTTCGTACCTTCTGAATTCATCATTCCAGAAATAATGGAAACCGAAGAGTATAGATTGCGCATGCTCTCAATTGACGACGTAGAAAAAGACTTTGAAGCGGTTATCTCCAGCGCAGAACATGTCAGCAAGGTTTGGCCAGACAGTGGTTGGCCGGATGGGCTTACGCTCAAGCAAAACTTAATTGACCTTGGTTGGCACGAAAAAGAGTTTCAAAACAGAACCTCTTTTGCTTACACGATGGTGACATTGGATGAATCAAAAGTTTTGGGTTGTGTATATTTCCATCCAACAACAAAATCTGATCATGATGTTGAAGTTTTTATGTGGGTCAGACAGAGTGAATTACAAAGTGGCTTGGATGATAAACTTTTCCATGCAGTCAAAATTTGGCTCGAAAGGGATTGGCCGTTTGAAAGTCCAGCTTATCCTGGCAGAACAATCACTTGGGATGAATGGGAGTCATTGCCCGAAAGTGATTTCTAACAAGAACCAAACCTTGCTGGCAAAAATGCCAGCAAGGTATCAGCCTTTTAACGCGTGATTGAGTAGCCCGTTTGCTCAAGTACAAATCGGTCTTCGGTTAAATTAGCAACCTCAACGACTTTGCCGTTCTCATTAAACATAAAGCGTGTGACTGTGTAGGCCATAAAATCAAGGTCGACCATATCATCTGTCTGCGTTGCGTGTGATAAAACATAGACAATATTGTCCTTTGACAGAACTTCAATAATCCTAAACTTTTTTGCAGGCCATGACTCTGCATCGCCAGAATTCATGTTCTCGAGGACTTGTGTTTTTGTAATTTCACCTCTCACAGTGCCTCTTGCTATGCTGATTTCAATCTGCTTTCCGCTCCGGTCGATGACAGCACTGATTGTCTTACCGGGCAATCCCCTAAAAGGAAGCTTGCCAAAATTCTCAGGCGAAACTTTTATCCCTTCCACTTCTAAGAATAAATCGCCTACTTGCAATACACCATCTGCTGGGCTATTGGGTGTTACTCGACCAATTCTCATTTCATTTTCTCTTGGATCCCAATTGAATCCAAAACCAACATATCGGCCTTGAACGGATACGCCATCATCCGCCATGTTTTGTTCAACCATATTGATTGACACTTCTTTTCCAGTGTAACCGGCGGTCACCCAATCGGATGCGATTGTCTCATTTTTATTTGAGCTTCCATGCTCATCTGCTTTATGACCACCAGAAACCAGCGGCAATGAGATCATCAAACAGATTATCGTTAACGTTTTAACGTATAAACTTTTATTCATTTTTTTCTCCTAAAACAAAAAAAGGGCCTCATTAGAGACCCCCATCTACACTTACTAGCTTATAAAAATAGAATCAATTGATCAAATCTCATTAATATTAACTCGCCGCTCTAGTAATATAGATCCATGAGTGATTTAACTAAAACACCAAGAGAGCTTGATATCGAAGTTAGAAGGCCTCATTTTGATCTCAGTTCTGACCTGAAAGAAGACTGGTTTGACGGAAGCGCGTTTAAGACAGCGTTTGAAAATGGATTCTCACTTTTGTTTCCAATTGGAGAAAAAGCATTTATTGAATCGGTTAGAAATTTTGAGAACGATGTTTCTGATCCAAAACTACTGAAAGAAATAAAAGCATTTTATGGGCAAGAAGCAGCACACAGAAAAGTTCATCAGCAATACAATGAGACTTTGTGCCAAATGAGAGGATATGACTTAGAGCTTTTGACCAAACCTCAAGTTGAAAGACATCGGAACAGATACAGCCAACTCAGTCCGTTTCAAAGACTTGCTGCAACCGTTGCAGCAGAGCATCTCACTGCAATATTGGCGGACGATTTAATGAAAAATAAAGATCATTTTGCTGATCAGGGCAAAAGCATTGCAAAGCTTTGGTACTGGCACGCATTAGAAGAATCTGAGCACAAGGCGGTAGCATTCGATGTATACATGCATGTTGGTGGAACACTAGAAGGAAGAAGGAAAGCTTTAATTTTTGCAACCTTCTTTATCCTGAAAGATACCTTTAGGTCCATGTTCATCATGTTGAAAAAAGATGGCCAATTATGGAAAATCAGAACTTGGATTGATGGAATCAGTTTCTTGTTTCTCAAACCTGGAATCCTTAGAAGAATTCTTATTCCGTGGATGAAATTTTTCAGTAAAGATTTTCATCCTTGGGATCTTAATAACATGGATTCAATTGATTACTGGAAAAAACAAATTCCTCAAAAAAGTACCTCCTAATCTTTGACAAAAAAACGATACTTTTGCTATACCTATAGATGGAAAGATTTTAAATATTACTTTTTAGGGGAGTACAAATGAATAATATCAAATCTTGGATAGGTGATTTTACAGGAATCGTTGTTGGCTTGATTGCATTGGGAGTAGTTGCTGGCGTTGTATTTGGTGACGTCCCATTCGTTGGTGGAATTGCAGCCAATTTTTCTGACACAGTCAATATGCTGGGTGATGCAGGTGCAGTGGGTGCACTCGTTCTTGCGATTCTAGTCGGCTTATACGACTGAATCATCCATTATCTTTAATGCAATAAAAGAGCCCTTTTCAGGGCTCTTTTTTTTACCCAAATTGCTCGTTTTCGGTAGAATCTGCCAATGCAGCTACACTGTCTGCTCCAACTGCCTGACTGATTGCATCAAAATAACCAACACCAACTTCTGCCTGATGCTTGACTGTCGTGAATCCATGTTTCTGAAAATCAAATTCCTTCTCTTGGAGTTTACTGTAAGCCAACATCCCTTCTCTTCTATATTCTCTTGCAAAATCAAAGACTGCAAAGTTTGTTGAATGAAATCCAGCGAGTGTGATGAATTGAAACTTAAAGCCCATATTTCCCAGTTCTTCTTGGAATTCTGCTAATTCAGTTTCAGAAGGAATATGCTGTTTCCAATTGAAACTTGGTGAACAGTTGTATGCTAGCATCTGATCTGGATAAGCTCCACGGACTGCATCTGCAAATTTCTTGGCATCCTTGAGGCAAGGCTTAGAAGTCTCACACCATACCAAATCGGCATACTCAGCAAAAGCTTGGCCTCGATCGCATCCCATTTCTAATCCACCTGTGATTTGATAAAAACCTTCAGAGGTTCTTTCCCCCGTCATAAATTTTCTGTCATTATCATCCACATCGGTCATTAGAAGTTTTGCTGCCTCTGCATCGGTCCTTGCTATGATCAAGGTGTCCGTTTCTGCTACATCTGAAGCCAATCTTGCTGCATTCAAGTTCCTGATTGCCTGGCTTGTTGAGATCAAAACTTTACCGCCTAAGTGACCACACTTCTTTTCTGCAGATAGCTGATCCTCATAGTGAACAGCAGCTGCCCCAGCCTCAATTAAATTGCGTGATAATTCATAGGCATTCAGTGCGCCTCCAAAACCGGCCTCAGCATCTGCGATGATTGGAGCATAATAAAAACCCTCTCTTCCCTCTTGAACTTGAATCTGATCCTGTCTTCGAAATGCATTATTAATGCCCTTCACAGCATTGGGAACGGAGTCAACGGAATATAAACTTTGATCAGGATAAACTTCATTATTGCTATTGGCAGATGCTGCAACTTGCCAACCTGAAACATAGATGGCTTTGAGGCCTGCTTTAACGTGCTGGACAGCTTGTTGCCCATTGTACGCACCAAAAGTATTCACATAAGGCTCGCTTTCAAAAAGATTTCTCAATTGTTTTGAACCCATTTTTGCCAATGTATGCTCAATCTTTACAGAACCCTGTAAAGACTTAACATGTTCATCGGTATAGTTTCTTTTGTCACCCATCTTATTCTCCTTAAATTAGAGGTGTTTATATGCTGGCAATGTCAAGAATTCATCGAATTCTGAATCTGTAGACATTTCCTTGAATAAATTAATTGCTGGTTGAAGGTAGTCACCTTCAGAACCTCTGGATGACTTCAATTGATCCATTTCATCCTCAAGAGTCTTGATGAAATACTCTTCCGTTATAGTCTTATTTGAATCTGTGGTTTTTGCCCGATGATGAATCCATTGCCAGATTTGTGAACGTGATATTTCTGCTGTAGCAGCGTCCTCCATCAGATTGTGAATTGGAACACAACCATTGCCCGAGAGCCACGCCTCTATGTATTGAATTCCAATAGATATGTTCTGTCTCAAACCATCCTCAGTAATATTGCCCTCTGGAACCCTGATAAGGTCTTGTACATTCACTGAAACTTCATTTCTTTTATTGGAAATCTGATTTGCAGATGTTCCCATGGCTTGATTAAAGGCACTCATTGCAACTTGAGATAATCCAGGATGAGCAATCCATGTTCCGTCATGACCAGCATTTGCCTCTCTCAACTTATCCGAGGCAACTTTATTCATAGCAATTTGATTTTGTTCTTCGTCACCTCTGATTGGAATCTGGGCTGCCATTCCGCCCATCGCATGGACATTTCTTTTATGGCAAGTATGAATAAGCAAGTCGACATAACTTTTTAAGAAATGCCGCTCCATTGTTACCTCGGTTCTATTTGGTAATAGAAAATTCTGATGATTTCTAAATTTCTTTATAAAACTGAATATGTAATCCCATCGACCACAATTAAGCCCTGCCGAATGTTCTTTTAGTTCAAAGATAATCTCATCCATTTCAAATGCAGCAGTAATTGTCTCAATCAGAACCGTGGCCTTGATTGTGCCATGATCAATATTTAAAAAATCCTGGGCGTGAACGAAAACATCGTTCCAGAGTCTCGCCTCAAGATGATTTTCAAGCTTCGGGAGATAAAAGTAAGGTCCAGTTCCTTTTTTTGAAAGTGTTTCATAATTATTTGAAAGGTAGACAGCAAAATCAAACAGTGATGCTGATATGGGTTGATCGTTCACAGTTATATGCTTTTCGTTAAGATGCCAACCTCTTGGTCTAATGATCAGTGTTGCAATCTCATCGTTAAGTCTATAAACCTTGCCATCCGATTCTCTTATAAATTCAATGCTCTCCTCCACTGCGTCTCGAACATTTACATGGCCTTGAATAATATTCCGCCATGTAGGTGAGCAGGAATCCTCAAAATCACACATAAATGTCTTAACAGGTGAGTTCAAAGCATTAATGACCATCTTTCGATCAGGTGGTCCTGTGATCTCAACCCTCCTATCTTGAAGATCTTCCGGTATGGGTGAAGCTACATAATTGCTTTCCCTGATATCTTTAGTTTGAGTTAAGAAGTCTGGGAATTTTCCATCGTCCAATTCTTTTTGCAAGATTTCTCTATTCTCGAGTAACTTTCTTCTTCGATTTTCAAAATTATCATGAAGGGATTCAATCAGCGCAACGGTCTTAGGATTGAGAATTTTTTTCTCAACCTCTGATAAAGGTTTCACAACTTTCAATTGAGATGTCATTTGAAATCTAATTAATAGAATTAATGCGAATTTTAAAAAATATTTTATTGAAATTTCACAGTAAAAATTTCACAATGTAAATTTTACAATGAACAATCCAATAAGAAATAGTCACCTACTGGGTGTGAAGCTTAAAAACATCAGGAAATCTAACAGGCTTACCTTGGAAGATCTCTCGCTGAGGTGTAGTCAAATTGATCCTAAATCAGCACCGTCTGTATCCTATATCAGCATGATTGAGAATGGAAAAAGACTGCCATCGGAAGATGTGTTATCAATCATTGCAAATGTATTTCAAAAAGAAGAATCCTGGTTTCTCGATGAGAATCTTGAAGTCACTGTCCAGTCTGATGACGAAGAACCTAAGAAAAATATACCCCTTGAGCCAGGTTTCCTCTATTCAAAGGATCTGCTTCAAGATGCGATTCCAGAATTATTAGAACAAACAGGCATCACAGGGAAACAATTTGCACATCTATTGATCCGATCTTACCAAGAAAAAAATCGGAATCGATTTCCAGATATCGAAAAAATTGCCGATCAAGAATCTGGGCAAATACTACCAATGAAAGTAAGCGATATTAGACGTTTATACAAAAAACATGGGCTAACGGTTAAATGGTTTAGCCAAAATAAAATCAATACAAATCATCCTCAAGGAAAGAACAAGATGCTATTGAGATCATTCTTTGATAGCAATAATAAAGTTTATATCAATGAAGCCCTAAAGGATGACTCCAAGAGACTAAAATATGACATGGCCACTCATCTCGGCCACAAAATACTGCATGGTGGAGATGGCTTAAGATCACCTATTACCTCTGGTAGCAATAGTTTTTCATCGCAAAGCTCAGACTCAGCCGTACAGTCACATGACGTTTTGCTGGCATGGCATGATTTTGAATCCAGTTTTTATGCAAGTGCATTGCTCTGTCCTAGAAAAGCATTTAGGAATTATTTGATTAAGAACGAGCACCATATTTCCATAAAAAATAATCTTGATCTATCGCCAGCATTGCTGATGAGGAGAGTCACTGCTGTCTCTCAGTATCCATATTGGCATTATTTTGAGGCATATCAACCAGGTTTCTTAACAGCAGTTTACAGAGGAAATGGAATACCTCTGCCTTGGGGTAATTTAAATGCAGTAAATGATCCTTGTCCAAATTGGTCTGTTTTTAGATTGTTAAATGAAGACTATGTAAAAAATCCACAATCTCAAATTTCGGTGCTCAAAACAGATCAGACCTCACATCTTTATGCTTGCTATTCGATTAGAATTAGGGATTCTGCTGGTAATTTAAAACTCTATTCACTCGGTCTTGATTTAATTCCTGCGCTAAAAGATCAAGGTCTGGATCACAAAGTGATTCTTGAAATGACAGAAGAAAATTGCATGAAAAGCAATGGTGAATCTCTACTGGATGAGGAAGTAATGAATGCGCTTCAGCAAATTAGTCATATTTTGAAAATTGGTTGGATTAAGGATGCCCTAGACCATCCTGCAAGAATTATCTGCCCTAGAAGCTCAAGTTGCAAAAGAGAAACGCCATGCAAATCGATTAAGAATCCATATCGATTTGATGAAATAGACAGCCTTAAGGAAAATATTCTTCTCTTAGAAAAAGCGAAGTTATTATAAATTTTATTCAGTTACAACTGGAATTGTATCCAATGAGTCGGGGCGATCTAATGAATCGATCCTTGATTTCAAATAGCTTATGATTTCCTCATACTTTTTGCTAAGTATTGGTAGATTTTCAAATTGATCAAATAATCTGCCATCATCCGAATATTTAGCAAGGTCAGGTAAAATTGGCAAATTTGAAATCAAGTCTATACCATGCTTTTCAGAAAAATCATCTATATTTCCTTCTCCAAAAATATAATGATCCTTTCCAGAATCGTCGGTGAAATAGCTCATATTTTCTATCAGCCCAAGAACCTCTATATCAAGTTTCCTAAAAGCTACTAAAGATTTCTCTACATCTATCAATGAAATATTCTGAGGGGTCGTAACCAATATGGTTCCAGTTAAATTTGCTTTTTGGGAAATTGTAAGCTGAGCATCACCCGTACCAGGGGGTAGGTCAATGATCAAATATTCAAGATCATTCCAATTGGTCTGAAAGAGTAACTGATTGATTGCTTGGGAGAGCATTGGACCTCTCCAAATCATGGCATCATTATTTGTTTGCACGAAGCCGATGGACATCAATTGGATACCATTTGATTCGATTGGCTCGAATGACTTGCCATCATTTGATGTGACTGACTGTCCTGATACTCCGAAAATTCTTGGAATGCTAGGGCCATATATGTCAGCATCCAATAAACCAACTCTTGATCCTGACTTTGATAACGCAATTGCCAAATTACTACTTACAGTAGACTTACCAACTCCTCCTTTTCCAGAGGCAACAGCGATTATTTGGGTTTCTTTTTTATTATTCAAAAACGTCCGCCTTTATCTCCAAACTTCTTAAGCTTTTTAAAGACTGACTTGCCCCAGTTGATTCGGTCTGGTCTTTCTGTCTGTTTATTGGAAGCCCTGAAATTTCCAAAATAAAAGAAAATCCCAAGCGATATGATAATTATGATCGAATAAAAAAGGTCAGAACCCACTAATCTCTCGAGTATATTTTTGCAAGCAAACGAAGGATCTCAAGATAAAGCCAAATTAAAGTCACCATTAATGAAAATGCTCCGTAGGCCTCAAGATATTTTGGCGCTCCTTGTTCTGCGGCTTGTTCGATGAAGTCAAAGTCAAGGACCAGATTTAGTGCTGCAATCGCAACTACAACAAGACTAAAGCCAATTCCCATCAAACTATTCGAATGAATAAATCCAATCGGTCCTCCAAAGAAGCTCATTATAAAACTCACAAGATAGAGAACAAAAATACCTCCTGTTGCTGCAAATAACATCAAACGAAAATTCTCTGTCGGTTTAATTAGACCAGACTTATAGGCAAGCAGTAATGCGGCAAGTGTTCCAAATGTAAGCGCAACTGCTTGCATGACAATGCCGTCAAAACTTGACTCATACATTGCAGAAATACCGCCCACAGCTAATCCCTGAAGAAGAGCATATATTGGTGCTGTAATATTTGCCGCGGTGGGTTTAAAAATAGTAACCATGGCAGCTACCAAACCTCCAATAAGTCCAAAAATCATCAGTCCCGATACTGAACTTGGGTCACCAGAACTAAAGAATATATTCCAAGTCCAAGCAGCTGATAATATACACAATAAGAGGTATAAACCTGTCTTGTTAACAGCTCCCGATAGAGTCATGACCTCATTGGTAGTGAAATCAGATGAACGATGAGTGAAAGCTTTGCTTTTGAAAGCTGGGTTACCTGATCTGCCAAACATTTCTAGTGCGCGATGACGTGCCATTATTTTCTCCTATCTGGAACTATTTATTTGAGATCTTGATGACAATTTCAAGATCCTGAATTTGGGTATTATCGGGAAGCCTTGGGATATTCTCAACACTCATATCATCGCTAGCAATATCTACTAGTTGGCCAGTATCAATATTGAAGAAGTGATGGTGAGAAGTAGTTCTTGAATCATAATAGGTGCGACTTGGGTCTATTGTGACTTCACTGACAATTCCGCATTCAGTAAAAGCATTCAGTGTGTTATAGACTGTAGCCTTTGAGATGGTATAGCCCTTCTGTTTTAACTTTTCATGCACTTGTTCAGCTGAGAGATGTTTTGGCTTATCCAACAACATCATTCCAATTCTAATTCGAGCTCTTGTTGGCCTTAAACCATAAAGCTTAAGCTTCTCCTGAACCTTTGTTTTTAACTCTATTACATCTTCCATAACAATATTCTAAAGTGGATTCTTAATTTTTCCAATATTTTCAATGCCTTATTGTATTGATCTTATTCTTTTTTCTTTAATAGCTCTGTTATCAATAAGATAATGATTCCAAATGTGATAAAGCTGTCCGCTAGATTAAATGCTGGAAAATAGAAATCATTGTAATAAACCAGAATAAAATCTGTGACGGAACCTTGGGTGACCCGATCAATGAAATTTCCAATGGCGCCACCGATAATTAAAAGTATCCCAATCTCCTCTATCTTTGACCATTCATTTCTAACCAGTAGAAAAACAAAGAATGCAATTGCAATAAAGGTAATGATGATCAGAGGAAGCGTTTGCATTCCAGATTGGAAGTCAAAAAGACTGAACGCAATCCCCTTATTGTAAATCAGAATGAAGTCAAGGAAGCTTAAAAAATCTGATCTTTCATACTCTCTAAGCAAGGTAATGGCTAAATTTTTAGACCATTGATCAAGAACAATAATTGATAAAACAAACGATAACCTAAATAAGATAAGCCTCATTTAGAAAAAAGATCTCTCTTCTGGTGAATCACCGATGTTGCTGATGCACCGTGCACAAATTTCAGGGTGCTCATCAGAATCGCCAACTGTTTCTTGTCTGTGCCAACATCTTCCACATTTTTCTGATTTAGATTTTTTCACCTTTACCCTCATTTTTTCATTGGAATCAAGGCTGTCATCCATCTCAAGATCAACTGAAGAAGTAATAAATAAGAATCTCAGCTCTTCAGAAAACTGTGTGAGAAAATCATATGTTTTTTGATCTGCAGAAATTTCCAAATGAGCATCTAATGGAGAACCAATCTCACCATCATCTCTTGCAACTTCCAATGCTTTAAGAACAATGGCATTGATTTGATTCAATTGATCCCACTCAATATTAGACTCTGAATTTTCTATAACCAACCAATCAGAAAGAAATACGGATTCCTCTCCTCTGTCTGGCAAATGTTTCCAGATTTCTTCAGAGGTAAAAGACAGAATTGGTGCAATCCAGCGAGTCAAAGATTCAGCAATGATATACAAAGCCGTTTGTGCAGATCTTCGCCCAGATGAATCTGATGGCATTGTATAGAGTCGATCCTTAAGAATGTCTAAATAGAAACCACCCATATCATTGACACAAAAGTTGTGTAGAAGCTGGATGATCTTATGGAATGAATAGTTGTTGTAATCATTTTTAATTTGTTCATTCAAGACTGAAACACGCTGAATAGCTAATTGATCAAGCAACACCAAATCCTCAACTTGTTGTTGATTTTTACTGGGATCAAAATCACTTAAGTTGCTTAATAAAAATCTTGCTGTATTCCTTATCCTTCTGTACGTATCAGCATTGCGTTTCAGTATCTGATCTGAAATTTTCATTTCACTAGAGTAATCAGTTGACGCAACCCAAAGCCTCAAGATATCAGCTCCCATATTATTAATGACAGATTGAGGAGATACGGTATTTCCGAGTGATTTGGACATTTTGTGTCCTTTTTCATCGACTACAAACCCATGAGTGAGTACTTCTTTATACGGTGCATGTGCGTTAATCGCCACAGAGGTAAGTAGAGAACTTTGGAACCAACCGCGGTGCTGATCAGACCCTTCAAGATACAAATCAGCCTCGCCTTTGATGTGATCAAAAAGACGGCTGACAGTTTTATGCGCAATACCAGAGTCCATCCAAACATCCATCGTATCAGTAGATTTTTCATAAGAATCCGCATCATCGCCTAGAAATTCTTTGGTGTCTGCATCAAACCAAGCATCAATTCCATGATCTTCAACTTTATCAGCAATCTGATTGAGCAAGTTTAAGGTATCGGGATGAACTCTTTGATCATCCTTATGCGTAAACAGAGGAATAGGCACGCCCCAATACCTTTGTCTAGAAATACACCAATCTGGCCTAGTTTCAATCATTCCGTTGATTCGATCCTCTCCCCAAGTCGGTTTCCAATCAACATCTTTAATGGAATTTAAACAAGTATTTCTAAAATCTTGATTTTCCATACTAATGAACCATTGCTTTGTTGTCCTATAAATCACAGGTGTTTTATGTCTCCAGCAATGTGGGTAACTATGTTCAAATTTTTCGCTCGAGATTAACAAGCTCAAGTCACTTAGTTTTTCGATAATATTTGATTCAGATTTAAAAATATGCTCTTTGGCAAAGCTCTCCTTTGCCTCTATAAAAACACCATAAGTATTCACATAACAATTGAGATCCAGATCATTTTCGATTCCTAACTGAAAATCTTCTTGGCCATGAGCTGGAGCAGTGTGCACTGAGCCAGTTCCATTTTCTGTCGTAACGTGCTCTCCTAAAAGAACTGGGACGGTTCTTTCATCAAACGGGTGCTGTAACCGAAGGCCCAAGAGGTTTTCAGCAGAAATTTCTTCAAGCATTTCGAGACTTTCAACTCCCCATCTATTTTTAATGCTTTCTTTGAGATCATTAGCGATAACCACAAAAATGTCTCGTTCATTGAAGATGAGCTTATAAATTCCATAGGAAATATCCTTACCCATCGCAACCGCTTCATTTGAGGGAAGTGTCCATGGCGTTGTTGTCCAAATTGGAATATATAAATCCGTCTCATCATCAATCTTTTTTGTTTCCGCTCTTTTGCTAAATTCAGAAGTGTCAATCACCTTGAATAATACATCTACCGAGGTAGAAACTTTATCCATATACTCCACTTCTGCCTCTGCCAAAGCAGATTGACAGTCTAGACACCAGTGTACTGGCTTGTGACCATGCGTCACATGGTTGTTTGCATATATCTCAGCAAATGCCCGAATCTGCTCTGCCTCGTATCTTTTGTCCAATGTTAAATAAGGATTTTCCCACTCTCCAGGGACACCCAAACGAATAAAATCCTCTTTTTGTTCTTCAACTTGTTTCAAAGCATATTCACGGCAGTGATCTCTGAATTCTCTCGCAGTAAGTTTTGGTCCAACCTTGCCTTTTTTCTTCTCGACTTGATGCTCAATGGGCAAGCCATGGCAATCCCAGCCAGGAAGATAGGGCGCATCATACCCAAACAAAGTCTTTGATTTTATAATAAAATCTTTCAATACCTTATTGAGAGCATGCCCTATGTGGATTTTGCCATTGGCATATGGAGGACCATCAAGAAGAAGAAATGGTTTCTTTCCATCACCTTTTTTTCTAATTTTCTTATACAAATCAATTTCATCCCAAAATTTAAGAATTTCAGGCTCCCTATTGGGCAGATTCGCCTTCATTGGAAAAGACGTACCTAGAAGATTCAAAGTTTCTTTATAATCTTTCATAGATGCTCATTTTGATGTGCATATTATAGTTGCTCGCTTTTGGATTCAACACGTAAGTCTCTAAACCTGAACCCAAGAAGAAAAAGAATTGAAAAATAAATAACCACAGAGAATGAGATTAGAAAAAATAATGATCTTATCCTTTCTGAAAGAACGCTGTTTGCCCATAATGAATTTTCTGGATTAAATGCCATTAAGAAAGCAATCATTGCAACCGTTGCCAATGCAATCCTAATGATATGTATTAGACCGTCTTGATTCATCTCAATAAGTCCATCGATAATCAGTCTATAAAGCAATAGTCCTGCATTCGTGATTGAAGCAATTGAAAAAGCAAGCGCAAGTCCCAAATGTGGGTAATCAGAATTTTCATTAATAAAGTAAGTGACAAATAGAATTGATAAAACGACGTTCACGAATAGTGTAATTAGGCCAAATCTTAATGGCGTTTTTGTATCTTCTCTAGCGTAGAATGCTGGCGATAAGACCAAAACCATACACAAGCCTATGATACCAATTGAATAACCTCTGAGACTTATATCTGTCATCATCAAATCATAATCACTAAAACTCCCTCCCAAGAAAATAGTAGAAATAAGTGGTCCAGATAGTAAAAAAAGTCCTGCCGCTGATGGAATTGACACCAATAACGCAAGACTTAATCCCCAGCGCAGTGTTTCTTTAAACTGCTTTTGGTTATCAAGAGCATTTTCCTTAGACAAAAAAGGCAAAACCACTGTAGATAATGCAACGCCAAAAACACCTACTGGAAATTCCAATAATCGATCGGAATAATAAATCCAACTGACACTCCCAGTTGCAAGGAAAGAAGCAATCAATGTATTGACCAAGAGGTTAATTTGAGAAGCTGAGCTACCAATAAGTGATGGAATCATTAGCTTTATCACTCGTTTTACGCCCGAGTGATTCCAGCCCCATTTTGGACGTGGCAAGCGATTGTAATTTCTCAAAAATGGAAGCAAAAAAAGCAATTGAAGGATCCCTGCTACAAAAACTCCAAGAGCCAAAGCAATACCAGGATTTTCAAATCGAGGTGACAATACCACTGCAAAACCAATTAAAACGATATTCAAGATGATTGGATTAAATGCAGTGGCCCAAAAATGTTTCTTGGTATTTAATACTGCACCGCATAAGGCAGTCAGAGAGATGAAAAGAAGATATGGAAACGTCAGTCTCAGCATTTCAACAGAGAGTTCATATCGGCCATTCTCCACATTTGTTTCTGTAAATCCCGGCGCAAATAAAAGAATTAGCAAAGGGGAAAAAATAACTCCTAAAAGAGTAATCATAAATAAGATAAGACCCAATGTTCCGGCAGTTCTGTCAACCAACTCTCTGATTCCTTCCTCATCCTCATTTTCCTCGAAATCTGAGAGGACAGGAATGAATGCTCTAGAAAATGAACCTTCAGCAAAAAATCGCCTGAAGGAATTTGGGACTCTAAACGCAACCAAGAAAGCATCCATGAGGGGAAGCGCTCCAAATAACCTAGCATAGATTATGTCTCTTATTAGCCCAGAAATTCTGGATAAGAATGTCATAAAACCAACAATAGTTGTTGATTTTAGTAGATTATCTTTTGCGAATGATTTTGACATTATTTTCACTTAAATGAATGATAACAAGATATCTATTCTTGATAAGTAACGATTCCCTAATAATATTTATTGACAATGACCCTACAAATATAAAAGAATACACCCCTTTTTAACATTAAGGCTAATGCTAGGTAATAAATATGGCTAATACACCATCAGCAAAGAAAAGAGCTAGACAGAATAAAACGAACAGAGAGAATAATATTGCGCTCAAAAACAGAATGAGAACTTCTGTAAAAAGAGTTCTAAAAGCTGTGAGTGAAGAAAACTCTGATGAAGCGTCTACTGAATACAGAAAAGCTCAACCATTGATTGATTCATTGGCGAGAAAAGGTGTTATCCATCCCAATAAAGCAGCTAATCAGAAGAGTAAGCTTGTTAAAAAAATTAAGTCGATTGCTTAAATCTCTTAAGACTCTCCCTCTTTAAGTTCTTGAAGTCGATACATTACATCTCTAACGAGAGAATCTATATTATCTCCTGTGGCAGCACTGACATGGTATATGGGCCCTGTCCATTCCAACTCATCAATAATCATCTTTGATTTTGTATCAACATCACTGATCAAATCGGTTTTATTAAATACCATCCATCTTTCTTTTTTTGAAAGCTCATCGCTAAATTTTTCTAATTCTAGCTCCAATTTTCTGATTTCAATTGCTGTTTCTAATCCTGTGATATCTTGCCCTAAATCAACAAGGTGTAGCAAAAGCCTCGTCCTTGATAAATGTTTCAAAAATGCAATGCCTAGTCCGGTACCTTCTGATGCGCCTTCAATAATTCCTGGGACATCAGCAATCACAAAGCTTTCGTCAAAATTTAATCTCACCACACCAAGGTTTGGATTAAGTGTGGTAAAGGGGTAGTCAGCAACTTTAGGCTTTGCTGATGAGACAGACCTAATCAAGGTTGACTTTCCAGCATTTGGGTAACCCAGTAATCCAACATCTGCTAAGAGATTGAGCTCCAAGACAATTTTTCTTTGTTCACCAATCGTTCCCGGTGTCGTCTTTCTTGGTGCCTGATTTATACTTGATTTAAATCTTGTATTTCCCTTACCCCCATTGCCTCCTTTTGCAACCAAGCAAGTCTCTCCATCATTAACTAGATCGCCCATCAGCTCACCAGTCTCAAGATTGGTAATTTTTGTTCCGCAAGGGATCTTGATGTAGAGATCTTTACCGCTTAAGCCACTTCGTTTTCTCGATTGACCTCCCTGTCCAGAAGTTGCCTGAAATTGATTTTTCACACTGAAATCAATCAAAGTATTGATACCGGTAGTTGCGACCAAATAAACACTCCCACCAGAACCTCCGTCGCCACCATCGGGTCCGCCTTTTGGGATATACTTCTCTCTTCTGAAGCTTGCCATCCCATTGCCGCCATTTCCCGCCCTGACGTTAATAATTGCTTCGTCTATAAATTTCATTTTTTTACTGTAGCAAAAATGCTCCACACTTTGATGAATGGAGAATTAAGTTAAGTGGATCGAAGAGCTAGTCTGAAAAAGGTATGACTGTTGCGTATTGTTTTAAGGTTGAACCTTTTTTCTCAAATTTAAGCTCACCATCGATTTTTGCAAACAATGTATGATCTTTACCGATGCCAACATTTTTACCTGGATGAAACTTAGTCCCTCTCTGCCTAACAATGATATTGCCGGCCCGAACTGACTGGCCACCATACTTCTTTAGCCCAAGCCTCTTGGACTCTGAATCTCTTCCATTCCTGGAACTTCCGCCTGCTTTCTTATGCGCCATGTTAAGTCCTCTAAATTTTTATTATTTCTCTTCTTTCTTGGCTGCTGCCTTTTTGGCTGGTACCTTTTTGGCTGGTGCCTTTTTAACACTGATGTTTGTTATTTCAACCAGTGAATATTGTTGGCGATGCCCGAAGTTTCTTTTGTAATTCTTTCTTCTTTTGAATTTAATTACTTCAATTTTCTTAGATTTTCCTTCATCGATGACTTTTGCTTCAACCTTTGCATCTTTCAGATATGGAGTTCCGATTTTGAGATCGGCACCCTCTCCTACTGATAGGACTTCATCAAAGACTATTTTTTTGCCAATTTCAGTATCTAGTTTTTCTAACTTAAGCTTCTCGCCTTTTTTCACTCGATACTGTTTGCCACCTGATTTAATTATTGCGTACATTTTTTTCCAGTAAATCCAACCTAAAGTGATGGCAATTCTATAGATTAAAGCTTTTTTATTCAATAATTTTAATGGTCTGATATATTGTCCAAGCTTTCATCAAAAATGATAATGATGGAGATAATGAAAAGCATAGAAAAAATTAGAGAACAGAAAGCGTCTTTGGAAGAAATAAGATCAATTGTTTCCAAAGAATGGTCATTACTTGATCAAGAAATAGAAAAACAGCTGTCGAGCGACATAGAGCTGATAAACAATATCTCTCAATACATTGTTAATAGCGGTGGGAAAAGAATCAGACCGCTTATAGTTCTGCTATCAGCAAGAGCTTGTGGGGCATCGGATTTAGATCGAATTGTAAAAGCAGCAGCAATGATCGAGTTTATTCACACCGCTACCCTGCTCCATGATGATGTGGTTGATAATTCCGATTCAAGGAGAGGCATCAAAACAGCGCATCAAAGTTTCGGGAATGAATCAACTATCTTGGTTGGTGACTTCTTGTACTCGAGGGCCTTCCAAATTATGGTGCAAATCAATCACATGGGAATTATGGAAGTTATGTCAGATGCAACAAATACCATTGCTGAAGGCGAAGTATTACAACTCATCAATAGTGGAAATCCAAAAATCAATAGAGAGCAATATCTTGAGGTTATCTATCGTAAAACAGGAAAGCTCTTTGAAGCGGCCATGGTTGTAGGTGGACTTTTGAGTAATCAGTCTCAAACAGTGCTCAATACACTGCAACTATTTGGAAAAGAATTGGGTATGGCATATCAAATTGTAGATGATGTATTGGATTACAGCTCCTCATTTGAAATCATGGGTAAAGATGTGGGTGACGACCTGGCTGAAGGAAAGGTAACTCTACCTATGATTTATACTCTTGAGCGAGCAATGCCAGATATGCAGGAGATGATCAGTCAAGCCATATTAAATAAAGATTCAAAAAATGCAGACAAAATAATTGGGTGCATTCAATCCACGGGGTCAATTGCTTCTTCAGTCAATGATGCTAAAGAGAAAACAGAATTTGCATTGCACTCAATCCAATCACTCGATAACAGCAAATATAAAACTGCTCTGACAACCTTGGCAGAAATCATTTTGCATCGCTCTTATTGACAGTAAGGTGACAGAAAAACATACAGTCATCTCATTTTATAAATTCGTCAACTGGGGCGGAATTTCAAAAAGAAAGAAAAGACTAGAAAGCTTTTGCAAAGAAAGGGAAATTCTAGGCACCATCATTCTTGCTAATGAAGGCATTAATGGGACCATATCGGGCAAAGAGAAAAACATCGGTGAAGTCATAGAATTTCTAAAAACTGATCCTCATCTTAAAGATCTAGAACCAAAATACTCATATGCATCAGGAGAAACCTTCGGGAGGATGAAGGTAAAAATAAAAAAAGAAATCGTGACAATGGGTTTAAGAGACATCAACCCTTCCCAAATCACTGGTCGACATATTAAAAACAAAGAGTGGAACGAATTGATCAATGATCCTAATACACTCGTTATCGACACTAGAAATCAGTATGAATACTCCATTGGTACTTTTAAAAATGCCATTAACCCCATGACTAATTCGTTTAGAGAATTTCCAAAATGGATTGAAGAAAACCTCGGGGAATTAATGACGAATAAGAAAAAAGTTGCCATGTTTTGTACCGGAGGTATTCGTTGTGAAAAAGCAAGTTCGCTTATGATTAAAAATGGATACGAAGAAGTTTATCAGCTGGATGGCGGTATTATAAAATACCTAGAAGAAATCAGTGAATCTGAGACTCTCTGGGATGGTGAATGTTTTGTTTTTGATGATCGAGTTTCAATCAAGCATGGTTTGTTAGAAGGCGATTTCTCGCTTTGCCATGCCTGCAGAATGCCAATCAGTGAGGATGACATTGAATCTGATGAGTATGTTGAAGGCATTAGTTGTCCAAATTGTTTTGGAACTCACAGTGAAGAAAAAAAGAAGCGATTTGCTGAAAGACAAAAACAAATAAACCTTGCAAAAGAGAGGGGTGAAAAACATATTGGCAAAATATATAGCAATCAATCCAAAGCTCTCAAATAGAGTGTATGATTGGTTGTAATGAAAATAGATGCAAAAATGAGTGCTTGGATCTTGCCCATTCACATCTATGCTTTATTGATTCCACTGATTCTCATACCCATGATCGCTCAAAACGAATCGTTTCTAGATGAGCGAATTTTTCAGAAACATTTTTTCTTTTATGCTGTTTTCTTTTTGATGGCAGGAAGCCTTTTTGAGATATGCCAAAATCATCTCGATGAATGGTATGTCACTGATGATTCAGCAAGTGGCAATGGGCATAGCTTACTTGATGGTCTTTTTTCTTTTTCTATCTTGGTGGGCCAATGCATTATCCTCTATGGTCTTATAGGAAATATATCTCTGGTTAAATACTTATGTTTGTTTCTTATCTTGATCATGCCATTCATTTATTACAAAAAGATACTTCCCTTCTTGCCACTCACAATCATAGGTTTCGCAAACACAATTAGTGCATATTTTCTTTTTGAACAAGTGGTAATTTTTCTCCAATTTTTCTCTATTGCGCTAACTGTCATATTTTTCAATAAACTTATACAAACTGAAAATCAGTTCTATCATGGTCTGACGACCTTATGTGCATCGAGTGGAATTGTTTTTTTGTATCTTGCTATTGAGCTCTCTTCAAATGGATAGAAGAACATTCACAAAATTAATGGGCTTACTGACTTTGCCATCCAGTAGGAGCTTTGGTGAAATACTAAAAAGTCCAAAGATAGTGGTCATAGGTGCTGGAATCATAGGAACAATGATTGCATACGAACTGGTAAAAAAGGGTGCAGATGTAAAAATCATAGACAAAGAATTTCCAGCTTCTGGCGCGAGCGGACACTCTTTCTCATGGATCAATGCAACGTACCCAAAGAAACCATATGAATATAATCTTTTATCGCAACTGGGCATTGATGCCTACAAATCTCTGGAAACAGAATTTAACTTTGATATCAGATGGAATGGATCACTCGAATGGTTTGAAAATGATAGTCAACAAGAAGAATTATTTTCTGAGATCAATGCGATAAGAGAATATCCCACATATACTCCTGTTGAGATTATCTCATTCTCTCAAGCCCAGCGAATGGAGCCCAATACAAACTTTGGAGATCGAAAACAGATTGTTCATTCTTTATCTGACGGTGCAATAGACACAATTCATGCAATTCAGCTGATTCAAGGAGAATTCGAAAGACTTGGAGGAGAAAGTATTTTTCCATGTGAGTTTTTAAAACTGAATCAACAAAATGGGAAACTTAAATCCATTGATACAAATCAAGGAGTAATTGAAACTGATTATGCAATCTTTGCCTGCGGAATTGAGACAGATAAAAATCTGGGTCTCAATACTCTATCCACTCCAACTCCTGGAATCATTTTGAGATCTAAACCGGTCGAGAGTCTTTTCAATAAGATAATTGTTGGCCCGGGTGTGCATATCCATCAACAAAAAAATGGCGCAATCATACTTGGTGAGCAAGATGGTGCTCCTCTCAATCACTTTGATCGCCTGAAGAAGCGACCAAATAAATTCCCATCCAAGGAATTTGAAGAATTGCATACCGAAAGAATCATGGCTACAGCAAAAAACTTCACTAATGGTCTCGAAAGTATTGAGATTGAAGAAGTCTCAATAGGTTGGAGGCCTCTGCCAAAAGACAGAATCCCTATCATTGGGAGAATTAAGAAAGTCGATGGCATTTATGTGTCCATGATGCACAGCGGAATCAGTTTGGCTGCAATTGTTTCAAAATTGGTTTCTGAAGAGCTTTTAGAAAATAAAAGTATTCCTATTCTTGATAATTTCAGGCCATCCAGATTTGCTTGATATGCGAATGTACAAATGTAAAATGGCGACTAAATGAAAGCAGATAAGAAATACATATATATTTTTGGTGGATTGGCTTCCATTCCATTTTTAATCTTGGTCTTATTCAATGCTTGGGCATTTCTATCTATGCTTTTCTTTCCTGAATATAATCCAGTAGCAGTCATTTGCGGACCAAGAGTATAAAGCCTCTTATTTTAATCGCCTTCTTATCAATTGCTTTTGGGCAAGAGATCTTTGCAGAACTCGATGTGAATGATTCATGGATTAGGTCAGCACCTCCAAATTCAAAAATATTCTCGGGTTATTTGAAATTCAAAAATGTTTCCCCCAATGAAATCACGATAAAAAAGATGAAATCAAATGCTTTTGATCAAATCGAAATACATTCATCATTTATTGAAGACGGAATATCCTCAATGAGGAAAATAGATAGCCTCAGAATTCCTGAGAACTCTGAAGTAAAATTAGACCCAGGCGGCTATCATTTAATGATGATGAGCCCTAAAAAAGAAATCAAAGAAGGAAATCTAGTCGAGCTGATCATTTACTATAAAACTTTAGATAGAATTAAGATTCTCAGAAGCGATGCAATGGTTTTAAGGGATGGCTATGAATAGAAGAAACATCATTTTTATAGTGCTTATTCTCTTTGGTATCACTGGGCTCTTTACTTATTTTCAATCATTGCCATCATTATTAGAAAAAAAACCATCTCTAGTCACTGGCAAAATCCTTACGAGGCCAATGGAAATAGATAATTTTGAACTGATTGATCAAAACAATGAAGTCTTTAATAAAAAAAGCCTTGTAGGAAGTTGGACGGTTCTCTTCTTTGGTTATACAAACTGTCCTGATGTTTGCCCAACGACTATATATAAACTAGCTGAAATCAAAAATGGAATTAAGGAAGATCTTCCATCAACCAGCTTTAATACTGTTCTCGTAACCCTCGATCCAGATCGAGATTCTACTGAAAGGTTGGATGAATATATTGGTTATTTTGACGAGACCATGCTTGGCGTTACAGGAACATATGAAAATATACAATCTTTCACCTCGAGTCTGAGCGTCTTCTATCAAAGAATCAATAAAGATCAAGGTTATGATTTTAATCACACCGCATCGATCTTTGTATTCGATAAAGATGGCTCGCTATTTGCAACAATGAGTCCAGCAAATACAGTCGGGGAACTAGAGGGTGACTTTTTTACAATTTTAAATAACTTCTAAGATTTTTATGAAAGCATATTTGGGTCCATCCCTACGCTTTTCATCTGATCAGTAACAACATCTTTATCAATCGCATCAATCCCACTATCTCTTGCAAAATCCTCGACATTGTTGATTGCCATTTCAATGATTCCTGAGGGAGCTTTTGCAATCATGGCTTTTGCCTCTGCACTCCATTGCATGCTGACCTTTGAGTCAAAAGAGTCTTCTTCTATCGGTTGATCTATCTTTTCTTTGGCTCGTTTTGCGCGGTCTCTTTTTTTCCAATAATCTGAATCTTCTGGTTTGGTTGCTTCTAATACGGCTCGAGCATCTGGTATTGAAGTCATTATGGTGAGTAAACTTTCTAGATATTTGCTTGGAATCACAACAAACATCTCCTCTGGTTTTAATCGGTTATTCATTCTCCCACCTAAATCACCAGGTGTTATGACAACATTGTCATCGTGCCATGGTGTCGCAAAGAGATCACTACAAAAGGATGATCCACAAGCTCCCCTTGGAGGTGTGCCATCTATAACGGTTCTTGCGCCGCCAATAAAATTGGCCCAATGAGGATTGCAAACAACAGCAATCCAGTCAATTTTGACATTCTCTGGTACATCCAATAGTGGAGCAGCGCCAATGCCAACGACAGTATTTTGAGGAAGAACGTAATCCCCTGATTTTATCTTCTGGGCAGCTTCATCGGTGTAAACTGGAATATTGACAGCTAGGTATTGGCCATTCCTAATCTCTTCTGTCCCTTCATGAACACCTGCTGTATAAACTCCTGTCGTGCAGTCATGGTGATCCTTATCAAACGAAACGACTTCGCCTTTATCCATTGCATGTCTCAGAATTGAGCAAGGAACTACCTTCTTTTTTT
>NZHP01000011.1 GCA_002691465.1 Gammaproteobacteria bacterium | reverse complement strand
TATCAGCACTTCAGACATCGGTTATTGCAACTGGTCTGCCCTTTGCATTGATTGCCTGTATTGCTGCTAGAAACTTATATAAAAAATTAAAGATTGATTCCAATTAAAAAAGATTGATTCCAATAAAATTTAGTGGTCTGATGATCCATATTATGACCAAAAAATCCTATATATTTCACACCCATGGCCTCTAAGTTTCCAAGCGAGGCTGAAGTCGTCATAGTTGGCATTGGCGGCATCGTTGGATCGATGATCGCATACTGGCTTACAGAGCTTGGTCAAAAAAACATAGTAGGATTGGAAAAATCGAGTGTCATTCCCTCTGATATGGGATCTACAGCTCACGCTTCAGATTTTGTCTACAACACTACACACGACAAACTCGGCAACTGGTCGACAGCTTTCAGTCGTAATTTTTACGATGACAATGGCTTTTTCTTAAAAAAAGGAGGCTTAGAGATCTGTCGAAAAGATGATGATGTTCTCTGGGAAGAGCTGAAACGAAAAGTGGCATCAGGCAAGGCTTTTGGAACCAATGTAAGGTTAATTTCTGCCGCTGAAGCCAAAGAAAAATTTCCTTTATTAGACGAAGATTCAATACGAGGAGCAATGTGGGATCCGGATGCCGGTCTTGTAACGCCTCGCTCTCAGGATGTGGTTCGGTTTGCTGTTGAGGAAGCAAAAGAAAAAGGTGCGCTTCAAACATATGCCGATACACCTGCAACTGGTTTTGAGATTGAGGATGGACGAATTACTGCTGTAAAAACAGAAAAAGGAACAATCAAAACTGACAAGGTGGTCATCGCATCTGGAATCTGGGGGCCTTTGGTTGGAGAGATGGCTGGTGTTTCAGTTCCATTAATGCCAGTTGAACATCCATTATTGTTCTTTGGTCCGCTGCCTGAAGCACAAGGTGCTGAAGATTTTCTTGTTTATCCCCTGATGAGAGACCAGGGAAACTCTGCTTATGTTCGAGACACAGGCAAACTGCATGGTGGCATGCTTGAATGGGGTTTTTATGAAGATAAAGAACCTAGGCTTGTTGATGCCGAGGACATTGGTAATCCTGAAAAGACTATGATGTCTGATTCGATGAGATACCTTGATCTCGAAGAAGTTGCTGAGCCTCTAGAAAAAGCTTTTGAAACAACACCGATACTCGCTGAACTGGGCTGGGATGAAAGAAGTTCCTTTAATGGATTGCTATCTGTAACGCCTGATGGTGGTTCTTTAATAGGTGAAAGCCCAGAAATCAGAGGCTTTTGGTTATGCGAAGCGGTTTGGGTGAAAGATGGTCCCGGTTGTGCCAGACTCTGTGCTGAATGGATGACCAATGGTAAGACACAGATGGACATACACTCCTTTGACATTGCCAGATTTTATCCTGCACAAAAGGAAAAAGCTTTTGTCAAATCAAGGTCTTTTGAAAATGCACAAACCATATACACTCCACCCGTCCATCCAAAGGAACCCTATATCAGCAGTCGAGAATTATACGTTAGTCCTTTTTATGCAAGAGAAAAAGAACTGGGCGGCCACTTTGAAAATGAGATTGGAGGATGGGAACGAGCATTTGCCTATGAGAGCAATCGCGAAAAACTGGATAATTACATGCAAGAGGTCCCGATTAGAGAAAACGAATGGGACAGAAGGCATGTGCCATATGAAATTGCCAATGCCGAACATTTAGCAATGAGTGATTCTGCTGGGATGATCAATCTATCCCATTTTGCGATCGTTGATGTCGAGGGTCCTGATGCAGAGCAGATGCTAGAAGATCTTTCGGTTGCCAAAGTTGGTGGCGATACTCCTGAAGATAAAATTATCTATACCAATTTTTTAGATGAAGATGGCGGTGTACATGCAGACCTAACCATCTCGCGTTTGGGATCTGATAGTTATCGAGTCGTTACCGGTGGTGCTGATGGAAACCGTGACTGGATCACAATGCGTAATTACCGAGATGACATGGGCTTTAATGCAGATATGAAGATTCGAACACATGATATGGCAACTTTAGGATTATGGGGGCCTAAAGCGAAAGATGCACTCGGTCATTTTATTGATCCCAATGAGATCAGTATCGAGAATTTTCCTTTTGTAGCGGCAAAACATCTCACCCTCAATTTATCTGGAGGGAAAGCAATTGATGTTTGGGCAGCCCGTATTTCTTATGTCGGAGAGAGTGGTTGGGAAATCTATTTGAATAATGACAGTGAGGATGGTCTAGCTCTTTATGATTCTCTCCTTGAGGTTGGAGTTATTCCAGTAGGTATAGAAACTTATGCAAATAGTCGACGGCTTGAGAAGAGCTTCAGACTTCAAGGCGCTGACTTATTAACCGAATACAATGCTTGCGAATCCGCTGTTCAAAGACCCAAAGTTAAAGAAGCGGATTTTCATGGGAAAAAAGCTCACCTTGTCCATCGAGAAGAAGAGCCTAGTGCAATTCTATGCACCATGACGTTGGATGATTTGGAAGTTTCCGGTGGTGGTTCGCGTTACCCTGTCGGTATTTCACCAATCATTGATCCTGATTCAGGTGAAGTTCCAATCGATAGCAAAGGCCGAAGATCCTACAGCACCAGCATGTCTTACTGTCCATCAATTAAGAAACATGTCGTGATGGGTTATCTTCCTAATGAGATTGCTGACCCTGGGAAGCAGCTTACACTGGAATACTTTAATGAAAATGGTGATGGTATGTATCCTATGACCGTTCAGATAGTTGGCAAGGGCTGTCTATACGATCCGAAAAATGAAAAGGTTCGTTCATAAATTGATTGGAGCGAGGAGAATGTATGCCTGAAAGAAAACGCAGAAGAAAAGCAGGCGGAAGAAGAAAGAAATTAGCGGCCAGAGAACAAGGTGCGGTTAATTATCGACCATATATTGAACGCAAAATTCCATATTTTGAAATATTGGATGAAGAAGGCCTTACATCAATTGAAAAAAATGCAGACATCATACTTGAGGAGATTGGAATTGAGTTTCGAGATTCTCCAAGAGCTGTAGAATTATTCAAGAATGCAGGAGCAGATATTGATGGTGAAAAAGTGCGCTTCCCACAAGGTTTATGTCGGGAGCTGATCCAGGCAAATGCACCAAGTGAATATACACAACATGCAAGAAATCCAAAAAATAATGTAATCATAGGTGGTCGAAATACCGTACTTGTTCCAGCTTATGGGCCTCCATTTGTAAGAGATTTAGACAAAGGTCGAAGATACGCGACACTTGAAGATTTTCAGAATTTTGTAAAATTAGCCTACATGAGTCCAAATCTTCATCATTCCGGTGGGACCATATGTGAGCCCGTTGATGTTCCTGTCAATAAACGTCACTTCGACATGATCTACAGTCATATCAAATACAGTGATAAAGCTTTTATGGGATCTGTTACACATCCCAAAAGGGCTGAAGACACCGTCGCAATGGCAAAACTGGTTTTTGGGGAAAGCTTTGTAGAGGAGAACACCGTTTTAACCAGCTTGATTAATGCCAATTCACCTTTAACGTTTGATGAAACAATGCTCGGTGCTGCCGCGGTTTATGCTGAAAATAATCAAGCAACGATAATTTCTCCATTTATTTTGGCTGGTGCGATGTCTCCGGTCACAATAGCAGGCACAGTCACACAGATTCTGGCAGAAGCACTTGCTGGAATGGCTTATATACAGCTTGTAAAACCAGGTGCTCCAGTCATTTTTGGTACTTTTGCTAGTGCGGTCTCAATGCAAACAGGAGCGCCAACATTTGGTACGCCAGAACCAAGCCACGTGATGACAATTGTAGGTTCACTGGCCAGAAGATTGGGCGTGCCATTCAGAAGTGGTGGCGGATTGTGTGCTTCAAAAATACCAGATGCACAAGCTGCATATGAGTCGGCGAATACATTGCAAGCATCTGCCTTAGCTGGGGTCAATTTTATGTTACACACAGCTGGCTGGCTAGAGGGCGGTCTTGCCATGGGCTATGAAAAATTTATGATGGATGCAGATCAGGCGGGAATGCTCGCCGTGCTTCTTGATGGAGTTGAATTGTCTGAAAATTCCATGGCAATGGATGCGTTCAGAGAAATTGGACCAGGTGGTCACTTCCTTGGTGCAGCCCATACTCAAGCGAATTTTGAATCAGCGTTTTATCGTTCTGAAATTGCCGATAATAATAGCTTTGAGCAATGGGAAGAAGAAGGTAGCATGGACGCTGCAATGCGTGCCAATTCAAAATGGAAGCAACTGCTGAAAGAATACGAGGCGCCAGAATTGGATCCTGCAATAGATGAAGCTTTACTTGAGTTTATAGCTAAGAGAAAATCTGAATTTGAAGACAGAGATTATTGATTTATGGGTGACTCATATATAGAAAATGAAGAAGATATTATCTTAGCCGACTTATCGGATGATGAGCTCGTCGAGCAAATGCATGATGACTTGTATGACGGCCTAAAGGAAGAAATAGAAGAAGGCACAGATATCTTATTATCCCGTGGTTGGTCTCCAGAAAAGGTCCTCAACGAGGCGCTTGTAGCCGGAATGACCATTGTTGGAATAGATTTTAGAGACGGGATCCTTTTTGTTCCAGAAGTTTTATTGGCGGCTAATGCCATGAAAGGTGGAATGGAGATCCTTAAGCCTTTATTGGCTGAAACAGGTGCCAAGCCTGTTGGCTCAATGGTAATTGGGACTGTTAAAGGGGACATTCATGATATTGGAAAGAACCTTGTTGGCATGATGTGCGAAGGCGCGGGTTTCGAGGTCGTCGACATTGGCATCAATAATTCAGTGGAAGATTATTTTGAGGCACTGGAAAAACATAAACCGGACATATTGGGAATGTCTGCCCTCCTCACCACAACAATGCCATATATGAAAGTCGTCATAGATGAAATGGTAAACAAGGGAATACGAGATGACTATATTGTATTGGTTGGAGGTGCTCCATTGAATGAAGAATTTGGAGAGGCTGTTGGTGCAGATCGATACTGCAGAGATTCGGCCGAAGCTGCTGCTGTTGCGATGGCAATGGTGACAGAACGTCAGGAAAGCTCCGCTTAATTTTTAACTGATCAAAAACTGATTGCAAATCTAGCCGAATAGTTATCAAGACATGAATGATTTAAACCAAATATCAGAAACAGTTGCTAAACGAATAAGACAAGATCTTCAGAAATCTTATATGGAAATTATTCCGGTACCAGGCATTGAGGATAAACTAGACTCTCTCCCCTCGGACATGTATTTAGCGGTCACCTGTTCTCCTACAAAAGGAGTGGATGAAACCTTGGAGCTTAGTGAAAAGCTCATCGAAAGAGGCTTTAAGGTAACACCGCATATCGCATCGAAATGCGTTAGTGGTGAAAAACACCTTGAAGCGATCATAAAAAAACTTGATGAATTGGGCATTGAAAGCATTTTTGTGCCTGGCGGCGATAGACCGGAACCAATGGGTGATTTCAATAATGCCCTTGATCTTCTCAAAGCTTTAAAGAAGCTTGGGCATAACTTAAATAAAATCGGTATGGCTGCACATCCCGAGGGTCACCCAGATGTGAGCGATGAAATCCTAATGGAAGCGCTTGAAGAAAAGAAAGATCTTGCAGATTTTATTGTCACTCAAATGTGTTTCGATGCAGAGATTTTGAATGATTGGATGAATCAGATTCATAATAAAGGTATAGAACTTCCTGTTTGGGTAGGGCTGCCTGGTGTAATCGAACGAGGTCGTCTACTGAAAACCTCTCTTAGAATAGGTGTTGGTGATTCCTTGCGATTCTTAAGAAAGAAATCGCAAGTTGCAACGGAACTGATGAAATCTAGTATTTATAATCCTGATGATTTGGTAAGGGATATTACTGAGCAAATTGATATCAACGATTCCAAGCTTGCCGGCTACCATATTTATTGCTTCAACCAGATTGAAACAACTGAAAAATGGCGCACCGAAAGAATCTCTGCTCTTAATTAATCAATAATAAACAACCAAAAGGAATCCTAAGTGAAAAGACACTTCCTTGTTTTTCTCATATTTACTTTCACGATTGCAACTGACAATGTTCTTACTCATGTTGATGAAATGCTTCTTGGCAGGAGAGCCACTGGTTGGCTATGAGGATATCCATTACCACATATTCGAGCCAAGACAAATTAGGCTTTATCTAAGCAGACAATTCTGAGTCGTAAAAATATCATATGTAACCTTTACTTCCCATCATAATGATGGTAAGTTTGCGTTACATTGAATTAATATAGGAGATAGAAATGGGAGAATTGGTACCTGTTTTAGGAGTCCTTACAGGGATGATAATCCCTCTAGGCGTATTTCTTTGGCTATATCTATCCGATAAGAATAAGAATGAAACCATACTTGAGATGGCGAAACAAATTGATGATCCGAAAGAAATTAAAGAATTAATCAGAACATTAAACTCTGGTGACAAACCACAAAAACCCATAGATTACAGAAGAACTGGTGTGGTGACTTTATTTGTCGGCATCGGTTTAATTCTTTTTGGTATTTTCTTTCTTGGAGACATCTTAATAGGCGTTGGAGCCTTGGTTGTCGCTATTGGAGCCGGTCAAATAATTGCAGGTTACCTCTATCCTAGAGAAAGCGAGGAGATTACTGAGGCGGTAGAAGACTTCGAGAAAAGAAAATAATGAACAATTTTTTTATAAAAAATAGAGAAGAATTTGCAGATGGCATAGGTGTCATTACATTCTTTTTAATTTTTCTGCCCTTACATTTTTTTGAAATGAATTTTGTTTTTAGTTTCTTATTGGCATTTGGTATCTGCCTTGCCATTTCATCATTCATGAAGGCAAATGAGGCAGAGGATCTGGATAGAATAATTGAAGAATTTGAAAAGAGATAAAATTGGGCAAGAATCATAAAAAGCTGCTCAATAATCTTGAGGAACTGAGGCGGTCTGCTGGTCTAACACAACAAGAGTTATCAGATAGTGCTGAAGTATCTAGAAAGAGTATTAATGCGATTGAGAATGGAATCTATGTGCCCTCAACCGTTCTTGCCCTAAAGATTGCAAAAACACTTGGATGCAAAGTTGAGGACTTATTTAAGCTTCCCTGATTCTTAATTGAAAAATCAACATTCATTCATTGATAAAATCTGCCAATATTCCTGATAGTTTCTCAGGCTTGGTCCATTGGTAAAAATGGCCTCCTCCAATGTGAGGTGCGCTTATGGCATTGGGTGCCATTCTAAGCACATCCTTCTCAATACCATTTGTTACTGGATCGTTCCCAGCAAATACGGATAGAAATGGTTTATTTGATTTTGCAAAAAACTCTCTGGCTATTCTTTGTGCTTCCAATGAGGCATCTGGAATAATAGGAACCTGGCTGGGCATTGCTCTTGGTCCCATTTTGTAGGTTGGATCAGGAAATGGGGCATCATATGCTTTTACTAAATCAGAAGTAAATGGCGAAAATCCATCCAAACCAATTCGATGGAAGAGGTATTCTATTGATAAAGAAATTTTAGATCGCCTCTCCATTGAAAATGAGTTTACAAGACCAATGGGTAGATTCTCTGTATCCCAACAGAACTTTTGCCAATACATGAACTTAAGTGCAGGATGCGTTTTCCATGTCCTCTCTTCCGACAAGCTTTTGCCATCCATCTGCCTAATCTGCTTAGCCATCTCCATCATTGTTAATTTTTTATCGCTCTCTCTAAAAGCTTTGATTTTATCAACGACTTCTTTGGGAACATCTGGATTATATGGCAGACCTGTGTTTCCAATAGAAATTTGGATGAATCGGTCTGGGTCTTGTGCAACTATTCTAAGACCGATAAGGCCTCCCCAATCTTGACCAAAAAAAGTAATTTCAGAGAAATCATTCTCAGCCAACCACTGGCCCATCCAATCAACCTGTCTCTGATAGCTGTAATCTTCTCTCGCAGCTGGCTTGTCAGACTTTCCATAGCCTGGTAAATCAGGTGCAATCACTCTTATCCCTGCAGCAGTTAAGAATGGAATCATTCTTGAATACAGATAACTCCATACCGGCTGTCCATGCATGGCCAATAGAATTGGTCCATCTCTGGGGCCTTCATCAATATGATGAATGCGAAGTTCCGAGCCATCATGTGTTGTGATATTTGTGTAATGGGGTTCAAAAGGATAACCCTTGATGCTTTCAAATCTTTGATCAGGTGTTCTTAGAATTTCCATCCTTTCTCTTTATATGATTGTCTCAATTCTGCATTGGGCCTTCGAAGACGATTCCAGCATTCTTTAATCTTGAAATCAAAGCTCCGCCAAGACCGGATGCACTCGTGAGTATTCCACCATAACTAGGGCCTCCAGGAAGATCTTGATGGTTTTCAACTAAGCATAGTGCGGATTCAGTAACCATTAAGGATGTGATTTTATATCCTGGATCTCCTTTGCCATACATTTTAAAAATAGAAACATCTCCATCCTCAGCCAAGGCCTTATAAGTTGCACTGAACCACCCGTTTTCTCTGGCCTCTCTAGAAGGACCTTCTCCGGGTTTTTTCATCAATGGTCTGACAATTTTTCTAAGAGGCGTCATAAGAACTAACCCAAAGATGGCTAAAAAACTCAGTGCCATATAAGCACCCGTTTTTTTCTTATGAAAGGTAAATTCTTGATACGTAAAGTCCTTCCCGTATTGTTCTCCTTTTTGCTCATGCAATGCTGCGCTTCGCCTGACAACTCTTGTATTGGCTGCTGCCATGATAAAAGGTCCTGACCATCCATTGATTGCATCCTGTTCAAGTACGCCTGTCTTATCTTTGCTCTGTTTTCTCTGTTCTTCAGAAACTGTGCCTTCGGGATTGAGCAAGAAGGGGTCAAATAAAGACTTTCCTAGATCAAGATCGGCAAGAGAAAACATCGTCTCCAAAGTCCCTCCAGATGCCTCTCCTTTCATGGTATGAAAGGCTTCAATGCGCTTAATGGGTTTATTCATGGATTCGACGCAATGAAGGCTGCCTAAATCAGATGGAATCGAATCATATCCGCAAGATGGAATGATTCTAACCCCTTTTTTTGATGCCTCATCGTGGTGCTTATCAATCAGTCCTTTGACCCAAAAATTCTCGCCTGTGATGTCCACATAATGAGTGTTATTTTTCACACACGATGCAACCAATTTAGACCCGTAGCGATGAAACGGTCCTGCAGTCGATAAGACGACTCTTGCTCTCTGAGTTAATTGATCAAGTGCATCTTCATCATCCGAATCTGCGATTAGAATTTCTACTTCAGGGCATAATTCATCAGCAACTGTTTTCAGTTTTTCTTGGTTTCTTCCTGCAATTGCCCATTTTGTGGACCTCTCTTTAGATGCCAGGTATTCCACACAGAGTTTCCCAGTGAAACCGGTTGCGCCATAAACAATAATATCTATATCTTTTTCCATAATTTTAACTCGATAATTAATTCATCAACTTATCTTCTAAATAAGCCAGCTGTAAAGCCAAGAGGAAGGAAAACTGATCTATGTTTGATGTTCCAGCATGCCCTCCTTCTGTATTCTCATAATAAACGATTGGTGATCCCATATCAGTCATCTTCTTTGCCATTTTCCTGGCATGTCCAGGATGAACGCGATCATCTTTTGTAGAGGTATAAAAGAATACTTCGGGATATTCAGTGCCCTTTTTTAAGTTTTGATAGGGCGAGTATTTTCTGATGTACTCCCACTCTTCAGGATTGTCAGGATCACCGTACTCATCAACCCATGAAGCACCGGCCAGTAATTTATCATAGCGATACATGTCCAATAGTGGGACACCGCATATCACTGCATTGAATAAATCAGGTCTTTGGGTAAAAGTAGCGCCAACCAATAATCCGCCATTGGATCTGCCTTCAATCCCAAGATGATCTTTAGAAGTAATTCCTTCTTCGATCAAGTCGATGGCAATAGCAATGAAATCATCGTAGGCTCTTTGACGATTCTCTTTGAGGGCAGATTGATGCCATGCTGGCCCATATTCACCACCGCCCCGAATATTCGAAACAACATAAACACCGCCCGAATTAAGCCAGTATTCAGCAATTGAGCCACCCAGATACGATGGTGGTTTTGAGATTTGAAAACCCCCATAACCATATAGAATGGTTGGATTCTTCCCATCTAAATTGATGCCTTTCCTGGAAATAAGAAAGTATGGAATCGATGTACCGTCTGAAGAAGAAACAAAATTTTGTTCTACTCTGTACTTTTCTGGATCGATGGAATTTTTTCTAGATTTAATTTTTTTGTAATCTGCGCCATCAGAAGCATGATAAATACTTGAAGGCTCTAAAAAATTCGAGACGGATATGAAGGAATTATCTGACCAAACATCCTGTCCATAAATATTCATCGTTGAATTTTGAAATCCTTCAATATCCTTGGAATCCCAACGATCATCTTTTTTCATAAACCTTGTAATTTTTCCATTGACGTTTTCAAGCATGCTAACCATTAACTGATGCTTGCCAATGCTAACTCCAGAAATAAAGCGTTGACCATCCGGTTCAAAAATAATTTTAACATCACTCTCATCGATACTATTTGCAAGAAGTGAATTCACATTAATCTCTAACAAAGATCCAGATTTAAAGATTTCCCAATCTTCCTCAATGCTTAAGATGAGTGATTCATTGAAAAAACCATGAATATCAATCATTTGTGGAAGATTGATCTTTATGAGTTTTTCGCCATCAAAGAGATGCAATACTTCCGAGAAGAATGTTGGGCCTTCAATGATTCCATAGTACTTTCCATCCGGTCTAATACTGACAAATGGAAAATTGAATATTTTTTCATATGATCCTGAGAAGAAGATTTTTGCCTCCTCAAGAGACTCTCCCCGATTCCACAATTTGACCTGCATGGGGTAACCAGACTCATTCATACTTCCTTCGCCAAAATCAGCTCCAATTAGAATCTGATCTTCATTGACCCAAGATGCATTTTGCTTTGATGGATAGGTGTTAAATCCATCTTTTACGAATTTTTTTTCCTTTAAGTCGAACTCACGTATTGTGACTGCATCTGTCCCGCCGTCAGAAAGTCTAATGAGACAACGCTTATATTCTGGTGCAAGACAATCGGCTCCTTTGTAGAGCCAATTGATGCCTTCATCCTTTGCAAGTTGATCAATATCAAGGATATTCTCCCAAATAGGCTCGTCTTTTAGATAAGACTTGAATGAAGTTTTCCTCCAAATCCCCCTTACATTTTTCTCATCCCTCCAAAAATTGTACATTTCACCATTCTGATAGTAAGCACTTGGAATCCTCTCATCGTCATTGAGTTCTTTCTTGATTCTTTCGTATTTCTTTTTGAATGCATTTGACTGGGTGTATCGAGTAAACGTCTCTTCATTCTGCTCCTCAACCCAAGCCAGCGACTTTTCACCTTCAACTTCCTCAAGCCAAAGATAAGGATCTAAATCGGACGAGATTACACTTTGGTTCAGTGAAAAAAGGAAGAGAAAATATAGACAGTATTGGCCTGTCTTCAAGCTAATTTTCTTTCTAGAGATATTTTTCAAAGAATAAAATAACGGTTTGCTCATAAATGTCTCTGTTTTCTTTTTTTCTAAATCCATGTCCCTCATTTAACGCATTCATATACCATACAGTTTTTTGTTTCTCTTCAAGAGATTTCACGACTTGTTCTGATTCGGTCACTGGTACTCTGGGGTCATTTTCACCCTGAACAACAAGAATTGGGACATTGATTTTCTCAATATTATTATTCGGACTGATCGACTGAAGGTGTTCCCTCATTTCAGGATCCCTCTCATCTCCATACTCTACTCGTCTTAAATCTCTTCTATAGTCTTCAGTGTTTTCCAAGAAGGTAACGAAGTTGGAAATGCCAACAATATCAACAGCGGCTCTAAGGCGATCAGAGTAATGCGTGGCACTCGCAAGAACCATATAGCCTCCGTAAGATCCTCCAATCACTGCAACTCTATCAGAATCAAGGCATGGTTGAGCTTCTACCCAGTCCAGAAGTGCGCCGATGTCTTTCACAGAGTCCTCTCTCAGGAAGCCATTGTCCAGACCCAAATAATTCTTCCCATAACCGTCGCTCCCTCTCACATTCGGTGTGATCACTGCTGCGCCAAGTCTCTTGGACCACAGTTGAACTCTCTGGCTAAACGAAGGCCTTGATTGACTCTCTGGGCCACCATGGATTGATATGATTACGGGTTGTGGCTCAGTACACTCATTCGCATAAATAAATGCAGGGATCATTCTTCCATCAAAACTCTCATAAGAGATGAGTTTCGGTGAAACAAATTCAGAAACATCCAATCCACCAATCTCAGAAACAGTCCAGCGGTTTAAATTGCCATAGAGCAGAGGATTTTTTTTCAGATCTAGTACATAACTGTCGGATGGAGATTGATAACTATTGATGGTCAAGCCCAACTTGGTCCCATCTTCACTAAACTCAATGCCACCGATGAGGCCGATGGGTATGTTACTCACTTTTCTGTATTTTTTTGATTCTGTGTCCATGAGGTACAAAGAACCCATGCCGCCCTCGTTGACTGTAAAAGCGGCCTTTTTATGGTCGGATGAAATGGCATAACCATCGATATCCCATGGTATTCCCTCTGTCAAGACGTTGATTTTATTTGTCTTTAAGTCTTTGTGCGCGAGTTGATTGAACTCGCCATACTCATTGGTCAGAAAGAATATGCCATTCTGGGATCGGTCAAATGACAAAATCGCATTGTATGATTCATTCTCATTTGAACCGAGAATCATTTCTATCTTTTTCGATTGAACATCCAAAAGGTAAGCTTTTGCATTTGTGATTGATATGTAGTTTTGAATCAAAATCTTTTTGCCATCCTCTGACCAATCACTCGCACCCCACCAAGTTCCATCGGGGGACTCTAGAATCATCTCTGCTGAATTTAAATCTTTGGAATCCATTATCCAAACATCATTGGATTGTCCATTACGGCGTGTGCTCTGATATGCAATTCGAGAACCATTTTTTTCCCATAATGCTCCGCCATTTCTTGATTTGCCATCTGTCAACATCACTGATGAACCGTTCTTTGGATCCAAAAGGAAAATTTGATTGTTTTCAGTGCCCCCCGCATCCATCGTAAATGCAATTAATTGGCCTCCAGGTTTTCTCGATATCGAACCGATTGGCTCTTCAAAGAATGTAATTTGCTCCCTTGCTCCACCTTGTTTCCTAACTCTATGCAATTGGCTGACATTCCCAAAACGAGTTGTAATAAATATTCCATTGCCTTCGCGATTGAATCCTCTGAAAGGTGCCGATCTTATATTCTGGTAACGAGTAAGGTCGTTTTTAATGTTTTCAGGGATTATTGGAATATTTTTAAGTATTAAATTGCCATTGTTTTCAGTTCTTTCATTTGCAAATGCAATGACTGATGAAAATAGAAATAAGCAAGAAACTAAAAAAAGATGTTTTCTCATACTGAATCACCTCAGTTTTAAGATAATTTGTGGGACTAAAATTATACTCAGATGCCGGCTAATATTTTAGCCTTTATTGAAATCAATAAAGTTCGATCCTGGCTAAATCAATTTGAGCATCATATTCTTTGCCAATTGCAACGATTCCAATCGATCTGATATTTGAAGCATTAAATGATTTAGGCTGATAGAAGTTTGATTTGATAAAACTATCAAGAGGCAATTCAATTGTTTGCCAGCCATCGGAAGCAAAAAACTGATATGAATAATACTGCCAAGGTGCTGGAGTTAAGCGAGTTCTGATGTGAAGTTCATAATTTTCATTATTCCCCCTGACTTTAATACGAATGCCCTCATATTTCTTCTGGGGTATGCCTGAAATGCCTGTAGCGAACTGAATAAATCCACCATTGTTGTCTTTGTTTACAAACCCAGTCAGTCGATAATAACTCTCGTCTTTGTCTTGACGAAATTCTAATTTTCCCTTTGAAACCCCGCCCATAACAGTGTCTGTAAAATAAACCCAGTTGCGATCATTGGGATTACTCAGATCATCGATAATGTATGCGCCTGCTTGATCGGTCATAAAAAGAATTATAGACACTAAAAAAAACAATTTCATATTCAAATCTTCGATTCATTGTGCATCATAGATTTTCAAATTAACTTCATTTTTATGAATCACTAATATGTTATAAAAAAGATATGAAAGCTTTTACAATGCATCAATTTTTAATTCTAGCTTGCATTTTGTTACCTATTGAAACATTAAATGCAATGCCTGACGACTATGAGGCTATCTATTCGGTAAAGCTTATGCAAGCAGATGGAACATTAAGGGCTAAACTAGAAAGCAAAGACGGAAGGTATATTTTTAGCCTGAAAACACAACCAACGGGCTTTTGGAAGCTCATCGCCAATGGGGCAATCAATGAGTCAAGTGAATTTGAGATCATCGATGAAAAAATAAGGCCTATTAATTACAGGCTCATGGATACGATCAGACGAAATGCGAGAAAGTCTGAGGTTGACTTCGATTGGAGCAAAAAAGTGATCGAGGGTTTCTACAAAGATCGAGCCATCAACTTTAAACTGGAGGAGCCGATCCTGACAAGGATACTTCTGCAAATAGAAATCATGCATGAGAAACAAAAGAATAACTTGCAAGACTCCTATCTGATTATTGATAAAGATGAAATCAAACAAATAGACATAACTTCATCAAATACAGGAAAAAAGATTTCTGTTCCTTTTGGCTCATATGATGTGGTAAAAGTTTCTCATCAATCAAAGAATTCAAATCGCATAAATACCTTTTGGTTGGCACCAGGCTTAGACTTTATCCCTGTTAAACTTGAGCAAACTGAGGACAATAAAGTGAATTTTGAAGCAAACCTAGTTCAGCTGATTCAATAACCTTGTAAAACTTTTTTTTGTCTATATACTGACCGACCGATCGGTAAGTATAGAATTATGGAAAGCACTGAAATCATATTAAATAAAGCAGAAAAGCTGTTTGCGGATTCAGGTTTTGGATCCGTCTCCATGACCAGCATTGCCAATGCTTGCAAGATGAGCAAAGCAAATCTTTATCATCATTTTTCTTCAAAGGAAGACCTCTACACACAAATTCTCACCCGAGCTCAGAAAAACACACAAAATATTCTGGAAAAAACCAAAGAAATCAGTGGAACATACATCGAAAAAATTGAGTTTTTTATTAATGAACATTTGAACCAAATGCTCAAAGATCCAATGAAGTATAAGCTGCTGGCAAGAGAGTTTTCTGACCTCGGTTTCACCTCTCGTGCAATGCCAAGCGTCGGACTGATGGAGCAAAATCTATCGCAAATAGTAAATTTGATAGATCAAGCAAAAAACAATAATGAGATCGTTGAAGACACAAACAGCAGATTGCTCGCTTATCAATTGCTTTCACCTAACTTAACTTACATCACTCATCAAAACTTGTTTGATTCAGTATTTGAAGGTCTTGGCCCATCTTCAAATGAGAGTTTTTCAAAAACACTCACCAACAATCTTCTTAGAGGAGTTAAACGGAATGACTAATTTGCATAAGAGAATCATGCTGATCATTTTGCCATTTGTTCTATTTACATTTGAAGTGAACTCTCAGATTGTAGTCAGTACAACCTTCCCAACTACTCAAGAAATGAATGAGGAAGAAAAATTGTTGGGACTTATTTACAGCAAATCATCCCCAAGTTTGGCAGTGGAGGTATCTGGCCGAGTGGTTGAAATCATTGCCGATGTTGGGGATGAGGTAAAGGCCGGGGATATTTTAGCTAGGATTGATTCAGAAAAATACAATCTTCAGCACTCACAAGCAAAAGCAGAAATTGCCAGACTCGACGCCCTTCTGATGAATCAGGAATTGGATCTTCAACGAGCTGAAAAACTCTTTAAAGACAATCTTGTCTCTGAAGAGATGATGGGTCGAACCAGGGCTGATTTTAATGCGCTAAAGGAGCAAATGAATGCTGCAGATGCTCAACTTCGAAATGCGAAGAGGCTCATTGAGGAAACCAATATAAAGGCACCAATTGAATCGGAGGTTTCCATTAAACATATTGATGCAGGTGATTATGTACAACCAGGAATGATTGTATATGAGCTCGTAGACACGAAAAACTTGAGAGTTGATTTGTCTTTTCCTGAATACTTAAGTCCCAAATTGAGAAGAGGTCTTGAGGTTGTTATCACTTCTCCTACCAATCCAAACGAGACGGTTGTATCAAAAATTAAGGACATCAAGCCAAACATCGATGCACGAAACAAATCATTGACGACAATTATTGAATTTGAAAATCCAGGCACTTGGTTGCCTGGAGCAAGTTCAAGGGCAACAGTCGTGTTTTCTAAATTTGAGAATGCAATTGTTGTTCCTCAAATCAGCGTGGTAAGAAGATCAATTGGTGAGGTCATCTATGTTGTGAAACAAAACACTGTGAAAGAAATCCCTGTAAAAACTGGACTACGAAAAGAAGGGTATATTCAAATAATAGAGGGCATCACGCTCAATGATGAAATCGTTAAAGACGGCGCTGGCTTCCTCACTGACTCTTCCATCATAGAAATAGTGAATTGATATGAGCTTACCAGAGGTATCCGTTAGACGCTTTGTTTTTGCTGTAATGATCAATTTGGTTATTGTTCTTTTCGGCTTAATATCCGTCAATCGAATCTCAATAGATCGCTCTCCGGATATCGACTTTTCATTGATCTCAGTCACAACTATTTTGCCGGGTGCTAATCCCGATGTTGTCGACTCCAGCGTGACTAATATCATCGAGAGTTCGGTGAATAGCATTCCTGGAATTGATGATGTTCGATCCAGATCAGCGCCAGGTGTATCCAATGTTTTCATACAGTTTTTATTGGAAAAAGATCTTGATATCGCCTTCAATGAAGTTCAATCAAAAGTTGGGCAGATCAATTCGCAATTGCCCGATGATGCAGAAACACCAATCATCAGTAAAATTGAAACTGGCGAAATACCCATCATCTGGCTGGCTTTGAGAGGCAATAGGACGCTTCAAGATTTGAGCGTTTATGCAAAAAATACCGTAAAAAGAAAACTGGAAACCATTAATGGTGTCGGCAGTGTTGTTATTGGGGGCGAGCAGGAACGAAATATTCGAGTCAATCTTGATTTTGATCGAATGAGTGCGTTCGGCATCACTGTTCAAGACATTGTCATGGCATTTAAAAATGAGCACATCAAGCTGCCCGGTGGATTTCTCATTGATAACAGCAAAGAAGACTTATTGAAGCTGGATCTTGAGTCACACAATGTTGAAGAAATTGAAAACATCATTGTCACCTATGACCAAAATCGTGCAATCAAGCTAAAAGACATCGCTGAGGTAAAAGATGATGTTAAAGATCTAAGAAGCATGGGTCGATTCAATGGTGACCCATCCATTGGAATTGGCGTAACCAAAATTCGCGGAGAAAATACGGTAGAAATCATTGAGAAGGTAAAAACTAAAATCAAATCCGACATTGAGCCAACATTGCCGGCTGGAATGACACTCGACATTGGCACAGACGATAGCAGTTACATCTATGAATTAATCAGCGGACTTGGTCAGAATATATTCATTGGATTTATCGTTGCATCGCTGATTGTTCTCCTATTTTTGAGAAGTTATTCAAGCATGGCAATTGTGAGTATCACCATACCGGTCTCACTTTTTGGTGCAGTTTTCATAATGTATGCTTTTGGACTGACGTTGAATACCATGACCATGCTTGCACTCCTCTTACTGATTGGGATTGTTGTCGATGATGCAATTGTTGTGCTTGAAAATGCTCAAAGAAATCTAAATGAGGACACACCCGAAGAACGAATAAGGGCGAGTATCATCGGTGCAAATGAAGTTTTTTTACCAATCGTTTCATCGACGCTAGTGCTTGTCGCATTGTTTACGGTTGTTTTTTTTATGGAAGGCATTGCTGCAAGATTTTTTAGATCATTCGGCGTTGTCGTTTCCACTGGGGTTCTCGTTTCAACTTTCGTGGCTTTGACTCTAACACCCACGCTTGCATCAAAATTTCTAAAAACAAAAAAAGAATCCAATCGGATCTTTGATGGCTTTAATCAAAGATTCAATGCAATTGAAAATCGTTATCGTGAAATGATTGAGTGGTCTTTGAGTGAAAAGAAGAAAGTTTTATCGTATGCAAGTTTTTTTATTGTTCTGTCTTTTATTGGATTCACCCAATTGAGTGGCGGTTTCTTTCCAGAGGAAGACGAAGGTCAATTCACAATCACTGTAAAAACACCTGTTGGAACAGGCATAGATTATACAAATGACCGTTTATCCTTGGTAGAAAGACTCTTGGAGGAATACGAAGACATTGAATCTTATTTCACCATCATGGGTTCTGGCATTGAAAGCCAAGCTGTGAATATAGGGGTCATCTATGTCAGGCTGATGCCTAGCAATGTTAGGAGTTTTAAACAGTACGAACTTATTCCTATCCTAAGAGAAAGGCTCAATAAGATTCCTGGCATAAAAGCATTTCCAGCACCAATGTCATTCGCCTCTGGAACGAGGGGTGAGGCCATGCAATTTACAGTTTCAGGGCCAGATCTCAATATTCTGAATGAATCCATCAATGTTTTCCTCAATAAGCTTGCTGAAACACCAGAACTGGGAGATGTAGACTCAAGCATTGAACTGAATCTACCTCAAGTGAGCTTAGAAATTAATCGAGAGCTTGCATCTGAAATGGGCTTATCAACAAGGTTGATTGCTGAGGCCGCGAATATCTTTGCTGGAGGTATCGATGTCGCTCGCTTCAATGACGCCATCGGAGATGGAGAAAGGTATAAAGTGAGACTAAAAGGTGAATACGATATGTCCGTTGATGATTTGGATAAGATTTACCTCAGAACTCCGTCTAAAGAACTGGTTCGTCTTGACACGGTCGCACAATTTAAAGAGACAGTTGGTCCATCAGAAATAACCAGGCTGGATCGAATGTACAGCGCTTATTTTTATAGTGACCCAACAACATCGCTCAGCAATGCCATACAGCTGATTGAGGATGCTGCTGCCGATACACTCCCTGTAGGTTACGAAGTCGGTTTCTTCGCTAGGGCCAAAGAGTTTAAAAGAACCAGTAATGAAATGCTCTTTGCATTCCTCACAGGCTTAATCTTGGTTTATATGGTTCTTGCCAGTCAATTCAATTCATTCAGACAGCCATTGATTGTGATGATCTCTCAGCCACTCGCAGTGATTGGTGGAACGCTTGGTATTTGGATAGTAGGGTCCGACCTCAATATATTTTCAATGACTGGGCTGGTCTTACTAACCGGACTCGTAGCAAAAAATTCAATCTTATTGATCGATCGAACGAATCAAGAGAGAGAAAAAGGATTGGATATCGATGAAGCATTGCTGAGTGCATGCCCCAGGAGGCTCAGGCCTATTCTAATGACCTCACTGACATTAATACTTGCCATGATGATGCCAGCGTTGGGGATTGGCTCTGGCGTTGAATTGAGTCAACCTTTGGCTATAGCGATTGTTGGGGGAATGATCAGTTCAACTTTTCTAACGTTGGTGATTATACCGATTGTCTACTCCTCAGCAGAGAAGAGAAAGCAAAGAAAAAGACTTTATAATCTCGAAAGAAGCGCGTCTAGTTCGAATACATGATTCTGGGTCCCATGGGATTGAACTTTAATTGAGCCCAACATTGAACCGAGCTTTCCAGATTTTTCCCAACCCAAATCATTGGTCATTCCATAAATCAATCCAGCGCGATATGCGTCGCCACAACCGGTCGGATCAGCTTCATTTTCAACTGAAATAGGATCAATCGAAATTACTTGGTCTTCAACAAAAATATCTGAGCCCTGACCGCCTTTAGTCACGATCATGGCTGAAACCTTCGCCTTGATCTCATTTTGGTTGAGCCCCGTGATCTCTGAAAGAAGGTTTGCCTCGTATTCATTGAGAATGATCCACTCTGCCTGATCAATAAACTTTAAAACTTCTGACTTTTCAAACATCGGAAGCCCTTGTCCAGGATCATACATGATTGGTATTCCTTTATTCTGCATCTCATTCGCATGCAAAATGGTGCTTTCTTTGCCGTCTGGTGAAAGAATAACCATCTCTACTCCCTCTACATCAGGAATTGGATTATTGTGCCCCTCCTCCATTGCACCGGGATGAAACGAGGTCAACTGATTGTTCTTTTGATCTGTGGTTATGAAGCATTGTGCCGTATACATATCCTCAATAATCTTGATCCCTGAGATTGAGATATCATTGGATTCCAACCAAGCTCTATAATCTCCAAAATCTTTGCCCACAGTCGAACATATGATCGGTTTCATGCCTAACTTCTTCATGTTGAATCCGATATTTCCTGCACACCCTCCGAATTCCTTCCTCAGTCTTGGAACATTGAATGCGACACTTAAGATATGAATTTGATCTGGGAGAATGAAGTCTCCGAATTCACCGTCAAACTCCATTAGATAGTCATAGGCGACTGACCCACAAACAACGACAGACATCAAATACTCCTTATATATTAATTTCTTGCCATGATTGATTCAATTTCACCAATCTCTTTAGGCAAAGCTTTCGTTAAAACATCGCAACCGCTCTTGGTGACAAGAACGTCGTCCTCTATTCTGATTCCTATGCCTCTGTATTGATTTGGAACATTCTTATTCTTTTTGGAAATATAAATTCCAGGCTCAATCGTCAAAACCATACCGTTTTCAAATTTTCTAGACTTTCCTTTCTGATCCATATACGAGCCGACATCATGAACATCCATCCCAAGCCAGTGTCCAATGCCATGCATATAAAAATCCTTGTATGCCTCAGACTTGATTAACTGATCAACGCGTCCTTTGAGTAAACCCAATTTTTTGAGGCCTTTTGTTAACCCTTTGATTGCATCCGATTGCAAACCTTCGAATGTTTGACCCGGTTTAATGCTATTGATTGCATTTTTTTGGACCTCCAAAACTAATTCATAAATCTCTTTTTGTTCCTTGCTGTATTCACCTGAGACTGGAATCGTTCTCGTAATGTCAGCGGCATACATCTCATTTTCACAACCAGCATCTGTCAGCAATAATTGACCTGCCTTCATTTTGTCACGATTACTGATGTAATGGAGTGTGCACGCATTTTGACCAGAGGCTACAATGCTCGTGTATGCAGGCACTGCACCATGTTTCCCGAATTCATGAATAATATCTGCTTCAATCTGATATTCGAATACGCCAGGTTTACAATTCTCGAATATTCGCTTATGAGCATCCACTGAGATCTTTGCTGATTTTTTCATCAAACTGATTTCATATTTTGATTTAATCAATCTCATTTCATCAACCAACGGCTCCAATGCTTGTATCTCGGACGGGACAACTCCGCCTCTTCTCTGCCCTGCTCTGACAGCATTGAAGCTTTTCATTAAAGTCTTATCCAAGACCTCATCTTGACCCAATGTAAAAAAAACTTTTTGACGGCCTAAAAATAGAGAGGAAAGAATTGTTTCTAAATCTTCAATATCAAAACTCTGATCTGCTTCATAATTTTTCTTGACGCCATTGAGTCCTTCCATATGACCATCCCATATCTCGGTCAATGGATTTTTTTCTCTCAAGCATACAATGAATGGTCCGTCCTCTCTGCCAGGCGCAAGAATCATGACGGCATTCGGTTCTGAGAATCCAGTAAAATAATAGAAATCACTGCCCGGCCTATAGGGATAATCGGTGTCTCGGCTTCTCACTCTTGTGCTGGCCGTAGGAATAACAGCAATGCCATCTTTTCCAATCAACTTGGCAAGCTTGCGTCTTCTTTTTTCAAATTCTTTATTCATCAAAATGACCTAAATTCATCATAAATCATTTGCACACTCAATCGAACAAATTCAATCAATTCCATTAGCGCTAATTCCTCATCGACCTCTTCATTGATCGAATGCGAGTCCAGTGTAGAGATTTGTGTAAAATCTTCAATGATTTCAAATGATTCTTTGTTTTCAGATTGGTCAATCTTAAGACCCTGCTCTGACAAGAGAAAGCTGACGCCGTCAATGAAACCCTGACACCAAATTGAAAGCGCTTCAGCTCTTTCTTGGATAGTGTAATTCTCGTCTGGAATGATTAATTCAAAGTCCAAATCTCCATCCTTAAGTGTTTTAGCATTCTCATCAATGATTTTTAATAAGGCTTTTCTATATGCTCCGATTTGCACTGAAACAGAGGCCCCATCATCGGACTGATCGAGTGGCACAAATTCCTCAAAATAATCGTTATCAAAACATATTTGGGAGCAAATTCCGCCATGCGCTTCGGGAAGCTTCATATCGATCGAAGCACTTTTCCTCAAACTATCGAGTTTTTCAAAATCCATTTTTCAATATTCTCCTCTGATTATTATACTGATTTGACCGATGGCTCAGGACAAATTATAGTAATGGCTATGAATAAGGTCTCAGAAAAACAACTCCTTGCGTCTGTCGAAAAATTGGAGATAAAAATCAGTCAACTGATCCAAGAAAAAGAAAAGCTTTCGAAGGACAATCAATCGCTTAGCAAAAAAAATGACGAGCTTGTTCGAGCTTTACAGTCCCTTGAATCACTCAAGGATCAAGCAAGAGTGAAAGCGGAAAATGTATTGCGGAGTCTAGAGGAAATAGAACCTTTGGTATGAATGAGGCCGTCTCTATTGAAATCATGGGTGAGCAATTCACCATTAAATGTCCATCAGATCAAAAAGCCAATTTAATAAAAGCAGCAAAAATGGTTCACGAAGCGATGCAAAAGATCAGCGATCAAGGCACGGCATATGGCGTAAATAGAATAGCTGTTATGGCGGCTCTAAACATTGCCAACGATGCGATCACTGGGAATGCGGATATGGCTTCAAAAATTCGAACTGAATACGACTCAGAAATGGATCTGGATGAGATTCAAAATAAAATTGAGAATTTATCGCATGATGTAGAAAATTCTCTTAACTCTAACATTGATTTAAAGCTACAATAAGAGCAGAAGATTGCCTGCGGTGCTCGAGTTTCATTGAAGGACCTCTCGGCCCTTAATTAAACAAACAGGGATCAATGTCTACATTAATATTGAGCATTACCATTTAATGGGAAGCCTACGTTAATGTGTCAGAGCCCACCTAATGCTCAGGCCTGAGAGCAACAAATGGGACACGGTATTGTGGGTTATCTTCTTCCCAACCAATGGAAACGATCAGGAAAGAAAAAAAGTCAGAGAGATTGGGCATGTCCAAGGACATGGTCGATGAAAAAAGTTCAGTCATCAAAAAAAATTTACTTGAGCTCAATATTCTTAATAATGGAAATAGCATCGCTGCTTTTTCTTCTTTTCAGAATGAGCCTCAAACGGAAGAATTAATCAATTATTTGTGGTCAGAAGAAAAAGAAGTTTATCTTCCTGTTACGCACAAAGGTTCCTTGAAATTCTATAACTACAAGATTGATTCGCTGGTTTTAAAAAATCGTTTTGGCATATCTGAGCCTGATGTCACTCAAGCTGAAGAAATTCCCATTCAATCTCTGGATATTATTTTGATACCGCTTGTTGCCTTTGATCGCTCTTGCAATCGAATCGGCATGGGGTCTGGCTTTTATGACAAAGCGCTTTCCGTTCTCGATGATTCTGTAAAAAAGACGCACTTGATTGGGCTGGCTTATGAGTTCCAAAAATTGGATCACATTCAACCGAATAAATGGGATATCGCTCTTGATTGCATCGTGACAGAAAAAAACGTCTACCATTCCTAAAGCTTCATCCATATGTCAAAATAGTTTGATGAATTCAGAAGAACAAAAAAAACAAGCCGCACTTAAATCGTTAGAATTCATAGCTGATGATTGTGTTCTGGGCGTCGGTACTGGCTCAACAGTGAATCATTTAATCGCGGCTTTACCGAGTGTAAAAAATAAAATTGAGGCTGTCACATCGAGTTCTAAGGCAAGCACCATGTTGCTCGAAGAGAATGGGTTCAGAGTCGATGACCTCTCGTCTGTTGGCTCACCTGATCTCTATATTGATGGAGCGGATGAAATCACTGAGCATTTTCATATGATAAAAGGCGGTGGAGGTGCACTCACAAGAGAAAAAATCATTGCTGAGGCTTCCAGGAAGTTCGTCTGCATCATCGATGGCTCAAAACTCGTTGACCTTCTAGGAAAGTTTCCACTTCCTGTTGAGGTAATCCCAATGGCGAAATCATTGGTTGCAAGGGAATTGACCAAACTGGGCGGTTTGCCCGAGCTGAGACATGATTTTGTCACCGACAATGGCAATTTAATCTTGGATGTTCACAATTTAAAGATTCTTGATCCAGTTGATCTTGAAAACCACATCAACAACATCCCAGGCGTTGTCACAAATGGAATATTTGCTCAAAGATCTGCCGATGTAATGATCATTGGCAATGAATCAGGGCCAGAGACCAAGATTAAAAACTGATGCTTAGTCGAAGAGATTTTATAGCGCTGAGCTCTCTGTCATTGTTGCCAAGCCTGTCAACTGCATCAATAATGAATCAATCCATGCTTAAAAGGGTGATCCCCTCCTCTGGAGAGGAAATGCCGGTGATTGGACTGGGCACTTCTAGAGTTTTTGATATTGAGCCGACTAAAAACGAACTGAATATTCGAAAAGAGATTCTGGATATTTTTTACAAAAATGGCGGTCGTCTGATTGACACATCGCCAATGTATGGGATGTCTGAGGAAATTATTGGGATCACTGCAAAGAAATATATAGAAAAAAATCGTTTCTTTCTTGCCACTAAAGTTTGGACTGAAGGTAGAGAAAATGGCATGAGACAAATTGAAGAGTCTTTTCAGAAAATGAGGGCCAATAAAATCAGCTTGATCCAAGTGCATAACCTGCTTGATTGGAAAACACAGATCAAAACACTCAGATCTCTCAAAGATGAAGGCCGAATTGACTACATTGGTATCACACATTACAAATCCAGTGCCTTCGATGAAATGATCAAAATCATGAAAGCAGAAAAAATTGATTTTGCACAATTCAACTACTCCCTAGGTGAACGAGAGGCAGAGAAGAATATCCTACCCTTTTGTAAGGACAATGGGATAGCAACACTCATAAACAGGCCATTCATGAGAGGGAGATTATTCAGGGAAGCGCAGGAGAAAAAATTGCCTTCTTGGGTTTCTGATTACGACATTGATTCGTGGGGTCAATTCTTCCTAAAATACATTATTTCTCATGACGCAGTCACCAATATCATTCCTGCGACATCGAAATCTAAAAATATGCTGGATAATACTAGAGCTGGTATGGGCAAAATGCTTGATGCTGGAGCAAAAAGGAGAATGCTTGAGATTTTTTAATCTTAACGCTTAGAGAATTGAGTCGCTTTACGTGCTTTCTTTAATCCAACCTTCTTTCTCTCGACACGTCTAGCATCCCGAGTTAAAAAGCCTCTTTCTCTTAAGGCTGATCTGAGATTGTCATCGTATGAAAGAAGTGCTCGACTAAGTCCATGTCTGATAGCACCAGCTTGACCACTCCCGCCTCCGCCTCTTACGGTAGCGACAACGTCAATCTTGTCCAAAAGATCTGTTTGTTCCAGAGGTTGTTTAACAATCATTCGTGCGGTTTCACGATCAAAAAATTCGTCCAATGACTTTTTGTTGACCTGGATGTTTCCTTTGCCTCTTTTAATAAAAACTCTAGCAACTGAGCGCTTTCTTCTTCCTGTACCGTAGTGAACTTCAGAAGCCATTATATTTCCAATGTTTGAGGTTGTTGCGAACCATGAGTGTGCTCAGGTCCAGCAAAAACTTTGAGTTTTTTAATCATGGCATTGCCAAGTTTTGTTTTTGGTAACATGCCTCTAACTGACTTTGTAAGCACCCTTTCAGGACTCTTATTCATCATGGTCTCAAGGTTCATTGATTTCAGGTTACCGATGTATCCCGTGTGCTTGTGATACATCTTATCTTTCATCTTGTTTCCAGTGACTTTAATGCCAGAAGCATTGATTACCACAATGTAATCTCCTGTATCGACATGCGGAGTGTAAATAGGCTTATGTTTGCCCCTCAAACGACGAGCAATCTCAGTAGATAGCCTACCGAGGGTCTTGTCCTTGGCGTCAACCAAGTACCAATCGTGTATCACGTCTTCTTTTCTTGCTGAAACAGTCGTCATTTTTTGCTTTTCATATCCTATTAAAAGGAGGCTAGTCTACTCATCCAAATGAGTTTTTTCAATGAAATGTTGGGAAAATTATTGATTCAAATGCGGGGCCAGATTTTGTCTCATCTCATCAATCGTGTCGCGATAGTTATCTGTTCCAAATATCCCGGAACCCGAAACAAAAACATCTGCGCCATATGAAGCAATGTCACCAATATTATTGGCCTTCACTCCCCCATCAATCTCAAGAAGGACTTTTCGACCCGATTTCTCGATCATCGCTCTGGTCTCCGTCAATTTGTCGAGCACTTCAGGGATAAAACTTTGTCCTGCAAACCCTGGATTAACTGACATCATGGTAATAATCTCGATCTGATCAAGATATTCCTCAACATAACTGAGGGGTGTAGCAGGATTAATTGCTAAACCAGGAAGGCAATCATTTGATCTTATTAGATCTAGTGTGGCACCAATGTCCTCGGAAGCTTCTGGATGAAATGAAATGTATGTTGCGCCAGCTTCCGCAAAATCAGCGATCAATCTATCCACTGGTTGCACCATAAGATGCACATCAATAGGGGCTTCAATGCCAAAATCCCTCAAAGACTTACAAATCACTGAACCGAAAGTGAGATTTGGTACATAGTGATTGTCCATAACGTCAAAGTGAACAAAATCAGCGCCTGCAGCGATTACGCTCTCGACTTCTTCGCCCAATCTGGCGAAATCAGCAGACAGAATTGAGGGTGCAATTTTGAATTCTTTGGCCATGTTCAATAATAATTTTACTGATATCTATTATGCTTGATAAATTCTTGGTTTAAAGAAAAAAAACAGAATGTTGATTACTGATATCTCTATCCATAAAATAGTCATATGCAATCTACGGAATTAAAAAATCTCGAACTCGTCGCCAAAGGTAAGGTTAGGGATATTTATGCGGTCGATTCTGATCACTTGCTGATTGTCACCACAGACAGAATGTCTGCATTTGATGTGGTTCTTCCAAATCCAATCCCAGGCAAAGGTGAAGTGCTGACTCAGCTTTCAGAATTTTGGTTTGAAAAAACACAATCGATTGTAAGCAATCATATGACAGATGATCTTGAGCTCGTTGATCTTCTCGATAGTCCCGATCAATTGGACTATTTCTCTAAGCGCAGCATGATTGTGAAGCGTTTGAATCCGCTTCCAATCGAAGCAGTGGTTCGAGGATATCTCATCGGATCTGGATGGAAGGATTATCAAGCCACTGGATCTGTGTGTGGAATTGAATTGGAGGAAGGGCTCCAAATGGCGCAAAAATTGCCTGAGCCAATCTATACGCCTGCGACCAAAGCTGAAGTTGGGGAACACGATGAAAATATTTCCTATGAAAAAACGATCGATTTAATCGGCGAAGAACTTGCCAACCGAGTAAGGCAGATTGCCATTGATATTTATAATTTTGGTGTCAACCATGCAAGAGAAAAGGGAATCATTATTGCTGATACCAAATTTGAATTTGGATTGGACGGCGATGGTGATCTTTACCTCATTGATGAAGTCCTCACTCCAGACTCATCAAGGTTTTGGGCCATAGAGAATTATGAGCTAGGATCCAGCCCACCGAGCTTTGATAAACAATACCTCAGAGACTATCTTGAAACATTGGATTGGGATAAAACGGCGCCTGGGCCCGAATTGCCTCAAGAAGTCATCGATAATACGGCTTCAAAATACAAAAACGCATTTAGACAAATCGCAGAGTAAGATCCTCATTCACCCGCAATCATAAGGTCATCGATTAGAACGGAACCACAAAATACTGAGCCGTCTGTCTCAGGATCATTACCAATTTTTTGTATTTTTGAAAACATCTCACTGAGATTCCCAGCAACCGTTACTTCATTCACTGGATAAACAATCTCTCCGTTTTCAATCCAAAACCCATTAGCCCCTCTGGAATAATCGCCGTTGACAATATTCACTCCAGATCCAATCAAGCCTGTTACCAAGAACCCAGATTGCATGCCTTTAATGATCTCATCCAAGCCTTCATCAACTGATTTCTCAACCTTAATATTATGATGCCCTCCTGCGTTTGCAGTGGTTTTTAATCCCAGCCTTCTGGCTGAATAACTGGAAAGAAGATAACCCCTTAAACAGCCGTCTTGAATCAGCTCTCTCGGATTCGTTTGCACTCCTTCTGCATCGAAATATGTGCTTGCAAATCCTCTCTTCAAATGAGGATTCTCATGAATTTGAACAAAGCTTGGAAAAATTTTTTCATCGATCTTATCAAGCAAAAAGGATGATTTTCGATAAAGACTTGTACCGCTGATGGCATTTAGAAAATGGCTAAAGAGACTTTTTGAAATTCTCGGCGAAAACAAAACAGGCGCTTTTTGTGTTTTAAGTTTTTTTGCCCCAAGATTGCTTGCAGCTCTATTGCCTGCTGAACGACCAATATTTACATGATCTTCAAGATCGTCCAATCCTCTGGTACTGGAATAGTCGTAATCCATCTCCATTTGACCCTCTTTCTCAGCAATCGCTACGCAACTGATATTGTGGCCGGTTGATTGGGTCTCACCGATAAAATCGTGCGAGTTGAGATAAACAGAGTGGCCCTCATATGAACCCACGGTTGCGCCTTCTGAATTGACCACCAGATCATTGGCATCAAATGCTGCAGCCTCACACTCAAGGGCCATTTCTTTCGCTATATTGATACTGAGGTCCGATGGTTGGTGCAACTCCAAGTCTCTGATTTCTGTTGCCATCAACTCTTTTTCAGCCAATCCGTTGCAATCGTCTTTTTTCGTCAACTTAGATAAATTCATTGCTTTATCGATGGTCGTTTGAATCTGCTCTTCTGAAAAGTCATTGGTGCTTGCGCTTCCTATGGCTTTCCCTATATATACGGAAATTGAAAAACTCTGATCATTGAATTGTTCAACCAAATCGATGGCCTGATTCTGAGACACCACAGAAAACCCATTGCCCGTTGAAAGCTTTATTGAGGCTTCTTCTGCACCATTTTTCATGGCATACGCAAGTGCGTTGGAAGCAATATCGATGTGTTCTGTTTGGCTCATTTTTAAAACAATTTTAATGTGCTATTCTACCCTACCTAGACCGCATAAAAAATTTTTCTGGAGTTTTAACAATGAGTATAGATGTAGCAATTGTAATGGGTTCAGCGTCCGATTGGGATGTCATGTCAAACGCACAAAAAATGTTGGATCAATTTGGTGTAAACGCAGAGAGCAGAGTTCTTTCTGCACACAGAACACCCAAAGAACTCGAGGAATTCATCCGAGAATGCGAAGACCAAAAAGTAAAAGCCTTCATCGCAGGAGCAGGACTATCTGCTGCTCTCCCAGGAGTGGTCGCCGCGTTGACAACCACGCCTGTTATTGGCGTGCCTCTCAATGCAGGCAGTCTTGACGGAATGGATGCTTTAATGTCGATTGTTCAGATGCCCCCTGGAATTCCGGTCGGAACTGTAGCGATCGGCAAACCCGGTGCTATTAATGCTGCTTTATATGCAGTCGCAATGATGGCAGTGAATGACAGCGATTTGTCAGAGAAATTAAAAAACTACCGTAAAGAGCAAGCCGAAAAAGTTTTAGCTGCTGACTTGAGCTAGATCAGGTCGTTCCACCGACCGTTAGTTTCTCAATTCTCATTGTTGGTTGACCAACATTGACAGGAACAGTCTGTCCGTCTTTTCCACAGCTGCCAACCCCTGGATCCAAGGCCAAATCATTTCCAACCATGGAAACTTGATGCAACGCAGAGGGTCCATCGCCAATGAGCATTGCGCCTTTGACCGGCTTGGTAAGCTTTCCTTTTTCAATTAGATAAGCCTCACTGGCAGAAAAGACAAATTTTCCTGATGTGATATCCACCTGACCGCCACCGAAATTTTTGGCATACAAACCTTTATCGACCGATTCAATGATCTCTCCTTGATCATGCTCACCGGCCAACATAAATGTATTGGTCATTCTTGGAATCGTTTGAGCAGAATACGATTCGCGCCTTCCGTTTCCTGTTGATTTGGTTTTCATTAATTTTGCATTTAGATTGTCCTGCATGTAATTGCACAACTTGCCATTTTCGATCAAAACAGTTCTTTCGGTTTGATTGCCTTCATCGTCTATGTTCAATGAACCTCTTGCATCCTCGATGGTTCCATCGTCGACTATGGTGCAGATGGGAGATGCAACCATTTCACCCATTAGCCCAGAGAATGCCGATGTTTTCTTGCGATTAAAATCTCCCTCTAGCCCATGACCAATGGCTTCGTGTATTAAAACGCCTGGCCAACCAGAGCCCAGAACGACTGTCATCTCACCTGCGGGTGCTTCGTCTGCTTCCAAATTGATCAATGCTTGGTCAACTGCCTCTTTGGCATATTGACCCAATTGGTCATCATCCAAAAAATCATAGGTCATTCGTCCGCCGCCGCCACTTGTTCCTCTTTCAAGTCGACCATTGTCCTCCGCTATGACGCTGAGACTCAATCGGACCATTGGCCTGATATCAGTGGCTAGCCTGCCGTCTTGATTCAAGATAAGGACAGTTCCATAGGCTCCTGCAAGCGAAGCAATAACCTCTTTGACTCTTGAGTCCAGTGACCTGACTTTCTCATCCAAGCGATTCAACATGTCAATCTTGTGTTGATCGTCAATCGATAAAATTGGGCTGTCTGCTAAGTAATATGGTTTACCAAAATCCCTCTTTGAAATTGGGAGGGCTTCACTTTTTCCTGCCTTTGCAATACTGGATGCAGCCTTAGCAGCTGTCATCAAAGACTCTTTCTCAAAAGATTCTGAGTATGCCAAACCTGTTTGCTCTCCTATGATTGATCTAAAGCCCACGCCCTGTCTGCTTGAGTAAGATGATTTCTTGACCTGACCGTCTTCTAAAGTCCAAGACTCTGCTTCCGCACTTTGAAAATATATGTCGCCCATCTCAATGCCATTTGAGACAACTTGACCGAGCATTGTTTGCAGATCCATATCATCGATCCCATAGGGATCGAGCAGTCTAGACCTTACGATTTCTTCAACGTTTTGCATATGTATGAAGTATTCTCCATGATTATAGTTTTCGATGCATTAAAACAGGAAATTTTCTGCGGATTGATTTTAGACGCTTAATGTCAATTTCTGCAAGCACAATTCCTTCTCCGCTTTCTTTTATGTCCATTACTTCACCCCAAGGATTGATAATCACAGTGTGACCAAAAGTCTTCCTTGCGCCAAAGTGTTCTCCGCATTGATTAGGAGCAATAACATAAGCCAAATTCTCAATTGCTCTTGATTTTAATAGAGTCATCCAATGTGCTTCTCCAGTCTCCTTAGTGAATGCCGATGGGACACTTATAATTTCAATGTCTTTAAATTTCTTTGACCTGTAGAGTTCTGGAAACCTGAGATCATAACAAATTGACAAACCGATGTTACACCATGGAGCATTGATTGATTTGGTTTCAGTGCCTGGAGTAAATGCCTCGGATTCATAGTATTTCTTTCCGTTTACTTCGACATCAAATAGATGAACTTTATCGTAAAAACCTTCAACTTCTCCATTCTCATTAAAGGCTACTGATCTTGACAATGCTTTCTCTGTTTGTGGGTCCCTGATTGGAATGGATCCTGCAATGATCCATATTTTATGCTCTTTGGCTATGCTTGAAACGAAAGATTGAATAGGTCCAGTTTCCTCGTCTTCCATCACTGAACTCAAAATCTCCTTCGGATGTCCCATGAATGCGAAGTTTTCAGGAAAGAAACAAATATCAGCCCCAGCATTTTTGGCTTCTATCGCCAATGACTCTGCTTTGGCCAGATTAGAATCTACCTGATCAGAGGAATTCATTTGAATGGCTGCAACTTTCATTTCAATAATTTAATCAGTTATTTGTATTAATTTGGAAGAAATTGTTCACAATTCTCTATCAAAGACACATCGATCTCCTCTCTTTCGATGGGAGCAATCTGTGGATTTTTCCATTCTCCTGATACATCAAAATAGCTCAATGTATCCTCATCTGGTCTGCTTAATATTCTTGATAGGAGAAACATTGACGCAGCAGCAGCAGGCCCAGCCAAAACAGCAGCTCCGCCAGTTAAAATGTCAGAAACATCGGGATCAACAATCATCATCTGATCATAAGTCCTTTGCTGAAGATCTGATGCGCCAACAATTAACACATCCACTGTTTTAGTATTCAAAGAAAGGTTGCAAGTAAGCGCGGTTCTCTCTTTGAGTAAAACATCCCCCTTTATATAGTCAAAAACCAATCCTTCATCAAGTACATCCTCAAAATTAAGTAAAAAACGCTTTGGCAATTGAGAGAAGCTAAAGATGGATAATGCTTTTCCTGGGACCGATTCCCTGGTATTGATCACGCCATCCATTATTAAAAGTTGAATCTTTCCTTCAGCAAATAAAACCTCTTGCTTTCTTGGAACCTCATCCCATTTTAGATTTAAAAAAAATGAAGCATCATTGCTCTCAATCACATCACTGAGACCAACCGTTGATTGAAGATGCTCAATATCAATTGCCTTAGAAGAAATGGACTTCAGCTCCAATGAGGGTCTTTTAAATCCCTCTCTTTTTGGGAGTCTAAATTGTGTAATTGGAATATTATTGATCATATAACCGCTCTCATTATTATGACTAAATTGAATGTCACTGCCATTAATAATGATTGCTGTAATTGCTGGTAATTGACTGAAAATAGATCTAGTCAGATCAATTTCAATACTGAGTTCATCAATGTCAACAGGCAATGAATCATTGACCTGCGCCATTCGAACGTCTCTGAAAGAAAACTGAATCTTCAAATCATTGATTGAATACCTTTCATAAGAAACGATTAAGTTTTCGTATTCAAAATTAAGAGACAATCGATTTTCCACTGCTTCAACTATCTCCGACTTATTTTCAATAACCATTTCATTCAGTCGATTTTCAATCTCAGTTTTTCCGAAAGATAGAGCGAACATGGCAACTCCGACTGACAGAATTGAGACAACTAAAGCTGCAAATATAATCTTAAGCAAAATTGAAATTATGAGTTTTATCATTGCAATATGGTTAATAAGTTTGTTCAGAAATTATACTCAGCAATTATGAAAAGAACATGAATCTATGAGCGATGATATGGTTGATTATCGATGATTGACCATGCCCTATAGAGTTGTTCAGCCAGGATTAAAGGAACCATGCTGTGCGCGTATGTCAGGCTCGATAAAGAAAGCGAAACATTCCCTTTTTCTTTGATGGATTGAGCCAAGCCATCGGGACCACCAATCACAAATGTTGGCCGGGTACCATCATCCATCCATCTCTTGAGCCACTCAGAGAATTGGATTGTATCTATTTGCTTCCCTTTCTCATCCATTGAGATGAGGTAATCTGATGGATCAACATGGCTGAGGATCTTGATAGACTCTTCTTCAAGATTTTTTTGGACTGCTTTTTGCTTTGATCGCTTGGAAATTGATAATTCCAGCTGCTCAATCTTCATAAAGGGTGGCAGCAGTTTGAAATATCGATCAATTTCGTCTTTAAATTGATTTTTTTTACTGGTAACGGTGATGATCTTAATTTTCATTGATAGAAAAGTCTGCTCCGACACTCCATAAGTCTTCCAACTTGTAAAACTCTCTCACATCTCTGAGCATCACATGGAGAATGGCGTCTCCAAGATCTATCAGGACCCATTGACCTGAGTCATAGCCCTCAATGCCCAAAACTGGCATGCTGATTTCTTTCATCTTCTCAACTACACGATCAACAATTGAGCGAGCATGCCTGTTAGATGTGCCAGTACAAAAAATCATGTGATCAGTGATTGAAGTCAATTCTCTTACATCGATTGCATCGATATCTATAGCCTTCATATCGTCCAATACATCTTTTGCTAAATCTAATATGAGATCGTCTTTCATACTGATTTCCTTTGTGGATTGGTAATCATGTATAAAAGCCTTCCAATTTCATCCCAAGAATCACCGGCTGCTGCTCCCTTAATCACTTTGTCAGTAGAACATGCTTGCCCTAGAATTGATTCCATGTATCCGTGATTCACTCGATTAAGAAAATTACCGATGAGCTGCTGCTTACTCTTCCAGATCTTAGCTCGATCCATGCTTTGCTTGACAGAATTGCCGCAAGAAATGTCTAGACTCATATTGAATAAATTTTTAATCTCCCAATTAATGACCCTCATAACCTCAAAAGGCTGCATTCCTTCTTTTTGAAGGCGTCTAAAGATGTTGAATGTCCGGGTGCTATTGGAAGAAATAGCTGCATCAGTCAGCTGAAAAAGATCGAAATGAGCTCCATCAGCCACGCAGTCATTGATATCATTAAGAGAAACGTGTTGATCAATCTCCATCAGCATAAGTCGGTCAATAGATTGCATTGCAGAAAAAAGATTTCCTTCAGTCAGTGCTACAAAGATATCCAATGCATCCTTATCAATATATAGACCCTTATCTCGGAGCCTCTTTGAAATCCACCCAGACATCTGAGAGGGATAGACTTTCTTGCATTCGATAACTTGGGCCTTAGAGGAAAATGTCTTGAACCATTTTGTATTGACTACAGCTTTTTCTAATTTTCCGCAGATCAATATTAATAGGTGTTCATCCGTTATCATTTCCATTAATTCCAATAATGCTGCAGAACCACTTTTTCCAGGTCTGCCCGAAGGAAGATTGATCTCTATAATCTTTTTTTCAGCAAAAAGTGATGGACTTTTCAATTCTGCAAAAACCCCATCCCAATTTGATCTTGCATCAAAGTAGAATCTGGAGCGCTCTGTGAAACCCTCAGCATAAGCATTGCTTCGAATATCATCTTGGGCCTCAAGTATTAGTAAGTCTTCAGCTCCGTGAATTAAGTACATCTGTTGGAGTATTTTTCCTTCATTATGGTTAGGCATTTTGATCAATCATTCTGAGCTTATTTACTAATGAAAGCATATGAGAATTTAAAGTAATTAATCATTCGACTTTAATTATCTCTGGAATTTCCTAGGATTTGAAATTTTTCTGGAACCGGATCATGTCCACCCTTAAAAAAAGGATTACATCTCAAGATTCTTAGCACCATGAGAATGAATCCTTTGATTGAACCATGACGATCAATTGCCTCGATTGAATATTGAGAGCATGTAGGAAAATACCTACAAGAATTTGGGAGATAAGGAGAAATAAACTTTTGATAGGAAATAATAATCTGTCTCATGAGAAAGTCCCTAGATCATCAAGCTAGCATCTTTCTTTATTCTTTCGATCATTAAATTCAGACCATTATTTCTTGTTGGACTCAGATGCTCATTTAAACCAATCATAAAAATAAACTTAGGTTCTGCTGTAACAATCTCTGATGGTATCTGATTGTCATATATTCTCAATAAAAGTGCGATAAGGCCTGCAACAATTGCAGAGTCACTCGTTGCCTTGCATCTGAACAAACCATCCTCCATTGAGGTAACAAACCAGACGCTAGATTGACATCCATGCACTTTATTATCATCAATCATTTGGTCTTCTGGAAAATCCTTAAGTTTTTTCCCTAAATCAATGATGTACTCATACTTTTCCATCCAAGTATCAAAAATATCAAATTCCTCGGAGATCGATTTTTGAATTTTTTCCAAAGATTCCATCAATTATTGCTTTTTCCAAATAGGGCCATCGGGGCCATCTTCTATTGATACACCAAGTGACTCGATCTCCTGCCTAATCTGATCGGCCTTTTCAAAATCTTTGTCCGATCTAGCTGCCTCTCTTTCATTTAAAAGTCGATCAACAAGTGCTTCGTTTACATCAATATTTTCAAACCATTTTTCAGCATCTTCATTCATCAAACCCAATAAATTTGCAGACCCAATGAGGGTCGATGCAAGCTGTTTGTATTCATTTTCTGATTTTGCATTATTTACTCTTTTTGCAATGGCAAATAGCTCACTCAAGGCCTTGGGTGTATTGATGTCATCTGCAAGTGCATTGATCATCTCTTCTGTTGGTTCTCCTGGCGAAACTTTGCCTAGCCTCCTGATGGAACCATATAAGCGATCGAGCTTCTTCTCAGAATCGGTGATAAGAGCATCATTCCAATTTATAGGCTTTCGATAGTGAGTTGTTAAAAATGCCATACGAATAACCTCTGTTCCAATTTCTTTTAGAAGATCCCGAATAAGCAAAAGATTCCCCTCAGATTTTGACATCTTTACGTTATCAAAATCGATCATCCCATTGTGAATCCAATAGTTTGCTAAGGGCTTTCCTGAATGAGAGCACATGCTCTGAGCACATTCATTTTCATGGTGTGGAAACAAAAGATCGCTTCCGCCTCCGTGAATATCTAATGTTTTTCCTAGATATTTTTTTGCCATCGCAGAGCATTCGAGGTGCCACCCAGGCCTTCCAAAACCCCAAGGACTAACCCAACCAGGAGTATCCCCAGTAGATGGCTTCCATAAAACAAAGTCCTTCTGATTCTTTTTTATTTCTGATGGTTTTATTCGTGTCCCTGAAATCTGATCCTCTTCTGACCGATTGGAGAGGAAGCCATAATCATCAAATGTATCTATGCTAAAAAAAACATGTCCTTGACTCTCATAAGCATGGCTTTTATCAATCAAACCCTGAATCATTTCAATCATTTCAGCAATGTGATCTGTCGCCAATGGTTCTATATCCGGATCTCTTACCCCTAAAGCATTCATATCCTCTTGATAAATTTTCGTATACCGCTGAGTAATCTCAGATATTTGAACACCTTCCTCTTCTGCTGCCTGATAAATCTTGTCGTCAAGATCAGTTATATTTCTGACATATATGAGCTGGTATTCTCTTCTCAAGAGATTTGCCAAGACATCAAATATTACAGGGCCCCTCGCATTTCCAATATGTGGAAAACTATACACCGTGGGCCCACACACATACATTGTGACCTTCTTAGGGTCAATGGGAACAAACAGCTCCTTACTCTTTGTGATTGAATTATAAAGATTGATCTTCATTTTTGGTTTTTATTGCATTTATGAAAGTTATAATACCTAATGTTTTAATAAGATTCTGTGGTCATTAGTGGATTCAATAAAAGATGTTTCAAGAAAGAGTCAGTATCGAAGAAGTAGAAGAAGGAATTGGATTAGCTCCAAAGTTTGATGCAAATGGTTTAATTCCAGTTGTCACTTCAGATATGGAATCTGGAGAGCTCTTGATGCACGGGTACATGAATCAAGAGGCACTGGAGAAAACAATCGTAACTGGTCAGATGCACTACTTCAGCAGAAGCAGAAAAGTTATCTGGCACAAAGGTGCAACCAGCGGTTTCTATCAGAATGTGGATGAACTGATGATTGATGATGATCAAGATGCAATCTGGGCTAAGGTGAAGGTGATGGGTGGAGCAAGCTGCCATGTCGGATATCGGAGTTGCTTTTATCGAAAAATTATTTCCGAGGAAAAGAAGGTTCATCTTGAATTCACGGACAATGAAAAAGTTTTTGATCCTGAAGAGATCTATGGCGATGCTCCAAATCCAACTAAGTTATAAATGTCCATAGTCGATACAATTAGTTATGAACTCTGGGATAAGGACCCAGAAGCCTTTGCCGATCAATTGGGAAAAAATCATAAACGTACTGGATTTTGTGGGATACAAGATCATCCCATACCTGAGCAAATGGTATCTGATTCAATAGAGATGTTTGAAGAGTTCTTTGCCTTGTCGCAAGACATCAAAATGAAATACTTTATTAAAGATATTGGAGGTGCTAGAGGTTATACGCCATATAAAATTGAAACGGCAAAAGGTGCTAAACATGCAGACCTAAAAGAGTTTTGGCAAACAGGTAGAAATCTCAAGGCCAATCACCCCTATACAAAGTATATGTTTGAAAACATAGTTGCCGAAGAAGTTCCTGAATTTAAAACAAAAATCACTGAGCTTTTTGATGTTTTTGATAGTTTTGGTCAACAACTTATGCAACCGATAGCCATGTATTTAGGTCTGGAGAATAATTACTTTGAGTCACATATTAATGAAGGCAATAGTGTTTTAAGAACCATACATTATCCTCCTGTGGATGAAGACATAGGCGAAAGATCTGGTGCTCACGGTGATATTAACCTGATCACACTCCTTATTGGAGGGAATAAACCTGGCTTAGAAATTTTGGTTGATGACAACTGGTACCCAATTGATACGCCACAGAGCACTGTGGTTTGCAATGTGGGAGATATGCTAGAACGATTCACCAACAATCGATTGCCATCAGTGTTGCACCGAGTTACGACTCCATCAGATGCTGTGAAAGGTTCATCCCGTTATTCTATCCCTTTCTTTTTGCATCCCAATCCTGATTGGTTCATTGAAACACTGTCCTCATGCATAGACGATGATTACCCGGATTTATATCCAGAAGGAATTATGGCTGATGATTTCTTACAGCAGCGTTTATATGAAATTAAATTGCTGTAAACTATTTTGATGGATATTCTTCAGATCATTGTAGGTGGAATCACACTAATTCTTCTGGGTGCTATTTTTTCAAGAAATTTTAGAAAGATAAATCCTCTATACCTTTTCAATGCAATAGCTCTTCAGTTCTTACTCTCTTTTTTACTCATCAAAGTACCGCCAATTACAAATGCCTTCAATTCTCTGTCAAAAGGAGTGTTGGCGCTAAAAGAGGCCACTGATAAGGGTACGGGTTTTGTGTTTGGCTATCTTGCAGAAGGCGCGCCAAAGCCATTTGAGGTCATAGATCCAGCATTTGCCAATATTTTTATCTTCTCTGGATTGATGTTGATTATAGTTGTTTCTGCTCTTTCAGCAATTTTTTGGCACTGGAGAATTCTCCCAATTATTATCAAAGCAATAGCTATGCTTTTCAAAAAACCACTCAACGTGGGAGGACCTGTGGGCTTGAGCTCAACTGCAAACATCATCTTTGGACAAGTTGAAGCACCACTATTGATCAGACCCTATCTGAGCAAAATGTCAAAGCATGAGTTATTGGTGCTGATGACAGTTGGAATGTCAACAATCTCAGGCGGCGTAATGGTGGTTTTTGTAACAATGCTGTCAGGCCTTTATTCAGAGAACCTTATAGGTCATTTTTTAACTGCATCGATTATCTCTGTTCCTGCAGCAATCATGTATGCAAATATCATGCTGCCGAGTGATTTAAAAACTGAAGATGAGAGTGAGATTGAACAATCCAAACTTTATAGAGGCACTATGGATGCCCTGACCAGTGGAACTCAAGATGGTCTTCAAATCACACTTAATATAGCTGCATTACTCCTCGTATTGATCACAATAGTCAATCTTGTTAACACGGGTCTCGAGGCTCTTCTGCCTCAAGTGAGCGGAGAGTCAATCACTCTTGAAAGAATTGCAGGTTGGATCTTTGCGCCAATTGCTTGGTGCATGGGCATACCATCTTCTGAAATACAACTTGCAGGATCCCTTCTCGGTGTGAAATTTATACTCAATGAATTTGTTGCATATATCAATCTATCGTCTATTGATCCATCGGCACTTTCAGAAAAAAGCAGGGTTATTATGCTTTATGCTCTATGCGGATTTGCAAACTTATCAAGTGTTGGAATTCTGCTCAGCGGGATCGGGACAATGATTCCAGAAAGGAAGGGAGATCTTATTTCAGTAAGCGGCAAAGCACTGATTGGAGCTACCTTAGCTTCCTGCTTTACTGGATTGATCGTAGGAATTATCTCCTAACTAAGAACCAATGGCTCCGCTATAAAAGCATTTTCGACAGAGCGATAGATATCTTTCGTTGCCTCCGATTTCAACCTGATTGCCAGATCTCATTATTGTGCCATCTTCGCTAACACGAACGATCATGGTTGCTTTGCTTCCGCAATGACAAACAGCGCGAAGCTCTGTTAATCTATCTGCCCAAGCTAGCAGATATTTACTTCCTTCAAACAATTCACCTTGAAAGTCCGTTCTGATCCCAAAAGCCATGACAGTAATCTTCATTTCATCGACAATTTTTCCTAATTGCTCAACCTGATCTTTGGTAAGGAATTGTGCCTCATCAATCAGTATACAACTCAATTCATTCTTCTCATTTTCATGATGAACCATCTTCAGAATATTGTCTGATTCAGAATAAGTATGAGCTGGAGATCTTAAACCAACTCTTGATACCACTTCTGATTCTCCATAACGATCGTCCTTTGATGAGGTAAAAATCATCGTCTCAAGACCTCTTTCACGATAACCATGGCTTGCTTGCAATAATGCTGTTGATTTCCCTGCATTCATTGTGGAATAAATAAAATGAAGCGATGCCATCACAATACCTCGTTCATTCTGAGCAATATTTTCTCAACAAGTTTTTCGGCAAGCGAATCTTTGATGAATTTTGATTCATTTGCTTTACCCAATATTTGATTCCTATTGAAACTATAGTCACCTTCTTCTTTGTATTGTGCGCTCTCAATGATGCTCTCATTTTGATGAATGAGAGTCCATGTTACTTCTAAATTAATTTCAAATTCTTTTGGGTAATTTGATGATGAGACTGTGATAACTCTGTCTTCGAAATCGTCATTGTTAATAATAATGATCGTATCAGCTAATGCTCTACTTTCAGATAATGAGATACCGCTCAACTTTATTCTCCTCTTAAGAGCTCTGTAAAAAGATGAATAGGGATCAGCTGTCTCAATATAAACATTGCCAGATTTGGTGGCTAAAGAAGATGTGTCTTGTAATTCATAACCACAAGACGATGCTATTAGGCAAAATAGAATGATCGATGATTTTTGAATATTTCCCACTAAACTACGATATTAACTAACTTTTCAGGTATGACGATAATTTTCTTGATTTCATTTCCTTCAATAAAACCCATAACCTTTTCATCAGATAATGCCATTGATTTTAATTCTTCCTCACTGATTGAAGCATCAACTTCCAGCTTGGATCTCAATTTACCATTTACTTGTATCACAATCAGCGAGGTTTCACTTTTCAAAAGACTGGGGTCAAATTTTGGCCACTCAGCATCGATAATTGGCTGTTCATGATTAATATCTAACCAAAGCTGATGACAAATATGAGGAACAATCGGTGAGAGCAATAACAGTATGCTTTCAATTGCCTCCTTGATTACTTGAAGATCTAATTCGTCATTGACATTGAAAGTCGAAACTTCATTGACCAGCTCCATGACTGCTGCAATTGCGGTATTGAAAGTATATCTCCTTCCAATATCGTCTGTAACTTTTGAGATCGTTTGATGCGTTTTTCTTCTGAGCTTATTTTGATTTTCATTAAATCCATCATTGGTAGAAATTTCAGAAACATCTTTTATGGAGTCTTGATGAGTCTTTATGAGTTTCCATAACTTCTTTAAAAACCTATATGAGCCATTAATTGCTGTATCTGACCACTCCAAAGATTGTTCGGGTGGAGACGTAAACATCATGAATAAACGAACAGTATCTGCACCATAATTCTGAATCATCTCCTCTGGATCGACTGTGTTGCCTAAAGATTTTGACATCTTGGCGCCATCATTAAGAACCATGCCTTGAGTCAGTAGCCTTTTGAAGGGCTCATTCCCTTCAACAAGTCCCTCATCTCGAAGAAGCTTATGATAAAACCTTGCATAGAGAAGATGTAAGATTGCATGCTCAATTCCGCCGATGTATAGATCAACAGGAAGCCAATATTTAGCTCTTTCATCCAACATAGCTTTGTCAGAATCACTTGAGCAAAATCTTGCATAGTACCAGGAAGACTCCATGAAGGTATCGAATGTATCTGTTTCACGAACCAATGGGATGCCTCTATCATTTACCTCATAAAAATCACTCATTGTTTTCAGCGGGGAATGAACGCCATCAAATTCAACTTCCTCTGGCAATGAGACAGGAAGGTTTTCATCAGTTTCTGAGACAAGATCACCATCTTCATTTGTCAGCACTGGAATTGGGGCTCCCCAATAGCGTTGTCTAGAAACCAACCAATCTCTCAAGCGATAATTAATGACTTTATTGGCAGCACTTTCATCAGAGAGTATTTCTCCAATTTGATCTTTTGCGTCAGCTGAATTGATTCCATCATATTTTTCAGAATTAAAAAGAATTCCTTCTTCAGTATAGGCTTCTTCATTGAAATCATGGCTTGAATCTTTCTCAGTAGGCTTTATCACTGGATGAATGGTTAAATCGTATTTTTTTGCAAAATCATGATCTCTTTGATCATGGGCTGGTACAGACATGATCGAGCCTGTTCCATAGGTCATCAGTACAAAATTTGCGGTCCAGACTGGAATCTCTTCACCATTAATTGGATTGATAGCATTGAACCCAAGGGCAACGCCCTTCTTTTCCATCTTCTCTAAAGCTTCCTCAGATACCGCTTGTGATTTCGTATCTTCTAAAAAATTATGAACATTCTCATCTGAAATTGCTATTTCTTGAACGATAGGATGCTCTGGAGCCAATGCAAGATATGTGGCGCCAAAAAGTGTATCTGTTCTTGTGGTGTAAACACTCACACTTGTATCTAAGTTTGGAATTTTAAATTCTATTTCATAACCTTCCGACCGGCCAATCCAATTCCTTTGCATTACTTTGACTTGTTCTGGCCAGTCTAGATCATCTAATCCTTCAAGAAGTTCTTCGCAGTAATCCGTTATCCTGAGAAACCACTGAGGCATATTTCTTCGTTCTATGGTTGCTCCTGATCGCCAACCCTTCCCATCAATCACCTGCTCATTTGCAAGCACCGTATTCTCGACAGGATCCCAATTTACTATGGCATCGCTTCGATATGCAATTCCCTTCTCAAACAAACGTGTAAACATCCATTGTTCCCATTTGTAGTAATCAGGATCACAAGTTGCAAGCTCTCTGCTCCAGTCATAGCCAAAACCAAGCATCTGTAATTGATGCTTCATGTAATCGATGTTCTGTCTAGTCCACTTTGATGGAGGCATGTTATTTTTTATTGCTGCGCCTTCAGCAGGCAAACCAAAAGCATCCCATCCCATTGGCTGTAGAACATTTTTACCTTGCATTCTTTGGTATCTAGATACGACATCGCCAATTGTATAATTTCTAACATGGCCCATGTGCAATCGTCCACTCGGGTAAGGAAACATGCAAAGGCAGTAATATTTTTCCTTTTTCTGGTCTTCAATTGATTCAAACACCCGCTGATCCGCCCAAAAACTCTGGGCTGATTCTTCTATTTCTCTTGGGTTATATTTTGAATCGATCATTTTAATTTTTAAGACGAAGCATACCTATTATTAACCCCATTGTCATAAGGAAAATACTGAGAATTAATGAAAAAGCATCTCCCCATAGCATATAGGGAGTCCGACCTTCCATAGAATAGAAATTACCTGTTATCACAGCATATTGATGGGGTCTTGAGGTTTCATTTATATTGCCTTTAGGGTCAATGATTGCACTAATTCCTGTATTGGTTGACCGAAGAAGATATCTTCCACTCTCTATTGCCCTCATTCTAGACATTTGGAAATGCTGTGCAGATGCAATTGACTTTCCAAACCATGCATTATTTGTGACGTTTATTAATACATCTGATTCTGGGAAAAAATCTAGTAAGTCAGACCCAAAAATATCTTCGTAACAAATAGAGGGGGCCATTGTAAGGTTACCTAAATTAAAGGGTTTTTGATTGCGTTCCCCCATTGTGATATCTCTGCTTGGTAGATTCATAGATCGCATCCAAGAACGAATCCCTTCTGTCACAGGAAAGTACTCACCAAAGGGAACTAAATGTCTCTTTTGATATATATTCTGCTCTTTACCTAGACTGATCATTGAATTATAAATTCGGCCATTTTGGTCCTGTGTATTGATCCCTAAAATTAACATCTGAATATCTTTCTCTGTCATTTGAATTTCAAGATACTCCAAGTAATCTTCAATGCTTCTCTTTAGTGATGGGATCGCCACCTCAGGCCAAATCACCAAATCGGTGCCATCTAAGCCCTGTAAACTAGATGCATATTGAGTAAGTGTATTTTCGAATTCACTTCTTAGCCATTTCTTATCCTGCTGGATGTTTCCCTGAACAAGTGCAACCTTATATGAGGATTCATTGGATCTCGATGTCCAATCAACTGCGCCAAGAATATAGCTGGAGATGCTTAAGACAAATATGATTGAGCTACCCAGTAATCTTTTTTTAAGGAAAATCAACAAAATTCCAGATGAGATCATGGCCATGACCATAGATACCAAGTAAATACCACCAATAGGTGCCCAGCTTGAAATAAGACTGCCACTCTCCATGTATCCTAAGCTGAACCAAGGAAAGCCTGTTAAAAAATATCCTCTTAAAAATTCTAGAAATATCCATAGCGAAGGAGCAACAAAGAGAAGGGAAATCCATTCGCTGCTAATTCTCCTATGTAGCTTTACGAAAACAAAACCAAATATAGAATGAAATATAGACAGATACACAGATAACAACGCTATGAGTAAAAGAGCGAGTACTTTAGGGGCTCCACTTACTATATGGATGCTAATATAGAGCCAATATAGTCCAGTGCAATAAAGGAAAAATCCAAAAAGGAAAAATAATAATGCTGCTTTCCTTTCATCAAGTTTCAATGCGAAATAAAATAAAATAGAGACACTAAGCAATCCAATGAGCTGATACCCAAATGGGTCAAAACCAAGTAAGTAGGCCAGTGATAGGATTATGGAACTAAAATATAATCTGGATCCTGATAATTGATGAATCAATCTGGGATAACCTCGATGCTTGATAATCTTCTATCATCAGCTTCTAGAATCCTGAAAGAAAAATTTTCAACCTTAATGATTTCCTCAACTTCAGGAAGCCTGCCTTGAATTTTTATTAACATTCCACCAAGTGTGTCGTAGTCTTCATCTAGAAATTCTGTCTCAAAATATTCATTAAAATCTTCGATTCTAATGAGAGCCTCAACTACGTATTTCTTATGCCCAATCTCCTTTATCATTGGTAAATCATGAGGATCATACTCATCCTCAATATCGCCCACAATTTGCTCCAACACATCTTCAATGGTAAGCAAGCCTGCGATTCTTCCATATTCATCTACGACAATTGCAATATGATTTCTGCTCTTTCTAAATTCTTTCAAGAGAATCTGTAATTGCTTGCTTTCAGGAATAAATGTTGCTGTCCTTAGGTAATTATTGAGTTTAAAGTCAGATTTATTTGCTTGCGAGAATCTTAAAAGGTCTTTTGCAAGCAGAATTCCAATCACTTCGTCTTTATTGTCTCCAATGACTGGGAATCTTGAGTGCCCAGAATCGATTATTATTTTAAGCATTTGATCAATGCTCATCTCATCCTCGAGAAGAATCATACTTGATCTCGGTATCATGATATCTCTGACCTGTAGATTAGACACCTCAATGACGCCTTCAATCATCTTAATCTCATCATTGCCTAATAAATTGCTCCATTTCTCTGAACGAATGAGTGAGTAAAAACCATCAGAATCATTCTTATTTTTTTTAAAGAAACTCTTAATGCTTTTAATTAAACTCATTACGTCATCAAACCTATTACTTTATAAGTGAGGTCATTCATCTCTTGTTCTTCCTGATCATCCTGATGGTCATATCCCATTAAATGAAGAAATCCATGAATTATCATATGTATAAAATGATCCTCTACCGTTTTTTTCAATTCATATGATTCCTTTTCAACTACTGGATAGCAAACAACAATGTCTCCTATTGATGGTGAATCAATTCCCAATTGATTTTCCTTTGCTGGATCGCCCTCAAAAGCAAGAACATTTGTTGGCGAATTCTTTTTTTTAAACTTTTTATTAATCACTGTCCCCTCTTCTCTTCCGACAATTCTTATATTGACAGAAATATTAAAATCATAAGCCCTATTTGACTGCTGATAAGCAAGCAATATCGCATTTTCTATAAGCTCGATTGATATACTTTTAGGAACACTATGAAGTGACTGTATCTCTATATGCGATGCGGAGATAGTCATTCGCTATCTTTATTTTTCTCATATGCTTCTACAATCTCTTGCACAATTCGATGTCTGACAACATCTTTATGCGAAAAGTGAACAGAAGCAATTTTATCAATATCGGATACAACATTTAGTGCATGCTCAAGGCCAGATTTTTTTTCGCTAGGGAGATCAATTTGAGTAATATCTCCATTGACAACGGATTTAGAGCCAAAACCCATTCTGGTCAAAAACATTTTCATTTGTTCCACAGTAGTATTTTGCGCTTCATCCAAAATAATGAAACTTTCATTCAAGGATCGCCCTCTCATAAAAGCCAAAGGTGCCAATTCAATGGTCCTTCTTTCTATCAAATTTGAGACTTGCTCATATCCCAACATTTCATAAAGTGAGTCATACATCGGTCTTAAATATGGATCAACTTTCTGTGATAAATCGCCTGGGAGAAACCCAAGATTTTCTCCAGCTTCAACTGCAGGCCTGACCAAAATGATTCTCTTTACATCTTGTCTTTGAAGAGACTCAATGGCTGCGGCGACTGCAAGATAAGTTTTACCAGTGCCGGCAGGTCCAATTCCAAATGTTACATCATGACTCCTAATCGATTGAATGTATTCAAGCTGATTGGGATTTCTAGTCTGTATTTCCCTTCGGGGTGTCTTTATGTATGTCGGTTCCTCAGAAGAGGTAAATGATTTTTCCTGATGGCTCATAATTTTCTTTATAACAAGATGAACTTTTTCTTTGTCTATGCTTTCTTTGCTTGCAATGGAATGTAACTCCAAAAGTATGCTTTCTCCTATCGGTAGTTTTCTCTTTTGACCTTCAAGCAGGAATAAATTACCTCGATTTTTAATTTGTATATTTAGTTCATTTTCAATTGATCTAATATTGCTGTCAAATGTGCCTAATAGGTTTGCGAGTATTGAATTATCGATTGGGTGGATTTCAAATTCTAATGTTGATGTTTTCAATTGATCAACCTGGCTCTGAGTGAATTGGGCAATGCCTCTGTGACAGATAGATTCACAAAACTACCTATTAAATCATGTGGTCCATCAAAATTTACCCAACGGTTATTCTCGGTTCTGCCTGCAAGTTGATCAGTATTCTTCTTTGATTGCTTCTCTACTAAAACACTTTGCTTAGTTCCAATCATAGATTGACTTATCTTGTTTGAATTCTGACTAATTAAAGCCTGAAGTTTATTCAAGCGACTTAGCTTTTCTTCATAGGGAACATCATCAACCATATCAGCCGCAGGCGTATTAGGTCTGGGACTGAAAATAAAACTATATGATTGATCAAATCCAATCTTATTGATCAAATCGATAGTTTCCTCAAAATCTGCATCAGTTTCACCTGGAAATCCAACAATAAAATCCGAGGAAATACTAATATCTGGCCGTATTGATCTTAATTTTTCGATTCTATCTATATAGCGCTCAACCTTATGCTTTCTCTCCATTAGCTTTAAAATTCTGTCTGAGCCACTCTGCACAGGGAGATGAAGATAATTTGCAAGTTTTCTGTTTTCAAAGGAATTGATCAAATCATCAGTAAATTGAAGTGGATGAGATGTAGTAAACCTGATGCGGTCAACGCCATCAATATCTGCAACAAGATGAAGTAAGTCTGCAAGACACAATTTAATGCCATGAAAATCTTTTGCTCTGTATGCATTTACATTCTGACCAAGCAAATTGATTTCCCTTACTCCTCTGTCAGCCAATTTTTTAATTTCATTAAGAATCTGTTCTGGAGGTCTGCTTACTTCTAGACCTCTTGTATTAGGAACAACACAGAAACTACAAAATTTACTGCATCCCTCCATTATGGATACAAAAGCAGAAGGATTGATATTGATGGCATCTGGAAACTTTGAGAATTTCTCTATTTTAGGAAATGAAGTGTCAATGGAAGGCAAATTGGTTTTTACGGCATCATCATACATTTTTGGCAATCGATGCAAAGTCTGGGGTCCAAATACAATATCGACATATGGTGCCCTCTTGATAATATTCTCACCCTCTTGACTTGCAACACAGCCACCTACACCAATGATGAGCTCGGGTTTCTTTTTCTTGAGGGGTTTCCATCGACCAAGCTGATGAAAAACTTTTTCCTGTGGCTTTTCTCGAATGGAGCAAGTATTCAGCAGTATTAAGTCCGCCTCAGATGGATCTTTTGTTAGTTGCATATTCCGTTTTGTGCACATCATGTCTACCATTTTGGATGAATCATACTCATTCATCTGGCAGCCAAACGACTTAATAAAAACTTTTTTTGTCACAGAATTTTTAGCAATGATTTAGAAAGGTATATCATCATCAAATTCCTCATCACTGAAGTTTGAGTTTGAGTTTGATTTTGATGTTGATTGATCCATATTATTAGACTGACTTGAACCAGAGCTCATTCTCTCGCCAAGCATCTCTAATTGATTGCCTACAATCTCAGTTGTCCACCTTTCATTTCCATCTCTGTCCTCCCATTTTCTAGTCTGTAGTTTTCCTTCTACATAAACTTGGGAGCCTTTTCTGAGATATTGATCAGCTATCTCAGCCAATCTTCCAAAAAAGACCACTCTGTGCCATTCTGTCTTTTCTTGTCTTTCGCCTGTATCTCTGTCATTCCATGATTCAGATGTTGCAACACTAAAATTAGCAACCATATTTCCACTTGGCATAGATTTACTATCTGGGTCAGCTCCCAGATTTCCAACTATGATTACTTTATTAACGCCTCTAGCCATATTTATTTTCCTTAAAAAACTTTTTTTTATATTCCACGAATGATTGTATCAAAAAGCAGTTAGTTTCGCGCCATTAGAAAAAAAGATTTACAATGGTGGGTTGGTATTTTTTATGAGCAATATTGAAATTAAAGGTGCAAGAACGCACAACCTAAAGAATCTAGATGTTAATCTCCCTAGAGATAATCTGATTGTGATTACTGGGCTATCTGGATCTGGTAAATCATCACTGGCCTTTGACACCATTTATGCTGAAGGTCAGCGTCGGTATGTGGAATCCTTGTCTGCATATGCAAGACAATTCTTATCAATGATGGAGAAGCCAGAGGTTGATCTAATTGAAGGCTTATCTCCGGCAATCTCGATTGAGCAAAAAACTACTTCACATAATCCCAGATCGACAGTAGGAACAGTTACTGAAATCTATGATTACCTCAGACTTCTTTTTGCGAGAGTTGGGGATCCATATTGCCCTAATCATGATCGAAAACTGGGAATCCAGAATGTTAGTGAAATGGTTGATCAAATTATGAAGCTAGAAAATAATGTCCGAATGGCCATGGTTGCTCCTGTCATTAATAACAGAAAAGGAGAACATGTGGATCTGATCAAGAATATCAGATCAAGAGGTTTCATAAGGCTTAGAATAAATGGAGAAGTACATGATATAAATGAGCTTCCTCAGATTGATGCAAAAAAGAACAATACCGTCGAAGTTGTTGTTGATCGCTTTTCAGTAAAATCTGATATTGAAAATAGATTGAGTGAGTCTTTGGAAACCACCCTAGAACTATCGAATGGAATCGCTAAAATAATTTCCCTGGATGATTCATCAATAGATATTATCTTTTCAAATAAGTTCGCATGTCCTGAGTGCGGATACTCAATACCTGAGCTCGAGCCTCGAACCTTTTCATTTAATAATCCTGCTGGCGCTTGTGAAAAATGTGATGGCTTGGGTGTTGAGCACTTCTTTAGTCCAGATTTGGTAATAAAAAATGAGGATCTTAGTATTTCTGAGGGGGCTATACGTGGTTGGGATAGAAGGAATTTTTATTATTTCCACTTAATTAAAAACTTGTCTAAACATTATGGTTTCGATATCGATGTGCCTTATAAGAATATCAATCAAAAAATTAAAGAAATTCTTCTCAGTGGAAGCGGAGATGAAAAGATCGCGTTTGTTTATCCTGGTAGAGGTGGAAAAAGGATTAGAAAAAATCATGCGTTCGAAGGAGTTATTCCAAATCTTCAAAGAAGATACATAGAAACTGATTCGCAAAGAGTTAAAGACGCGCTTTCTAAATTTATGAGTACAAAACCATGTGGCAATTGTGATGGAACAAGACTGAATGAAAGCGCAAGAAACATTTTCCTAAAAAAAGAAAGAATTTCTGATCTTACTCAAATGAATATAGAGGAATTACTGGATTATTTCAAAAACTTAAAGCTAAGAGGCACAAAACAAGAAATTGCCAAAGGTGTAATCAAAGAAATCATTGATAGATTAGAGTTTCTATCTAATGTGGGCCTGAACTATCTTAACCTAGAAAGAAGTGCTGAAACTTTATCAGGTGGAGAATCTCAACGGATTAGATTAGCGAGTCAGATCGGCTCAGGTTTGGTTGGTGTAATGTATATACTCGATGAACCAACTATAGGTCTTCATCAAAGAGACAATCAAAGACTGATTAATACGCTCACAAAGTTGAGAGATCTTGGCAATACAGTAATTGTTGTTGAGCATGATGAAGAAGTCATTAGATCATCAAATCATGTTTTGGATCTTGGTCCAGGGGCAGGAAAAGATGGGGGCTTTATTGTAAGTGAGGGTTCTGTAAAAGATATTCTAAAAGAAAATAAGTCATTGACGGCTCAGTATCTAAATGGGTCAAAAGAAATAAAAATACCAAAGAAAAGATCGAGCTTTAACAAAAAGGAATGCCTCAAAGTTCTCAATGCTGAGAGGAATAATCTCAAATCTATAGATGTGGAAATACCTCTAAATATTTTAACCTGTATCACTGGAGTCTCTGGCTCTGGAAAATCAACACTAATTAATGGCACCTTAAAGCCACTTCTAAGGACTCAACTAGAAAATAAACCAAATGATCTCACAGGAAATGAGAGGCTTGAAGGTGCAGAGAAGTTGAAAAAAATAGTCAACATTAGCCAGAGTCCAATTGGAAGGACGCCTCGATCAAATCCAGCAACATATACTGGCCTATTCACACCTATTAGGGAATTGTTCTCAGGCACACAGGAAGCTCGTTCAAGAGGCTATAAGCCTGGAAGGTTCAGTTTTAATGTCAAAGGTGGCAGATGTGAAACATGCCAAGGTGGTGGACTTATAAAGGTTGAAATGAACTTTTTGGCAGATATTTATGTAACTTGCGATATATGCAAGGGTAAAAGGTTCAATCGTGAAACACTTGAAATCCTTTATAAAGGAAAAAATATATTTGAAGTTTTAGATATGACAATTGATGAGGCTGCTGCATTTTTTAAGAATGTACCGACCATTCATCATAAATTAAAAACACTGCTTGATGTTGGACTGGGATACATAAAACTAGGTCAGAATGCAGTGACTCTTTCTGGAGGAGAAGCTCAAAGAATAAAATTATCTAAAGAACTATCCAAAAGGGTTAATAAAAATACTCTGTATCTTCTTGATGAGCCTACAACAGGGCTCCATTTTCATGATGTAAATCAACTTCTAACTGTTCTACATAGGCTCAAAGATGAGGGTAATACCGTTATCATAATTGAACATAACCTAGATGTTATAAAAACTGCAGACTGGATCATTGATCTAGGGCCTGAGGGAGGAGAAAACGGGGGAACAATTGTTGTATCAGGTACGCCAGAATCTGTAGCGAAAAACAGGAAATCATTTACAGGCAAATATTTAAAAAAACAATTAGCTTAATGAACTCAAGCCAATTGCGCTTTTAATTTCATCTAAGTTAGATTTTGCCACCTCTCTTGCTCTCTCTGCTCCTTGCTGAAGAACTTTATCGAGATATGAGGGATCACCAATCAATTCATCATATTTCAATCTATGATTGGATAGCTGACCATCAAGCAGCTCATAAAGTTCATTTTTTGCATCGCCCCATGACATTCCTTCTTCGAGGCTCTTTTTCATTGAATTGATTTGTGGCTCTGATGCAAAACTCTTATAAATATCAAACAATAGAGAATCATCAGTAGATTTTGGCTCTCCTGGCTCTAATGAATTAGTTTTGATCTTCATAACATGCTTTCGAAGTGTTTTTGAATCACAGAAAAGTGGAATGATATTCCCATAACTTTTACTCATCTTCCTTCCATCTAAACCAGGCAAAATTGACGATTCATTATCAATGACACCTTCTGGTATTGTAAAAATCTCGCCGTAATGATGATTAAAGCGTTGCGCTATATCTCTTGTCATCTCAATATGCTGAATCTGATCTTGCCCTACAGGCACATGTGTGGCGTTGAACATAAGAATGTCTGCAGCCATTAAGACAGGGTAAGAAAAAAGTCCCATAGTAATTCCCTTATCTGGATCTACTTTCTCATTTTCATCAACAGCAGCCTTATATGCATGTGCTCTATTCATGAGGCCTTTTGCTGTAAAATTACTAAGAATCCAATTTAACTCTAATATTTCTGGAATATCTGATTGTCTATAAAAATAGGTGTGATCAATGTCGAGACCAGATGCTATCCATGTTGCTGCAACCTCTAAACATGATTGCCTCAATCTCTCACTATCTCTACTTTTTATCAATGCGTGGTAATCTGCTAGAAAGAAGAAAGAATCATGATCTTGCTCCTCTGAAGAAGCTATTGCAGGTCTTATTGCACCTACATAGTTTCCTAGATGTGGTGTACCGGTAGTGGTTATACCTGTAAGAATTTTTTTACTGTTCAAAATGTAAACTATTCTGATTGTTCATTTAACTGATTATCAAAATTATAGTCTACAAGTTGAATAACTGCCATTGGTGCAGTATCGCCATTTCGAATACCGCTTTTTAAGATTCTCAAATATCCACCAGGTCGATCCTTAAATCTTGGCCCGATTTCAGTGAAAAGTTTGCCCACAGCTTTCTTATCTCTTAGCAAATCAAAAGCACGCCTTCTTCTAGAAACTCCATCCTCTTTTGCTAGAGTTATAAGAGGTTCGACTGTCTTTCTAAGCTCTTTGGCTTTAGGCAAAGTAGTAGAAATAGACTCATGTTGAATCAAGGAAGCAGCCATATTTCTATACATTGCTTTGCGATGACTGCTTGTTCTTCCTAGCCTTCTTCCTGTCTTTCTATGTCTCATCTTAAACTCTCAGTGAATACAATAATTGTTTAGTCTACAACTGCCTCTTTTGGTGGCCAATTATCTAGCTCCATTCCAAGTGATAGCCCATGGCTTCCGAGAACTTCCTTGATCTCATTAAGAGATTTCTTACCCAAATTCGGAGTACGAAGTAGTTCAACTTCAGTTTTTTGAACAAGATCGCCGATATAATTAGCGTTTTCAGCTTTCAGACAATTTGCAGACCTTACAGTTAGCTCAAGCTCGTCCACAGGTCTAAGCATAATTGGATCAATCAGAACCTCTTCTTCCTCTTTCTTCTGCTCTTGTACTCTCGTCAAATTTGTAAATATACTGAGTTGATTTTGAAGAATTGCGCCCGCATACTTTATGGCTCTTTCTGGATCTATAGTTCCATCTGTTTCTAGATCAACAATTAGCTTATCTAAATCTGTTCTATTCTCTACTCTTGCAGCTTCAACTGAATATGTAACTGTTTTTATTGGGCTAAACGATGCATCAAGCTTTAGAAGCCCAATTGTTACATCTGCATCTTTGCTTTGAGTAGGAACTGGGCGATACCCTGTTCCCTTTTCAATCTTGATCTGCATCTTCAGTTCTTTCTTTGAGCTGATGGTCGCTATATGATGATCAGGATTCACGATCTCTGTGTCACCATCAACTTGAATGTCCCCGGCAGTTACAGTGCATGGCCCTTTCTTACTAATTACAAAATCTGCGGAATCTCTATCATGAATATTAACAGCAACACCTTTGAGGTTTAATAGAATCTCAACAACGTCCTCTTGCACGCCTTCTATGGTTGTATACTCATGTAAAACACCATCAATTTGAGCTTCTGTAATCGCATAACCCGGCAAACTAGAGAGGAGTACCCTCCTAATTGCATTACCCAATGTATAACCGAAACCTCTTTCAAAAGGCTCTATGGATACTCTTGAATGGAGCTCATTTTGAGACTCCAACTTAATGACCATTGGATTTAGAAGATCTAAGACAATTTCTTCTTTCTCAACTTCTTCCGTTTCAACGATCTCATCTAAGACTTCACTTTCATTTTCAGACATAAAAATCTCCCAAAAAAATTATTTTGAATAAAACTCAACTACGAGGTTTTCTTGAATATCAGGTAAAATATCTTCCCTTTCAGGTATTGAATTCACAATACCTTTCAGTTTCTTCTGATCAACGCTTAACCACTCACTGATACCTAGTTGTGATGAAATATTTACTGCATTTTTAACCCTAAGCTGATCTTTTCCCTTATCAGTAACCGAAACTTCATCGCTAGCATTGACTTGATATGATGGAATATTAATGACTTTTCCATTAACCATAATTGATTTATGGCTTACTAACTGTCTTGCTTCTGCTCTAGTCACTGCAAAACCCATTCTGTAGACCATATTATCTAGCCTGCCTTCAAGAAGTTTTAACAAATTTTCGCCTGTTGATCCTTTTAGCTTAGAAGCTTTTTTATAATAATTTCTGAACTGCTTTTCCATCACGCCATACATTCTTCTTAGTTTTTGCTTCTCTCTTAACTGATTGCCATAATCAGACAATCTCTCTCTTCTAGAACCTACCTTTGATCCTGGAATCGAATTAAGCTTACATTTGCTCTCGATTGGTTTGATCCCACTTTTTAGAAATAAATCTGTGCCTTCTCTTCTTGAAAGCTTGCATTTTGGTCCTAAATATCTAGCCATTAGTATTTACCTCTCTATACCCTTCTTTGTTTAGGTGGACGACAACCGTTATGTGGTAATGGCGTCACATCTTCTATGCTTACAACATTAAGGCCTATTGCATTCAGCGCTCTTAGTGCAGATTCCCTGCCAGGCCCCGGTCCTTTAACCTTCACAGAAATATCTTTTAATCCATATTCTTGAGCTTTTGTGCCAGCTCTCTCAGCTGCAACTTGTGCAGCAAATGGTGTACTCTTTCTTGAGCCTCTGAAACCAGACCCGCCTGCAGTAGCCCAAGCCAATGTGTTTCCCGATCTATCTGTAATGGTTATGATTGTGTTATTAAATGACGCATGAATGTGTGCAACACCTTCAATAACATTTCTCTTAGTTTTCTTTTTCTTTCCAACAGCCATATTTCTTCCTTAAGCTCTCATAGGCTTCTTGGGCCCTTTTCTGGTTCTAGCATTAGTTTTACTTTTCTGACCCCTAACTGGTAAGCCTCTTCTATGTCTAATGCCTCTATAGCAGCCTAGATCCATTAATCTTTTTATATTTGTTGATGTGTCTCTTCTGAGATCACCCTCTACGAGATGGTTCCCCAGTTCAGTCCTAATGCTCTCAAGCTCCTGTTCAGATAAATCCATAACTTTTGCATCGTGAGCAATACTGAGCTTATCGCAAATTGAAACAGCTAATGAATTTCCTACTCCATATACATAAGTTAGCGAAACTCTTACATGCTTATTGTCTGGTATATTGACTCCTGCTATTCTTGCCATGACTATCCTTGCCTCTGTTTATGTCTTGGGTCTTTACATATAACTCTGACAACGCCATTTCTTCTGATGACCTTGCAGTTTCTACAAATTTTCTTTACTGACGCTCTTACTTTCATCTCATTTTCCTACTATCTAAGTCGACCACCTCTTCCATAGTTTTTTAAGTTTGCCTTTTTCATGAGTCCCTCATATTGCTTAGACATCATTAATGCCTGTAACTGGGCCATGAAATCCATCGCCACAACCACTATGATCAAAAGCGATGTACCACCAAAGTAAAATGGCACTCTAAAGTAGAGAATCATGAACTCTGGAATCAAGCAGACGAGCATGATATACAATCCGCCCCAAAAAGTTAACCTTGTTAACACTTTATCTATATATTCTGAAGTTTGCCTTCCTGGTCTAATCCCTGGCATAAAAGCACCCGATCTTTGTAAATTATCGGCGGTATCTTTAGAATCAAAGACCAAAGAGGTATAAAAAAAGCAGAAAAACATGATCATGCCAGCATAAAGAAGAATATAGATTGGCTGCCCAGGAGCCAAACTTGCAGCTATATTTTGTAGCCAGTCAAAACCCTCTGATGTACCAAACCAGCTTGCTATTGTAGCTGGGAATAAAATGATACTAGAGGCAAATATCGGTGGGATAACTCCTGACATATTAATTTTAAAAGGTAGATGAGTGGACTGTCCTTGCATCATTCTCCTGCCCTGCTGTCTTTTAGCATAATTTACAGGAATTCTTCTTTGTCCTCTTTCAACATAAACTACAAAAGTTGTAACAGCCACAATCAGAATAAGAAGTATGAGAACAAGTGCAGATGAGATTTCACCCGTATTAGCTAATTCTAAAGTACCGCCTATTGCCGAAGGTAGGCCAGAAATAATGCTAGCTAAGATAATCATGGAGATCCCATTTCCAATCCCTCTTTCTGTAATCTGTTCTCCAAGCCACATTAGAAACATTGTGCCTGTTGTAAGTGTCACACAAGAAGTGAATAAAAAATTAAACCCTGGATCTACAACTACTCCCTGATTTTGCAATGCAATTGAGGCTCCAAAGGACTGAAAAGCAGCCAAAAAAACTGTTCCATATCTAGTGTATTGTGTAATTTTCCTTCTTCCCGACTCTCCTTCCTTTTTTAGCTCTTTAAGGGCAGGAGTGGTCGCACTGGCAAGTTGCATCACTATTGAACAAGAGATATATGGAAATATTCCAAGAGCGAATATACTCAATCTCTCAAGCGCACCACCTGAAAACATGTTGAACATGCTTAGAATCGTGCCAGATTGCTCTTCAAAAAAATTCTGTAAAGCGTTTGGATCTATGCCTGGAACAGGTATATATGTTCCAATTCTATATACAACCAATGCACCAATCAAAAAAAACAAGCGCTGTCTAAGCTCTGTAAACCTAGACATATCAGCAAATGATCCACCTGCAGTGTTGATAGTATTCGCCATAATTAATCCAGTATAGTTCCGCCAGCTTTTATTACTGCCTCTTGAGCACCCTTGGTCAATTTAATACCTTGTAATTTAACAGCTTTTTTAATTGAGCCAGATGCAATAACTTTAACTCTTTGGATATATCTTGGAACGATATTTGCATTCTTAAGGGCATCAATATCAATAACTTCAGCTTCAATCTTCTCAAGGTGATCCAATCTGAGTTCTGCAGAATCTTTTTGGTTGGATGTGAAACCTCTTTTTGGCACTCTCCTCTGAAGTGGCATTTGACCACCCTCAAAGCCTACTTTATGGAAACCACCTGATCTGGCTTTTTGTCCCTTGTGGCCTCTACCAGAAGTTTTTCCAAGACCAGAGGCATGCCCCTTTCCTTTTCTAATCTTCTTTGACTTTGAGCCTGGGTTAGGTTTTAGTTCATTCAATCTCATTTGACATCCTCAACTTCTAAAAGATAATGAACTTGATTAACCATTCCCATATTTTCAGGAGTTGCATCAATAATGACTTCTTGATTAATTTTTCTTAAACCAAGCCCTGAAAGTGATGCTGCATGTTTCTTAATTCTTCCGAAACGGCTTTTGATCAATTTGATTCTTACTTTATTTATTTTCTTAGCCATAATTTATGTAAATATCTTAGATACTGGTATTCCTCTTCTTTTTGCCACTCTCTGTGGTGAATGAATAGAATCCAGTGCATTAATTGTGGCTCTAACAAGATTGATTGGATTCCTTGATCCATAACTTTTTGCCAAAATATTTCTAATGCCGACACATTCGAAAACTGCCCTCATAGCACCACCTGCAATAATACCTGTACCATCAGCTGCAGGCTGCATGTAGACTTTTGTTGCTCCATGCCTACCATTTACCTCGTAATATATCGTGTCATCTTTCAATGAAACTTGGTGTAAATCTTTTCTCGCAGCCTGCATCGCTTTTTGAATAGCTAGAGGGACTTCCTTTGCTTTACCATACCCCATACCAATCTTACCCCTACCATCACCAACAACAGTGATTGCTGCAAAGCCAAATTGTCTTCCTCCTTTGACTACTTTTGCAACACGATTGACTGCAACCAATTTCTCTATTAGCTCATCAGCTTGTTTTTCTACATTCATATTCATATTTAAAAATCCAATCCATTTTCTCTGGCAGATTCAGCGAGAGCCTTAACTCTTCCATGATATAAAAATCCTGATCTATCAAATGCCACTTTATTAATTTTTGCTTTTTTTGCTTTCTCAGCAATTTCTTTTCCCACAGCTTTTGCTACCTCAATTTTTCCCTTCGTCTTATCTCCCAAGATTTTCTTAACCGCTGGGTCTAGACTTGAAGTTGCTGCTACTGTCTGATCATCAGGTGCTATTATTTGTGCGTAAATATGATTTGATGATCTATGCACACACAACCTATGGGCTTCGAGTTCTTTTATTTTAGCTCTAGCCTTTTTTGCCCTTCTTTTTCTTTTATCTATCTTTGAAATCATAACTTTATTCTTTAAACGGCTTTCTTAGTCTCTTTTAATGTTATTTGCTCACCTTTATACCTTACACCTTTACCTTTATAAGGCTCAGGTGGCCTAATGGCTCTTAGCTCAGCTGCAACTTGTCCAACTTTCTGCTTATCAATTCCAGCAATGGTGATCTCTGTTTGAGAAGGGGTTGATACTTCAATTCCCTCTGGGATCTCATAGTTAACAGGATGAGAAAAGCCTAGTGTTAAATTCAAGGTCTTACCTTGTGACTTGGCTCGATATCCCACACCAATTAGTTCAAGTTCTTTTACATACCCTTCAGTAACTCCAATAACCATATTTTGTATCAAACTTCTAAATGTCCCTGCAGCAGCTTTAGAAAAACGAGATTTGCCATCAGAGGATACACTTACTGAACCATCTTCTATCGCAACAGAGATATCATTGATTAAATCAAGCGATAGTTCCCCTTTAGGTCCTTTCACTCTGAATAGATTGTCAGAATCAACAATATTTGCTTCTACCGCTTCTGGTATAACTACAGGTTGTTTTTCTATTCTTGACATTTTATAACCTATTTAATTTAAGACACCACACACAAGACTTCTCCGCCTTGTCCAATTTCTCTTGCTTTTCTGTCACTCATAACCCCTGATGAGGTAGAAACAATTGCAACACCCAAGCCTCCCATAACTCGAGGAATTTCAGATGTTTGCTTATATATTCTTAACCCAGGTCTACTCACTCTATCTAGTTTTTCAATTACAGGTTTGCCGTCAAAATACTTCAACTCAATATTTAGATCACTCTTATTGTTTTCAGACTCTTCGCTACTAAACCCTTTGATATAGCCTTCCTCTAATAAAACTGATGCAATGCTTTCCTTAATTTTTGAATGAGGAATAGAAACACTTGAAGCGCTTATTTTATGAGCGTTTCTAATTCTTGTTAACATATCGGCAATTGGATCTGTCATTGTCATATCTATTTCCTCTTTCTTACCAACTTGCTTTATGCAGTCCTGGTATATTTCCTTTCATTGCTTCTTCTCTGAGCTTACTTCTTCCTAGTCCAAATTTTCTATAGTATCCCTTTGGCCTGCCTGTAATCGAGCAACGATTTCTTAGTCTTGATGGGCTCGCATTTCTTGGCAGTTTTTGTAACTTTATTCTTGCTTCGTTTCTCTCTTCTTGTGATGCATTGACATCTCGAAGGATAGCCTTTAGAGAAGCTCTTTTTTCAGCAAACTTTTCAACTGTTCTCATTCTCTTGAGTTCTCTCTCTACAATTGCTTTTCTCGTCATTCTTTTTCCTCAATTTCAGTTTCTTTATCTTTTATTTCAGATACTTCTTCTGATTTAGTCTCTGCATCTAATATCACGGCAGCTTCTTTTTCTTCTGGTTCATTCTTAGCATCAGCTGTATCAATTACTGCTTCAGCTCCAGCTTCAGGCTCTGCATCAGCTAATTCAATAACTTCTTCTACCTTTGACTCCTCAGTTGATTTTTTCTTTGGAGCATCTTTTAAAGGAAAGTTAAATTCTTTTAATAATGCTAATCCTTCCTCGTCATTCCTTGCACTTGTTGTAATACTTATATCTAAACCTCTTATCTTGTCTATTTTGTCATAATCAATTTCAGGGAAAATGATCTGCTCTTTTACTCCCAGACTATAGTTACCATTGCCATCAAAAGATTTACTATTCAGGCCCCTGAAGTCTCTTACACGGGGAAGCGCAACATTGATAAGCCTGTCCAAAAATTCATACATCCTTTCTCTTCTGAGTGTTACTTTGACTCCTATTGGCATTCCCTCTCTGATTTTAAATGAAGCAACTGATTTTCTTGCGCGAGTAATGAATGCTTTTTGTCCAGCTAGTTTCTCAAGATCAGCAACAGCCTTTTCGATTGTTTTCTTATCCTGTGCTGCTTCTCCAACACCCATATTCACAGTAATTTTTTTTATTTTTGGGACTTCCATAGCATTAGAAAGTCCGAGCTTCTTCTGAAGATTAGTCTTGATTTCTTGATTATATTTCTCTTTTAACCTTGCCATTTCTAAATGTCCACAACCTCATTATTTGACTTGAAAAACCTTACCTTTGTTCCATCCTCAAGCTTCTTAATACCCACTCTATCTGGTTGGTTAGTAATAGGGTTCATTAACATCACATTTGAGATATGAACTGGCATTTCTTTTTCTATGATTCCACCCTCTTGTCCAGTATTGGGGTTACCCTTTTGATGTTTCTTCACAATATTCACATTCTCAACAAGCACTTTAGAGTTCTTGAGTATGCTCAATACAGTGCCACTCCTTCCTTTATCCTTGCCTGAAAGTACTATTACTTGGTCGCCTTTTTTTATCTTTTTCAATTTAAAATTCCTATATAACTTCTGGAGCAAGGGAGATGATCTTCAGTTGCTTCTTTGCTCTTAATTCTCTTGTAACAGGTCCAAATACTCTTGTTCCAATAGGCTCTAATTTATTATCGAGAAGCACTGCAGCATTTCCATCAAATCTTATGAGTGAACCATCCGATCTTCTTACACCAGACTTGGTTCTTACAACCAATGCATCATAAACATCACCCTTCTTAACTTTACCTCTTGGAATCGCATCCTTGACGGTAACCTTGATGATGTCCCCGATTCTTGCATATCTCTTTTTTGAGCCGCCTAGCACTTTTATGCACAGAACTTTCCTAGCGCCACTATTATCTGCAATATTAAGCATTGTTTCAGTTTGAATCATCGATTACTCCGCTCTTTTAGACTCTATTATTTGATCCAAAACCCACGCTTTATTCTTTGATATAGGCTTACATTCTTTAATTGTCACTTTATCTCCCGACTTAGAAGCATTTTCTTCGTCATGAATCATGATCTTTGTAGTCTTGTATATATATTTGTTATAGAGAGGATGCTTCATCCTCCTTTGCACAGCGACAGTAGCCGACTTGTCCATTGAGTCACTGACAACAACGCCTGTAGTTCTTCTTGTATTTTTTTGATTATCAATTGCCATTATTTTGCTCACTCAAAACTGTTTTCAATCTAGCTATATCTTTTCTAATCTTTTTAAATTGACCTGAATTCGTGACTTGGCCAGTAACAAATTGAAGCCTTAACTTCATTTGCTCATCTAAAAGGTCATCAAGCATATTCTCTAAATCCTTTGCTCCCTTACTTCTTATATCCTTCATATCAATCATATGATTTGCCTACTTACAAACTTTGTGCTGATTGGTAGTTTTGCTGCAGCAAGTTTAAATGCTTCCTGAGCTAGACTTTCTTCTACGCCACTCATTTCATATAAAACTTTTCCAGGCTGAATTTGTGCGACCCAATATTCCACATTACCTTTACCTTTTCCTTGTCTTACTTCAAGTGGCTTTTTAGTGATTGGCTTATCAGGGAAAATCCTTATCCAGATCTTACCACCTCTTTTAATGTGCCTAGTCATCGCCCTTCTAGCCGCCTCGATTTGTCTTGCTGTAATCCTTCCTCGGCCAGTTGCTTTCAATCCATATTCACCAAATGAAACAGTACTTCCTCTCGAAGCAAGGCCTCGATTCTTCCCTTTCATTTGTTTTCTGTACTTTGTTCTCTTTGGTTGCAACATTTACTTTTCCTAATCTATTTACTTCGCGTCATCATCTTTAAAAATCCAAACTTTGACACCAATAATTCCATACGTAGTCATAGCTTCTGAAACACCGTAATCTATATTCGCTTTTAGGGTATGGAGCGGGACTCTTCCTTCTTGATACCATTCTGATCTAGCTATTTCAGCACCATTTAGCCTGCCTGCTACTTTCACCTTTATTCCATTTGCTCCCAATCTCATAGTATTCGTAACAGCTCTCTTCATAGCTCTTCTATAGAGCACTCTTCTCTCTAATTGTTGCGTTATTGAAGAAGCTACAAGCTTTGCATCTAATTCTGGCTTTTTAATTTCATTTATATTAAGCAGAACATTATTAATTGAAGTTTTCATTAAGCTAGCCACTTCTCTTCTTAAGCCTTCAATTCCTTCCCCTTTTTTTCCAATCACAATTCCTGGTCTAGCTGAAAATATAGTCACAGTAACATTATCGGAACTCCTCTCAATTTGAATATTGCTTACAGCAGCATCCTTAAGTTTTGTATTCAATAGCTCCCTAATCAAAAAATCTTGATGAACATTCTTTGAGAAACTTGATGAGTCAGAGAACCAGTTTGAAGACCACTTCTTACTAATACCTAACCTTATACCTATTGGATGTACTTTTTGTCCCATATTACTCGTCCGATAATTCAATTGTGATATGACTATTTCTTTTCAGAATTCTTGTTCCTCTACCTCTTGCTCTTGCTCTAAACCTTTTAAAGGTTGGAGCTTCGTTGACATAGACTTGTGATACTTTTAAATCATCTATGTCTAGTCCTAGATTGTTTTCAGCATTAGCAATAGCTGAGTCAAGAACCTTTGAAACAATCTTTGCTGCTTTCTGAGGAAGAAACTTCACTAACCTTATAGCTGCCAGAACATCAGAGCCTCTAATCATGTCGACGATCAATCTCGTCTTTTGAGGAGAAATCCTTGCATATCTTAATGTCGACTTTACTTTCATTTTCTTAACTCTTACTTAGTTTTACGATCGCCAGAATGTCCCCGAAATGTCCTTGTTGGGGCAAATTCACCTAATTTATGGCCAACCATATTCTCAGAAATTAATATTGGCACATGCTCTCTTCCATTGTGAACAGAGATAGTCATTCCTACCATTTCTGGTATGACCATGGATCTTCTAGACCATGTTTTAATTCTAGCCCTTCCGCCCTCTTCTAAAGCTTTCTGAACTTTATCCATCAAATGCAAATCTACAAAAGGTCCTTTTTTTATTGATCTTGGCATATTATTTTCTCTTCTTCCTTCTTCTAACTATGAACTTATCAGTCACTTTGTTAGATCTAGTTTTATATCCTTTAGTTGGAACGCCCCATG
>NZHP01000010.1 GCA_002691465.1 Gammaproteobacteria bacterium | reverse complement strand
GACTCTGCTCATATTTCTTATTACAACAACGGAGTATTCAAAACGAGCAATGGCGAAAATATTTATTCGTTTTGGATGGAAAGTGTTTACTTGATTATTGATGAAGGAGAATTAAAGGTTCAGTTCCTTCAATCAGATATCGTAGAACGTGAAACCAGATGAAAAAACTCTCCGTTTCACCTGATAATTTGCAAGCTGAAAAACAATTGTGAACTTCATTGAAAGTATATTTAAGCCAGATTCAATTCAGGTTTTTTTATTGCAAAACCCTGAATATGCTTGGCTTGCAGTATTTGCACTCGCCTTTCTTGAATCGATGGTTATAACTGGGAGCATAGTTCCCAGTATCGTACTCTTTTCAATTTGTGTGTATTTATTCGATCAGCAAATTCTTGCTCTTTATTTGATTGCACCCATAGCAATGTGTGGCGCACACCTTGGGGATCTTGGAGGTTTTTTAGTGGGTAAATATTCTGGTGACAAGGTTCTTTCCTTAACTTTTTTTCAAAAAAGGACTTCACTGATCAATAAGGCTACCTCTGCAGCTGATAGATTTGGACCATTAGCAGTGATTATTGGAAGATTTACGCCGGCAATTCGAGCCATCATGCCGTTTTTCTTGGGATTAACGAGATTGGATTTAAAGCGTTTCTATTTTGCAGATCTTCTCGCTTGCTCCGCATGGGGAATTGCTTTGATTTTAATGCTAAAAGGAGTTCAGGCTCTTGGTTTCATTAATACTATTTTAATTGCCACTGTTGCAGTATTCTCTTTTATATTTATTAGCAATAAGGCTACAAAGAAATGAAAAAACTCATCCTCATCTCAGCAGCGTTGTTCAGCTTTAATGGTTGGGCAATTACCGATTATAAGCCTTACGATGAGAATGCGAATGCGGAAGAACAAATCTCTGATGCCCTTGAAACAGCAAAATTAAATAACAGGTATGTTCTTCTTCAAATGGGTGGAAATTGGTGTCCTGATTGCAGAACACTTGGCGAATATTTTTCTAGACCTGACATCAAGACATGGCTGGATGAAAGAGTTGTTCTGGTCTCAGTGGATGTAGGGGAATGGGATAGAAACTTAGATATCGTTGAGGAATATGAAAATCCCATCAGTGAAGGAATCCCTGCTCTGGTGCTGCTTAATTCAAATAATGACGTCATATTTGCCACTCTTGCTGGTGAGCTTGCTAGTGCGAGAAGTATGAGCAAAAATGACCTAATTGACTGGCTAAACAAAAAAATTGAGCCGTTGATTAATTAGGATCATGTCCCGATTCTTTTCGACGATCCTTCTTCTTATTCCTTCAATGTCTTTTTCTAATGGAGCAGAGTTATTCAGCATCCACTGTAGTGGATGCCATGCATCAATTGAGATCCAATCAAACTGGTCTGAGTTATCAGAAGATGATTTTCTCAACATAACATCCAAAACTATGCCGCCCGATGCTGCTGGTTCACTTGAGGAAGATGAGTTTTTAGCCATCAAAGATTACATCTTTGATCTTAAATATTCAGGCTCCATCCAAAAGATAGAAAAATATCCCACGACTCAGTCATTCAAAACCCTAAATAAAGAAAGAAGGCCTGAAATACCTTGGCAGCATTTTGGTGGGAAAATAAATGCACAAAGGTACTCGCCCATTGATCAGATAGACATTGAAAATGTAAAAGATTTAGAAATTGCTTGGCGATGGAAATCAAAAGAATTTGGTAATTTTCAAGAAATAAGAAATGTATCGATGCCAATAATGAGAAATGGATTGGTTTTCATAGGAGTGGGATCGACTAGGAGCATCGCTGCAATTGATGCAGAGAATGGAGAGACAGTGTGGATTTGGAATCCAAATGAGGGGGATCGCTTCTCTAGTGCTGCTAGAAAAGATTCAGGCAAAGGTGTTGCATATTTTGAAGATGGTCATGGCAAGAAAAGAGTTGTCACCATCACTCCAGGTTATCAATTAGTCAGCTTGGATGCCGATACTGGCATTGCTGACAAAAACTTTGGTGCGAATGGAATTGTGGATCTCACCATAGGCATGAGAACCTCTGACACTCAAGAATTAGATGTTGGATCAACATCTCCACCACTTGTTATTGATGATGTAATTGTTGTGGGATCGGCTCATAAAGCAAGTTTTGCGCCTATATCCAAGGCGAATGTCAAAGGGGATGTTAGAGGATATGACGCACACAGTGGAAACTTACTCTGGACCTTTGAAACCATACCCAGCAAGGGTGAATATGGATATGATACCTGGTTGAATGGATCAGCTGATTACACAGGAAATGCGAGCGTCTGGGCACCGATGTCTGCCGATGAGGATCTGGACCTAGTCTATCTGCCAATTGAGTCAGCAACAGGGGATCGTTATGGTGGAGATCGTCCAGGTGACAATCTTTTTTCAAGCTCACTTGTTGCAGTGGATGTAAAAACTGGGAAATTGCAATGGCATTTTCAAATTGTTCATCATGATATCTGGGATTACGATAATTCATCTGCGCCAATAGTTGCTGATCTCAATGAAGAAAAAGTTGTCATTCAATTAACGAAACAATCTTATGCTTTTGTCTTTGATAGAGAAACAGGTGAGCCTTATTGGCCAATTTATGAAATAGAGGTTCCAAAATCTGATGTTCCAGGAGAGTGGACATCTCGCACTCAACCGATTCCGAGTCTACCCGAGGCATATGATCGAAGTGGTGTAAGCAGGGATGATCTCATTGATTACACTCCAGAGATTAGTGAAGCGGTAGACAACCTCATTAAAGACTTCAGATTGGGGCCATTATATACACCGCCATCGTTGGCAGATTCTGCAGATGGTACAAAAGGCACGCTCTCACTTCCATTTCCAACAGGAGGTTCAAACTGGGAAGGAGGCGCTTATGATCCTGAAACAAACTTTTTGTATGTCCCGTCTCAAACCAAGCTTGCACTACTTTCACTAAAAGACGGGAGCGACGCCACTGATATTCGCTACATTGCATCTCCTTCACCTAAGCTTGAAGTATTTGGCATCCCCCTTGCAAAACCCCCTTGGGGTCGTATTACCGCAATTGACATGAACACAGGCAAGATAGAATGGAATATAGCAAATGGTGAAACACCTCAGTCGATCCTTGATAGTCCATATCTTGAGGGAATAAAAATACCAAGAACTGGCAGAGCAACTCGGGCAGGCCTACTTCTCACCAAGACATTGCTCTTCGCAGGTGAAGGATTTGGTGGAGATCCAGTTTTTAGAGCTCATGACAAATCAAGTGGACAAATCATCAGTGAGATTGTTTTACCTGGTTCTCAATCAAGCCCTCCGAGCACCTATATGATTAACAATAAACAATTTATTATAATGACAATATCTGATGGTAAGTCTCCGGCAGAACTGATTGCCCTTTCTTTGCCAGAGTTAACAACAAATGGATCACATTAAAAATAAAATTATTCTTATTACAGCCGGTGCCTCAGGGATTGGCGCCGACATGGCCAAATCACTCTCGAAAGCCGGCGCATCAGTAATCATAGGCGATAAAAATGAAATCGCACTCAAAAGACTAGAAAAGAAGGGTTCTGATATCTTGGCAATTCAAGCCGATGTTTCAAACGAATCTGACGTTGCAATGCTATTTGAAACAGTGAAGTCACGATTTGGAAAAATAGATGCACTCATAAATAATGCTGGTATTCCAGGGCCATCGGTTAAATTGGAGGACATTGATTTAAAGGATTGGGAAGAGGCAATCAAAGTCAATTTAACCGGAACGTTCTTATGCTCAAAGTCAGCAATACAATTGCTCAAAGAATCAGGCGGAGGATCCATCATCAATATTGGATCAACGTCTTCTTTCATGGGAACACCGCTTCGCTCGGCTTATACCGCATCGAAGTGGGGTTTGATTGGGTTGACTAAAACATGGGCAATGGAATATGGAAAAGATAAAATTCGTGTAAATACCATTTGTCCCACCTCCGTGAGTGGAGAAAGAATAGAAGGTGTCATTGAGAGGGATGCAAAGTACAGAAAGATAGATCCAGAGAAAATCAGGCAAGCTTACTTGGATCAAACTTCTTTGAAAACTTTTATTGATTCAGAAGAAATTGTGGGAATGGTAGTATATCTTCTGTCACCTTTGGCTAAAAACATCAGCGGCCAAATGATGGTGATCGACGGGCATACAGAGACATTGGCAATGCCGGAATTTAGCGAGGAATAAATCATGAAAGCAGCTTGGTATGAAAAAATTGGAGCCGCAGATGAAGTGCTTCAATTGGGAGAAATGGCAGATCCCAATCCTAAAGCAGGAGAAGTATTGGTTGAGATTAAAACGTCTGGCGTGAATCCATCGGACGTTAAAATTAGAGCGGGCGCAAGGGGAGATCTTCAATTTCCTCAGATCATTCCTCATTCGGACGGCGGCGGTGTAATTTCTGCCGTAGGTGAAGGCGTGGACGAGAGCAGAATTGGCGAAAGAGTATGGATCTGGAATGGAGCTTTTGGAAGAGCTTTTGGAACCTGTGCAGAAATGATTGCCCTGCCCTCTGATCAGGCGGTCAGTCTTCCCGATGAAACAAGCTTCGAAGCAGCAGCCTGTCTTGGCATTCCAGCGTCTACGGCATTTTATGGGATGCTTTGCGACGGCTCGGTTGAAAATCAAACTGTATTGGTGACAGGCGGTGCAGGCGCTGTCGGATACTATGGAATTCAATTGGCTAAATGGTCGGGTGCTTCGGTCATCTCAACCGTGAGTGGGGAAGAAAAAGCCACAATTGCTGAATCGGCAGGCGCTGATTTGGTGATCAATTATCGAGATGACGATGTTGCGGCTGCCATTCAAGATTACACAAATGGCAAAGGCGTGGATCGGATCCTTGAAGTTGAATTTGGAGGCAATCTCAGTATCAGTGAAGAAGTGATAAAGCCGAATGGGACGATTGCAGCTTATGGATCCGTTGCTGTCATGGAGCCCTCATTGCCGTTTTATAATTTAATGTTCAAAGGCGTCAAACTGAACACATACCTGATCTATATCGTTTCGGATAGATATAGAAACCTGATCGTGAACGGGCTAAACAGAGCCATGAATGATCAAGCGCTGAATCATATGGTCTCAGAATCGTATTCCCTTGACGAAATCGTCGATGTCCATCTCTCCATGGAGAGCAATCAAGTGATTGGAAACATCGTTGTAAAAATTTAGGCCATGAAACGATCCTTTTTAATTCTTTTTTTAATCATAACTCTGCCTCTTAGTGCTGAGGAAATAGAGATTCAATTGAATGCCAATGGCTCGGAAATATTGGCTAATTACGACGAAGAGAATGAGTTATTAATCTTTCGAGGCATTCCATATGCCGAACCTCCTGTGGGCAATCTCAGATGGAAATCGCCCGTTCCAATTGAGTTGAAATCTCAAATCGATGCCCGCTCATTCAAGCCGGCGTGCATGCAAGACACCTATATCACTGATTGGTATCACGATGTGATTGATTCTTTCGATGAAGACAAATCTCTATTTCAGCATGTAGAAGAGGTGAGTGAGGACTGTTTGTATCTAAACATATGGACGTCATCTATTGATAGGAATCAAAAAAAACCGGTGATGGTTTGGGTGCACGGAGGTGCAGATACGGGAGGATGGTCATATGAGCCAGACTATCTGGGACACAATTTGGCTAAAAAAGATGTCATTGTGGTTTCCATCGGATACAGACTCAATGTCTTTGGTTTCTTCAAACATCCTGAAATGACTGATGAAACTGGAAACTTTGGATTGGAAGATGAAATTCTGGCGCTGAAATGGATTCGGGACAATATCGAAGACTTCGGTGGCGATCCCACGAATATCACATACTTTGGTGAATCTGCCGGTGGCGCTCATGTTTCCTATCTCACTGCATCACAAGAGGCTAAAGGGCTTTTCAAAAGAGGCATCATTCAAAGTGGTGGGTATAATCTATTCAATTGGCGAAGCGTTGATGAGGCGCATGAACTTGCGATTCGAACGCAAAATATCTCGGGCACAATTGATCTTAACGATCTCAAAAGCCTGGATGAGAACGCCCTTCTTCAAGCATCGAGAAACCTTTATCATCCTTACAGACCAATCATTGATGGGAAAATCATTACCGAAAATCTAGCCAAGAAATATATCGAAGGAAATGTAAATGATGTTGATCTAATGATTGGCAGCAATAAGAACGAGGATCTACTTTATGTCGATGATGATCCAACTTTAGAAGAGTTTTCAGAGGAAATAGCTGAATATTATCCAGACCGAGTCGATGAAATTCTTGGCCTATTGGATATGTCAGATCTTCGTCTGGCAATGGATCACTTTGGCTCAAATCAGGAAACAACATGTCCTTCTGTCCTGATTGCTCGATCCATGGCAAAAACAGGGAATCATGTGTATCAATACTTCTTTGCTCGAGAAAGAGAAGGAAGTGAGAAAATACTAGCTTATCATGGCGCTGAAATACCCTATGTATTCAATACGCATGATGCTTATCTCCCCACCAATGAAGATGATCTCAAGCTGACAGATCAAATGATGGAATACTGGACTCAGTTTGCCAAGAAAGGCACGCCGAATTCACTCGAGAATCCGATAACATGGTATGAGTTTGGTGAAGATGAAAACTACCTAATTTTGGATACCGAAATCATGAATGAAACGCGATTAGAAAGCTCCCTTTGCGATACAATGATCAAGGAATTGGCCCAAAGATCTCAATCTGAATAGATCCATTTCTGAGCAAAGATGAGTCCTAAAAACTTTTATAATTTTTTTATTTTTTCAATCATTGGGTGCATCACTATGCCTGGAATATTGTTCGGTCCAGCAATGGTTGGCATCCTCATTGATCACGCTGATTTCTCTGAAGAGTTTGCTGGATGGGTAATGGCATTTGGTTCTGCCGGATCAGCACTCACGCTTATTATTATTTCTGGCTATATTCATCAAATCAACTTAAAAAAACTTTCTTACGCGTGCTTATCTATTGCTGTTTTGATTGATCTTTACTGCTCATTCACAGTTGAACCAAATTTTAACTTTTTAATGCTGAGATTTTTAATTGGGGTCTTTGTGACCATTGCGAATATTGCAGTCTATACATCGATTGCATCATTTGATAATTACGAAAGGGGCTATGGATTATTTGTGATGATGCAATATTTAATAAGTGGAATTGGATTGTATTATTTAATCCTCTACTCTGACCTTTTGGGCGCATCGGGCCTTTATCTAGCTCTCGCATTCCTGAATTTTATAGCGTTGCTTTTGATCAGTCAGTTGCCTGATGTGGATAAAGAAACAAACAAAGATAACGAGCCGAAGTCAGAATTGAAAGTGCTTCTTTCATTGGTGGCCTTGATGGCAATTATTGGCTTTGGACTTCATGAAATGGCTGGGGTGACGCAATTTACCTATATCGAAAGAGTTGGAGTCAATATTGGCATTGAGAGTCAATCTCTGGGCAATATCATGCTTATTGCCTCCCTTGTTGGGATTCCCGGTTCCATGGTATGCATTGCTCTTGGCAATAGATATGGCTTGATGCCTCCTTTGCTGTTTGGAATATCTTGTTGCGTATTTGGGATGTCTATTCTGCTTCTCGAAAAAACATACATGACCTATTTCTTAAGAATGTGCCTCATTGGCTTTGGCTGGTCCATAGCGCTGCCTTATATACAAAGCCTTCTTGCAAGCATTGATAAAAAAGGCAGTGCGCTTGCGGCAGGCAATTCATTTGCCACGATTGGAGGGGCAGCTGGAGCAGCACTTGGTGCAAGTCTCATCGGTCAGACAGGCAACTATAATATGCTTTTGCAAGTCTCATTGATGATCTATATATTCGCAGTAGTGCTGATTTTATTCTCAGTAAAAAATAGGAGCCATAATCAATGATTCAGAAAGATCCCAGAGAATACGGATTCTTCATGCCTGGCGAATGGTCAGATCACGAAGCCTGTTGGATGGCTTGGCCAGCCAGAGTTGACCTATGGCCCGATGTTGATGCAACCAAAAAAGCCTATGCCGATGTGGCCAATGCAATTGCAGAATTTGAGGCCCTCAAACTTATTGTGAAACCATCGATGATGCAAGACGCAAAAAAATATGTTTCAGAAAAAGTTCAACTCATCGAAATGGAGATTGATGATTCTTGGGCGAGAGATTCGGGTCCAAACTTTCTAGTTAATGGATCAGGATCCATTGCGGGGTCGACATGGGAGTTCAATGCTTGGGGCAATAAATTTGAACCCTATGATCAGGACGCTCTGATGGGAAGCAGAATTTTAAGCTTGATGAATGCTGAAGAGTTTAAATCTGAAATGATCGCAGAAGGCGGAGGCATTACAGTTGACGGAGAAGGAACTGTAATCACTACCGAATCATGCTTTCTAAATAAAAATAGAAATCCAAGCATGGGCAAGAAAGAGATCGAAGAAGAGTTGTGCAGAACATTGGGTGCAAAAAAGGTGGTTTGGATCCCTGGCGATGTTAATGAAACAGGAACAGATGGACACATTGACGGAATTGCAGCTTTTATTGAGCCTGGAAGAATTCTAGTGGAAATCAATTCAGACAAGTCCGATCCTCACTATCAAGTTTGCATGGATAATTTTAATGCACTGAAAAATGTCAAAGACGCCAGAGGAAGAAAGCTAGAGATTGAAACGATACATGAAGGAGACTACTCAGAACTCGTATTTGATGAATGCAGATCTTACATCAATTCATACCTTGCCAATGGCGCTGTGATTGTCCCTGGATACAATCATGAGAGAGACGAATGGGCAGTAGAAACGTATAAAGAGATTTATCCGGAAAGAAGCGTCGTGCAAGTCCAAATCTCAGACATCGCAATTGGTGGGGGTGGAATCCACTGCATCACTCAACAAGAACCGAAGGCAAACTAATATCAAGAATACTCAACCATGGATGAATGCTTAAGAGTCTTTACTGAGGGTGATTTTGATGAAAGCTATATTGAAGATATTTATTCAATAAACCAAGACAATGTACCTGAGGTTGGCTCGTTAAATTCGTTGGATCAACAACAAAAGCTTTTATCAATCAGCTCGTATCACTCGATTCTATTAAAAGACGATGAATTAATTGGATTTGCTATTTGTTTCAGGGAATCTCGACCGTATTGGTCAGAAAATTATAAGTACTTTGAAAATAAACTAGACCGATTCTTATACGTGGATCGAATTGCGATTCGTAGCGAATATCGAAGGCAAGGTCATGCAAAAAGAATGTATGGGGACATCTTTGATTTTGCCGGTCAAGATGGGCTGATTGTAACCGCTGAAGTAAACACAAAACCGGCCAATGAAGGCTCCATTAGATTTCATGAATACATGGGATTCAAAGAGGTCGGAGTGAGATCATTCGACGATCATGACGTGGCCTATTTTGAGACGAATCAAACAGAGAAATAAAAACGCGATTAATGTAGAATTCTCTGAAAATTCTATACCTCCATATTCAATTGAACGACTTAGATAAAAATATACACACCGCAAAGGAAACAAAAAATCCCATTGCAAAAATCCTTTGGATCTTACTCGGTTCATTTTTTGTAATGATTGGTGCAATTGGTGCTGTGGTCCCGGGTCTTCCAACAACACTCTTTTTAATTCTGGCTGCAGCCTGCTACATCAGATCATCGCAAAGACTTTATGATTGGTTGATAACAAACAAAACCTTTGGACCATATCTTAAAGACTACAGAGAAGGCAAAGGCATGCCAAAAAACGCAAAAATCCTTGCGGTCAGCATGATCGTTATATTTGTGGGTTATGCAGTTGTCTTTGCTCTTGAAGGTTTGATGTTGAAAGTTTTCGTTGGTTTATTTGGCTTAGTAGGGATATTTTACATAATCCTAAAAGTGCCTTCCTCCGAAGACTTAGACAATGAGTCATCCAAATAAAAACATTCACATTGCAAAAGAAGCATCCAATCCATTCGTCAGAGTCCTCTGGATCCTTGCAGGCACAATTTTCGTAGTGCTAGGCGGACTTGGTGTCTTGCTGCCTGGACTTCCCACAACCCCTTTTTTAATTCTGGCTGCGGCCTGTTACATCAGATCCTCGCAAAAACTCTATGATTGGTTGATCGCAAATAAAACTTTCGG
>NZHP01000009.1 GCA_002691465.1 Gammaproteobacteria bacterium | reverse complement strand
TCAGAAGCCTTTTTTCTAGGTCTTCTATTGTCAGAAGCCTTTTTTCTAGGTCTTCTATTGTCAGAAGCCTTTTTTCTAGGTCTTCTATTGTCAGAAGCCTTTTTTCTGGGCTGTTGTTTCTTTTTGGGTGATTTCTTCTTCTTTTTAGTTGGCGATTTAAACCAGAACTTAATTTTGTCCATTAAATTAGGCCCTTTCATGTCTTCAATGTCCCATGCCTTTACAGGCTCATGCTCTGTATTTAAACGGTTTTCGGTCTCGCCTTTTTTATTTTTTTGGACACCATGCGAGTGTTCTTGGGTATTACTGCCCCCTTGAATCTCAGTCCCGTCAGTCCTGACTCGAGTGATGGTAAAATTAACACTGGAAAGTTCTGCGTCTGCAGTTAAAACAATGTCTATTTTTTCTCTTTCCTCAATTTCATTAATCCATTCCCTTTTTTCGTTTATAAGATAGTTGGCAGCATTGGGCGGTATGTTTGCGATTACGCTTTTTGTTTTTTCCTTCCGTGCTTCTTCTCCAACAAGTCTCAGAACAGAGAGTGCCAAGGATTCTGTGCTTCTTACTTTTCCAATACCATTGCAGTGAGGACAGATTTTATAGGCAGAGTCATCCAATGAGGGTCTCAGTCTTTGTCTTGACATTTCCATGAGTCCGAATCTTGAGATCCCACCAACAGAAACTCTTGCTCGATCTTTTCTCACCGCCGTTCGCATTGCATTTTCGATTGCTTTTTGGTTTTTATATTGCCTCATGTCAATGAAATCAATCACGATAAGCCCGCCCATGTCTCTTAATCGACATTGTCTGGCAATCTCTTCTGCAGCTTCTAGGTTTGTTTGGAGTGCAGTAGACTCTATATCCGATTCTTTTGTGGCCCTTCCTGAGTTGATATCAATTGAGATCAATGCCTCAGTGTAATCAATTACGACTGTTCCACCCGAGGGAAGTCTGACTTGGTTTGAATAAGCCGATTCAATTTGATTTTCAATTTGAAAACGAGTGAATAGAGGCGTTGGCTCTGAGTAGTGCTTTAGTTTTTTTAAATTTTTTGGGCTGACTTGCTTGATGTATTTTTTTGAATTCTCAAAAGTATCCTCATCGTCGATGATGATTTCTCCAATATCGTCTTCCAGATGATCTCGCATTGACCTCGCGATTAAACTGTTTTCCTTAAAAATCAATGCTGGAGCCTTAGCATCCAGTGCCAATTTTTTAATCGAATCCCATATACCAACCAAATAATTGAGATCCCACTGCAATTCAATCAATGGTCTTCCAACGCCTGCAGTTCGAACAATGATACTGCTTCCATCGGGTTGATCTAACTGGTCTAGTAGTTCAAAAGTATCAAGTCTTTCACGACCAGTGATCTTTCTTGAAATACCACCGCCTTTTGGTTTGTTTGGCTTAAATACCATGAATCTTCCGGCAAGACTGAGGTAAGTAGTTAGCGCAGCACCTTTTGTTCCCCTCTCTTCTTTGACGACTTGAACGACAATTTCTTGCCCTTCCTCAAATAGATTTTTAATGTTGTGTTTTTCACCAGGTATGGGTTCAGTGAGATAGTATTCTCTAGAAACCTCCCTGAATGGCAAAAATCCATTCCTTCCTGAACCAAAGTCAACAAATATAGAATCCAGACTTGGTTCAATCCTAGTAATCTTTCCCTTATAGATGTTGTTTTTATTTTGTGAGCCAGATGCATACTCTATATCTAAGTTATAGAGTTTCTGACCGTCTACCATTGCGACTCTCAGCTCTTCTTGCTGAGTCGCATTTATGAGAATCCTCTTCATGGTTACCTCTTTATCTAAGGCAACAGGATAGAAACTTTGTTTCTTTCTATTGGTTCCTTGGTTAAGGCCCAAGGTTCATTTGTTGATCCGCAACAAATGTTCTAAAAAATTCTTCTTTACCAACAAAGATTTTCTATCAAATTGTCTTTGTTTTATTAAATCTTTATGACTATCTTGTCATTAGTTTGTGGACTCATTCCACACGTTATATGATTATTTTTCTATTAATAATCTATATTTTGTGTTCGCATTATAACAGAGATCGCTGATTTTCAACAATATTCGTTGAATTTATATGTAAATCATTAACTTATGGTAATAGAAAATAAAAATAATATCCTTAAGATTGACCTTAATTCTGATGGAATGAGGCTTGATAATTTTCTTCTTAAGTCATTAAAAGGCATACCAAAAACAAAAATATATTCCATCATCAGGAAGGGTGAAGTGAGGGTCAACTCCAAAAGGGCGAAGCCAATGAGTCGAATTAAGACAGACGATTTGATCAGAATTCCTCCCAATTTAGTTTTAAGCAAAAAAGTAGAAAAAAAACCAAAAAAAATGGATTTAAGATGGATTGAGGAAATCATCTTACACGAAGAGAAAGGTTTTTTGGTTGTCAATAAACCGAGCGGCCTAGCTGTTCATGGTGGAAGCGGAGTTTCTTTTGGGTTGATAGAACTGATTAGGCAACATCGTGAAAATAAATATGAAAATCTGGAGCTGGTTCATCGTATCGATAAGGAGACTAGCGGCATCATATTGATCGCAAAAAAAAGATCCTACCTCAGAAGACTGCATCAATATTTTCGTGAAGGATCGGTCAAAAAGCATTACCAAGCATTACTTCTTGGGAAAGATCATGATAAGAGTTTTATCATTGATCAACCCATACGAATTGATCGAAATAATAAGCATAGAAAATCAATCATAGATTCGAAAGGCCTAAAAGCCATCACCAAATTCAAGCTGGTCGAAAATATGAATCATGCATCATTATTTGAGATATCACCTATAACTGGCAGAACCCATCAAATCAGAGCTCATTCAGCCTTTATTAAAAAACCCATCGCTGGAGATGATAAATACGGGATAAAGCAAGACATAATTCAAAAGAAATATGGCCTCAAACGCCTCTTTTTGCATGCATCAGAAATTTCATTTCCCGGATTTGAGGCTTCTCAATCCAATTACAAATTTAAGACTGACTTGCCTGAAGAACTTAAAAATATAATCTCTAGCATGAAGGCTTTGAGTCAGGAAAATTCAGAAAGTTGATCTAGTATCCAATTAATAGGGATACCCATGATGGCGTATTCATCATCTGCAATAATCTCATCCACTAGAGTTGAGAAAAGCATAGACTCGCTTTTTACTCCTGCAGTGGTATTGAAGGTATCCAGGCTATCGAGATAACTAATCATGTCTTGATCAGAATAGTCTTTGAACTTTATCTCTGTGGTCTCTAAGCCCTCTTTTTCAATCGCGAGCGACTCGTTCCTAATTGAACCGCCTGCGTGGAAGAAAACACTTTTTCCTCTAAATAATTTGAAATTATCTAATGCTTTTTTATAACTGCCAGGCTTTCCTAGGATATTCCCTTCAAACGAGGCAACTTGATCTGATCCAATGACAAAATGATCAGGAAACTCTTTTGAAATTCTTTCAGCCTTTGAGTTTGATAGTCTCTTAGCCAACGAGATTGGATTTTCATTCTTAAGCGGTGTTTCATCAATATCTGGACTGATGCACTTGTAATTAGAGTAGTGTCTACTCAGTATTTCTCGTCTGTAAATAGAACTTGATGCCAGGATGAGCTTTATCACTTTATGATGTCTAAATTATTCTTTATTTATTGGTAAAATGAATAACACATTATATATCTTGAGTGATTTAGATGCTTCATCAAAAATTATTTTTCAAAGATCTTTTGGATTACAGCACTAGCAAATCAAACTTGTCAAAAAAACTTGATGTAAAACAAATGCCTCGATTGTCAGAAATTATCAGTCTTGATAACGATTCGAGCACAGTATCAATCAGTGCAACATTGAAACTCAATGATCAACTTAATCCAAGTATTTCCGGTGAGATCATAGCTAGCTTAAGTTTGATATGTCAACGTTGCCTAGGTTCTTTAAATTGGAACGAGACAATCGAGTATTCAGTTGATTTTATAAAGGAAGCAGACCCTCATACTGGAAAAAATAATATTGATTATATTTCCATCAATGATGAAGGAATCATCCTGCTGGACCTGTTGGAAGATGAGGTTTTATCATCTTTACCCATGTCAATAATGCATAAAAACATTGAATTATGTGAAAATATCGATAAGTTAAGCATGTTTTTAGGATCTTCTGATGAAGAAACAGAAAAGAAAAATAAACCTTTCAGTGATTTATCAGAAATATTGGGCAAAGATGGCAATTAAGCATTGCTGACATAGGAGAGGAAAATGGCAGTCCAGAAGAGTAGAAAAACTAGATCTATAAGGGGTATGAGGAGATCAAAGATCAAGGCTAAGGCGCCTGCGATTTCTAGTGACCCTAATACGGGTGAGGATCATCTCAGACACAATATCAGCCCGCAAGGCTTCTACCGAGGTAAACAAGTTATCTCGATTAAAGAGAAGGTTACTGAGCTAGAAGAACAAGAGTAGGGTTTCCAATTGAGCGTTCAATATAAACTTGCACTTGATGTGATGAGTGGCGAGAGAGATCCTCTTGCCTCCATTGATGCAGCCATTGAAGCGCTTAAAAATGATGATGCACTCAATGTTTTTTTGGTGGGGGATCAAAGCATTATTTCAGAGCATTTCCCCAAAGAACTTATGCACAGGGCTGAAATTATCCACACAGATGAAGTTGTATCAATGCAAGAATCTCCTGTTGACGCATTGAGAAAGAAGAAGAATTCTTCAATGCGTTTATCGGTCAATTTGGTCAGCGAAGGAAAGGCAGATGCTTGTGTGAGTTCTGGCAATACAGGAGCTCTAATGGCGAATGCAAAATACGTGCTAAAGACCTTGCCAACGATTGACAGGCCTGCATTTATGAAGGCCATTCCAACAAAAGGGGGTTACACCTATATGCTTGACTTGGGAGCAAATTCAACCTGCACTGCTGAACAACTTTATCAATTTGCCTTGATGGGCAATGTAGTTGCCAGAGAGATCAAGGGTATATCATCTCCAAAAGTTGCACTCTTGAACATCGGAGAGGAGGAAATTAAAGGACATGAAATGATCAAAGAGGCCTCGATTCTACTTGAGGAATCCCCCATCAATTATGTGGGTTACATTGAAGGAAACGATATTGTTGAAGATAAAGCGGACGTTATTGTTACCGATGGTTTTACGGGAAACATTGCTATAAAGGCAATGGAAGGAACTATTGGACTGATGGTGAGCGTGCTAAAAGGTTCGCTCAAAAATTCATCAGATGGGGATTCAGTTTCTAATGGCTCTCAGTTAGCATTGGATATATTCAAAGAGAGCATTGATCCAAGAAGACATAATGGCGCTTTGCTTGTTGGATTAAATGGAATAGTGGTCAAAAGTCATGGTTCATCAGATTCATATGGTCATTATCATGCTATCTTAACTGCCATAGATGAAGTTAAAAAAGAGATCATCCCAAAAATGACTGAAATGTTTGAGAAATAGATCGCATGAAATCAAAAATTATATCGATTGGAAGTTATACGCCAAATAATATAGTTACGAATCAAGATCTTGAGGAGCGGGTTGATACAACTGATGAATGGATTGTGTCTCGAACAGGAATCAAAGAAAGACCCATTGCCGATGATTCACAAGCGACATCTGACTTAGCCTATGAAGCAGCCAAGATTGCAATAGAAAGAGCGAATATTGATAAAAGCGAGATCGATTTAATAATAGTGGGTACATGCACGCCGGATGTTGCGACACCAAATGTTGGAACACTCATTCAAAAAAGACTGGATCTAAAGAACTTTCCAGCATTCAGTATTGAGGCGGCATGCAGTGGATTTATATATGCTTTGAATATCGCAGATAAGTTCATAAAATCGGCGGATTCAAAATGTGCCTTGGTTGTCGGTGCAGAGACACTTTCAAGGATTACAAATTGGGATGACCGAAATACATGCGTCCTTTTTGCAGATGGAGCAGGTGCTGCCATACTAAAACCATCGGATGACAGAGGAATTATATTTTCAGAGCTCGGTGCCAATGGCGAATACGCAGAACTTCTTCATGTCCCTTATGGAACATCAAGAAAACCAAAGACACCCAATGAGGATGACTACACTCTAAAGATGAGTGGGAATGAAGTATTTAAAGTTGCCGTAAAAACACTTGAAGAAATTGCCATTGATGCACTTGTAAAATCAAATCTTGAGAGTAAGGATATCGATTGGTTCATCCCGCATCAGGCAAATATGAGAATTATTCAAGCGGTAGCAAAGAGGTTGGAATTGCCCGAGGAAAAAGTAATTCTTAGTATGGATATTCATGGCAATACATCAGCAGCATCTATACCTTTGGCTTTTGATCGTGCCATCCAAGATGGAAGGATAAAAGAAGGAGATACTATTTTGATGCAAAGCTTCGGTGCAGGCTTTACATGGGGTAGTGTTATTTTAGATCTATAAAAAGTAATTCAAACTTTAAGCGATCCCAATCAGAGATTAAAATACGACAAAGAGTTACAGTAGATATTACTTCTTAGTTTTTTCTTCTGCCAGATCTTCCCATACTTCCTCAGCCGTCTTCTCATTCTCTAGCTCAGCCTCTACAGCTGCCAATTCTTGCTCTAGGTCGTCGACCTGATTTAGTAGACTGGAGTTGCAACCAACGAGGATTATTGCAATGAAAGATAAGGAAAAAATTTTGAAAATATTTAACATCTGTTGCCCTCTATTTTTTGATTTATTTGATATCAGATCCAATGATCTGAAAGTAAACTATGTCTCTCTAAAAACTATTCTTCCTTTGGATAAGTCATAAGGACTAATTTCTACAAGGACCTTGTCTCCAGTAAGTATTCTGATGTAATTTTTTCTCATCTTCCCAGAGATGTGAGCGGTAATCATATGCCCATTTTCCAATTCGACTCGAAAGACTGTATTAGGTAGCGTTTCCTTTACCACCCCATTCATTTGTATTGCTTCTTCTTTTGCCATAACTCTATTTTACTTGATATAACTAGCTTTGTTCTAAGAATTTCTCTGCATCCAGCGCAGCCATACAGCCACTTCCCGCAGAGGTCACTGCTTGTCTGTATATTGGATCTGCGACATCTCCAGCTGCAAACACACCTTCTATACTTGTTTGAGTGGAAAATCGAGTATTAGACTCATCGAGAATAATATAATTGGAATCGTCCAGTTTTAACCCATCACCAAAGAAAGATGTATTTGGATCGTGACCAATGGCAATAAACACCCCTTGAACATCAAGCTGAGTTTGATTCGATGGTTCATTGACATTGGAGCAAACAATGCCATTAACGCCGGATTCATCTCCAAGCACTTCATCCAAAACGTGATCCCAAAGGATATTGATGTTTCCTTTATCCCCGGTTTTTTCAAAGAGTTTTTCTTGAAGCATTTTCTCTGCTCTCAGTTCATCTCTTCGATGAATCAGAGTCACATTTCTTGCAATATTCGATAAGTAAATTGCCTCTTCAACGGCAACATTGCCACCTCCAACAACAATCACATCTTGATCCTTGTAGAAGAAACCATCGCAAGTCGCACAGGCAGAAACACCCTTACCTTTGTATTTCTCTTCTGATTCCAAGCCCAGATACCTGGCAGTTGATCCGGTCGCAATAATCAATGCGTCAGCAGTATATTTAGCATTGCCTCCATTTAAAGTGAAAGGTCTTGACCCAAGTTCCGTACTCTCAATGTGATCATAAATGACCTCTGTATCGAATCTTTTTGCATGCTCTAGCATCCGATCCATAAGAACAGGGCCCAATAAGCCTTCAGGATCGCCTGGCCAATTCTCAACATCCGTCGTAGTCATCAGCTGTCCACCCGGTTCAGATCCAGTTATGATGACAGGCTTAAGATTGGCACGAGCTGCATAAACTGCCGCAGAATAGCCCGCCGGTCCAGATCCAAGGATGATTAATTTATGATGTATTGATTCGGTCATTTCAAAAGTCTGTTGTTAGATTTTCTATAAAGAATCATAATAATGCAATCACGAATAATTTATTCTTAAATAATTACTAATAAAGCAATTAAATAAAGAGAGGAAAGTCATCAAGAAAAAAGATATCAAATCTTTCATGACATCATTCTCTATTCTAAGGGAATCCATTTTTATTGTTCTACTCGGATTAGCATCCGTCAGTTTTATCTCTCTATTGAGTTATGACCCCAGTGATCCTGGATTCAATTCTACGGGAGTTGCCAAGGGAGTTGATAACTACATTGGCGTCTTTGGAGCTTATTTTTCCAGTTTCCTTTTTTCATTTTTTGGTTTAGCCAGTTATTTTCTGCCGTTGCTTTTCCTTTCAGCTGGGATCACCTTGATCAAAGATGCAGTGAGTAAGATTGATCGGACATTAATCGCGATTAGAATCGTCTCTTTTTTGATTCTGCTTCTCTCATCTTCAACGCTTTTTTCTATTCACATCGGACTTGATACGTTTCCTGAAGGTTCGGGTGGAATCACAGGCTTGCTGGTGTCTGCATGGTTTATTGAAAATCTCGGTTTGACTGGAAGTACCGTAATTCTAATGGCAATGATTCTTTCATTTTTGCCATTGATGATTGGATTTTCATGGTTAAAAGTTGCTGATTTCATTGGAGTGCATTTACTTATTATGATCAATAAGATGCTTAATCTCTTCTCTGAGTTGGTTTCTCTGATTCAAGAAAAACGAAAAAAACCTTCAATCAAGAAAACGTCTGCGCCCAAGTCAGAAGTACAAGAAATATTAAAAAAGCCACTTAAAGAAAAGGTGGTTGATAAGTTAAAGAAAAGTACGAAGAAGAAAGAATCAAAGATAAAGATTGAGAAATCTGCACCACCAATCGAGGAAAGCAAAAAGGTGACTGAGCAGAGACAGGTTAAAATGTTTGATTCTTCATCCGAATCCATCATTCCAGATCTCAACCTCTTAGACGAAGCACCAGCTCAACAGCAGGGCGCATCAAAAGAATCTTTAGAAGCGCTCTCAAGCTTACTAGAGCTTAAGCTTAAGGACTTTGGAATCACTGCAACGGTTGAAGAGGTACTGCCAGGACCCATTGTGACGAGATTTGAGATCAACCCAGCCCCAGGTGTAAAGGTCAGTCAAATTAGTAATCTCTCAAAGGATTTGGCCAGGTCACTATCGGTCTCAAGTGTAAGAGTTGTTGAAGTCATTGAAGGCAAATCATTCATTGGCATTGAGATTCCCAATGAGAAAAGAGATCTGGTTACTTTAGGAGAAATTCTAAGATCAAAAACTTTTGAAGAATTCTCATCTCCACTAACGATTGCCCTTGGAAAGGACATTGCAGGAAATCCAATAGTTGCTGATTTGCAAAAGATGCCTCATTTATTGATCGCAGGAACTACAGGTTCGGGAAAATCAGTCGGCATCAATGCGATGATCATAAGTCTTCTATACAAGTCCACTCCAAAAGATGTTCGAATGATTCTAATCGATCCAAAGATGCTTGAATTGTCAGTATATGGGGGTATACCTCACCTTTTATGCCCAGTCGTGACTGACATGAAAGAGGCTGCCAATGCTTTGAGATGGTGTGTGGTTGAAATGGAGAGACGGTATAAGCTAATGTCAAAGCTCAAAGTGAGAAACTTAAAAGGCTTGAATCAAAAGATTGAAGACGCAATCGCATCTGGCAAACCCATTAAAGATCCTTTATTTGATCCAAAAAAAGAAGTCCAAACCACTGAGAACATAGAGCCGCCTGATTTAGAACCAGTACCAAATATAGTAGTTGTGGTTGATGAGCTCGCTGACATGATGATCACTGTTGGAAAAAAGGTAGAGCAATTGATTTCTCGATTAGCCGCAAAAGCCAGAGCATCCGGGATTCATATGATCATTGCCACTCAAAGACCATCCGTTGATGTGATCACTGGCTTGATTAAAGCAAACATACCATCAAGAATTGCATTTCAAGTTTCTGCCAAAGTTGATTCCAGGACCATTCTTGATCAAATGGGCGCAGAGAATTTATTAGGCAATGGCGATATGCTTTACATACCCCCTGGCTCATCAACGCCTGGAAGAGTTCATGGTGCATTCGTTTCAGATGATGAGGTCAATGCAGTATCAAACGATCTTCAGTCTAAATCTCAACCTGTATTCATCGATGAAGTCACATCTGGTCAAATGGAAACCCCCATTCCTGGAGATGCTCCAACTTCAGACAGTGATGACGACTCCGAGAAAGATCCATTATTTGATGAGGCAGTCGCATTAGTCACGGAGTCAAGAAATGCATCAATTTCTTCCGTTCAAAGAAAACTTAGAATCGGGTATAACAGAGCAGCTAGAATCGTTGAAAAAATGGAAGAAATTGGAATTGTTGGAGAATTAGAGTCAAACGGAAAGAGGGAAGTCCTTGCTCCTCCGCCACCAGAAGATTAAACAATCGAGCAAACAATTATTTTTCCAAGACTCATAATTATTACAACCTTTTTCTGTCAATATTCATTTGCATTGGATGATGAATTCTTTGACTTTGAAACATTCACTGCTTCTTTCAGTCAAAGTATAGTTTCAGAGAATGATGATTCAGGATCAAAAGCAACTGGTGAAATATTCATCAGTAAACCTAATTCAATATTGTGGCACGTGAAATTACCGACAGAGAGAATATTACTGATCAGAGATAGTAGCATCTCAATTTATGATCCTGATCTTAATCAAGTATTGAAATCAGATATAGATATATTTGAAGAAGCCAAATGGATAAGGGTTTTTACTGACAGAGATGCCAGGAATAGATTGGAGAGAATCATAGAAAGAAGCAATTCGTCCACGAGAATTATATATAGGTCATTGTTTAAGGACTCTCGGTTAAGAGAATTTGTCATAAACAAAGAAAGCGACAAGATAAGATCCATTGCAATCTATCTTTCCGGAAAAGATAGATTTGAAATAACCATGGAGCGAGTGGAGATAAACTCCAATATTAGCGAGGATTATTTTTATTCTTTAATTCCTGCTGATGCAGAAGTAATTGTTCAGTGAGTCTAAAAAATAAATTAGATTATTCCATGCCAGGGGTATTTAGATTTGGAATTTTTTTTAAGATAGTAGTTTCATTCTTCATTGTCTTAATGGGTATATATTTGCATTTAATGCAAGTTCCTGATGTTGATATAGAAACATCACTTTCAATTGATAAATTAGCTCATTTAGCTTTCTTTTATATAGCATCACTTTGGTTCTTCTTGATAGTGAGACCTGATCAAGCAGTTGTGATTATTATTTTAATGACTGTATATGCGTTTAGTTTGGAGTTATTGCAAATGACCACTTTACATAGGACTTTTGAATGGCTGGATTGGTTTGCAGACACACTTGGCATTTTCTTAAGTTTTATTCATGTATTTAAAAAAGATATACTTAACAAGATAAAAAGTACCAAAGCATGTTAGACCCAAAAATACTTAGAAAAGAAACCAAAAAAGTCAGTCTCTCACTGGAAAAGAGGGCTTCTGATTTTGATCTTGATTCTTATCTAGAAATAGATCAGAAAATGAGAGATCTAATCTCAAACGTTGAGCAGCTTAGATCATCAAAAAATAACATCAGTAAGAGTATTTCCAGTCCCAATATTTCAGAGAATGAAAAGTCCGACCTGATTTCTGAGGTAGGAATGATTAATAAAAAACTTAAAGAATCAGAGCAATCACTCAATGACCTCTCTGAGCAAACCAAAAAGATGAGCTTAGAGATTCCTAATATTCTCGATGAATCCGTACCTGAAGGCTCCAGTGAAGAAGATAATATTGAAGTAAGATCTTGGGGTAAATTACCAAAATTTGATTTTGAGCCAAGAGACCATTCTGAGCTGGGCGAAAGTAATGGTGGCATTGATTTTGAATCCGCCGCAAAACTATCAGGCTCACGATTCGTCGTCATGAAGGATGGGTATGCAAGACTGCATAGGGCTTTGAAGCAATTCATGCTCGATGTTCAAACTGAAGAGAACGGTTATACCGAAATGTATGTCCCAAATATTGTTAGATCAGATTGCTTGGAGGGTACTGGCCAGTTACCAAAGTTTGCAGACGATCAATATAAGATCGAAAATGAAGAGGGTTTGTACCTAATTCCAACAGCTGAAGTTCCTCTTACAAATTTAATCAGAGAAAGCATTCTTGAAGAGGATGAATTGCCAATCAAAATGACCGCACATACACCATGTTTCAGGCAAGAAGCCGGTTCGTATGGAAAAGATACCAAGGGAATGATCAGGCAACATCAATTTGAAAAAGTAGAACTAGTTCATATTGTCAAGCCGGATGAATCTTACGAAGCTCTTGAGGAACTCACAAAGAATGCCGAATCTATTCTGCAGAAACTTAATTTGCCATATAGATTGATGCTATTGTGCTCTGGTGATACAGGCTTCTCAGCAGCAAAAACTTATGATCTCGAAGTATGGCTCCCATCACAGGAGACGTATAGAGAGATATCATCTTGCAGTAATTGTGAGTCGTTCCAATCAAGAAGAATGAAGGCTAGATATAAAAACTCTGAATCCAAGCAAACCGATTATCCTCATAGCCTCAATGGATCAGGATTGGCTATTGGAAGAACCCTTATCGCTGTTCTAGAGAATTATCAAAATGAGGATGGCTCTGTAACCATTCCTGATATTTTAAGACCTTATATGCAAAATCGAGAAAGAATCTAATCATTTCTACTCATCTCCACCAAGCGACTAGTCGTTCTTCTAAATTCATCTTGCAGTTTTTTTCCATGATAAAGGTCTTCACACTGTCTTGATGCCGTCATATAGAGGCCAATATCTCGATCATATAATTCATCAATAAGAGCAACGAATCTTCGTGCTTCGTTCTCATATTCTTCATTAAACAAGGGCACATTCGTTATCACGACAGTCTTAAATTGATCGGCAATATCAATATAGTCTTTCACGCTTCTCTTATTTCCGCATATTGACTCAAAGTTAAACCAAACCAATTGATCATTTTTTGCAATACATTCGATTTCTCTCCCTCTTACAACTAAGATGGGTTTATTATTTTCAATGTCATCGATGACACACTCAAGATGCCTTGCAAGACTCGCCATACTATTTTCATTGTGTATTGAGATGCGCTCAATGTCTTTGGATTTTATGATTTGTCTATAGTCTCTGCCATCGCCAATATGAGTAATCTCAAGGCTTTGATTTATTTGATTTATGGCTGGAATAAAGAGATCTCTTTGTAGGCCATTTTTGTATAAATCATCCGGCTTGCAGTTGGAAGTGATGATCAGCCTTATTTTTTGATCTAAGAGCGATTTAATCAGCCTTGCCATAATTGTGGCATCGGCAATATCCTCCACGTAAAATTCATCGATGCATAGCACTTCATTTTTACTCGCGATTGAGTTTGCTACTCTATTAATTGGATCAGGATGATCTTTGAATTCCTTAATGCCATTGTGAATTTCTTCCATTAATCGATGAAAATGTTTTCTATCCTTTTCATCTATGGTCAGACTTTCAAAGAAAAGATTCATCAGAAATGTTTTACCTCTCCCAACATCGCCCCATAAATAGATGCCATTTGACCTTTGTTGATTATCTCGAAATAAAGAGAGAATCTTTCCTGAGATTCTTCTTTCGCCAATAATCTCTTTTTGCAATTTCTCAAAGCGGTTAACGATATTGATTTGATTTTCGTCATGTTCAATATCTTCATTCGACAAGAATGTGTCTTGAATACCCATATTTACGTCTTATAAAAGTGCTTTATTTCTTCTTCTTACTTTCCTCTGACCAATCTTTGATATGAAGATCTCTTTGAGGAAATGGAATGACGATACCTTCCGAAGCAAATTTCTGGTTGATAGAAAAATTAAGGTCACTTAATACGTCATATCGTTTCTTGATATCTACTATTCTTACTCTTAATTCAAAATCAAGTGAACTGTCCCCAAAAGCCATAAATAAGGCTTTTGGAGGCGATGCCCTCCCATCGCTGATAACCTGTTCGTGTTCATTTGCTGTTTCTTCTAAGATTTTAGAAACTTTTTCAATGTCACTCCCATAAGCCACACCAATTTTCACGATCAATCTTCCATATGGATTATGAAGTACCCAGTTCGTCACTCTCCCTGAGACAAGTTCAGAGTTAGGGATGAGCATGTCCTGATTATCAAGGGTTTCGATTTCTGTGGCTCTTATGCTGATTTTTTTAACAAAGCCTTCGACATCACCAACCGTTACAAAATCACCTGATTTGATTGGCCTTTCAAAAAGAAGAATAATTCCAGAAACAAAATTATTGGCAATTGCTTGTAAACCAAAACCAATACCAACCGATAAGGCACCAGCAACTACAGCGATTCCTGTGATGTTTACACCACTGATAGATAGACCAACCAACAACGAGATCGTAAATCCAGTATATCCAACCACGGTAACAAGCGCGTCTCTTGCGCCTCTGTCAGACGTTATTTGTCTTAACCATCTTTTATCAATCCATCTTTTCATCCAGCCCGTAAGACCCGTGAGTATTGCAAATGCAATAATTCCAGCAAGGATATTTGTTGGAATAACTCGGATATCCCCCATTGGAATACCATCAGTTGCATACGATGAGAGCGTCTCCACAAGAGTGCCTGTTGGATCCCAAACTCTTATTAAGACAGAAAGATATATTATCCAGAAAGAAGCATCAAAAAAGAGTTGATAGATTGCCAATTTAGATTTGCCCGAATCTCTAGTTAGATCCAAAGCAGATCTGATTCTGATTCCTATAAGATTTGTTGATTCATTCACCCAGGTAACAGAATTTTCAGTCATCGCCAAAAGAGACCAGAGCAAGTACGTTGAGAAAAGGGTTAAGATAAAACCATTTAAAATGAAGCTAGAAAGATTGTGAAATCCTGATAACTCGGAAATGAAACTGAGCGCTAATGCAGAATATCCTATAAACCTTATGACTCCATATTGACCTTGTTCCATGAATAAGCTTGTCGAGTTATTCATTACTGGTATCAGAGCAAAAATCATTAATGAGACGAGTGCGATTCGAATTAGCGACTGATCGCTTGCCAGTTCACTTGAGAGCCAATCAGGGCCAAAAATAATATAAGTGATGACCACAATGAGTGTAAAAAAGTTTAGTTTTTGTTTTAAATTCTTAGCCGCATCTGAAATAGAGCCCTCATCAATATTTGCGGGAGAGAAGGGCCCTGTAATCCAATTTATAAGAAGGTAAAGGACTGATGCTAAAAAGGGGCTCAGCCCTAAGCGAATGATCCATGAATCAGAGGGCGATATCGACAGTGATAGAGCAATGGCTGCTGATATTCCAAGCGAACCAAAAAGAATAGGGGATTGCACTCTTCCAAACGGTTTAAACAAATCCCTTAACTTTAAGATGATCGATCGATCGATTGATTTAAACGGATCTGAGTACTGAATTTTTTTGATTTGATCTCCAAAGAAATAACCAAAACTAAAACCAAGAATTAAAAACAACATTAGAAGAAAGAGGGTTTCATTTGTGATTCTCTGAACGGCCTCGTCATTGAAGAAAAGATCTGGAAGCTGTTTCAGTTGAGCAGGGAGTGTAGCGATGGCATCAAAAATATCTTCATTTTTTTCGCTCAGTAGCTCAGTCGTTAACTCATTGAGGAGCCTATTTGAAAGATCAATAATTCTTGTTGATCGAACAACTGTTAAAGAACAGTTTTTCAATTTGGCATCTTCAGCTGTCAGTCGACTTCTTGCCTCTGATAGTCTTTCATAGATCTGTATATCAACATCGGGACTTATTTGCTCAAGCGCTTCAACTTCAAGCTTGAGAGTTTCGACTTGCGGTTCAATTTGATCAACGCAAATTAATGCATTTGTTCTGATTTCAACTGCATTCTCTCTAGTGTCCTTGATCGTTCGCTCATTGATATCAGATTGATTCAGAGATTCCTGTAGAATTGATAATTTAGATATGGCCTGATTGGCATCAATTTGTGAATTGATATTTAATGACATCGTCATCAGTATCAATAAACTTCCAATTGCTAATCTAAAATTCATACATTATAGGTAAATTATCGTTGAATTGGTTTCACTCAATATGTAAAAATTCTAACATGCAATAGAAATTCATTTTAAAAATTATGAAAAGAATCAATGCCATCCTCGGAGGAGGAGCAATAAAAAATCCTGATTTAAAGCCAATTGACGATTATTGGAATCGAGTTATCGAATCAAAACCTGAGCTCGCAGTTGACCATCAGATTCGTTCCATTGGTATCGATGAAGAAACAACAGGCCTAATCATTGATTTCATCAAAGATGGTGAAAAAGTAGGTACCTTCTCTTTGCCATGGTTAATGGAGGCTGAAGATATACCTGACAGCCATGCCGGGCAACCCATAATACTTCTGTCTTATGACGGAAAGCCCGAGATTGTGGTTCAAATTACAAAAATTGAAGAGACAACGTTTGGAGAAATTGATTATGAAGTTACAAAGATCGATGGTCCACCAGTCAGAGACCCTGAAATATGGATCCCTCTTCATAGAGACTATTGGAACAATGTTCTAGAATCATATGGTCGTGCATGCACTGATGACATGCCCGTCATTGTTGAACATTTTGAATTGGTCTATTCGGAATAAAATAGGAACTATTTTTATAAACGCTTTGTTATAATTTCACCAACCTAAACAGGAACATTTTTATGAAAAATTATCATGTACTTAAACCACTTATATTTGTTTTGGCATGTGTTATTGCCGCAAGATTTTTCTTACCGGCCAATTGGACACCTGTTTTGGCTTTGGCACTCTTTATGCCATATGTGACTCAAAATAAATCAATTCAGGTTTTAATGCCCGTAAGCATTCTTTTGATCACTGATCTTTTTCTAGGCTTTTACGGCCAAACAATGTTTTTTGTATATGGCACTCTAATATTCATAGCTTTGATTTCCAGATATCAGTCAACTGGGTCACTACTATCTTTAATGAAATATACTTTTGGCAGTGTTTTGATTTGGCACATCGTAGTTAATTTTGGCGTATATCTAAATGGACACGACGGCAACTCTCTTGTACAAACCTACGTTTTGGCCATTCCTTTTGATTTGCGACTAATGATGAGCACCGTTTTCTTCTCACTTCTATTCTATAGCGCTTGGGCTACAAAAGAATATTTCATAAGTTTAACTGAAAAAGCTTAGATTCTTTGACCGAGAAGCCTTCCATATGTGAGTGCCGGAGTTACGCCCATTCCATTGACATAAGCATTCCCCGAGGTCGCTCCAAATCCAATGACTTCACCTATTGCATAAAGGTTTTTAATGGGTTCACCTGAAGGTCTGACAACTTCAAAGTTTTTATTGACACCTAAACCTGCAAATGAACACAGACTCCAGCCACTCATTTGTACTGAGTAATATGGTCCTTGATCAATAGCGAGTGGTCGATGCAGTCTTCCAAATGAGTCTGCTTGTTTGTTTTTGATATTGCTATTATAGTCATTTACTGTATTTTCAAGATTCACTGGATGTAGCCCTGTTTTGATGGCCAATTCTCTAATACTAGACCCACTTTTAAACATGGCGTGATTGTCGGCTTCTTTCGCGATTCTCTCATTAGACCAATCGTAGATCATAGGAGGCATTTTATTGAGCATCCTCTGGTCCATTATTGTCCAATGTCGATGAGCGGACTGCTTTCCAATTTGATGTTCGATATGATCGATACTTTCATGATCTTCTCGAACGAATCTTTTGCCCTCTGAATTGATGAGAATTTCCCAAGGTTGTCGCTCCATCGCATTGATAGCAACGCCATAAGGAGTCGATGGCACTTTATCATCTGATAAAATCATGCCGTACAGCGGTGAGTATTTTTCTCCGCCTCTCAAATATCCACCAACGGATTGTCCAAGAATGAGGCCAGCACCCTGGCTTTGAGGATAGGCCATTTGACAATAAAGCGGAATTCCATGAAGCTCTTCATACATTCTTGGGTTTGAGGCACATCCGCCCGAAGCAAGAATGACACTCCGACCTTTGTACTCGATGCTTTTACCTTCTCTATTTTGTGCAATAACGCCATTGATCTCGCCATTTCGTGCTTGGATTAGATCAACCGCACTCGTTTCTAGGAGAATGGTAATCGAACCTTTGCTGACTTGTTTATCAAATAAAGGTTTCATTGTATTGAGAATTGCGAGGCCGCCACCCCATATTGCTGTAGCTCCTTTCGGTCCTTGTTGATATCTGGCTACTGAGAATGCATCATGAGCCATTTTTTTAACAGGATGATTTTCAAAAATTGTATAACCGTTGGCTGCCAGCCAATTAATTGTTGGACCGGCATGATCAGCCAGTATTCTGGTAAGCGCTGGATCAGAAGTATTGTTGTTAATTCTCATGATGTCATCGAAATGTTGATCGGGAGAATCTTTTATACCCTTTCTTTCTTGAAAGACAGTACCAGCCCCACTTATTTGACCAGTAGAGACAAAAAGAGTTCCTCCAATCACAGATGCCTTCTCAATTACCAGTACCTTTAGACCTCTTTCTGCAGCAAATATCGCTGCAGGTATTCCTGCAGTACCAGCTCCGATGATAATTGTGTCCCATTGCTCTTTTGCAAGAGCCACTTGATAAGTATATGGCAGGGCAGCAGCAGTCATTAAGCTGGTGCCATACTTTAAGAAATCACGTTTAGTTAATTGCAGATTGCTCATTTATTTCTATGCTGGTTTGAATATCACTAACAATATTAGCATTAATAACTTGCTGTTTGTAATCAACAAAGATTGGAGAAGACCAGGCTCGATGACCACCGGGGCCTAAACATTCTTCTTCATAATCTTCCCTATAATCGGCATTACATGGATTGATAGAGATTGGATGACCATCGGCATCAAATTGTGTTCTCATATTGCCTCCATTAACCAGCAGCGTATTTTCTTCAATGACCCTTACATAATAAACAACGTCCCTCTGATTCGCTGAAAAATCCTCATCGGTGAATTCAATTTCACATTGTATTTGTTCCGGACCACAGTCAAATGATTTCCATGCATCAAAAATTAATGTTGATGGATCTTCATCTTTGCTGTTTTGTGGAGTGATTTTGATGACCTCTATTCTTTCTAACTGATGTCGATCATCCGAAGGATGATAGCACTCACCATTAGCAATCTTTTGAAGTCTCTTTTCTGAAAGCGCTTCATATACGTAGTCTGGGCATCCAGGAAGCTGTATAAATGAACCCATTGCTTTCACACGAAATCTTGGATTTGAAGAAGTTTCAATGATGCTTCCCATAGGTTTGATTGAGTCTTGATCTACTAAATCAAAATGGAGCAAGATTCGATGTCCAGTTGTTGCATATACTTCTTTTCTTTTCATCGCTTGCCAGATTGAATCACGATCTCTTCCAGACGAATGCACAGCCATCAGGCCTCCAAGTGACCAGAAACTTGCAGCTCTCTCTACATCTATGGGCGAAGCACCGGTCAATTCATTCAGCTCTTCTACCGTTCTCAGTCCGGATTTTGTTTTTTCAGTTGTCACATCATTCAGTAAGTGTCTCCATCTCTCACTGACAGCCCCTCTAGCTTCAGTTCCACCCACGCGAAGTAATTGTTTGAATCCATGTCCTGCTCTTGAAGTGTGTGTATCACTGGATCCTATGAATCCCCATTTGAATCGTTCTTTGCCGTCTTCGAATTCTTCATTCCTTAAAGCCAAGCCGTATTGAACAGATTTTTTAGGTCGGTAATTAAATGCAGGGAGATAGGTTCCTCTGGCTTGTCCAGCATCCAGCCATGCATCGTCATCAACACCAAATAGCACTCTCGCTCCAGTAGCGCCTGGAAAGTCATTAACCTGCTTTTTAGTCTGCTCAGCCAATTCTTCGCAAACTTCTATAGATTTCCCTTCTTCTAGGCATCTGTTCTTATTAATCACCGCTGCTTGATAACATGTTGGTAGATAGTCCTCTGTCGGCTCTGGACAAATCATCTCTCCATCTTTATCGAAATCGACGACTTTGAAATCAAAATATTCTTCTGAGTTTCCATGACCTGAGTAGACTTCAATTACACTCGAATAATCAGGTCTGATGTTGTCCTCATCTCGCATGTATTTTTTCCAATTTGCAGCTTGTGGTGTATAAAAACCCCATGTTGTTCCATGAGGAATCACCTCAGCCTCAAAACCCCAGTCATCGAGTTTGCTATAAAGGTCAGCAGGTGTCTGAGCTGTTTCGTAGCAATCTTTGGGCAGATAATTTGATGGCAATCCCTCTGGACAAGACTCTGTCTCAAGAATCATGTCGAGGTAGTCCGCGAATGAAAAATAATAATCACTGTTTACGGGATCAAAGAGATATAAATTACGGTTCACATCAGCCAATTGAAGTCTGAGAACCAAAGAAAGGGCTCCGCCCGCAGCAATTGGTCGGGCAGGGATCTGACCCTCCTTGTAATCTTTAAAGAATACATTGTGATGACCATAATGATCATCTGGTGTGCTTCCGGCTTGTGTCCATTCCCATCCTATGAACGCCACTAAGTCTGGATTTTCTTCGCCAGAAATCGCATTGCATTGTCTTATGCTTTCAACTTGATCATTCCATGTTCTTGGCGTGTATGATTCAGCATGATCTGTCAAAACATAAAAATCGATTTGCGAGACAAATCTGGCATAATCGCAAGCAAAAGCAGGCGGGAATGCACCTCTTGATCCATGCATGAGGGGTAAAGAGATGTAAAACGCATCCATCGAATAAGTCGTGTGGACGTGCGTGTCTCCCCACAGTATCTGTTTTGAATCATTTTCAACCAATTCAATAGGCCTATTGATGTCAGTTGGATCTTGGTTGGTTAGTGGATTTGTATCGTAATAGTCGGTAGTAAACTTTTTATATGAGTGAGGCGATGTTGTCAGTATAAACGCTGATAGACCAACTAAAGCTAAAATCAATATTAGAAGCAAAAATTTGATACTTTTAGACATTGTTCCCCCTTAAATTATGTTTATCCTAGTAAACGCACCAGAAACCAATATAGACCAATTGAACATAAGATTGAAGAAACTATCTCGGTTATCTTTTTCATGTTTTCAGCCATAATACTTTTCACGAGAAAAGACATAACGAACCACATGATCAAAAGAACCAGTATTTGACCAATCTCAACGCCAATATTAAATCCCAAAAGTGAAACTAAAAAATTTGTTCTATCCAAACTGATTTCATTGAGAATGTTTGCAAATCCAAATCCATGGATGGTGCCAAAAATAATCGCCAGCATTGGCCTCAGTTTATTTGCTTGTTCGACATCTTCATTCAATCTCAGTATTGCCAGTGATAGAAGTCCAATCCCAAGAACAAAACCACCACTCAGATTAATCATATTAGAAGCACTGAAGATGAATGACATGATTATTATGAGTGAAATGCCCCACTGTATTTTTTTGAGCTCATTTTTTGGAAGATTCAGCGATTCAATGCTTGCGAGGACAATTGTCCATCCAATCAATGATTCAATTATATTGACTTGAGGAATGACCATGTTTGAAGCAGCAAGTGCTAGGGTTAAACTGTGACCGATGGTAAATCCTGTCGCAGCAAAAATAAGACTTTTAAGCGAGTTGCACAAAATAAGTAAAGCGAGTAAAAAAAGTAAATGATCAATCCCCTCAAGAATGTGAGTAAAGCCAAGTCCAAGATGCTGTTTAAATGAATCCAAAGACACTGGCTTTATTATTTCGCTCTCATTATTCAAAATAACTATCTCATGACTATTTTGATTGAGTGCTATAGTCTTTTTATATTCTATTTGACTAATTTTTGCATAGTGAATATGACTTGGAATTTGATCAAAAAATACATTCATATCGATAATAAAATCATCAACCCGATTTATATCAAATTTAAGAGAAATTCCTGTTGTCCCGATTTCTGTATTGAGAATATTCACAGAGGGACTAGGAAGAATCTGCTCCGATGTAATATTTTTAACCAAATGACTTGTTATGCTTTTCTCTAAATCCGGATAATTTAATTGATATTCCTTTAATTTTGTTACTTCTCTAGAGGAGACTGTGAAATCAAGAATCGCCTGATCTTCTTGGATTGTCCAAGTTGAGTACGACACACTTTTTGTGTGAGCGAACGAAAGATCCTGAAAAGATAAAAAGATTAACGATGCTATGAATATTGCCCTAAAAATACTCATTGATGATTAATTTGTATAACCCTCATTGATTTTAATATCAGATTGCCTTTTTAAATCTTTCAATAATTCTTCAAGTATCTCCTCGCGTTGTTGTCTTTTGTATTCCTGCAATACAATTTCACTAATTTCTTTGAACTCTGGGATAACTCGATCCTTCTTATCAACCAATGTAACAATCGAGTATCCATAGATTGTCTTCAATGTTTCGCTTGTCTCACCCACTTGCAGAGACAAAACCTTGTCCCTTAGCAAGGGGCCAACAAGGGTTCCTAACCTGATTGTTGAAATAAATCCAGTAGGAATATCCAATCGGTCAATGCTTTTAAATACCTGTCTCAATAAGCTTAAATCATAGTTACTTTGCCAAATTACTTTGCCCTCATCGATATCTGACTGATTCTTGGAGGAGAGGATCACAATTCGATACTTTTCATCGGTTGCAAAGATTTGTCGATTGGCTTCATAGAATTTCAGTAGATCCTGCTCTGCTGGCACTACCGATAATGACTGCTCTACTATTGAATCAACCACTGATCTGACAATGCTTTTTCTCAAAAGATCATCTGCTTCCAAGAATCCATTTTTATAGGCATATTGAACCAAAAGCTCTTCCTCTATAATTCGATCTAATGCCATTTCCCGATCAGCTTTTGTCAATTCATCTCGTTTGTCATTTTGAATCAAATTAATGACGGTTTGATATTTATCACTGGGTATGATTTTGTCATTGACAGTTGCAATAATATTGTCAGGAAGTGAGGAGAAATTTTTATTGGTTTCCATGATTGAATAGATGGCTAGAAATGTGCCTATAATAGATGCCAAAAGAAGTAACTTGGATTGATTACTCATCTCACTATAATCACGTTCTTAGGAGGCAATGACAAGATGAAAATTTTAGATTTATTCGAAAAGTTAAAAGGGATTCCGTTTGGCAACAGAATATTTACATTCATGGTCTGCATGAATGCCCCATATTTTTTCTCCATTCGGTCGCAAATTACTGAATTAAAGAAAAACAGATGTGAGGTCCGACTTAAGAAGAGAAGGTCTGTTACAAATCATATTAAAACCGTTCACGCAATAGCCATGTGCAACATGGCAGAGCTATCTGGAGGTTTGATGATAGAAGCATCATTGCCAAGAGACAAACAATGGATTCCATCAGGCATGACTGTTGAATATCTAAAAAAAGCAGAAACAAACTTAATTGCTGTTTCAGACGGATCTGAAATTGATTGGAATCAGGAAGGCACCATAGTTGTTCCAGTAGAAATTAAAGACCTCAATGATCAAGTTGTCTTCAGGGCAAAGATTAACATGTATGTAAAAAATAGAACTTAGGATTTTTTTATGACTGATTTTGAGAATATCTTTCCATATGTAGCCCCAACATTTTCTGTTTCGCATGACATGTGCGATCAAAACGGACATATGAATGTGGCTTATTACCTGCAAGCTTTTGATGAGAACTCGAGAAATCTTTTCGAAGAAATTGGATTCGATGAGGATTATTTGCAAATGGGATATTCTTGCTTTGCAATTGAAGACAGTCTGAGATATATGCATGAATTCTTGGAAGGAGAAGATGTAATATCAAATTTTAGGATTCATGACTTTAATAAAAAGTTAATACACATAGTTGGTGTTTTACTAAATAAAGATAAAAAACTATCGGCCATTTCTGAAACACTCGTTATCCATGTGGATATGAAGTCTAGAAAAGCATCCGATATGCCTAAGACACTTCTAGATAAGCTTAAAACAGTTAATGAACAGCACACTATATATCCAATTGATGATTTTGATATAAGATTAAAAATAAAGAAATAAGTGAGTATTTATATCAAAACATTTTTCCAATCAACAATTGCTTTAAGTTTATGCATTTCATCGGGTCTTCATGGGTTAGAGCTGATTGATGAATCATCCATTGATAGGCTTAAATCAATGCCATATGAAGAATACGATTCGGGGTATGGCTTATGGGATTCTGCTGATCTCGAACTTTTTGTTAGTGAGGATGGTAATTTTAGTATTGGCCTGTGGAAATCAAAAGCCGGTTCTGAAGAGATTAATACACCTTATCCTTATAATGTCTTCTTTTTACTTAAGTCTGGAGAAATAAAGACAAAGACAACTTTTGGGGAGTCTAATAAATTCGTTTCAGGCGAAGGTTTCTTGATACCAAAAGGATGGATGGGTTCATTTGAAATTTCAGAAGATGTAGAGGCCATCTATTTCTATGATGGACTTGTGAAGACCACTATTGATCCTGATAGAGATATCTATAAAGATGCAAGAACACACTATAACTCTCAAAAAATTCTTTCATCCATGTCTAAGAAAGAATTCAGTATGCAAGATGGTCTCAAAACAAAGGAAGAGCAGACATTTAATAATAAGGATGAATCTTTTTCTTTAGGGTTTTGGGAATCCAGTAAAGCCAATATTCCATCGGATTGGTCCTATGATGAATTTATGTATGTAATCGAAGGCCAGATAATTATGACTGATGAAAATGGTAATTCTCATGAAATTAACCCAGGGCAAGGAATGATCGTTCCAACAGGATCCAAGGGAAGATTCATAGTTCCTGAAGGAGTAGTAAAGATCTGGGCTATTTATGATCCGAATTAGATATTAAATAGATTCACCCAGCTTTCTTGCTCTATCCAATTTTGTCGGTTCTTCTTTGGGTAGATAGTAACAAGCACCTATAAGAGCAATCACAGTTATCAAAAGTGCAGACTGACCCCAGGCCAATGCATACTTGAGTGAAACGGCATCGGAATATCCAAGAGAAAAGAAGTAGTCACTGATATATCCAATAGTGTAAGGACCAAGTGCAAGCCCCAGCATACTGACCATTAGAATGTAGTAGGCCCCTGCAACGCCTCTCATTCTTGGAAGCACTAAATCAGAAACAGTTGTTGGTGCAATTCCAACCCACATCGGAGTGGCAATCTGAAAGAGTGAATAGTAGACATAGGACATTAAAAGACTCTCTGTGAACAACATTCCCATTGCCATTGGCACAGCAAGTACGATCAACCCAAAACCTACATAAAGCCTTCCATTGACATACTTCTCTCTTAATCGATCCCCAATATATCCTCCAATAACCACGCCCAATGTTCCGAATACCGCTGTAATTAGTCCGAGAATTGTTGCAACTTCACCCTCGGTAATCCCAAAATTTCGCATGTAAAAAGCTGGCCCAAATGCTGCAATTGAATAGGTTACGAATGATATGAATGGAAATCCGACAACTGTAAATATGAGAGATTTTGTTTTAAATAATAAAGCAAATGTAACTGGATCTCTGAATTTGAGTCCGTGAATCCAGCAACTCAAAATATATGCCCCCAATCCGAATGCAAGCCACTGAATCAGATCGCCTGTCAGTTTATAGAGTGCAAAACACAAAGAGCTGATCAGAGATGCCATGAGTAAGTTGATTGCGGTGGCTCTGAGTCGATTATCTGCAGAAAAGATAACAAATGGTGAGATTCCAATGAATTCATCTTTTAATGCAGTCAATGGATCAGTGGTAATGATCGATTCTATTCCTTCGCTTCCACCTCTTTTGGGTTCTTTTATTTGCCATGTAAGGAATGCAAGCAGGACACCGGGTAATCCAACCAGTACAAATGCAGCTTGCCATCCTTTGAGGGACAGAGGAGCGAGACTAGGATCTGGGTATGCTTCCGTCCAGAGCTCAACAATCCAGCCACCAAGAAAAAGACCAATGCCTGCACCAAGATAAACGCCACTCGAATAGATCGATAGAATGGTTGATCGGACTTTAGGAGAAAAATAATCCGAAAGGATTGAATAGGAGGAAGGGCTGGCTGTCGATTCACCAATGCCCACACCAATTCGATAAACCGATAATGCAGTCAATGATTTTGCTGTACCCGATAATGCAGTCATCAAGCTCCAAAGCGCCAGACCAATGCTTAGTAAATTTTTTCTAGACCAAGTGTCTGCCAATCTTCCAAGCGGAATTCCAAAAATTGAATAAAAAACTGCAAATGCGGTGCCAAAAAGAAAACCCAAATCACTGTCAGTGATATTCAGATCAGCCTTAATTTCTTCTGCAAGGACCGAAAGTATTTGCCTGTCTACAAAATTAAATATGTAAACAATGACCAGAAGAACCAGCGCTATTTTTGCTGATCTTCCACCGACCTTTGGGTAATCATTTTCACTCATAGTAATTTAAATCAAATATAATCAGAGTATTGTACTTAAAATTTTTGATAATGATCCAAAAGAAACCGAATGAAAAATCCACAGGGCTCTTATCCTTACCCGAGGAATATATAGAGCTTGATCAGACGTTGGACTCTGCATTTCATATTTTGGAGATTGCATCAAAAGATAGGCACACTCTTTTCCATACCCCGACGTTATCAACCTTCGATGGCAAAAGGGTTTCAACTCGTACAATGGTTTTAAGAGAATTTGATCCAGAAAAAAGGTTGATCAGATTTCATACTGATTTCAGGTCAATAAAGCTAGAGCAAATTAAGAAAGACTCTCATGCATCGGTTCATGGTTATGATCCAAGTTTAAAGATCCAAATAAGGTTTGATGGAAAGATAAACCTTCATCATAAGGACGAGGTGACAAAAGGTTCCTGGGCTCTATCGCAAGAAATGTCAAAAGAGTGTTATTTTGTCGGTGGCCCTCCGGGTACAAAAATTGAAGATCCCTTTAAATATGATCCTTCGACATTTAATCTTGAGTCTAATGATGGATTTCAAAATTTTTGTGTGCTTGTATTCCAGTTTGAATCGATGGAATTCTTGTACCTAAAAAAGAGCGGTCACCGAAGAGCCATTCACAATTGGACGACCGGGAAGCATCAAGCATCCTGGTTGATTCCATGACTTAATACGAGCAAAATTAAAGACGAGGTTGTTAAATTATGACTAATTCATTCGCACTAATCACAGGTGGTTCATCTGGCATCGGTTTCGAAATTGCAAAAGATCTTGCGTGCAGAGGATACAACATAGTTCTGGTTTCTAGAAATGAACAGAATCTGCAGGATTGCTGCAAGCAGTTATCAGAAGAATTTGGGATTACATCCGATTACATTTCCAGTGACTTGGCCAATAAAGAGTCTGTAAGGCATATTTATCAAACCACAAAAGAAAGAGAATACAACATTGAGATTCTCGTAAACAATGCGGGGTATGGCATAGCAACGACATTTCATGTGACATCTTTGGAAGACGAAGAGAAATTCATACGTGTTCTAGCGACGTCTGTGATCAGTCTTACTAAACTATTTGTCAGAGACATGATCGAGGTGCGCAAAGGTAAAATCATGATCGTTTCTTCCGTTGCAGCATTTGCGCCCCCTTCTGCAATTCAGGTTCTGTATGGCCCAATCAAAAGCTTCATGAACAGATTCAGTGACGCAATGAACTCCAGTTACAACCATATTGGGATCACATCTACCTCGGTGTGCCCTGGTTTTACTGTGACAAATTTTCACACAGCCAGTAATGTTCAAAAGATGATGGACGATGTCCCTTCATTTATGAAATTCAGTGCGGAGAGAATCGCAAAAGAAGGAGTGGATGCCATGTTTAAGGGCAAGCCCATATGTGTGCCAACAAAAACCTATAAAATTTTGGTATTTCTATTGAAGGCGACTCCATATTGGTTTATTCGGTTATTGGAAAATACACTCGCACCCGGAAGATACGAGAAAAAAGAAACCTAAAATGAAATATCGCATTAGAAATATACTAAGCATTGCGTCAACTTTGATGATTCTTGCTTGTTCTTCAACTGGCAATCTTAACCAGAGCATCATCGACGGTTACAAGGAAGAGCTTATTGACGTTGGAGCAAATCACTACAGGGTTGTCTATGAAGGCTCTCAGTGGATAAACAGGTCTGATGCTGAAGCACAAAAGGTTGTTGATTATTCCCTTTTGAGATCTGCAGAACTGTCATTGGAAAATGATTTTCCGTTCTTTGTCATTCTTTCCAATGATTCTGAAACCAGAGAGATCATCAGAGATGATTCGGTTTGTAATTTGAATACTCAAAATAAAATCAATAAAAGAAAATGCATGAGATACAAATCCACTGGAGATTTAACTTCGGCATTTCTAAAAGATCCTCTAGAGGTAGAATCTGGAACTAATATCATCAAGGAGGGCGCCTATGAAGGCAAAGCTCTTTTTGCCTCAACAACTGTTCTTAGGGTCATTGCGAGAAAATACAACCTCAATAGAAACCTCTTATTTGAGAATGAAATGGGCGCTCAAACCCAGACAAGCAATGTCGCAGAAGTCATAGATTGGATTCCAATTATTAATCCCATGGGAGCACAATAAAAATGGTTTCATTTGGAATTTATCTTGCAGAACGTGGATTGATTCCCGATTCATTGCTTAGGCTCTTTATTAAGCAATTCAGTCTCTCACGACTCACTGAAGCAATGAGCGAAGACAAGAAGAAATCGGTGATTGATGGCTTAAACAGAGGACCAATTGCTGAAAATACCATAGATGCCAATGAGCAACACTACGAGGTCCCAGCAGACTATTTCAAAGCGGTGCTCGGACCCAGACTCAAATATTCATGTTGTTTGTTTGATGATGAGACCACAACACTGGGGGAGGCAGAAATTGAGATGATGGAATTGTATTTAGACAGAGCACAAATAGAAGACGGTCAAACAATTCTTGACCTAGGATGCGGATGGGGAAGTTTATCTTTGTTTCTCGCAGAGCGATTTCCCAATTGCAATATTTATTGTGTGAGCAACTCAAAGGATCAGATCGAACACATAGAAAATATAGCAAAAGAAAAAAATCTCAAAAATATTCATCCTGAAGTGCAAGATGTAAATTCATTGAGTTTAGAAAAAGAATTTGATCGCGTTGTCTCCATTGAGATGTTTGAGCATATGAGAAACTACAAAGACCTTTTGGAAAAAGTTAAACATTTTCTCAAACCAGATGGATTGCTCTTTATTCATATCTTCTGCCACAAAGAAACGGCATACCTGTATGAGGAATCCGGCGAAAAAGATTGGATGACACGCAATTTTTTTAGAGGCGGAATAATGCCATCAAATGATATTTTTTCTTATTTCGATGCATTCGATGTAAAGAAAATATGGAGAGTTAATGGTGCACAATACACAAGAACTCTTGATGAATGGCTCAAAATTCATGATCAAAAAAAGGAAAAGATCATCAGTATCTTTAAGAATCATTATCAAAAACCATCGATCCATTTTTACAGGTGGAGATTATTTTATATTGCATGTTCAGAATTCTTTAGCATCAATAGAGGAGAGGAGTGGTTTGTTTCTCACTATTTGCTTTCACCAAATCAGTTATCAGACAGGGATTAGATATTCGATACATTAGAGCAGAATCAAACTTTGAATGCTCCAAAGATGAGATCTTGGAAATCATTAGAAGACCGGGAAATCTTGAGCAGTTTCACCCGTATTGCTATTCGAATATTGCTCTAAAATGGCCAGGCGATGGATCCATAGATGAAATCACTTATCTAAATGGACTCAAGTATACTCGCGAATTCTTTAACTGGAACGACGATGGCTATGATCTTAAGATTGGAGCAAGAAAAAGAGATACCATCGTGAATTGGAGAGTTTATGAGGTTGATAAGAGAACGGTATTAAGTATTCAGGTTAACCCCAAACTACCATATAAGAATGCAGTCATAAGTTGGTTTGCTTGGAACCTTTTTATCAGAAAGCAGCTTCAAAAATACTTGGATAATGTTATGAGAGGGTTTGAATACTTTTATGAGCACAGAACACAAGTCAAACCAAATCAATTTGGAAAACACTCCTGGTATTCATAGGCCTGATCAGCATGAGCCAATGTCTTCAAGTTGTCCTTTTAGTTTTTATCTAAATGTTTAGATGCGAGTTGTTTTAATTCCTCTGAGATTTTAACGGACTCTCTTAACTCTAGATCAAAAAGAACAGAAATAACTTGAAGTGAAGCAGCCACTTCATTTTTTCCAAGATTTCTCATTTCGTAGTATATTGTGATCGATTTATTGCCTATTTTTGTTAGTTTAGCCTCAATCTCAAGTATATCGCCTGCAGAGACTTCAGACTTATAATCAATCGTGTGATTAACATCTGCCCATGCGATTTTATTGTCATCGTCGCTTGAACCCGTCCATCCAAAGACTTCATAAAGCATGTGATATGCTGCATCATCAAACATTGCAACGTAATGACGAGTCGTCATATGACCTAAAACATCGCACATCCACGGGTGAGCAACGCTTTTTTGAACTACAACCATGGGCTTATTGAAATTTGATTTGAACTGAGCATATTGCTTTATGTTGTATTTATTACTCTATTATATCAAGTTGCGAATAAACATCACTCAGGCTTTCTATTTATTGTTTTAAAACCTTATGATTCTCTATAGAATACTTATCTAAATCTAATGGAGAGGTGGCAGAGCGGTCGAATGCGGCGGTCTTGAAAACCGTTGACGGGTTAAACCGTCCGGGGGTTCGAATCCCTCCCT
>NZHP01000008.1 GCA_002691465.1 Gammaproteobacteria bacterium | reverse complement strand
TTCCCATGTTCCCGTATGAAGATGCATATCGATTGGATCAATTTGTATGCCGTCAACGTTGATTCCATATGCAACCTCAGCATCTGCTTTGATGAAATAGTTATAAACAAGAGCAATAACGGATAATAGGAGTATTCCTTTTAAGATCTTTTTCATAAGATTAGTCTACTATTTTCAAAACTTTTGTGTCTAGTTATCAATGGAGTTAGAAACTTTTGTAAAGAATGAAGTAATTATTGAATGACTGGGTACTCAAGTTTGAAATCATCGTAAGTATCAGTGTCTTTTTGGTCGAATGTATTTGCATAAAGATGGCCAGCATAAACAGCATGAACAACAGCTCCAGGGGCATTTGAGTCACCAATATTTTGGAGCGATTTAATTCCTGATGAGCTTAAATCACCTTCTCTAGAATTAAGGTCAATGTAAAGTGAATCATTTTGTTTTCTGTATCCAACAAGCACCAATGAGCCTCTATCGATATCAGTTTCCTCATGACTCACTTTGTGAATGGTTTTTACAGAAGAATCCTCTACCGTGATGATGCGATTCTGGGTAAACACTTTGATGTCTTTTTCTAATAACCTCAATTGAATTTCATCTATTTCATTGCTATTGAAACTCCAGGGTGAAACTTTATCAAATGGAGTGATGATCGTTACTTCATGACCAAGATCCTTTATGTACTCGGCCATTAATCCGCCCATATAGTAATAATCAAAATCAAAGATTATCACTGGTGATTTTAGTTCACAGCCATTTAAAACATCCTCGGGCGTAATAATAGTATCCGTTTTATCAATCAATACCGGTGCGGATTTTTCATCCATAATTGAAGGTTGCCAGGTTGACCCCGTGGCTGTGACAACATGATCAAATCCCAGTTCTAAAACATCATCAGGGCTCAATGCGTTGTCTAAAAAGACATCAACATTGTTTAATTGATTGATCTGATTGACTCGATAATCAACCACTCTTTTATAGGACGTCATACCTGGCAGCTTTGACTCCATATTGATTCGTCCACCAAGCTCCTTATTGGAATCAGCGATTGCAACTGAATACCCTCTTCTTGCGAGCGACAGTGTTGCTTCCAATCCAGCAGGCCCGCCTCCTATAACTAGCACCGAGTTATCGGAAGATTTAGACTTTATCTTTTCTGGATGCCAACCCCTTCTCCACTCCTCTCCCATGGATGGGTTTTGCGTGCAACGAACAGGAATGCCTTGGTTGTAGCAAGAAGCACATATATTGCATCCTATGCACTCTCTAATATCGTCTTCTCTTCCTTCTTTTAGTTTATTTGGCAGAAATGGATCGGCTATGGACGCTCTTGCTGCACCCACAAAATCAAGAATGCCATCATTGATTTGCTTGGCCATAATGTCGGGCGAAGTAAACCATCCCACGCCCACGACAGGCTTTGAAGTGAGTTTTTTAACAAAACTATTATAGGGCTCCATGTGACCAGACTCAGCAAATCTTCCACTCGGACATTCTTTAAACCAAGAGGACATTTTTATATCCCATAAATCGGGAAATTCACCGTTTATCTCAAAAAACTCATGCGCTTCGCTTTCGCTTGATTCGCTTTTAAAAGTCAGCAATTCGTCAGTGGACATTCGAACAGCGATTGCGGCTCTATCGCCGGCAACTTCTTTCATTTCACTGATCAATTCCCTCATGAGTCGAGAGCGATTCTCGAGGCTTCCTCCGTATTCATCAGATCGATTATTGAATGTAGGATGAAGAAAATGGTATGGCAAAAAGCCCATTCCTGCGTAACAGTAGATAATATCAAAACCGGCCTGAATGGCCCTCTCCGTTGCAATCAAATGCCATTGGATTAAATCTTTGATGTCTTTTTTGTCCATGACTTTTGGAGCCGTCAGGTGCATGTCCATCAGCTCACTGACTTTTTGTTGTATTCCGGAAGGTGAAATGGGAGGCATTCGAGTGTGTCTGTTTGCTGTGTAGGCACCGCCATGAAAAAATTCAATGCCAGCAAGGGCATCGTGTTCATGAACTGCCTCTATCATTGGGACATGCGAGGTAATGTCTTCTTCTGACCATAATCTGGCAAACGGAAGTGGCCTGTCATCGCTTGAGGGATGAATGGAGCAATAACCTGTATTAACAACTCCCCATCCGCCTTCTGCTTTTATTCCTCTTTGAGCGGCTCTTGTGTTTGGCATATCATTGCCTGCACCCATGGCATGTGGGACTTGATAGAATCTATTTTTGGCTACCTTCGGGCCTATCTCAACTGATTCGAATAATTTTTTATATCTCTCATTCATCGGCTTCATTGAATTTAACTTGCATGAAGAATAATACGCCTAATATGGCAAAAACGCCTCCACTATTGAGCGCAATTACCCAGTCATATTGGGCAACCATTATTGGTATCAATGGGGTTGCTAGCACTCCCCCTAAATTGCCACCCGTATTAAGGATCCCTCCAGCAGCTTGTGGTTTGTCTGAGATGAAACCTATGGTTGACCAGAAAGGACCTTCCGTCAGTTCAATAAATCCATAACACAATGATAAAGACAGAACCGCAAGATACGGATGTTCCGTGATTGAACCAAATAAGAGAAAACCGGCGGATGGTATGAGCCCAACGATGATGGGTATTCTATGACCCCAAATGACGCCATATCGCTTTTGTAGTCTGTCACAAAGAAAGCCACCGCAGGTCGCTCCAATGGCCCCCATGAGAAATGGCAAGCTTGCGAGCATGCTTCCTTCCAAGACATCAAAACCTCTTATGTTTACAAAATAAATGAAGATCCAGGAATAAAATATGAAGAAAACATAATTCATGGACATATAACCCAATGATGTGAATAGTATATTTTTATTTTTCAGTACTTCTTTAACCATAGGCCAAGTCATCTGATTGTTATTGAAATCAGGTTCTCCTATGAGTTCTAATTCTGCCTGGTTAATATCGGGATGCTCATTGGGCCAGTTCCTAGAGTACTTCCACCAAACGATTGTCCCTATCACTCCCAATATAGAGATTAAAAAAAATGTTGATTGCCAACCAAAATATTCAGCTAGATAAACAATTATTGGGGGCGTTGAGGCAGAACCAAGTGCCAACGCCGTTGAAGTCATTCCATTGGGTAATGCCCATGAACCAGAGGGAAACCATCTTGCTATAACGCCTCCTGCAGTGGCCGGAAACAGAGGACCTTGAAAGGCGCCTAATAGAAAACGACAGATAAACAAAAGAGGAATCATCAATGCGATTGAAAAACCACCCAATACAATAAAGCCAGAGATGATCGTGATCAAAGTGCAACCAACAGTGCAAACTATCAATGTGCTTTTGGGACCAATCTTTTCAGAGAGCAGCCCGCCTGGAAATTGAAACAGTGTGTAGCCCCATAAGAAAGATGAAAGCAGCCAACCCAATTCAATCTGAGTGACCCCATAATCGTCCATTAGGTATTTGCCAATGACTGAAAGATTGCCTCTAAAAACATAAGCTATGTATCCCAAGAATAGAGTAATGAAGAGGACTCTCCATCGGATATTTGTCGCTTTTATTGGTTGCATCAAAGCTTAATTCCCAGTCTATCTTGAATATATTTTCTGATATCCAGGCTCTCATCTTCCATTGGCGCATAATACCCAAATTTAAACGCTTTAGAGCTCATTCCTTTTTGAACCCTTTCGCAAATATCCCAATCTTGTTTGTTAACCAAGTCCCAGAACTCAGATGCATCGCCAGGATCAAAATCGGACTTAACCACTTCGTTTGGATGAAACAAAATACGGCAGTCTATCATTGTTTTGGTCGGTGAAATCGGTCTCAGAATAAATGCAGCAACGTGATCCATCGATAGGCTCATCATTAGATTCGGATAAAGTGCTTGACCGAAATGATTGTCTTTTTCTGATTCATTGAGTCCTGGAAACGGATCTCTATTGGTTGTTCCCTTGAACGTGAAAGTATTGGCACCATTTCTGTGAGGCACACCCTTTTCCCAATCCAGTCCATTTGCACCGTTTTCTTTGAATGCGGGGACAATGCTGACTAATTCTGGATGAACCCCGGCACAATGATAGCACTCGTTGTAATTTTCAAGTATCACCTTCCAGTTTGCTGATACCTCGTATTGATAGGATCTTGACGAAACCAGCTCATTCAAGGGGTAACGAATAAACTGATCACTTATATTTTTGATGTATTTCTTGAAAGAAGATGGTTTTTTATCGAGATTTATAAATATGAAGCCACCCCAAGTCTCGCTCTTCACTTTATTCAAATGAAACTTCTTGTCTGCTGTATCGACATCCAGATGAGGCGCTTTGTATAAACTTCCATCAAAGTTATAGACCCATGAGTGATAAGGACACATGATGTTCCTTTTCAATGGGCTTGATTTTTCATCCCCAAGTATTTGACAACCTCTGTGCTTACAAAAATTATGAAAAACTCTAATCTCATTATTTTTGTCTTTGATGATGAAAAAATTCTCATTGCCAATTTCAAAGATTTTATAACTGCCAACGGAATCCATGTCTTCTTCTCTGCAGCAACATATCCAATCCGAGTGAAATATATTATCGAGTTCCTGTTTAAAGATCTCATCATTGAAATAGAATTTCTTATCTAGGCTTTTTTCCATTGAATCTAGAAAACACCATAACCTGCAGATTTCATTCTGTAGTTATGCCCTGCTTCTTTGTTTTGTTCTAGAAGTTTAAATTTTTCAATCTCATCAACCTTAGACTTTCGATCAAAACTATCCATCGATAATCCCATGGAGTGATTCGCCTCTAAAAGCTCATTGATATTGGACTTCATCTCTTTCTGGTATTGTTCCAATGACTTTGCGACACTTTTTTTCTCGAACGACTCTTTTGGTGGCAAAAGACCTAAAAGGTGATCCACGCACTTGATTGTTGTATTCATTCCCTGACTTCTTCCCGGGTGCAACCCATGACAAGCATCTCCAATAAGCACTATATTTTCTTTAGACCAATTCTCGGCAATAATCATCGATGGAGGATAGATGCCGGCCGAGTACATTTTCAGGTTCTTATAGGTTGGCACGAGTTGACCTATAAAATCTTGATACTCCTCTGGACTCATTTTTTTCCACGATTTTATTTCGTCACGATTTATTGTCAGCCCAATTTTGCATCCACCTTTTGCTCTTGGGATCATCGTGACAATTCCTCTGTCCGTCAAATATGTTCTCAGATTGTTAAAGTCATCTGCCTTGTATTCATCGGAAAAAAGGACTGCCAACGCTCTCTCGTATCTGAAAGAGGTCCTCTCGAATTTGAAATATCTCCCCATGTTCGAGGCGACACCGTCAGCAATCATGATCATTTTAGTTGCGACAGTTTTAATCGCTCCATCTTTTGATTTAATTTCAAAGACGGATTCCTCATCGTTTGTTTCTATATGCGCACAAGAAACAATGGGGCACATAAAAGAAAAATTTTGATTCTCTTCTGCCGCTGACACAAATACACCACTGATGTCCTCGTGATTCATGAACATAAAGTAAGGCTCAGGTATATTCAGGTTGGATACATTTGCATCCATCAAGAAATTTGCATCTTCATCAAACCACAAAGAACCAGCCCTCTTTTTTGCCCCGCTCTTAAAAAAACGATCCAAAACATCCCAGTTTCCTAGAATTTCACAAACCGCAGGCTGAAGATGATCGCCTCTAGCTGTATCTTGAGGTTTTTCTGATTTCTCGAGTAATAAAACTTCATACCCCTTTTTTGACAATGCACACGCTGCAGCTGATCCAGCTACACCTCCGCCAATTATTAAAACTTCAGTATTGATATCTGCCATTATTGAAATGTATCCAGGTATTTTGGTTATTAATCTAAATCCAGTCTATTCAAGACATAGTCTGATTTTAAGTGATCCCAACGTATTTTTACAATGATGAAATCATCATGCGTGGCCCAAATATGAATCGGTGGCCAGTTCTTCATATCCTCTCTTCCATCCCAAGTGATTTGGTAATAGTTCACCTCAAAGTTTCCTGCAGGCACAGAAATATTTTCTTGTCCATGAAAGCTTATGTATTTTTCAGTCAGCATAATGCTTGGTCCCGTATTCCCGTGTGCAGTTTTAGATGTCGTGACAACGTTATTAAAGTGTTGTTTTTCCGATGGGCGACTCATATCAAAGGCCGCACATCCCCATGCATCATTACTGACCGGATGTGCTCCAAAAGATTGAATTGGGCCTTTGAGAATCTGCTTTTGAGAAGCTCTTCCCGCTTCTTTTGTAAAATTCTCACATTCAACAACATCACCGAAGAACTTAAACCAACCCGAACCTTTGAACACTCCATCAACCGAGAGTCTGACAAACGCATCTTGCGGGATCCAGTTCTGATCAACTGTGTATGTCACATCTCTTAAAAGATCTTCTTGGTAGATCTCACAAATCGCTCGAAGGGTTCTGTTCAGATTCAGATCTTTTGTGATGACGAAATTTTCATGCCCAACCTGACCTTTATCGTCATGTAAATATAAGACCTCACCGGATACCGATCTATACGGATCATTAGACATTCTATTGATACATATTGAGAATATCTTGGACGAGTTCCAAAGCGGTTTTACCGCTATCTGGCAGTTGCTCATTTGATGTCTTTAGGGCATGTGAACGCCCTCCCCAATCAATGACTGCTGCAGCACCAGTTAGTCCACCACCAAATGCAAGAAAGAGTATTTTGGAGTTAGGCTTAACTTTACCTTCATCGAGAGCTTCTGTGAGAGCGATCGGTATTGAACCAGCTGATGTATTTCCATACTGATCTAAATTAATGATCATTTTTTCCATTGGAAAATTACATCTTTTGGCCGTTGCTTCAAGAATCCTTCGGTTTGCTTGGTGAGGAATACAAAGATCAATGTCATCAACACTAAGACCAGATTCCTCCAAGGCTTCTTCTGCTAGTCTTGCCATGGTTTTGACTGCATTTTTAAAGATCTCTTGTCCTTCAAAACTTATGCCAAAGAAATAACCTTCCTTTGGATCCTTGATCTCCATACTTGTTCCAAAGTTTTTCAGCATCAATGCTTCTCCTAAGAATGGATCACAAGTCATTTTAGAAGAATGCAGCTTAGAATCTGTATTCGTTTTTTCTATTAATACTGCCCCTGCTCCATCGCCAAAGAGAACAGCAGTATCGCGAGCAGTCCAATCGAGGAAATAGCTAACCTTCTCTCCGCCAACAAGTAGAACATTGTTAAATATTCCCGAGTGAATCATTGAGTAAGCAGTTGTTAGGCCATAAACAAAACCTGAGCATGCTGAATTAAAATCAAAAGCGGCAGCGGTGTTGTTACCAATATTCATTTGCACTCTAGATGCAGTACTGGGGATTAAAAATTCCGGCGTACAAGTGGCCATCATTACTGCATCAATTTCATTGGGATCCTTATCAGCTGCGGCAAGAGCATGTTTTGCGGCTATGGTTCCAATTTCACTTAGCGGTGCTTCTGCTATTCTTCTCTGTTTAACACCGGTCCTAGTGGTAATCCACTCGTCATCGGTATCCAGAATAGACTCAAGATCACTGTTTGTTAGAACGGCAGATGGAGTGCATTTACCCCAGCCTGTGATTTCAATTCCCATGCTATAGAACCCCCTTATAGCAATTAGTTTACATTATTTTTCACTCACTCCCAGCCTCTCTTTTAGGAGGGGGCTAGTGGTTGTGTATTGCAAACTCACTTTCTTTCCAGGCGTAATTATCGCTTTCGCAGCAAAAGCCGCTAGAGCTGCCTCATGAAAACCACTCAAAATGAGTTTCTTTTTCCCTGGGTAATCAGAAATGTCTCCAATGGCAAAGATTCCGGGTATATTCGTTTGATAAGATTCTGTATCCACACTCACAGATTTTTTGGTGATACCCAAACCCCAATCGGCTATCGGTCCTAACTTTGGAGATAATCCAAAAAAGACCAGCAAAACATCACCGTTCAGACTGAGTTCGTCTCCATCAGCATCAATAGCCAGTTTAAATGAATTATCTGCATTCACTTCAAAGCCAGATATTTTGCTATTTTCATAAAGGTTGATTCGATTTGATTCTGCAAATGACTTGATCGTCTGAACGGAAGATTCTGCCCCTCTGTATTCATCTCGACGATGAATCAGACTGACCGTCCCACCGTTTTCTTGGTGATCGTTTGATTCTGCATAATCGATTGCCCAGTCCAATGCAGAATCTCCTCCCCCTGCTATGATAATTTTTTTGCCGTAGAAAGATTTTTTATCTTTCACCCTGTAATGCAACCATTTGTCCTCGAAATCATCGATCCCTTTGAGCCTAATTTTTCTCGGTTGAAAAGATCCAACTCCGCCAGCGATAAAAACAGTTTTTGCAGATATGGTCGTACCTTTTTGGGTTTCTAGTTCAAATGAATCGTTGCTCTTTTTTAGTTCTGTTACCTCATCGCCCAAAATTATTTTGGGAGAGAACGGCTCGATTTGTTTTGAGAGATTTTCTATCAGTTCTTCGCCCGTGCAGACGGGAATACCGGGTATGTCATAGATTGGTTTATCAGGATATAGCTCTGTGCATTGACCACCAATCGTTGGCAAACTGTCTATTAGCACAGAATCGATGCCCAGTAATCCCAATTCAAAGACTTGAAATAGCCCACAAGGCCCTGCGCCAATGATTAGTGCATCTGTTTTAATTTTCTTTTCAGACATATTCTTTCATTCCAGACATATCAACAAACAAAGGATTAAGTAGTTTTGTGATATGAAGATTCCAACTCAACCCCTTTCCACTATATTTTAATTCACTCAGTCTTATTATTTCATCCATTAGCTTGAAGCAACGTTCATGATCGATATTCTGATCAAGCATTCGTTTCAACCCATTTGGAAGATTTTGATCATCATTACTTTTCAATAATCTTATTTCTAAATATTGGAAGATCCAACTATAAAGTACTCTGAGATTGAGTTCGATGTCTTCACTCTTCCATGAGTCTGAAATTTCTGAAGGCTTTATTTTTCCATCAATTAAGCCAGTTATTTGTGAAGACATTGAATTTATTTGATTTATTAACGTCTCATGTCCGATTTTACTTAAGAGAACTGGTCGATTCCCAAATACTGACAATATTGAGATCCAGTCTGCGTCTTCTCTTTCTCCCAGCCATTTGATTGTTTGATCAAAACTTGGGTGTCCACAATTAATGATTTGAGAGCGGCTGACAATGGTTCTAGGCAGCTTTCCTGATGATTCAGAAATAAGAATAATCATTGTATCTTTGGGCGGCTCTTCGAGAATCTTTAGTAAACTATTTGCTGCAGGATAAGTCATGGATTCAGCGGGATAAATGATTCCAACTTTGCCTTTGCCTTTTAGGCTGGTTAATAATAGTGAATCTTTTAAAGATCTAATTTGGTCAATACTGATTGTTTTTTTATCTTCCATTGGTGAAATAATGACTTTATCAATGGTCTCACTTGAATTGCTTTCCTCGAATCCAAGGAATGTATCACTTAAAAACTCAGCCAGCGCTAAACGGCCAATACCAGAATTTCCTAGTATCAAAAATGCATGGGCATTTTTATGCTCTTTAATGTTCTTTTCTAGAGTCTGATATGTTTCTCTTAACCATGGATATTCGTTAATCATGACCGAACATTGACCATTGAGTTGATTAAGATTTTAATTTGATTTTGAACATCCTCTATATCCTGCGATGCATCAATCACTTTGACTCTGTCTTCGAAGATTTTTGCCAATTCAAGGTATCCGTTCCTCACTCGACCAAAGAATTTTTTATCTTCAGACTCAAATCGATCGTTTGGGTTTAATTTTCTTCTACTGGTAATAACTTCAAGAGGCGCATCTAATAAAATTGTCAAATCGGGTTCGAAATCTTTTTGTATCAGAGCTTTCAATTGATTTACCTTTTCAAAACCTAGCTCTCTTCCAAAGCCCTGGTATGCAAAGCTCGCATCGGTAAAACGATCGCAAATAACCCATGTTCCGTTTTCTAGGGCCGGTTTTATAATTTCATTGATATGTTTTTCTCTTGCAGCAAATAATAAAAGAAGTTCTGTCATGGGTGAAAGCGTATCTTTCTTCTCAAATAAAAGAATGTTACGAATTTTTTCTCCAATGCCTGAACCCCCGGGTTCTCTGGTGACAAGGGTTTTGCACCCCTTTTTATTGAGCATAGTTTCTATAAATTTGGCATTTGTGGACTTGCCAACGCATTCAATGCCTTCGATGGTTATAAATTGACCCAACATGTATCTTTTGTTCCCTAGAAAATAGCTCTAATTTAAAGCTATATACTATCAGTTATATTCGATAAGGTTGATGAGAAATCCGTCAGGATCATAAAAAGACATTTCCTTGTAAAGTCCGGCTTTAATGTACTCACTGTCTTCCAACTTTTCATACTCAGTTGGCTCAACCAGAAATGTATAATCTTTCTTTTTTAATTCCCGATAAATCTTTTTGTGATCTTTTGTGCTCAAAACAATCACACTTTGTCCGTATTGAATTTGTGCAGTTTGAATTGACTGGTTCTTGTCTAATTCAGATGAATTGATTTCAAATAAAGCAATCAGCCCATGATCCGAGCTATCTGACTGAAGATAGCTGATTCTGACAAAGCAGTTTTTGTCATGGATATTCATTAATTCATTGAATGCTTTTGTTTGGATGGTCTTGCTTTCAACTTCTTCAAAGCCAAGTATGTCTCTGTATAGCGCAAGTGATTTTTCTAAATCACGACAAAAAAGAGTGATTCTTGAAATCGGCGTTGTTTTAAAACCTTTTTTCATGGATTTCAGAGCCTCTGATTGCATTCCAAAAAATGACCGTCTGGATCATACAATCCAAGCGACTTGACGTGCACGTCATTGCCATCGGCACCGGGATATATTGTTTCACTCAATGGCGCCCTCATTTTTGCTCCAAACTTTAGAGCCTTTTCGTATAAATCCTCGACATCCTCAACGCCAACCACAAAGACTGATGAACCAAATTTAAAATCAAAGTCCACAGGAGGAAATTGCTCCTCAGGATCAATTGGTTTCAGCAACCCAATCATTCCAATGACTGGATCTTGTGCTTTGAGAATGATCAGATGAATTTTGTCACCTTGTTTTGTTCCAGGCAGAAGGTCATTCTTTACGGTTACTTCATTGTTGTAATAGGTCTCCATGCCTAAAACTTCTGTATAAAAGTCATAAGATTTTTGTATATCTCTTACTTTAAGAGTTGTTCTTCTGATCATGTTCTTCATGCTTTCTATTTTCCTAAAATCATTGAAATTACTCAAAAAAAAAACGGCATGAAATTCATGCCGTTTTCTAAAAGTTGTTTAACCGCTTTTATGAATTGCTATTTATGTAGTCAATAGCCGTTTGAACTGTGGATATATTCTCGGCTTCGTCGTCTGATATTTCAATATCAAATTCTTCTTCCAAAGCCATTACCAGCTCGACTGTATCCAGAGAGTCGGCCCCAAGATCATCAATAAAGCTCGATTCATTCTTAATTTCATCAGCACCAATACTAAGCTGCTCAGCAACGATGCCTTTTACTCTTTCTTCAACACTCATGTTTTTCCCCATAAATTAAACAAAAGATTGTTGTATTTTATGGTAATTGCTTCTTTTCTCAAGCAGTTTTAAGCAATATATCATTCCATGTGCATCCCGCCATTTACGTGAATGGTTTGTCCAGTTATATAAGAGCCCGATTCTGAGGCCAAAAATAGTGCCACTTTAGCAACATCTTCAGGTGAGCCAAAACGATTCATCGGGATCTTATTCATCAATGCCTCGCTGAGCTCGCTTTTGATGTCTTTTGTCATATCTGTAGTAATGTAGCCAGGCGCTATATTATTAACGGTGATGCCTCTGGACCCAACCTCTAATGCCAATGATTTTGTGAATCCAAGAAGTGCCGCTTTGCTTGCACTATAATGAGCATTCCCTATTGCACCAATTGATCCCACAACTGAGCCAATGTTAATGATTCTTCCTTTTCTATTTTTCATCATTCCTGAGACCGCAGCTTTGCATAAATAGAATGCAGAGGATAAGTTTGTATCAATAATTTTTTTCCAGTCATCGTCCTTTATTCTCATCAAAAGACTTTCCAAACTGATGCCTGCATTATTGATAAGTATTGAAGGCAGTAGGTCTCTTTCCTTCATTTCCTTGATGATTCTATTTACATCTTCTGAGTTGGAAACATCCAATACAACCCCCTCACCTTTGGAAACACCATTATTTACTCTCTGGGTTATTGCATCCGCGCCTTCCTGTGTCGTAGCAGTCCCAATTATGTAAGAGCCAGATTCACCAAATAATTTAGCAATTCCAGCACCAATGCCTCTAGATGCACCAGTGACCAGTGTTATTTCATTTTTGAGTATATTGTCAGAATGCGAGTTCATGGAATAATTATACTGAAAAGCTATTCAATTTCAGATTTGCTTTTTTCGATCGCGTCGTCATTTATGTCTAAAAACAATGAAAAAATTAAACCCAGACAAGTAATGCATGTAATGATCAAGAAAGAAGTCTGATAATTGCCGGTTAGATCAAAAAATAAGGCAGTCATGACAGGACCAAGACCTGATCCAATTGTATCTGTAAGATTGATTAGGCCCGTGATTTTTCCCAATGATTTCAAGCCAAATAAATCTGCAGATAAAAGTTGTTTAAGAGTATAAATTCCACCAAACCCTGTTCCAAAAATTCCCAAACCCAACCAAATAAAGACAGCATCTTTTGTTCCCGCTGCAACAGTGAGGAGAATTGAACCTGCAATAAAACCCATGAAATAGCAAATCAGGACTTTTTTTCTCCCAAACTTTTCTGCAAAAAAACCACACGATATTTTTCCTACAAGACTGCCCATAAATAATATTGTTGCACTCACCGATGCCACTTGCCTATCAAAACCACTGTCTCTTAAAAATAGGAATGCATTGGTGGTCATTCCCATCATCGTATAAAAAATACACATTGCCATGAGAATTAAAAACCAAAGGTTTTTAGATTTAAGTGCCTCGGTAAATGAGAACCCGTTCATCAAGGAATCTTTTTCATTTGATGATGATTTAATTTGGACAGGCCTTTCGTGAAGTAAAAACAGTACTATGAAGATCATTATCAGAGGGATAAAAGCATTGAAATAAATTACAGATCTCCAGTCCATATAATTCATCAACCAAGCATAGAATGGCGTTAGGAAAGCAGAACCTATGCTCGATCCAGCCGCCATGATTCCAAGACCCAGTGCTCTATTTTTAGTAAACCATTTTGAAATCAAGATCACATTGGTCAATGAACCAACAAAAATTAAACAGGGTCCAAAGCCTAGATAAATAATATATATATCAGTGAGTGTCTCTACATCAACAAAAAGAAAGTAGAGCATTGAGAATAGGAGCAAGCCGGTGAGCATAATTGGCTTGACACCAAACTTATCAGCAAAGGTACCGCTGAGAAATCCAAAACCTGCAGCTGACCAAATCATAATAGATTCCCTGAATTTAAGTTCGGCCCTTGAGATGGGTTCTCCAGAGGAGTTCTTGAGATTTTCTAGAAGCAAATCATCAAAAACCGTGGGTCCACCAAATGTCATTCCGTTGACAACCATCATCAATAGAAAAGAAATTGCAAGTATGACCCAGCGGTAATTTGGTTTTTTATTTTGAATAATCGATATCAAGCTTATCTGCTTTGTTCTATTGCTTCATCATCAATCTTGAGCATTGATGATGATATTAAGGCAATCACTAAGAGAGCAGAGATAACTAAAAATGGCAGCAGATAGCTTTGCGTAGAATCGTAAATAACAGCTGTGATGATTGGACCCAGTCCTCCTCCAATTGTATCTATTATATTGATCACTCCCATGATCTTTCCAATCGCAATAAGACCAAATAAATCTGCCACAAGAAGCTGAATAAGAGTGTATAGACCGCCCCATCCTGTTCCATAGAGTGTAAGACCTATCCATATCAATAATGGATTCTTATAAAAGATCGAACTTACGATTAACAGTGATCCCGCTAACATCATGGCAACTCCACCAACAAGCACTATTTTTCTTCCTATCATTTCGGCTAACTTGCCGCTGATGACTTTACCAATAAAGCCGCCTATGAAGATTATGGAGACACCGGTTGCAGATATTTGTGGAGAGTAACCTTCCCCATCTAACATTAGGAATACATGACCAATCATTGCCAGTATGGAATAAAAAGTACAAAAAGCCATGACGGATAAGAACCAGAAATTTGATGACATTAATGTTTCTTGAAGTGTGAAGCCTCCCTCGATACTGGATGCTTTGAAATCATTTTTGGCTTCATTATCTTGTTCAGTTTCGACGTCTTCAGGTTTCTCTTTAATCAATGCAAACAGAATAGGAGCATAAGCCAATGGGATTAAAGCCAACCACATCATTACTTGACGCCAGTCACCATCACTGATGGTTAGTAAATAAGTATTTATTTGCGGAAATATTCCATTTCCAACACTGGTACCAGCAAGCAATACCCCAATTGCCAAGCCTCTATTATCGTTGAACCATTTTGATATAAGGACGACATTGATGACCATTCCAGACACGCTCAAAACGATCCCTTGAAATATATGGATGATATACATATCAGCCAAAGAATCAGACTTCGCATAAAAATAGAAGGTTGCAGATAACAAAAACATGCCAGAAACCATCAAGGAACGAACCCCTACTCGATCAATAATGATGCCTGCTATAAATGCAAAAACAGCAGTAGACCAAAGCGTGATTGCATCCTTAAGCTTTAATTCTTGCCTGAGAATTTCCCCGCCAGTAACCTCAGATAAATAGTTAAGTAGTTCCCTATCGAAAACAACCAATCCACCCAGCGTTAAGCCGTTTGTGAAAGTTATTGTGAAAAAACAGACCGCTAATATTATCCAGCGATAATTGTTAGGATTTTTAATGGTTGAATTCATTCAAAGGCGAGAAAAGTTTTATACTTCATGAAAACATACAGTATTCTATACCTAATCAAAAGTATTATTTAAAAGCATTAAAAACTTGGAGTTAAGTATATGTTGAAGTCAATAATGATGGTGACCATGCTGGTTACCAATCTCAATGTAACCGAAGAAGCGTATAACGAATATTTGGATTATGAAATCGTATCGCAGGGCATTGTAGATGAGGATCTTGCAGAGGTTTGGGGCACTGAAGCAATGGTTGATCATCCCTATACAATTATGCAGCCAAGCAGCGGTGAACCGGTTTATTTAAGATTCATTGAGGATGAGGAGAAGATGAATTATAGGCCTATGGGGACACATGGATGGAATTCGACCGAAATACTCGTACAAAACCCAGATCAATTAGCTACTGAGCTTGAGTCATCAGCGTTTGAGATCATTGGCATGCCATACGACTTATACCCTACTCCGGATGCTCCCAGGGCAATGCAGGTTTTAGGCCCATCCGATGAAGTTTTATACTTGACCAGAATCATTCCAGAAGGCTCAGGTTTTAATCTGGGTTCAGCACAATCTTATGTTGATCGAGTGTTTATAATGGTACTCGGTGGAGCTTCGATGGAGTCGTTAAGAGAGTATTACAAGACTTCATTTGATATGCCTGTAACAGAAGCTTCTGATTGGAAAATCGGAGTCCTTGCTAGAATGAATAATCTTCCAGACGATTCAGTCTTTCCTCTGGCCTTAGTTGAGTTTGAAGAGAACTTTTTGATAGAACTCGATGAATGGAATAACGGTGATACGTTTGAGTCTAGACAGGTGAAGGAAGGTCATCTGC
>NZHP01000007.1 GCA_002691465.1 Gammaproteobacteria bacterium | reverse complement strand
CAACGCCAACGCCTACGCCAACGCCAACGCCAACGCCAACGCCTTCGCCTACGCCAACGCCAACGCCTACGCCTACGCCAACGCCAACGCCTACGCCTACGCCTACGCCAACGCCAACGCCGACGCCAACGCCAGCAACTACTGGTACAACAGCAACTAGTGCTACATCAGCAGCTAGTACAACTGGTACAACTGGTACAACAGGTACGTCTGCTACAACTGGAACTACTGGTACGACAGCGACTAGTGCTACAACTGCAACTAGTACAACGTCTGGTGACAGTGGTTACAGAGTAAGCCCAGGTAGAAAAATAATTAATATTGACTAAGACTTTTATAGTAAATATTTAAAAGTAGTCTCTCATTAACAATTCCACTAATTGGTGAGTGAGTTACAATAGGTAACTCACCACCAGTTAATTTAGATCATGAAATTGAAACATAAGCTCCTAATTCTCAGTTATTTTTTAATGATATCTTCATATTCTTTAGCGGATGATAGGATTCTGAATGATCCATATTATTACTCCGGCAACATGGAATACTCTGCAAATGCCTTTGGTGGAATAGGCTTGATTCAAATGCCTTCTGCCAGATTCTCCAAAGAAGGTGAGTTCACCTTTGGTATTTCAAGAGATGATCCATACAGAAGGATATATGCAACAGCTCAAGTATTTCCTTTTCTTGAAGCAACCCTGAAGTATACGGAGGGCACATATAAATTGTATAGGCCAACCATTAGGCAAACATGGAAAGATAAAGGTATAGATTTAAAAATTAAGTTACTAGATGAAAGAAAATATCTTCCTGCATTAGCAATTGGTATTGCTGATTTTGGCGGTACAGGAGCATATTCAGGAGAGTATTTGGTAGCAAGCAAAAGACTGAATAACTTTGATTTTACTGCTGGATTAGGCTGGGGAAGATTGGCTGGATCAGAGTCAATAGACAATCCTGTTGGAGATATTCTTGGAGAAAAATGGTTCAGAAGAGGTGGACACTTTAGTCTTGGTGGAAAGCTTAATCTGGGAAATAGCTTCAGTGGGCCATACGCAGGAATTTTTGGAGGAGTTGAATATTTTACTCCCATTGAGGGACTCTCCATAAAACTTGAATACGATTCTAATGACTATAGTGATGCTGAAGGAAAATCTCTCAATGTCCTGTTTCCAGACCCTGATGATAGTGAAGGATTTGTGATTGATACAAGATTTAATGCGGCTTTACATTATGGTTTTACAATGGGAAAAAGAGACAAGGTTGATCTGAATCTCGGATTTGTCCACGGTAATACTCTGTATGCTGGCTTCAATGTTCATTCAAATTTAAATTACGAGGGCGCGCCTAAATTTGTATCTCCCAAGGAAATACTCAATAAACCAACCGTGAAGCCATATCACCAGTTGAATGAGGGCTGGCAGGAATATTTGCCAAATTTAATTATGTGGCAGTTAAGGAATGAAGGATTTATTGCACATAAAGTTATTTTTAATGACGATGAGCTTATTGCAGAAGTAAGTCAAGGCAGGTTTAAAAACACTCTTCATGCAGTGGAAACGGCTAGCAGAGTTCTTGGGAATAATTCGCCGACAAACATAAGAAAAATTACAGTAGTAAATATTGACAGAGGCATTGAGACTATTCGTACAACTACTTTAAGAAAAGATCTCGTTGAACAAGTAAGAGATGGCCCTGCTGATCCTAGTATTTTCATCGTTAATGAAATGCCAGAATATGGTGAAAACACCTACGAGATTGAGAATGATCCTCTGTACCCAAACTTTTACTGGACAATCAAGCCTCATGCATCAGGAACGCTTCAGCATCAGCAAAAGTTCTATTTTTATCAGTTGGAGGCATTATTTCAGGCTGAGTATGCAATAAAGAAAGGTCTGTATGTTAATGCTATTGTTGGTATTGATATTGACAATAATTTTGATGAATACACATATCATGTTCCAGATGGAGAACTCTATTATGTTAGACAAAATAGGAGGTTATACCTAACTGAAGGTGAGTCTGGAATTAGACAGTTGGATATAGAATATACTACCAAGTTCCATGAAAATGTTTACGGCAGGTTCCATGCCGGCCTTCTTGAATGGATGTATGGCGGTGTTGGAGGCGAGGTACTTTATGTTCCCGATTCCTATAGATGGGCCGTCGGTGTAGAGACTCATTGGTTAAAGCAGCGAGATTGGGATCAGAAATTTTCATTTCAAGACTTTGAAACTACAACAGCATTTGTAAATTTTCACTATCGACTTCCTTTTTATGATCTGTCTATGCAGGCATCAGTAGGTAAATTTTTAGGTACGGATAAAGGTGTAAGTTTTCAAATGCAAAAGAGATTCAAGTCAGGAGCTAAAGTGGGGGCTTCAATTCAGCTGACGGATTGTGATGCAAGATGTGTGGGCGAGGGAAGTTTCAATAAAGCTATATTCTTTAGTTTGCCGATGGACCTGTTTTATAGAAACAGAACAACCAGGGAAATCACCCATTATGGATGGTCGCCTTTGACGAAAAATGCTGGACAAAAAGCAGCTACAGGAAGTTTATATGAGGTTGTAAATAGCGCTCCAGAGAACCTTGAGACCGTTCGGGGCAAACCATGGAATATCTCTAAAATATTCTCTGGTTTTAGTCGAAAGTCAAAACAAAGCTCATAAACATACCCGATTCAGAACTCAATTATGATTGATCTTTAAAAATCTCTAAGGGCCTCTTTAGTTACCTTGACCTTTACAAATAGATTTCCAGTTACTACGATCAATTTGATGACCATCAAAATATTGCAGACAAGATATGCCTATAATTAGTGATGATATATTTAAAGCGCTTAATATCGGTATTGAGAAAGAATCTCTGAGGGTTCTCAACGGAGAGATATCGAAAATACCGCATAAAACTGAATTGTTTGGATCTCCGCTTACTAATCAATTCATCACCACTGATTTCTCTGAGTCACAAATGGAATTTGTTACTCCTCCCTTTAAGACATTCTCCGAAACATTAGGTTTTCTCGAATCGATTCATCAAAATGTGTCTACCAAGATTAATGATGAAATCCTTTGGCCTTTGAGCATGCCCCCATTTATCGATACTGATTCAAATATACCCATTGCATATTACGGTGAATCAGAATTGGCAGTATTCAAAAGGGTATATAGGCAAGGTCTTTCAAATAGGTATGGAAGGCAAATGCAAGCAATCTCAGGGATACATTATAATTTTTCAATTGACGATAATGCACTGATTCATCTATCGAAATATCAGGGCAATCTAGATCGCAATATGAGAGATAATATATATCTTGGTGCAATTAGAAACATAGCTAGATTCAACTGGCTACTTTTATACTTATTTGGAGCATCTCCTTTTGTTAGCAGAAGCATTCTTGGAACAAAAAAAGATGGTTTCGAGAAACTTGATCACCATACTTTATTTTTACCTTACGCTACATCATTAAGAATGAGCGATATAGGTTATCAGAACTCTAAACAGAGAGACTTACGGATCTCCTTGAATACAATTGAGGAATATATTGGCCAGCTCAAGACTGCTACAAATTCTATTTCAAATGAATTTTCACAAATAAAAGACAAAGAAGGATTTGATATTTCACAATTAAGCCCGAACGTACTCCAAATTGAAGATGAGTACTATTCTCCATCAAGACCAAAGAGTTCATATATATCAGATGACAGAATGCTAAAAAAACTTGAACACCACGGTGTTAGCTACATTGAGTTGAGATCAATAGATTTAGATCCTTTTGAGCCATGCGGAATCGGGCCTAGCAAGCTGCTTTTTTTAGAGTTATTTCTTATCCACTGTATTAAAAAGGATAGCCCTAAGTTAGATGAATATTTGACAAAAGAGATAGTAGAAAATGATTCTCTAGTAGCAAAAGAGGGAAGAAGACCTGGATTGACGATTAGTAGAAACCATAAACAAATACTTATGAAAGACTGGGGCATGGAAATTTTAGATGAGATGGAGGAGCTAATTTCTGAAAGTAATCCAAAAAAAGATTCATATATTGCATCTTTAAAAGAGTTAAAAAATCAGCTTATAAACCCAAGCTTGACCCCTTCAGCACAGGTTTTTAATAAAGTTAAAGAAAGTAGTTTTTCATATGAAGAATTTGGCGCTAATCTTGGCAAGCTGCATAAAAATTATCACTTAAATTTATTCGATAACCGAAGCCATAATGAAAAAATTATTCAAGAAGAAGTAGATAGATCTAAAATAAGCTTAGATAAGATTAATAATGCATCTGAAGAGTCCTTTCGAGAATATATGCGTAATTACTTCTCCGATTAAAAAATCTAGACAGAAGCGATAGAGATAAAGCCCATGAAAATAATAGAAGTTCCAAGTATAGATGAAGCAGTAAGTGCTGCAAAAATTATTCTCAATGAAATATATCAAGCAAAAAGAATTAAACATATTGCATTCACTGGGGGCAGATTTGGAGAGTCTTTTCTTTCATCAATTGATAATAATTTTATAAATCAGGAAACAGAGATATTTCAGACAGATGAGAGGCTAGTCAGTTATGATGATAACGCGTGCATTCAGGCAATGATTAAAAGACTTTTATCCAATTCAAATCTTAATCTAGAAACTGATAAATTAAACTTCTTTGAATTAGATGTTAGCCATGATCATTCGATGCATTCAATGTCAAATTTGTTGAATAAAAAGAAAGTAAGTGTATTTGACTTAGTATTTTTAAGCTTGGGTGAAGACGGCCACATAGCAGGTGATTTTAGAGAATCAGATATATTCAATGACAATAGAATTTGTTACACGGATAAAGCAAAAAAACCTCCCAAGAAAAGAATTAGTTATACTGCATCATGGTTACTCAAATCTGAGCATATCTTTCTAGCTGCTGTGGGTAAGGAGAAAGAAAAAGCTTTCAATGATTTTATAAATGGAAGGGGATTACATTCATCCAAAATAAATAATGATAAGAAAATAATTATTTTTAAAGATGAGGATTTCAAATAGAGTAAGATTCTGGGAAATATAATTAATAATACAAATCGGTTGGTTATTTAAATGATTGCAATAATACCGGCAAGGAGTGGCTCTAAAGGTTTGCCAAATAAAAATATGATGTTTTTTAATGGAAAGCCGATGATCCAGGCCACTATTGATGCTGCGAAGAGTTCAAAATTTCTAGATTCTGTATATGTTTCTACAGATGATGAGGCGATATCTGATTTTTCAAAAACTTGTGGCGCCGAGTCTCCTTTTTTGAGACCTAAAAATTTGGCTGATGATGAATCGCTCATCAATCAGACACTTAAATATATGATCACAAAGCTCGAGAATGAATATTCCTTAAAGATAGATTCAGTTGTTTTGCTTCAACCAACTTCTCCACTGAGAACGAGCCAAGATATCGACAATGCAATCACTATATTCAATCAAAAGAGCGCAGATTCAGTGATCAGTTTTGTTGAGTCAGATCATCCTATTGCATGGAATAGGAAACTTGATAATGATAATAGAGTGCCCATGATAAAGGATGAGCCTTTCTCAAACCGTCAAGAACATAATTCAACCTACCATCCAAATGGTGCAATTTATGTCCTGACTAAGGAGATGGTCATGTCTGATAGGTTCTACTCTAAAAATACCTTCGCATATTTAATGCCTCGAGAAAGATCAATTGATATTGATGATTTATTTCAATTTAAATTCGCAGAATTCTTAGCCAAAAGCCAATGAAAGTTTTAATTACTGGTTCCTCAGGGTTTATTGGCTCAGCATTAGTTAATGCTATAGCAAAAGAGGACTATGAGATTATTGGTATAGATAATCATTCAGATTATTATGATATTTCTCTAAAAAAATCTCGGTTGGCTATAAATCAGAGCCTCAATTGCTTTAGCCATCATGATTTGGATATTACAGATTTTGACTCACTAAAGAATTTATTTAGTGATTATAAACCTAATATTGTTATCCACCTTGCTGCTCAAGTGGGCGTGAGATATTCTTTAGAAAATCCAAGGTCTTACATTAATACAAATCTAGTAGGCTTCAATAATATAATCCAGCTATCAACAGAAAATAGCGTTGAAAACTTTATATATGCTTCCTCAAGTTCTGTGTACGGTGGTAACACTAAAATCCCTTACACCACTTTACAGAATGTCGATCATCCAATCTCTCTTTATGCAGCAACAAAGAAAGCAAATGAATTAATTGCTCATTCATACAGCCATTTATATCAATTACCAACAACCGGGTTAAGATTTTTCACCGTATATGGACCATGGGGAAGACCTGACATGGCTCCATTCATATTTCTAAAATCCATCCTTGAAGGAGAAACTATAGACATTAATAACAACGGAGACCATAAAAGGTCATTCACTTACATTGATGATGTATGTGAGGCAATAAGCCGGCTCCTTGAGGCTCCTGCAAGTTCGAATGAAAATTGGGATAGCACTCAACCACTGCCGAACTCATCAAATGCCCCATGGGAAATTTATAACATTGGAGCAGGTCAGAGCGTACAGCTGATGGATTTTATAAAGCTGTTGGAAAAGAAGACAGATATTGAATCTAAGAAGAACTTTCTTCCAATGCAACCAGGTGATGTTCATGTCACAGATGCAGACTGTTCTGATCTTGAGGAAAAGATAGGCTTTGTGCCTCAAGTTTCAATTGAGGAAGGTTTATCTAACTTTGTTGATTGGTTCAGACATTACTATAAAATCTAACTTAAAAGATTTATACTCAATAGCCATTTTGAACTTACTACTATTATTTTTAATAAACTCATAAATTATTGGAATGTATAAAATGAGAATATCAATATCACAGGGAATATCAGGTCTTATAGCCATTGCCATAATGGCTTTCAGCTTTATATCTCAAGAAGCAAGATCTCAGCTAGCTTCTCTAGGCGACATAGAAATCTTTAGGGAAATGCAAGAGGCACAAAAGGAAAAGCCTTTGCTTGAGGAAGATCAGGTAGAAAACGAACAAGATAACTCCATAAAATCTAAGATTCAAATTATCGAATCAAGTAGCGAATTTGGATACCAAGGTGGAAATAGCTTTAGAAATAGGCCTAAGCCAAAAGAATTCAAAGATAATGTCGTATATTTTGGCTATGATTACTTTACAGACGCGCCTGCAACATACGCAATGCTTTCAAACATTCCAGTTCAGTCAGACTATATTGTTGGGCCGGGCGATAATTTTAAAGTCATAATCTATGGAAATAAGAATAATCAATGGACACTTGAGGTCACTAAAAATGGTGATATATCAATCCCAGAGATTGGACCAATCCCTGTTAGCGGACTAAGTTATCAAGACTCCATAACGGCCATTCAGAAAGCTGTCAGCTCGAAAATGATAGGAACTGAAGCCACTGTCAGTCTTGGCGCTCTAAGATCCATCAGTGTTTTTGTCCTGGGAGAAGCATTCCAGCCAGGAATGTATACCGTGAGTTCATTATCCACATTGACCAATGCGATTTTTGCCAGCGGAGGAATTAGAACCTCTGGCTCTCTGAGAAATATCCAGTTAAAAAGGAATGGAGAAGTCATATCTACTTTTGATTTTTATGATTTGTTATTAAAAGGAGATACATCCTCAGATGCGAGACTTAAGCCGGGAGATGTTGTTTTCATTCCCCCAATTACAAAAACAATTGGAATAGCAGGTGAGGTTAGAAGACCTGCTATATATGAATTGAATGAAGATGAAGATTTGAATGATCTGATAGATTATGCCGGATATTTCAATCCCAAAGCTGACTTTTCTTCTGTTAGCTTAGAAAGAATTAATTATGAGAATGGTGGATATCAGTTAATTCCGCTTGAATTGAATGAGAATGAAAATAATTTTGAGCTCAAAGATGGTGATTTTTTAAAGGTTTATTCAATAACAGATAGCATGAATGAAGCTATTCTTGTTTCGGGACATGCTGAAAAACCTGGTTTATATCCATGGAGAGATGGCATGCTTATGAGTGAGGTCATAGCATCATATCAAGACCTTTTGCCCATGACGGATCTAAACTATGTTCTTATTAAAAGAAAGAATGAAGACAGTGGGTTATTCACTTTTTATCAGATTGATATTGAAAGAGCGCTTTCTAAAAAAAGCGACAATAAATTTGAGCTTCAAGATCAAGACGAGCTATTGTTTTTCCCGAGTCTTCTTTCTCCAGAGTTAATTACTACAGAATTGGTTGAAGAGAATTATGAAGGAAGGGATATGGAATTTGAAGCTTCCATGACATACCTCGCAACTTCATTAAATAGAGAGCAATTTATCACTACCATTGAATACGAGGAGCAGCAAGCGATGGGAGAGCTCTCCAATGCTGATGATCTAGTTGCAACGCCAACAAAATTATTTTATCAGTACAACATTTACAATTACTGTAAGTTACCCCAAAAAATAGTACGAAAGGCATTGGCCACTGCTGGTTACATGGATGAACCTGAGAATGTTTCTGCAACACAGTTAAGATACATTACAAACCAGGATGAACTTCAAACACTTTTGACCAATATTGATCGAGAGGGTAACAAGGAAACATTTGATGACGTTAGCCTTACTACCTTTTGTAGGGATCAAATAATAAAACCATTCATGGATATAATCTTGAGACAGCCATCGAGTGCCCAAACAAAAAGAGTCGTGTCTGTATTTGGGAATGTATTTTTTCCAGGCCAATACCCACTGAGCGAGGGAATGACCCTTCTTGATGCAATAAATGCAGCTGGCGGATTAAAAGAATCCTCGTACTCTTCGGAGATTGAAATAATTAGAAATAATAAGAGGGGAAAAGAGTATGATTCGCGCAACCTAAGCTTTGACTCAGGTAATAGAAATTCACTGAATCAAGCTGTCGAAGCGATGGATATTATAAATATTAAGCAATTGGCAACTGAAATCAGAACAGTCGAAATAACTGGAGAAGTTTACTTTCCTGGTGTTTATCCAATTTCAAAGAATGAAACTTTATCACAAGTGATTAACAGAGCAGGAGGATTTACTAGCGATGCCTCAGCAATGGCAGCAAGCTTTACAAGAGAGTCTATTAAACAAGCGGAACTAAAAAGAATAGGCCAAGCACAAGCTGAGTTAAGAAGATCATTGATACTTTCTTCACAGAAACAAGGTTTCGGTGAAGCGGCAGGAGATATATCACAACTTACTAATCTGCTTTCTGGAACGGATAATATTAATCAGAGCGAACTTCTTGGAAGAATGGTCGTTGACCTTGATGGAATTATGCAAAGAAATGTTACGGATGTATCTTTAGAGGATGGAGATAGACTGCATATTCCAAAAAAACCACAAACAATTTCTGTAATTGGCGAAGTGTATGTTCCAAATGCACATCTATTTAGTGAAAATAATTCAGTTGATGAATATATAAGATTGAGCGGTGGACAAAATGACTTCGCTGATAATGACAATATTTATTTGGTTAAAGCTGATGGCTCAATAGTTTCTCCAGATCAATTGAGTGCCAGTGGATTTTTTAGAGGCAGATCCGATAAGCTACAGCCTGGCGATACAATTGTAGTTCCACTTAATCTATCAACATTCTCAAGCATTAGAGCAACAACAGAATTAACACAGATAATTTATCAAATGGCACTTGCTGCTGCTGCAGTAAACAGTTTCTAGTTATGAATGACCTACACTCAAAAAATGTTGAAGAACCAATAGATATTGCAGATCTAATACAAAATGTTTTAGACAATGCTAAGTTTGTGGCAATCATGACAGTTGCTATAGCGGCTATATCAGCAATCTATATTTCATCTGTTGAGAGGACATATATAGCAACTACATTGGTAAAATCATCATCTCAAGTGGGCTCTACAGGAGAAAGTTCAGCAGCCGGCTTAGCAGGCTTATTAGGCATACAGGCATCCGCCACACTTTCACCAACAAATACTGACATCGATTCCACAATGGCTATGATGTACTCAAGACCATTCATTCAGGACTTTATAGTCAAACATGGCCTAATGACCAAGATTTTTGAGGATGATTGGAATAAAGAAAACAACTCTTGGAAAAGCGAAGAGCCAAGTCTTATCGATGCATATGAAATAATCAGAAAAGCAATCAAAATTGAATTTGATCCTATTGCATGGACCAGAAGACAGGTAGGATATGCAACCATTGATGTATCTTGGAAAGATAAAGAAACAGCAGCATATATTGTTAATAATCTTGTGATTGATATTAATACTTTCCTAAGTGCAAAAATGATTAAGGAATCTGAAAAAAGCATAGCTTTTTTGGATGATCAATTTACAAAAACAAATGTTTTGAGCGTTCGGGAGAGTTTAAGTAAGTTAAAAACAGAACAATTGAGAAATATGATGTTGGCAAATTCATCAGAGGATTTCGCACTTACCGTTATCGACGATGCTTTGCCTCCAGAATTTCCTACAAGCCCAAAAAGAGTTCAATTTGTTTTTATCGCAACTTCACTGGGTTTTCTAGCCTCAATAATTTTCATTTTCTTAAAGGACTCTATAGTACCTATATTAAAGAGGCTAAAATTCTCACTTTAGCAAAGCAGTGAAAAGCACATCATGAAAGATTGCCAATTAAAAAATAAATTAAAATCTGGCGAGATAGTTCTTGGGACCTGGACAGTAATTTCTTCACCAACATTGACAGAAATTATGGGTTCCTCTGGATTGGATTTCATAATCATTGATCACGAACATGGACCATTTGATTTTGATACTTCGGAAAATATGATTAGGGCTGCTGAGAATGTAGGATGCACTCCATTGATTAGAGTTCCAGAAAACAATCAATCTTATATTTTAAGAGCGCTTGAAATTGGATCTCATGGGATATTGGTTCCTCAAATTGAGAATCGGAATGAGGCTGTCCAAGCAATACAATCAATGTTTTATTCGCCAATGGGTAATCGAGGAGTATCTGCATTTACAAGAGCGTCTGATTTCAATGCAATGGGAGAGAAAGGAAGAAACTTATCGGTCAATGATAAGATTCTATCAATTTTACTGGTGGAGTCTGCGGAAGCTATAAATAATATAGAGGAAATCATAGAAATCGATGGAATAGATGTAATCTATATTGGCACATATGATCTTTCACATTCACTCGGAACACCCGATGATATTTACTCTGAGAAAGTCTTAAGTGCGCTCGAGAAAACTGTCAAAATTATCAGAGATAAGGGTTTGGCGTGCGGTGTTCTTGCTCAGAGCAAAGAGGATGTTAAAAGATGGAGTAATATGGGTTTTCAATTCATACCGTATATAGCAGAATGCGGTATTATCAAAGAAGCTTTTGAATCAAAATTTAAAGATTTAAGATCTGCATCAAAGGTGTAGTTATGGATCAAGAGATCGTAGCATTAATTCCAGTCCGAGAAGGCTCACAAAGAGTAAAAAATAAAAATTTTAGACCTTTTGCTAAAGAGAAGAGTCTAATGCACCTTAAGATTAGGCAACTTAAGGAGGCGAACTGTTTTGATTCAATATATGTTTCAAGTGATAGTGAATTAGCAAAAGAAATTGCAGAGTCTGAGGGCATAAATTTTTTGTACAGAGACCCCTATATGTGTGGACACGAATCGAGACTTTATGAATACAACAACTATATGTTGAATACAATCCCAGGTAATCCTGTCGTTGCATGGACAATGGTCACTGCACCTTTGTATCAAGATTATGCACTAGCTATTGAAGCTTATAAAAATAACTCCAACGAGTATGACAGTTTGATGTCAGTCATTAAGTACGATGATTTTTTAGTTGATCAAAATGCTAAACCGATTAACTGTGCTTTTGGCCATTGGCATCTTTTGACTCAAGAGCTTAGGGAAGCCTATCAACTCACAGGAGGAATATATATGGCGCCGAAAGATAAACAGCTTGAATGGTCTTATTGGTTCGGCCCAAAACCTTATATGCATGAAATTTCTAAAATTGAAAGTATGGATGTGGATGATCAGCAGGACTTTGAGATCTGTGAGCTATTTCACTTAAATAAAAATGGTGAAGCTTAGATCTAGATTATCACCTTGCAACTATCAAGAGAAATGCATAAAGTTTTAATAACCAGCGTACCTTTTGGCCAAAAGGATAGGAAACCCATAGAAATCTTGGACTCTTTATCAGTTGATTATGAGATAAACAAAATTGGCAGAAAGCTTAGCGAAGAAGAACTTGAATCAATGATTGGCGATTTCACTGTACTTGTAGCGGGAACTGAGCCAATCACAAGAAAAGTGATGGAGAGTGCGCCTGACTTAAAGCTAATATCAAGAATAGGAATAGGCTTAGACAATGTTGACCTCAAGGCTGCAAAGGATTTAGGCATCAATGTTTCTTATACTCCAGATGCGCCAGCGCCAGCTGTCAGTGAGTTAACCATTGGCCTTATGATTTCAATAATGAGATCAATACAAATAGCAAATATGAATATGCATCAAGGTAACTGGAATAGATTTTTTGGCAGAAGATTCGAAGACCTTACTATTGGCATTATTGGACTTGGAAGAATAGGAAAGAGAGTGCTGGATCATTTAAACGGGTTTAGATGTAAAGAAATTTTGTTAAGTGATCTAGTCGAAGATCATCATATTGCCTCTAAAAGCGATATAAGATGGGTTGATAAAGAAACGATTTATTCAGATTCAGATTTAATAACTTTACATATTCCATTGAATAGGTCTACACATAATCTGATTGGCTCAAAAGAGATTGCAATGATGAAAGATGATGTGATGTTAGTTAATACCTCAAGAGGTGGGATTATAGACGAGATAGAGTTATATAATGGTTTAAAAAATGGAAAGATTGCTTCAGCAGCAATAGACGTATTTGAAATTGAACCCTATGAAGGAAATCTCTCATCATTAGATAATTGTCTGATAACATCACACATGGGTTCAATGACACAAGATTGCAGATCTAGAATGGAAATAGAGGCAACTGAAGAGGCAGCTAGGTTTATAAAAGGAGAAAAACTTGAACTAGCTATTCCAAAAGATGAATATGAAAATTTATAGAGTTGAAAAATGAGTGATTCGGTAACAGTTATTGGTGGCGCAGGATTTATAGGGAGCCATGTTTCTGACCAATTAACAAAAATTGGCTATAAGGTTAAAATTTTTGACATAAAAGAATCTCCTTACTTACAAAAAGGTCAAAAAATGTATACAGGGGACATTCTAGATCATGGCGCACTCCATGAATCAATTGCTGGTAGTAAGTATGTTTATAATTTTGCAGGTGTAGCCGAAATTAAAAAAGCAGGAAGCTCTCCATTGGACTCTTTAGAGCAGAACATTCTCGGTACAGCAAGATCAATAGACATAGCAGTTAAAGAGGGTGTGGAGAAATATATATTTGCATCTTCTATGTATGTTTACAGTGATGATGAAGGCGGATTCTATAGAACATCCAAGCTATCAGCCGAATCAATCATTGAGACTTATAATAAGCAATACGGAATAAATTATGTTCTCTTACGATACGGAACACTCTATGGCCCGAGAGCCCAGTCATGGAATAGCCTCAATAAGTATGTCTATCAAGCTTTAAACAAAGGGAAAATTGAATATATAGGCACAGGCGAAGAGATAAGAGAGTATATTCATGTTAAAGATGCAGCAAGATTAAGCGTTGATATGATTGATACTAAATATCAAAACAAGAGCATTAATATAACAGGCACACAAGTATACACATCTTTAGAGATGCTGAATATGATAAAGGAAATTGCCAATAACAAAGTTGAAATACAATTTAAGTCTTCAAAAGAATCTAGCGATCATTACAAAACAACGCCGTATAGATATATTCCAAAGAAGGCAATGAAGCTGGTACCGGAAGAGTTTGTTGATCTAGGAAGCGGAATCTTAGATCTAATGGAAAAGTCAGATACAGAAGACTAAGTTATAAATCATAAAAATTTTTCTTCAGCAAGCTATCGAAATCTATAGAGCTCAATTTTTGGACAATCTTATCAGACGATCCTCCTTCACCATAAGGATTTTTGATTTCATTTAGAGAATTTAGAAAATCCTTTTCGTAGATCAATCGAATTGAATTTTCAATATCTGAACATATGGGGGCACAGTTAATCACACTTTTTGCCATAACCCTTCCTTTTTGGCGATCTCCAATATTGATAGTTGGTTTCTTAAAAGTAGGGACCTCAGTTAAACCACTGGATGAATTACCAATTACAGCATCTACATGAGGTATACAGCTTAAATATTTTATTTGTCCCAGAGATTTAAATGCGAAAGCACGATCATTTTTGGAGACAAAATCTTCAATTAATTTAAAAATTATTCTCCCATCAGTATCCGCATTTGGCATGGTGAATATCAAAGAGGTATCGTCTTGAGCAGATAATGCTTCAATCAGCTCTGACATTTGATCACCAGATGTTGAGTGCTCTAATGTAACAGGATGGAATGTTATAAGCAGATTCTTTTTTCTAAATTTTATATTTAATGAATCTTCAAGCTCTTCTTTGTCAATGAGATCTATTTTTTTAATGGCATCCACTCCCATTCCACCGACATTGAAAACTAACTCTGGATTTTCGCCTAACTGTATTACTCTTTTTTTATATTCATCTGTAGATGTAAAGTGGATATGCGAGAACTTTGTAATAGAATGCCTGATAGCTTCATCAATCAAACCTTCTGTTAATTCGCCTCCATGAATGTGTGCAATGGGGATTCTTTCAAACATAGCTGCTATAACCGCTGATAATATTTCATATCTATCACCGAGAACAAGAAGTAAATCAGGTTTAGATGATTCAAGGAAATCACCAAAGCCACTTAGACCAAGAGATGTTGACTTACTCAAAGCAGATGGAGAATCATCTATTAGATTAAGATCAATCTTTTTTGAAATAGGTATTCCATCATCTTCTATTTCTTTAAAAGTATTCCCAAACTTTTCAGATAGATGCATCCCAGTAACAACAAGAAGAAGCTCAAAATCATCTGAATCATTTAAAATTCTTATCAGGTTTCTCAAAAGCCCATACTCTGCTCGAGTTCCAGTTACTACACAGATTTTTCTTTTAAATGTCACTATAATGAAAATTAATTATTTTTTGCGATGAGAACCACTAGGTTTTAAAGTTTTTAATTCTCATCCCTATCTTCTTTTGTCTCAGCCAAGTACTTTCGAGCTTCTTCCAATTGTTCTTTTTGCCCTATGTCTTTCCAGTATCCAAAAATTGGAAAACTTATGACCTTTGAGCCTTCAGAAATTTCTTTTGATATTAAATCTGTCATGTCAATGTATTCATCAGATTTAACCTTATTAATTATGCTTGGACTAAGAACATATAGTCCGGAGTTGACCCAATATGATTTATTTGGTTTTTCCTCAATTGATATAACCGTACCGTTAGTATTCACCACCCCATATGGAATATTTATTTCATGAAACTTTGTACAGATGGTTATGTCGGCTTTATTATCTTTATGGTGTTTAACTAGATCCCTGAAGTCTAAATCAATAATGACATCAGAGTTAGTAACTATATAGGGTTTGTCGTCCTTGATATTCTGTATAAGTGATAATGATCCAGCGGTACCTAATGGCTTTTCCTCTTTAATGTAGTCTATTTTTACACCCATTTTATTACCATCTCCTAGATGGGAGGTTATTTGATCAGAGAGAAAGTTAACACTCACAATAAAATCTAGAAAACCAAAATTTTTAAAATTATCAATAACGATCTCAATCATGCTGTTGTCACCGACTTTAATCATTGGTTTTGGAACATCTTTAGTCATTGGGAGCAATCTTTTGCCTAACCCGCCAGCCATTATGATTACTGTTGTATCTTGAGGCCTCAGCTTTGCTGATTCGTTTTCTGATAGCAGGTCTTCAAGAAAAAGTATTTTCTTAATTTCCATCTTTGAACTGAGCATGGGCATTAAGTCATATTTATTTCTTATAAAATCTTCAGCCAACTTTTTGATTGAGTACTTTCCCTCTTGGACGTATTTTGGATTTTGATTGTAAATATTTTTAATATTCTCATCCAGATTATTACCATTAATTATTGCCCTTCTAATATCACCATCACTAAGTGTCCCGAGTAATATATTTTCTTCATTGCTGACAACTAATGTCTTTGTTCCTAATTCATTTAGACGATTTATAGCTTCTTTCAGAGTTATTTCAGAGGATATGAGTACTTTCTTCATTTCTTTAGATCTTCAAAAACATAATTATTGCAATATAAAACATTGGAATCTAACTATACCAAAAACCATTCTTCTGAATATTTTCAGGGGTGAGATTGAAAAATTCTTTTTTTAGAAATTCTTTATTTGGTTGGTTAAGCTCATTTTCTAGTATTGAGACAATTCTTTCACCTGCATCACCATCACCAAAGGGATTCTCTTGATCTTTAATAATTTTCTTAAAATCTTTTGATAAAACATGATTAATAGCATCAGTGATATTCATTGAATTATTTGGAACATCAATGACGCTTTTAGGCTTTAGTCTCCCTTTTTGTCTATTTCCAACATTAACACTACCAACTTTACAGTATGGCGCTTCAAAAATTCCGCTTGAGGAGTTACCTATGACACACTCAGCTTCTTTTAAGAATGATAGATAACCGTTTTGCCCTAATGATGAAAAGAAATGTGCATTATTATTTTTTTTGACATAAGCCTCTATTACGTCCTTAATTGCTCCTCCATCATGATCAGCATTTGGAGATGTAAAAACCAAACTGAAGTCTTTGAATTTATCGATAGCCTTTAAGATTTCACTCAAGTTTTTTAAGTTATCTTCTCTTTCAAGAGTTACAGAGTGATAGGTTATCATTAGAAGTCTTTTTTTGAGCTTTACTCCAAATCTTTCCCCCAACTCTTTTCTGGTTAGTAGAGATGTATTTTTTACTGAATCAAGCCCAAGCGCTCCTACAAAGAATACTCTTTCAGGGTTTTCTCCCAATTGAATAACTCTTTTCCTGTATTCTTCTGTCGTCACAAAATGAAAGCATGACATTTTTGTTAGAGAATGTCTGATTGCCTCATCTATTGCTGCTTCTGTATTTTCCCCACCGTGTATATGCGAAATGGGAATATTTGATATCATTGCAGCAATCGAGGCTGCAAATATTTCATATCTGTCTCCAAGTACCAGGACCATAGAAGGATTTAACTTTTTTAGAGTTTTTGCCGTACTATCTATACCCTTGGAGAGTGCTTCGGCTATTCCAACCGATGAATCATCACTTGATAGAATTTTTAGTTCGGCATCAATTTGCATGTTGTCATCTTTTATTTCTTTAATCGTATTACCATGTTTAGAGGAGAGATGTGAGCCTGTTACAATAAATTGCGAGTTAAGCGATTTACTTTTTTTGAGCGGCAATAATACATTTTTCAAAAGCCCATAATCTGCTCTTGAGCCAGAAATAACACAAAGTATGGGTTTCATTGCCAATTAGATTAGTTCTTTAATCAGCATAAAGGCTTCAGCGTATTCGAATCCTGAAGTGGAGCCTCTATATGTAGCAAATGCTTCAATATTTTTTTTG
>NZHP01000006.1 GCA_002691465.1 Gammaproteobacteria bacterium | reverse complement strand
TCGTCTGAAAAATAATGCTGCAATAAAGATTTTTCAAGTTTCCTTGCTCTCCACGCAAGCTCTCTTCTTGACTCTTTGTATGCCTCTTCTTTGTCGCTCTTGATATGCCAAGCCCAAAAAGAATTAATCAAGATATCCTCATTGCTATCTATTCGTTTCTCTTTTCCGATTTGAATATTTTCAATCGCTTCTTCTAGAACCTCAGGTGGTGTTGCTCCAATATAAACACCATCGGCTACTCTGCCCTCCATTCTCATCATCATATGGCGATAAGCAGTACCATAAATGATTGGTTTACTCTCTTTTGCCCAACCATAATCACAAGGCAGTGATACATTAAATATTTCTCCATCATATCCTTCTTTTAGCTCGTTTGAGCATGCCCTAATGATAATCTCTAATGCCTCTCTTACTGCAAGCACAATCTTCTTTGGTGTATCCAAATTCATTGCCGTGAGATTTCCTTCTCCAGCACCAACAGCAACCTGAGCTCTTCCTTTGCTGATCTCATTAAGAGTTAGAACAGAATTGGCTATTTTTAGAGGATGCATTTCAAATGGACTGACAGCTAAAATACCTAGCTTTATTTGACTGCTCTCGTTAGCGAGTTGAGTCAAGCTGATGAATGGGTCCCAATGAGCAAAGTAATTTGACGTCCATACAGACTCAATGCCATAGCTTTCAGCGGCTATTCCGAGTTCACAAATTTGCTCAGGCGTAAGATCAGGTTCTAAAATAATATCTATCTTCATTTTTTTCCTAGATCTTTTCTTGTGCTGGCACTGTAACTCTTAAGGCCTCTGACAATTGCTTCAACAATTTTGTCTTGATTTCTCGGATTTATTAGAAATTTTTCATCGTCCTTGTTTGAAAGATAACTTGTCTCAATCAAAACTGAAGCAATTGAGGTAGATTTCAAAACAGCAAACTCAGCTTCACGAGGTGTTTTTTTACGAATTCTTACATCTTTCTTCATCTCTTTGAGAATGTGTTTGCCTATTTCTATACTCTGATCTTGCGCATCAATGTCACTGCTAGTAACTCTACTCAATGATTTCCTTGAAGAGGTAGATTTGAGTTTTACATTATTTTTTGTTTTCGGTCGATACATTACTTTATATTCACTGCCTCTCCTGATCTTCCTGGAATCAGATAAAGCATATAAAGTGGCTCCTCTCACGGATCTATCTGAAAAAGCATCGGCATGAATTGAAACTAATAGATCGGCTCCACCCTTTTTTGCCCTTGTAATTCTCTCTGATAGTGACTCCTGTTGCCGACAATTGCTTCTGTTGTCTGGGCAAGGAAATGAATCATTCTCTCTGATCAGAAATGCACTCATTGTTTTCTCCTGATCGATTAATTTCTTTAATTTCTTGGAAATCTTCAGAACTAAATCTTTTTCTATCGCCTGACTGCCTTGAGCTCCTGGATCTTTGCCGCCATGGCCAGGGTCAATCGCGACAACAAGCTTCTTTCTATTTACTGATGAAGCAGCAAGCTTCTTACTGCCCTCAAAGGCTTTTTTTAGATCTATGACTAAACGGTGATTTGGATTAGGGTTCTTTGGAATTGCGCTCAACCGATAAAAAAGAATCTCACTGGTCTCTATTACCATCCTTATCCTTCTCGAATTATTCCTAGCGATCCTAATGCCATTGATCAATCCAGTCTTATTAATATTTGTTTTGAGGTCTTTGCCCAAATCCGCTTGGTAAAGATCTATGACTATTCGATCAGGTCGGTTGAGGGTAAAAAGTTTATATTTAACTTTTTCAGTTAAATCTAAAACCAATCTGGTTTCATTATCTGATTGATTGATTCTGACATCCTTTAGGATTGAATTTGATTCAGCCACATTTGCAAAAAAAGAAAATATAACTGCAAATAAAATAAATGTGTTTTGTTTCTTCATAGATAGTGGCATTTAGATGAATAAATAAATTTATATAGAGAATAGATTATTTCCCAATTTATTGGAAAAATCTTCAAAAAAGATCTCTCTGTGGTTTGGGTTCTTGACTCTTTTGAAGTTAATTTTAAGGTCTGGTGATAGAATTACATCCTCTCCTTTTTGAGGCCATTCAATTAAGTGGATCGAGGGTTTATCTAAATAGGCTTCTTCATGCAGATCGAGTTCAAATAGTTCTGACTTATTATTAATACGATATAGATCGATATGAAAGACATAGTGTTTCTCAAGATCAATCCTCTCAATCAAACTGAAAGTTGGGCTATTTACAACTTCTTTAAATTCCATTCCCTTCATAAATCCTTTTACAAATGTTGTCTTACCTGCTCCCAAGTCTCCTTCTAAAAAGATCACATAGTTTTCATACACCTGATCACGTACAACTTTGCCAAGATCTCGAGCAGTTGCCATCATTTCATTCTCTGATTTGATATTCATGAATTTACCAATTGTCTTATATACGGAAGCAAATCAGAAGCAATTAAACCTCTTTCGCCATCCAATGACGCTAGGTCTCCAGATTTGGAGTGTATATGAGCACCGATAGAGATAATTTTTCCTAGATTATCAATTCCGTATTGACCCAACAGTGAGGTTATAACTCCGGTAAGTAGGTCACCCATTCCCGCTGTTGCCATCCCTGGGTTACCAGAAGTAATCATGTATGGAAGATCATTAACTGAATCTTTGATCAGTGAGAACTTTCCCTTCAGTAAAACATTGGCAGAGTATCTTTTTGTCAGCTCAGCAATTGCGCTGAGCCTATCTTCTTGAATTTCGCTGACTGATGAGTTCAATAATCTAGCCGCCTCTCCTGGATGGGGAGTCAGTGTCCAGTTTCCTCTTTTGATGGGACTAAAAGAAAGTATATTCAGAGCATCTGCATCCAATACTAAATGCTTTTTAGATGCCAATGCATGGTCGTATAGATTAACTGCCCAATCGTCTGTGCCTAAACCTGGACCAATCCCAATAATGTCTGCTTTATTAATTAAAGAAATAATTGATTCCTGTTTTGAGGCATCATGACACATCACTTCTGGCCTGAATTGGTTAATAATTTGACAACTATTTTTAGTGGAGATAACGCTTACGAGTCCAGAACCAGATCTCAATGAAGCCTCAGAAGCTATTCTAATTGCACCTTCCATGCCATTGTTCCCACCAATAAGTAAGATGTGGCCATGATTGCCCTTATGACTTGTTTGATTTCTTCGAATTAAAATCTTATTCATATCTGTATCTGAAACAATCTGGATTTGCGGATGAGAATCAGAATAAAAATGTTCGTCAATATTTAAATCAGAAAAATGGATTATCCCAGTATAATTTGGACCAGAGTTAAGATAGAGGCCTAATTTTTTACCGACATAAGTTGTGGTTATATCTGCTGACACTGCTTTTCCAAATATTTTTCCTGTGTTACCACATAAGCCCGATGGAATATCAATAGATAGGACCTTTGACTTTGATTGATTGATAGAATGGATTGCATTTTGATGAGCGATATCAAGATCCCTATTAATGCCAATTCCAAAAATTGCGTCCACTATCCAATCACATGTCAATTCAAGGTCGGATGACCATACTTCAATCTCTCCGCCAACTTTCGTAAATCTATTTCTAGCTTTTTCTGCATCGCCCTGAAGATTGTCTTTTGGATCAATTATCATGACTTTTGCTTTCATGCCTGACTCAACCGCCAATGTCGCCAATAAATATCCATCGCCGGCATTATTTCCTGATCCACAAAATACAATAATGGACTTTGGCTTTTCTTTTTTTAGAATATCAAATGAGTATCTGGCAGCCTTATGCATTAATTCAAACCCATACTCAGGTCCATTATTTCTAATCGCATCACTATCAATTTTTGCAACAGTGCTCGAACTAAATACATATTTCTCGGCAAGTCTCATGCTTCTTATTATACTTGTCCTAAATGAAAATAATTCTTGATAAAAAATGACAGATCTTAAAAAACTAAAGAACGATATCAAAAAATGGTCAATAGAGCTTGGTTTTGACCAAATGGGTGTGTCAGGTATTGAGATTAAAAGCGACGAAGAAAAACTGATTCAATGGCTCAAAAATAATCACCATGGATCCATGAAATATATGGAAAAGCATGGAAAAAAAAGAGCTCGTCCACATGAGTTGATTCCTGGAGCGCTAAGAGTAATTTCATTTAGGATGACTTATCACTTCTTTGATAAAGAGCTCAGTGAAAAAAAGTTAAATGATAGCAAAAAAGCCTATATTGCAAACTATGCCCTAGGGCGAGATTATCATAAGACAATCAGATCAAAGCTTAAGAGGATAATTGGCCGCATCAATGATCATTCGAATATAAAAGAAAAGAATTACTTTGTAGATTCAGCACCTGTATTGGAACGTGCTTTAGCAAGAAATGCCGGATTGGGCTGGATAGGAAAAAACACAAACCTTATCAATAAAAATCATGGCTCATGGTTTTTTATTTCAGAAATTATTACAGATATCGAACTTGAAATAGATCAACCATCAAGTAATCATTGCGGCAGTTGCAATGAGTGTATCGATGTTTGCCCAACGTCAGCAATCATTGCCCCATACGAGCTTGACGCAAGAAAGTGTATCTCCTACCTGACAATAGAAAATAAAGAATCAATTCCAAAAGAATTGAGGAGACCGATCGGTAACAGAATTTTTGGTTGCGATGATTGTCAAATTTTTTGTCCATGGAATAAATTTGCAAAATCGCCCGTGATTGATGATTTTATGCCCAGAGATGTTTTTGAAAATGTTTCTCTGAAATCACTGTTTAAGTGGACAGAAAAAGAATGGGATGAAAAAACCAAAGGTTCATCAATCCGAAGAAGTGGCTATCAAGGTTGGTTGAGAAACATAGCTGTTGCATTGGGAAATTCAGAAAAAGAAATAGATACAGTTGATCTTCTTAAATCTAAAAAAGGTAAAGTCAGCTCAATGGTCGATGAGCACATTGACTGGGCAGTTGAGCAACAACTTTCAGATTAAGAAAATGCAGCAGCAGTATTATTGAAAAAATGTTTTCCGAACTTCACATTTTTGAGCTCAGAAAATAGCATTTCAAAATGGTCATCATTGTGAATTGGATCGATATTTTCGGCATTCACAACTAAAAGGGGCGAGCCTTCGTAATAATAAAAATACTTTGCGTATGAATCAGCAATCTTCTCTAGGTAGGAAGAATCAATAAGAAGATCAACTGAAGGGGAGCGCATTCTAATTCTAGATAAGAGAACTTCCACAGGCGCCTGAAGATATACAACTAAATCTGGAGAAGGATGCGAAACCTTTAATGAATCTTTTACTTTTTTATATAAATCTATTTCTTCATGTGTGAGATTTATTTCTGTAAATATATAGTCTTTATCAAAGATAAAATCTGTAATGCTTATATTTGAAAACAAATCTTCCTGATTTATATCCTCAAGTAACTTTGATCTTTGAAATAAAAATGAAAGCTCAGTTGGTAATGCATTCGACCTTGGATCCTTATAGAAATTTTCAAGAAAAGGATTAGTTTCTGGCTGCTCCAGAATCAATTTTCCTTCTAAATGGTCTGCCAACTTTCTTGCGAGACTGGTCTTACCTGATCCTACTGGACCTTCGATTGCGATATATTTCGTATCAGGGCTAATTATGATTGGTTCTTCCATGTTAGGTCTATAGTAGCAAAAATAAGTATCGAATTTTCTAGAGTAAATCTTCCTGCTGAATAATTTCTTTTGGAGGCTTAATCCCAAAGTGCTCATAAGTTTTCCCAGATGCCATTCTTCCTCTTGGCGTTCTAATTAAGAAGCCACCTTGGATAAGAAATGGCTCTATCAGATCCTCAACTGTGCCCCTCTCTTCGCCAATGGCTGAGGCTATGGCATCAACCCCAACTGGACCACCATCAAATTTTTCGATGATCGCTGTTAGAAATTTTCTATCTAAGTAGTCGAAACCATTAATGTCAACTTCCATTAGATTCATCGCCTGATTAACTAAATCAGCATTTATAAACCCATCGCCTTTAACCTCACAATAATCTCTTGCCCTTCTCAGGAGTCTATTGGCAATTCTTGGTGTACCTCTTGATCTAGATGCAATCTGTTCTGAGCCCAACTGGTCAATCTCAACGCCGAGTATTCCTGAAGACCTATTAACAATCTTTGTAATTTCATCAACCTTATAAAAATCCAGTCTTTGCGAAATACCAAATCGGTCCCTTAATGGCGATGTGAGCAAACCCGCTCTGGTTGTCGCTCCAATCATTGTGAATCTTGTTAAGTCTAGTTTTATTGACCTTGCTGATGGTCCCTCACCAATAACAAGATCAAGCTGATAATCCTCAAGAGCTGGGTACAAGATTTCTTCCACTACTGAACTTAAACGATGTATCTCATCAACAAATAAAACATCTCTCTCTTCAAGGTTGGTCAAGATAGCAGCTAAATCTCCTGGCTTCTCAATCGCAGGTCCAGATGTATGCTTTAAATTCACACCAAGCTCATTGGCAATGACATGAGCGAGTGTGGTTTTCCCAAGCCCCGGTGGTCCAAAGATCAGAACATGATCCATGGCTTCATTCCTTTTCTTTGCAGCCTCAATAAAGATATTCATTTGATCCTTGACGGACTCTTGGCCTATGTATTCACTGAGCACTTGTGGTCTGAGCACTTGTTCTACACTCTCCTCACCATCCTGAGATTCTGGTGCTATGATTTTTTCGTCATCTGTCATTCAAATTATTTATTCAGTGATTTTAATGCCTGTCGAATGAGATCCTCCACCGAGAGTTCCTCGCTGTCAATTTTATCAAGAATATTCTTTGCATCCTTTGTTTTGTATCCCAAGTTTACGAGAGCATTTATTGCTTCTGCAACAGCACTGTTGGCTCCAGAATCTGGTAGATTGTTTTGGTCATCTGAGATCTCAGAAATCTTATCCTTCATTTCAACAACAAGTCTCTCTGCTGTTTTTTTTCCTATGCCTGGCAAGTGGACAAGCGCATCAATATCCTCATTCACAACAGATTGAATAAATCCTGTCACATTTGTCCCAGAAAGAATCGTGATAGCTAATTTAGCCCCCACTCCACTGATTTTTATAAGTGCTCGGAAAAGTTTTCTTTCTTCCTCAGTTGCAAATCCATAAAGAGAATGTTGATCCTCCCTAACAACTAAGTGTGTTAATAGGAAAGCCGATTCACCAACCTTGGGTAACTGAAAACTGGTTGATAAAGGGATAGAAATCTCGTAACCAATTCCGTTGACTTCTAGAAGAATTGACGATGGCGTCTTTTCTTTAATGAGACCTATTAGAGATCCAATCATTTTGATGACGCTTCTATCTTGGCTTTAATAGGCTGAGAGTGTGCATGGCAGATTCCGACTGCGAGAGCATCCGATTCATCCAGTTTCAGTTTCACTTGCTTAATCGACAGTATCAATTTAACCATTTCCATGACTTGTTCTTTTTCTGCCTTTCCTGTTCCTACTGTGGACAGTTTAACCTCTCTTGGTGAATACTCGAAGATATTAATGTTTGATTCAAAACTTGCGCAAATTGCAGCAGCCCTAGCATGTCCTAATTTTAGAGCGCTGCTTGCATTTTTATGGACAAAAACAGTCTCGATAGCCATTTGATCTGGCTTATATTCTTTGATAATTTCTGCAAGCGATTCAAAGATTGTTTTAAGGCGATTATTGAAAGAGTCTTTCTTGGCATCTATAACGCCAGATGCAACATAAGAATTATTGGATCCATTAGAATCAATGATGCCATACCCTGTTTTAATTGAGCCTGGATCTATACCGATTATTCTCATATAGGTAGTATTGATCTAATCATTGACAGATGAAAGAATTTCATCAGAAAACTCTATATTTGAATGAACGTTTTGAACATCGTCAAGATCATCAAGGGTATCTAATAGTTTCATCATACTTTCTGCATGCTTTCTCTCGACTGACACCTCGGTCGAGGCTTTCATCACTAGCTGGTTAATATCTACATTTATACCGGCACCGACAATTGATTCCTTTACATCGATTAGATTTTGAGGAGTTGTTTCTATTCCTATTGATCCATCATCATTTATCTCGATATCCTCTGCTCCCGATTCTATGGCAAGCTCCATTAAACCGTCTGGGTCATTTGATTCATTTATTGATATATAACCTATTTGATCAAATAGATATGCAACCGATCCTTCCGTCCCTAAGTTGCCACCATGCTTGGTTAATGCGTGTCTTACTTCAGCTACTGTTCTATTTTTATTATCAGTCATGCACTCAATCAGTATTGCAACTCCTCCAGGTCCATAACCCTCGTATAGCACTTCCTCTAATGCGGTGCCCTCTTCTCCTCCGGCTCCCTTAGCAATGGCTCTATCTATGTTGTCCTTAGGCATGCTTTGAGACTTTGCATTATCTACTGCTGCTCTAAGTCTTGGGTTTGAAGAAATATCGGAGCCTCCGATTCTCGCAGCAACTGTGATCTCTCTGATAAGCTTTGTAAAGAGCTTTCCTCTCTTCTTATCTTGTCTGCCTTTTCTATGCTGAATATTAGCCCACTTACTGTGACCTGCCATTTTTTACCTCATGAAATGCATCTAATAAAAGTATATCAACTCGAGTATCTTAACCAAAATGTTAGAAGAAAACTTTGGTATTGTATTCATTATGATTAAAAAGAATCTTCTAACAAAATTAGTATTAATATCTTTCCTAATCTTAAGTGGTCCAATATCAGCAGAAAGCTTTCAAGATGAGCTTATCGATAAACTAAAAAGATCAATAACCGAAATCGGATTCAAAAAAGATCATATTATTAGTGATGATGGGGTGATGATTAATTACTACATCAAAGGGTCCGAAAAAAAGGCCTTGGTGTTTGTGCACGGCTATAGTTGCAGCAGTGAATACTGGTGGCCACAATTGGAATATTTCTCAAAAAACTATACAACAGTTGCTGTTGACCTTGCGGGTCATGGAGAGTCAGGATTAAATAGAAAAGAATACAGCATGGAAGCTTTTGGGGATGATGTTAAATCCGTTATTGAACATCTTGATCTTAATCAAGTAGTACTAATAGGTCACTCAATGGGAGGGCCAGTTATTGTTAAGGCTGCTAGAAGTTTAGGGACGAAAACTCGCCTTATAATTGGCGTGGATACATTTCATGATTTAACTACAGAAGGTATAGGGGGTTTCGCTAGAATAGCTGTAAATACAATGTTTCAGCTTTTTTATGATTCAATGACTGAAGACAGTATCGATGATTTTTTCATTGAAAGAACAGACAACGATCTTGAAGAATGGATCAGGAATGATGCATTAAAAAGCCCAAAGAATATTTCTCAAGGCACGCTTGATGCTTTGCTTACAATGAATTACCCGGAAAGTTTAAGAAAGTTGTCTGTTCCAATGATTGCTCTAAATGCTAGGAGCTTCAGGGAAACAAAATTGGATTCAAATTTTGATACTTACAAAGATCTTCAAATTGAGTTCATGGAAGAGGTCGGTCATTTTATTATGCTCGAAAGACCAGATGAGTTTAATAAATGGTTAGAGTCTAAAATCTATGAGTAAATTAAAGGCTATTAATATAGTCAATACAATCGTCTGCTGATATGACTTCACCATATCTTCTTGAAATGTCTCGAAGATTATCACTATGCGGTCTGTCCTCTACGTCGCCAACGCAATCTTCTGGAACAAAAACTCTATAACCATGAGAAAAAGCGTCAATGACAGTGGCCCTTACACACCCACTGGTTACACAGCCAGTTATAATGACCGTGTCAACACCCTTTTTATGCAGGAATGTAGTCAATGGTGTGAGAAAAAACATTGAAGGAGCGTTTTTGCAAAAGTTAAAATCGTAATCAGGGTTATGCACCCTCGGATCCATTTCTGTACATGGATGACCATGATAAAATTCATCCCTTACTGCTTTCACTTTCCAGAGTGGCATATCTTCAAGGCTATCATAAGCCGTATAACAGGAGGCAATGGGGATATTATTGTTTCTAGCGACATTAAGAAGCTCGGCAGTTCTATTTGTGGCTTTATCGACCATAGGCATATCTCCATTAGGAAAAGATGGATCGGTGAATGCTAATTGAAGGTCAACCACTAAAATGGCAGGATTTTTACCAAATTCTATAGTTTCAGATGCATATCCTTTATTTTTATACTCTTCAGACATAGTTTATTAACCTCATTGATCTACAAAAGTAATTTGAACAATAAATGAGTATAAATGCCATTAAATCGATAAAAATTGAAAAATAAAAGTTTGGTATAAAATCAATTATCACAACACATAAATATTATACTTTTTTTAATGTATT
>NZHP01000005.1 GCA_002691465.1 Gammaproteobacteria bacterium | reverse complement strand
CAACAAAGGTGAGAATGCTCGAAAGCAATTGCATAATAATTATTGTCTTATACAGAGGTGTAGAAGAAACAATTTTTAGGAAAAATTTCATTGGAATCTATTTATCGTGAACATGCAAAATTATAACCGGTTAATTCAACCTTTTGAAACCAGATTGTGCTATTGGCCCACTAAGAACTTGATCGAGTTTACCTTTTTGAATGGCTTCCCTTATCTGCAAAAATACATCATTACATGCATCCTTATATTCATCTACATTTTTCTGATTATGAGCATATGATGCATAAAATCTATTGGATGCCAGAATACTTCGATCAAGCATAAGTTGAACAAATAAAGTCATCATGGCTTGTCCATCAGGATAGTTAAATGAGAAATGGCTCAAAGCAGGCAATCCAGAAACATGAATATCAAGATCATGGCTATCAGCGCACTCATTCCAGATTCCTTGTATCTGGGTCCCAATTTGATCTAAATGTGAAGAGACATCCTTTTCAATGAACTTTTCTATAGTCGCTATCGCGGCAGTTGGTCCAATTCTCTCGGTCCAATAGGTGCTACTAATAAATGTAGACTGAGCGGCTTGCATTACAGATTCTTTACCGAGTATTACTGACATTGGATAACCATTACTTACTGCTTTGGCGAAGACCGCAATATCTGGTTCAATATTAAATCTCAGATGTGCGCCACCATTATTTATCCTGAAAGCTGCAGTAATCTCATCAAAAATTAGGACTATTTGATTTTGATCGGCCAGCTCTCTGATTTCTTCTAAAAAACCTTCTTTTGGATATTCGCTCCTGAGAGGCTCCATAACTATTGTTCCAATCTCATTAGGATATTTTTTTAATAAGCGCTTAATAGAATCAATATCATTATATTTAAAGGCAAGCGCTGTACCTTCAAGGCCTTTTGGAACACCATTTGGCTCTAATCCTGGCAAAAGATGATCCTCTAACTCACTGGATGAATTCAAATTGGCTGCTAAATACCAATCATGCCATCCATGATAACCGCAAAAAGCAACCCTATCTCTTTCTGAAAAAGCTCTACCTATCCTAACTGCAAGAGCCATTGCTTCGCCACCAGATCTTGAATATCTCACCATCGAGGACCAAGGATGAAGCTCGGTCATAAGGTCTGCAAGAATTATCTCTTCTGCACAGTTTAATGAGGAACTATTGCCTTTTTTTATGCATTCTTTAACCGCTCGGTCTACATCTGGATCGCAATAACCGAGTACATTTGCTCCAATACCCATAATGCTCATATCGAGGTATTTATTATCATCTAAATCATAAACATATACGCCTTTTGCAGATGAGAAATATCCGGGCCATTGATTAGGAGCAAACATTTCTGATCTTTTAGACAGTAATTGAGTGCCGCCAGGTACTCTTTTTTTTGCCCTTTTTTGCATATTTAAGCTATTTTTTATTTTCCTTCTCATGAGAGATATCCTTTTACTTTATCCTCCTCTAGAGAGGCAGTCCATCCTGAGAATGATTCAATATTTTTATTAAGAGCTAATAATTCTGGATTGTCTTCAAGGAAATTTACAATTTGATTCAAGTCAGTGTTATTGAGCTGGTCAGAGAAGTTTTCTATGATGCATTTAACCAATTCAAAATCTTCAGGGTAATCCACAGTCAATCTATAGTTTGATAAATTCTCACTTAGATCAAATCTATACGTAGAAAATAGATCTTCATTTTTCCAAAAATAGAATGTTACATGCTCTCTTTCAGATGGTTTTTTGGCCTCTTTCCAAGCTCTGTCAAGAGCTACTCTAGAGAAAATCTCAACATCCATCCCTTCTGGAAATGTAATTCCTTCAGGTGGTGCTGTGTTAGCAATATAGTCATAATTATTTTTCTTATAAATCCCAATCATCGCATCTAAAATCTTTGGATCAACCAATGGGCAATCTCCCGTGAGTCTGACAATGATGCTAGCATCGGATATTTTTGAAGCCTCATAGAAACGATCGAGAACATCATCTAAATTTCCTCTGAAAAAATTAACATTATTATCTACACAGAATTCCTCAATCGGATTATCAGATGATTCTATGCTTGTTGCAATTACAAAGTCGTCAATTTCTGATGATGATGATATCCTCTCGATCATGTAATCAAGCATTGGTCTTCCATTTATTGGCATTAAAACTTTACCAGGCAGTCTGGATGAGTTCATTCTTGCCTGAATGATGGCCAATGTTTTTTTATTTGATTCTTTAGTCATACCTAGTCATTTAGCCATTTGTGATACCAAAGCTCCATTTGATTAGTTATGAAACCAGATTTTTGATACAGCCTCTGAGCAGGATAATTTCTCCCTTGCGTCACTACCCTCAGGACACTCAGGTTCTTTTTCTTCAACTCATTTGTCACCTTCTCAAGAAGAATGGTTCCTAAGGATCGGCCAGAATAATTCTTATCGACACCAACAATGCCAATATCTGCCGTGCCATCATCATTCTCTTTAACCGTAGTAAAAGCTACAGCTTTCTGATCTACCTCAAGAATAAAGCAATAGTCATCATATTCGCCCCTAATGCCCTTCTCAAGCCAGCCCTCATAGAATTCTCTTACCTTTTCATGGTCAAACTTCTGATCAAAGTAATATCGACTTAAAGTGTATATTTCTCCGGCAGTCTTTCTCAACTTTCTAATATCTTTTTCTTCACCTTTCCTAAAGATGATTGAATCTAACTCACTATTTTTCATGCTCATCTTTTGAAGCATCAATTCAAAAGTGACTCTGACATCAACAAAAGAGTAGTCATTTTTCTCAGCTGTTAGAATACTTACCTGATCGTGACAATTACAATTATATTGGATCATATCAATATTCAGTTCACGGCTCTTTTGTTTGATGTATGATTCAATATTTTTCGTCAATCTTCTACATGAGATATACCCGATATTGAATCCAAAAAAGTCGCTGTCCCACTCCAATAGTTTAAATATTTGTAATATCTCACAGAGGGACTCTTTTGCTCTATTTGAATATAGCTTTTTAATGAATACATCTTTATCAACCTCAAAATATTGACTAATCTCGCTTAGAATATTCTCTGATAAATCTTCTATTGGAAGGAAATCTGACCCAAAAAAATGCTGAAATGATTTTGGCTCCAGCGGATCAATAAAAATGTCAGCGCAATCAATCAAATTGTCGTTTCTGCCGATTATAATTTGTATTACTCCCAGATCTTTGAGCATACTAGAAGCATCTAGTGGTAAACCATATAAAGATATGATTACCTTAGATTTGGTTTTTAATATAGTGTCTTCTAGCTCCGAAACGCTATTGAAATCAATAACCTCAGAGTCTTTATTCCAAGAGCTTATTACCCTTAGCATTTCCCTTGAGACTCTTTCTTTTAAGGAAGATTCTTTTGAAGAAAGATCTAAGATAATCATAAATTTAATTTTCCCTTCTATATTGGAGAATATCTTGCTCTTCTGGTATTGGTCCATTGACTGGATTGCCAATCATCTTTTCAACATCTCTTATTCCTGAAATCATCTGAAGCATCTCTTTAGGATCAGCGCTCATTATATGGTCAGGCCCTTCATCATTCTTATCTAATGTAAAGTGTTTCTCGATCACTTTAGCGCCCATTGCAACAGCACAAATTGATGCAGCTGGACCAATTGTGTGATCAGAAAAACCAACTACACATTTATACCTATCTTTAAGGTAGGCCATAGTACTCATATTTATTGATTCAAGATTTTGGATAGGATAAGCAGAAATACAATGCAAAATAGCAAGCGGAACTGACTTTTCGTTAAAAAGATCATATGCTTCATCCAGCTCACTTTCACTAGCCATGCCCCTTGATACTATTGAGGGCGTATCTGCATCTGAAATTTTTTCAAGGAGTGGTCTATTGACGATGTCAAATGAAGCAACTTTTAGGAGAGGCGTTCCAATTTGAGCAAGAAATTCAACAGACTCATTATCAAAAGGTGTAGAAAAGGCAACTAATCCGATTTCATTTGCATAATTAAATAATTTTTCTTGATCCTCAAAACTTAACTCACATTGTTTGAGAATATCAAATATAGGAGCATCTTTTTCAACCCTCTTCTCAGTTATATAAGTCTGAAATTTGACCGATGATGCTCCAGACTTATGGGCCTCATCAATAAGCTTCATGGCATTTTCAATAGATCCATTATGATTGATTCCAACTTCAGCAATTATGAAAGCTGGATACTCATTTCCAATCGTCATATTAGATACTTTTATATCTCTCATTTTTTTCTCCATTTTTTTATTATTCCAGTTTTTTTTGTTGTCTATATCGAAAGAAAGTTTTAATAAAGCCAAACCTTAGAAACTTTTTAAATAGATCTTTTGAAGACAAAACTCTATTTGGAATATTTAAAGTTGTTGTAGTGAAACCTTTGGTTATGTCAATCTCTTTAAGATGAAAGTAATTTAATTGATTTAAACTTCTCATTTGAAATCTAATAACTCAAGAAGCTTTTTAGGAATTTTATTCCGTTTTCGCCACTTTTCTCCGGATGAAACTGACATCCAATTGCATAATTCTTTTGTATAACAGCAGTAATGTTTAGATCATTATACTTTGTGATAGCTATACATTCCTCTGCTTTATCAACATGTCCTTGATACGAATGAATAAAATAGAAGAACTGTCCATCATGCTGATCATTCAATATCGATTTTGATTCATTATCTTCTTTCAAATTTAGTTCCAGTGGTGACCATCCTATATGTGGAATCTTATGGCTGAATCCACTTTGATTTTTAGTTGGAATTGATTTTACTGAACCAGAGATAATTCCCAATCCTTTATGTAGACCTTCCTCTTCACTTGAGTCAAAAAATAATTGCATGCCTAGACAAATCCCAAGCAATGGCCTCTCTTTTGATTGATGATTCAAAATAGACTCCTCAAAACCTCTGTCTCTCAACTCCTTTATAGCTAAGGAGAAATTACCAACTCCGGGCAATATCAGATAATCTGCCGTTGCGATTTTTTCTCTATCGTCAGTGATATTTGCTATACCACCTGATTCATGTATTGCTCTGCTAACACTTAATAGGTTACCTATTCCATAGTCTAAAATAGTTACATCTTTTTTCATTTCAAGGCCGTCTAAATATTCCTAATAGGAATTCCCTCTTTGAAAGCGTAATCTCTTATTTCATTCAAAGTTAAAATTTCATAATGCAAGACATGTGCCATTGCCACAGCATCAGCACCTCCTAATTTTATAACATCTGACAAATGATCTAATTTACCCATGCCTCCACTTGCTATAACCGGTATGGATACATTAGAAGATATTTCTTTTATTAATTCAGAGTCAAAGCCTTTTGCCATCCCCTCTTTATCAACAGAGGTCACCAGTAGTTCGCCTGCTCCAAGCTCTTCTCCTCTTGAGGCCCAATCAACTGCATCAATCCCACTATGCTCTCTCCCATTATCAAAATAAGCCTCCCAACCGTTGGTATTTTTCTTAGCTTGAATAGAGAGAACTATTGACTGAGAGCCAAATCTTTTTGCTGCTTTTTTAATGATTTCAGGATTTTTTATCGCTGCAGTATTTATCGAAACTTTATCTGCACCAGACCTTAAAGCTGAACTAATGTCATTAATATTTCTTAATCCTCCTCCAACTGTAATTGGAACAAAAACATTCTCTGTAGTTCTTTTAATTATCTCTACAAGACTATTTCTCTCATATAGACTTGCTACAATGTCTTCAAAATAAATCTCGTCAATGCCCTCTTGATAGTATTTTTTAGCAAAAATATTTGGATCACCAAGCTTTCTTAGCCCTTCAAGTTGGATTCCTTTAACTAGATTGGGAGCCTTGATATCAAGTCTTGCTATCAGTCTGATATTTCTCAATTTTGTACCTTAAAAAGCTAATTTGAATTAAATACAGATTTTCTTAACAACCAATCATCACCTTCCCTTTTCCAAATGTGAGGTGATCTGAAAGAGTCACATAAATTGATAAAATATTCTTTTGTCATCATTGGATGCTCGAACATTTTTGATGCTTGGGTAAATTCTTCTTTGTTTATTGATAGATATTCAAAAATCTCATTTTCAAATCTATCTGGATACTCACCGTCATACTTTTTTACTAGTGCTATGGCTTCATCCCTATTGATTTCATCGTTTCTGACTTCCTGCGAGGCATCGTAAGTTGCTCTCCCAATCCCAAACTTCATGTATGTTGTAAAGTAATGCAGATCATCAATCTTATCATCAATACTATTATATTTGCTGTAAGTACCCAGAGTTCTCTCTGGAGATGGTATAAATCCTCCATTCTCAACTGCATAATAATAAGCACCCTGAGGATGCCAAGGAATATAATATCCAAGGTATTGAACTTGGATTTCTTTTTCTTTCAGTGCAGACTTTTGAATTGGAAGATATGGATCTAAATCTAACTGTGATAAGCCATAACTTTCTATAAGATTACTATAAGACTCTCCACCAAGAAAAAAATCTTTGCCTTGATCAGCTGAGAAATATTTTTCATCCCTGATGGCATTTTTTGTATCTTCGATTGGATTTCCATGTTCGGCTTCATCTTCTCCATAGAAGACCAAAGGAATGTCGAATAAATGAGCCATTCTGGGAGCAAGATTTTTCTGTCCCAACATAAAGGGCTGAAAAGGATGTAACAAATTTTCTAAAGCTAACCTGGTAAGTAATCTATGTACTCGCTTATTTGGAGTCATTAAATAATTATCATGTCCTGCATCCATCCAGGATTGGAAGTTTTTCCATCCCCAATCTGTATATATATGAGGTGCCCAGGTTACTGTAAGCGGATTCATTCCATACTTATATTTCAAAATATGGGATGCATAGAAACTATCTTTACCGCCTGAGCCAGGAACTAAACAATCATAATGCCCATTGTTTTTCCTGTATTTATCACACAATTCAATGAGCGCGCGCTCTCTCTCTTGCCAATCAATACTCTTTTTATTTTCTGCTGTTCTACATGCGTCACAAACACCATTGTCATCAAAGTTTATCGTTGATTTCTTAGTCGAAATTACGTGTTGGGTTTCTATTGCTGAATTTGGTCTTTGATTTGATATGACACACTTTTTACAAAATAATATCTCTTTTGGTAAACCATACTTACATTCTAGTTCATCTTCATTACTCAGCTTATATTTCTGAATAGATTCATCATCTAATTTTGGGTACGTGTGCATTCTTTATCTCAGCTAATAATTTGTTTATTTCCTGCAATCTCTAGCAACGCCTTTGATATTCTTGTTTTTGCATTTTGATCTAAAAATGAATCGAGAATTTTATAATGCTCTAATGATTCCAAATAGTCGTCATTATCCTTATGAGTAATGACCTTGTCTATTGCTTTTATTGCGGTTTCTTTATTATTGAAAACAATCTTATTTAACCCTTTTTTATAGAATTCATTATGCTTAAAAAGCATTTCATTAATTATATTGAAAGACAAAGCTCCTGATATAGTTGATTCCATTGTTGTGGTACTCAAGCCAAGACCAATAACTAGGTCTGAAAATAAAGCTGGAAAAGCTGGTGGAACTTTTGATCTAGAATGATCTGAAATTAATAGATTTAACCTTCCTTCATCAATATATTTACCTAGCCTTTTATTGTTTTTTATATAACGCTTAAAGTGATTAGATCTTTTGGGCTTTAAGTATATTACTGTCTGATCAAATTTCTCCAGAACTTCTAGGGCAAGGTTATAAAAAGAGTAGTATGATTCCTCAGAAACAGGCCCGTCATTAAAGTAAGTATTGTCATTGAAAGTTATTAAAAAATTCTCAGAATGCATCTCACGGATTCTTCTTGCTTCATCAATGTATTTTTCTAAGTAGTCAGTTGAGGGATAACCGACTATGTAAGTCTTTTTTGACTGATAGTACTCATTTAGCATTTTTGAGAAATGGTCACTCCAAGTAAATAATACATCGTAGCATTTCTGATTATCAATACATGTAATAGGATAATGGCTCCAGTGTGATCCACAAAAATAACCGCCACTGATTTCGATTGCCTGGCTTTTGATTAATGCATCCTCTCCTCCATCATACATTGTCCATAATATCTTTAGATTTGCTTCATTGAATATTTTTGAGAAGACCGTGCTATCAAAATGATATTGCATTAATAGTAGCTTGAGGTACTTATCTTTTTTCCAATGGAATAGAAGAACACCAATTACACTTAATAGGTAAGAAAAAAGATGCAAAGGCCCAATTAAAATAGCTAGGTTCTTAATTCTATAGCTGCTATTTACCTCACCAACATATTTTTGATTGAGAAGATTGATAATATTTAGAATTTTTAATCTGCTGAATTTCCTATTTGAAATAACATCATATGATTTTTTTCCATACTTTAATTT
>NZHP01000004.1 GCA_002691465.1 Gammaproteobacteria bacterium | reverse complement strand
TAGATGATCTGAGGGTATATGAGTGACATATATGATTTGAGTGGCACCATGATGTCCTAACCGATCAATTAGAGTTAACACACGATTTCGATTTGTCCAGTCCAATCCCTGACATGGTTCATCAAGAATAAGTAGTGCAGGAGATTTTACTAACGCTCTTGCTATCAAGACTAATCTTTGCTGTCCGTATGAAAGCCGAGTGAAGTCTATTTTGGCAAGATTTTCTATTTCGAAAAATTTCATCCAATTCAAAGCAGTTTCCTTCTGTTTACTAGTAACTGGGTTATATAAACCAACCGTATCAAATAATCCTGAAAGCACAACTTTCAAAACAGAAACTGATTCTCGGTATTGGACCTGAAATTCTGACGAAACATGTCCGATTCTCCTTTTTATATCCCAAATGCTTTCACCTGTACCTCTCTGATTGCCAAACATGTGTATCTCATTTGAGTAAACCTGAAGATTGTCTGCTGTGATTAAACTTAAAAGAGTAGATTTACCCGCGCCATTTGGACCCATTATTTTCCAATTTTCTCCATTCCTTACAGTCCAATTAAAATTCTCCAAAACTATTTTTTCCCCATAGCGTACATTAACGTTTCTCATCAATATCACCACATCCTGATCAACATTAAATTTTTTTTTAATAGACTTAATTTGCTGAAACTCATTTTCTATAAGGGGATTTTTCCCCTCTTCTTCTTCAGATTTTTTGTTTTCATACAGTAATTCCATTATTGCTGGAGTCAAAACTTCTGCCCTATCACCTTTGGCAAATACTTTACCTGACTTCAAACAAAGAACATGAGTTATTTCTGGAACTAAGTCTTCAACTCTATTACTGATTAAAAAGATGACTAATCCTTTTCTGATAAGCGAAGAAATAGTATGTTTAAGCCATACTACAGATTTAAAATCCAAACCCTCAAAAGGCTCATCTAAAATCAATAATTTTGGATCAGACAAGAGTGCTTTACCAATCAAAGTTTTTCGAGTTTCACCATTTGAGTAATAACGCATTGGATTCTCTAAAATGGACTTAAGCCCAAGCTTTTTTGCAATCTTTAATGTTTCTTTTGTTTTTTTTCCTTGTGGATCCATGAATTCGCGTCCTGTCAAAAAATGCTCTTCAATTCCACTATATTCTTCGTAAAGATCTTTTTTTTCTTCACGGGAAACCAGATTCTTTTGTTGCTCAAGAGATACATGTGCAATTTCACCAAGATTAGAAATATTACCATCACGTTTTATTGCACCGCAGTATGGAAGCTCCCCCAATATTAAATTGGCCAGAGTAGTTTTTCCTGCACCATTGGGACCCAGAATAGACCAGCTTTGACCCGATTCTGTTGTCCAGTTTATATTTTTTAGAATAGGCTTGTCCCAGATCCTATTTGAGACATTTTTGAAAGTTATCAAAAGATAATTTTTGAATTTTGTTGAAGATAAAAGTTATGAGTATTATTGGTTCATTGATTATTTCCATTTTGCAGTTCCCACATCTTATTATAATAACCAGAACGCTTTATTAGCTCAGTGTGTACACCTTGATCGACTATTTTTCCTTCATCTAGTACCAAAATCCAATCTGCTTGTTCCATCGATGTAACACGATGTGAAACGATCAGAAGGCTCCCTGCCATGGCTTTCATACCATTTTTCGGTTTAAGAAGATTGTGAATTTCCTGCAGCAAAAAACGTTCTGTTTCATAATCGACAGCGGAAAGAACATTATCCAAAATCAACAGGTTGCAAGGTTTCAAAATAGCTCTTGCCAGACTAATTCTTTGTTTTTGTCCACCTGAAAGCATTATACCCTTTTCACCAACCATAGTTTTTTCCCTTTTTGGAAATCTTTCAACCTCCTCCTCAATTGCCACCAAATGTAGAATGTTTCTAAATTGTTCTGGACTTTCTAGTTCATTAATTGATTCAGAAAATCTTATATTGTTTTCAACAGTATCTGAAAATAAAAATGGCTCCTGAGTTACTGTCCTGATTGATGACCGAATATCATTATCACTTAATTCAGCAAGGTCTTGATTGCCAACAAAGATTGACCCTTTACCGACGTCCAAATAGCGGTTTAATCCATTTACAAGAGTTGATTTGCCTGAACCAATACGTCCGAGTAATCCCATTACTTGTCCAGGCTCAATATTAAAACTCACATTTTTAAGAGTATCTTTATTACTTAAAGGATAACGATAACTTAAATTTTCAACCCTAAGACTATTTTCTGTAAAAAGAGTTTTTAGTCCTTTCTTCGGGAGAGATTTTAGATGACTTCGTGGAAGCTCCTGTTGCAATATTGTCTGAATACTTGAAAGTCCTACCAATCCCTGCTGAATCATGGTAGTGAGCCAGCCCAATCCCGTCAGAGGGAATGTCAAAAGTGCGGAATACGCTATAAAAGCAGTAAGTTCCCCAATAGTGAATTCCGATTTAATAACCATTATTCCCCCTACGAGCAAAACCAGAAGTTTCAGCAAATGCTCTAGATTACTCAACATTGGGAGAACAAATGAACGAGTCCAGGCAATTTTCATTGAACAACGAAGCATTTCCTGATTTTCATTTTCAAAACGGCTCTTACTCCAGTTTCGCATACTCTGGCTTTTGATAAGATCTATTGCCGAAAGCGATGATACTATAAATCCTGAAAGGCGCTGCAGACCTTCCATGCGCGCCTGCATGTTTCGCACTAGAACCCGCATTCCAAAACGCACTGCAGTGAAAACTAGTAAGATCGGTATGATACAGTAAAATGTAAGACTTGGGGAAAGCTGCCACATCTTAAATGGAGTCATTGAAAGTGCTGAAGTTATATTAAAACACTGCATCAATCCAAAACCACATATCAACCGCACTCCATTAATGTCATTGTTGATTCTTGAAATAATATTTCCAGAAGGATTTGCTTCATAATAATCTTTTTGAAGTGCCATTAGTTTGTTAAACATATCATTTTTGATCTGACACTCAATCGCACGTCCAGGATTAAAAAAAAGGATTCTGGACATTGTCCTTACAAAAATCATAACAACAGCCAAACCAAACATAATAAGCATATACTCCCACAACAAATCCTGTCTTACTTCCAGATCATTGCTCAACAAATCTATGCTTAAACGAACATATTCTGGAATACTTACGGCGATCCAGTTAGTAGCAAGAATTGCAATAATTCCCAATGAATATGAGAGCCAATGCTGCTTAACATAGTAGAACAGCAAAAAATATTTGTTTGCTGTTTTAGTTGACATATATTCTATTTTTTTTTAAAAGATATATCATTTGTAGTTTATTATTCATAAAGGCAGCAATTGAACTTACACTCACATTTAGTTCTAACTAGATTTTAAATTAATAATATTTTGAGTCATAATTTGTTAGATAATTCCTTTTTTCTTTTGCGCTGCATAGCTTGACGATTTTTACGAATTTTCTGGTATTTCCAAACTGCTTTGTTATGTTCAGTTAACGTTTTGGAAAACTGGCTACTTCCATCACCTCTAGCCACAAAATAAAGGTAGTTTTTTTCTGCTGGATAAAGCACACTATGCAATGACTCACGTCCAGGATTTGAAATAGGAGTAGGCGGTAATCCATATCGTCTGTAAGTGTTGTAAGGAGTTTTAGTGCGCAAATGCTTCCTAGTCAAATTGCCGTCAAAATTCTTTATACCATAAATTACAGTTGGATCACTATCGAGCCTCATTTTACGCTTCAAACGATTATGAAAAACTGATGCTATTAATGGCCTATCAGAATTAGTTCCTGTTTCTTTTTCGACGATGGAGGCTAGGGTGAGAACATTGTATTCAGTCATACCGATTTCCTTTGCACGTTTTTGAAAATCCGAATTAAAAACTCTTCGATATTGTAATATCATTGCAGACAATACTTGCCTCTCTGTTTCTGCTCTAGAAAAATAGTAAGTTTCTGGATACAGAAACCCTTCCAGTGTTTTTAGATCGGGAACCCCAGTTTTTTTTAATAATTCTGGATCATTTTTAAGTGATATGAGAACTTCTTTGTCAGCTAATCCTGCCTGATTAAGACGTTCAGTAATCTGCATAAAGGTTTCTCCTTCCGGAATAGTTACTTTATGCCTAATACTTTTTCCAGAAACAAGATGCAAAAGTAGTTGATGAGTATTCCAGCTATGTATAATTTCAAATTCTCCTGCTTGAACTCTGGTTTGTACATTTAGTCTTTTCGCTAAATAGTGGTAAAGCCTTGGATATGGTCGAAGTCCCTTTTTCTTTATAATTGAGGTCACATAATCGAAGGTTGAACCACGAGGTATAAGAATTATTGAACTACTATTAGGTGAATTACTTTTAATGGGGCTGTAAAAGATATGAAAAATATAGCCTGCAAAACCTGAAATGATTAACGCTCCTAAAATCAGAATAATTAGGATCAAGCGTTTCCAATCGTTAATAAAAAAAAACCTCATCGAGTTGAAATAATTAATTAGTTTTTCATATTTTTGTAATAAATAAATTATAGTCAGACTATTTTAAGAAGGCAACTTTTGGAGTCAAATCCCAAATCTTTTCACATAGCTTATATTGCCATTCGAGATTGATTTTAGCTATTAAAACTATCCTCATTTCTTTTTTTATTTATCTAAAAAAGAATAATAATCTTGAAATCAATTAAAAATAATATAGTATAAAGCCTTAAATATTTCTTACTAAATTTATTTCTTATCTAAAACTATGAATAATATTCTGGATTTTTGAATTCACTATGCTGAACGGACTGCTTGCGCGTAAAATGGGTATGACCCAAATTTTTGAGGATGACGGCACTGTATTGCCAGTGACTGTTCTACAAACTGGGCCAATGACAGTTATCCAAAAAAAAACAAAAAATAAAGACGGCTGTGATCACGTACAGGTTGGCTTTGAAGATTATCCCGAACGTAAATTGAATAAACCTGCAAAAGGACACTTTAAAGATAACTCTCCTACCAGATTTCTACGGGAATTTGAAGTTGATGATATTGATAAAGTTGAGGTCGGTCAGGTTTTTGGAGTTGATCTATTCGCTGAAGGTGAAAACGTGGCAGTTTCAGGGAACTCAAAAGGCAAGGGTTTTACAGGAGTTATGAAACGTCATGGATTTCATGGACAACCTGCCAGTCACGGACACCGGGGGCATCGAGGTACTGGAAGCATTGGACAGTGTGCTACTCCTTCCCGTGTTTTTAAAGGGAAAAAAATGCATGGTCGTCATGGCAACAGCAAAGTAACACAACTGGGTTTAAAAATTGTCAAAATTCTTGCTGAAGAAAAAATAGTTTTGGTTAAGGGTTCCGTCCCCGGTCCTAACGGAGGTCTAGTAAAAATTTTAAAAAGTAACCGCTGATTACTAGCCTAGCCAGGTTATTCATTATCTGGCCTTTCTTATTACCATTATATATCTCCTTAAAGTTTTTTTTTTTCCTGCCGATATTGAACTACGAGGTCTGGATTGCTTTCCGTCAAGGTAGTTTGTGGGATTCTGTCAAGAATTCTCTATGCTTTTTTCAAAGATGGTTAAGTTTTTAGCAGTTAAATCCTTACTGTTGCTCTTTTTATAAATAACAATCAGTTATCATAACTAATACAGAAAAATGTCAACAAAATTGCGCAGTTCAATGTCGAGAAATTAGCACAATTTTGTAAACAATTGCTGATTGTAGTGGCGAGGTGCGTCCTAATGACAGTTAGAGGAATGTCATGGCGCATTTTAAAATACTGGATAAATTCTAGATTACAAATCTAAAAAAATATAATTAAGAAGGGAAAAATGGCATTTAAAACCAAAGTTGTACTGGTGGTTTTGTTGGTTGCACTTTTGATAGGAGTACATCCAGGACTCGGACAGCAGTCATCCGAAGATAGTCGGGAAGATCTTTATTCCATATGGATAAAACTCTCCATGATGGGTCATAATCAATCGGAAATTGAGGGTATTCTTGCCGGAATTAACAAACAACAGATGCAGCACCTTAAAAATAGATTAAGGCGTGATGTGCTGAATACATTGACTAACCTTGATTTAAGCAATGAAATTGAGTTGAGTAGGACAGAACAAGATCTGGTTATGATCCGGAATAAGATCAGAACAGAAATTCGTTTTGCAGGTTTGGAAAATGACCTATTGCTGCAGCGCATGATTCGGCACAAATTTGGGATTGGGCTCGAAAATATATAAATTTTACATAATCGTTAAAAAAGCTTGGTACTTGTAGCGAAAAGTAAGTATTTTTCTGATGCGCAGTAAATTTTTAATAATATAGATTTCGTTTAATTTAATTTAATGCCAGTAAAAAAATTTGAGCCCAAGAGCAAAACAAGCACTACCGATGCCAATTAAACTGATTGAAGGTAGGATTACATCATACACAACTACGCTCTCAGTTATTACTTCACGCAGTACGTTGGCCAAAATAGTTAGCGGAAGCACCTCTACGTAAGGAGTGATCCAGTCAGGAAAGTTTTGATAACTGAAGAAGACGCCAGAAAGCACAAACATTGGTAGCGAGACTAAATTGATTAGCCCATTACCACTTTGAGTGTTTTGTGCACGGCATGAAATAAGGACCGCAATTCCAGCAAAAGCAATATAACCGCTTAAAAAAATCAGTAATAATGCCCACAGACTTCCTTGAATCCTAATTCCAAAATAAAAATAAGCAAAACTATATAACAACAGCAATTCAGATATGCTGAGAATCATACGGTTCAGCCCATGTGAGAGCAGAAATATTGATTTTCTAAGCGGGGTTGCAACCATGCGACGCATCAGTTTTTTAATTCTCAAATCAATAAGGCTCCAGCCGATACCCCATAAACATGCATTCATTATAGACATAGCCATTAAACCAGGAATTAGAAAATCAATGTAACGACTTCCTTCCATAGTTATGGCCCGTATTTCTGAATGTTGTTCAGAAGAACCCTGTAAACTAAATGCTCGCTCCAAAAGTAAAAAAGTCAGACTTGACTCTGTGTTATCAGGATCAAAGTGATATCTGATCCCTTCTACAGGGTTTAGTTTCAACCAAAGAGAAATCATTCCTCGTTTTAGTGCTATGTTTGCCTCATTCTCATTCATATACTTAAATCTAAAACGTGCTTGCTCACTTTCGTTTTTTTTAAACTGCCACTCAAGCCCTAAATCAGAACTATACATCAAAGAATCAACTCCAGTTTTTTCTAGAAGCCAATCTGGATGACTATTAATCACATCGTTACTCTCATCAACAACTGCAACAACATGCCATCCATTGCTTTTATTAACAAATGCAATCCCTAAAATCCAGGCTATCAGTAATGGAAATATAAATGACCAGAAAACTACTCCGGGTTCCCGAAAAAATATTTTGAATTGTGACAAAATCAGTCGAAGGAGTATTTTAATCATCCAAATGCCTCCCACTCATTGCCATAAATAAATCATCCAGAGTACGTCTTCTACATTCCAGTGATGTTAAATAAATTGGTGAATTTTCAACTAACTTTAAAAATAAAGGCAGCGTTTCTGAAATATTTTTTACAGTCAATCTTCCTTCTCCTGTATTTTGATCCCAACGACAACTAAGGACACCAGAAATCTTTTCAACTTTCTCGATAGGAAAAACACCATCAATTTCGTAGTCTATCAAATCTCCCTCTCCAAATTTTTTAAGTAAATCACTGAAGCTTCCTTCTGCGAGAATTTTACCCTGATCCATCATCAAAATTCTCTCGCAAAGATTTTGGGCTTCTTCCATGTAATGTGTGGTTAGAATAAGAGTTGTTCCTTTTGCCTTAAAACTTTCAAGAATTTTCCAGAGGTCACGCCGGGCATTTGGATCAAGCCCTGTGGTAGGTTCGTCAAGAATGAGGATTTGAGGAAGGGCCAGTATAGCAACTCCCATTGCCAGCCTT
>NZHP01000003.1 GCA_002691465.1 Gammaproteobacteria bacterium | reverse complement strand
GCATCTCTGATCTTTTCTTGCTCCATTTCTGGGTTGTATTTTAAAACTGACTCCTCCATGGTGAGTCTCTCAAACTGTCCACTGAAGTCGATAGTTTCTCCTTGATACTCGATCTGATCTGATCCAAATAATACTTGAGAGATTGATCTCATCATGTCTTCAATCATGTTCATTAGAAAATCTGGCGTTTCATGAGCAACATACAATTCCAACATCGTGAATTCAGGGTTGTGTTGTGTAGAGACACCCTCATTTCTAAACGAACGATTGATTTCATAAACTCGATCAAATCCGCCCACTGTAAGACGCTTCAAATAAAGCTCGGGTGCAATTCTTAAATAAAAATCTTGGTCAAGAGTGTTGTGATGGGTAACGAATGGTCTCGCGACAGCTCCGCCTGGGATGGGATGCATCATGGGTGTTTCAACCTCCATCATGTCCAAGTCATTGAGAAAAGACCTTATCTGAGTAACAACTTTTGACCTTATTTTAAAAACCTCCGCACTCTCTTCCGACATCATGAGGTCTAAATATCTTCTTCTGTAGCGAATCTCAGTATCGGTCAAACCATGATATTTCTCAGGAAGCGGTCTCAGGGACTTACTGAGAAGAACAAGTTCTTTTGCATTCAAAGTCAATTCATCTGTTTTGGTCCGAAATAGGGACCCTCTGATCCAAACAATGTCTCCAACATCCATCGTTTTAAAACTTTGATAGGAATCATCGCCCAAATCAGCATTGCTTAGAAAAATCTGAATTGATCCTGTACCATCTTTGATTCGAGAAAAACTGGACTTACCCATTACTCTTTTTGCCATCATTCGACCAGCGATTGAGAATTCTTTATCTAGTCCCTCTAGGTCCTCTTTGCTCAAAGCATCATACTCATCAATCATCTCAGAAGCAGACGAAGTGATCTCTATCGTTGAGGGATAATTAAAACCACCCTCTCTCAGACTGTTGAGTTTTTCTCGTCTTTCTTCGACTAATCGATTGTCACTTTTTGGATTTTTATCTGACATCGAATTAGACCCCCTGTTTTAAACTCGCTTCCAAAAATTGATTGATATTTCCATCCAGTATAGCTTCTGGGTTACTGGATTCAATTTGCGTTCGTAAATCTTTTACTCTCGATTGATCAAGGACATATGACCTGATTTGACTGCCCCATCCAATATCTGCTTTGGTTTCTTCAACTGCTTGAGCTTGATCTAATTTCTTTTTGAACTCGTGTTCATATAATTTTGCTCTTATTTGCTTCATTGCAGTGGCTTTGTTCTTATGTTGAGATCTGTCGTTTTGACACTGAACAACGAGACCTGAAGGCACATGGGTAATTCTCACAGCAGATTCAGTTGTGTTGACGTGTTGCCCGCCCGCTCCACTTGCTCGATAAACATCGATCCGTAAATCACTGGGATCAACATCGATCTCTATGTCATCATCGATCTCTGGAGAGACAAAAATTGCTGCAAAAGAAGTATGCCTCCTATTTCCTGAGTCAAAAGGTGACTTTCTGACGAGTCTGTGAACGCCTGTTTCCGTTTTCAGCCAGCCGAATGCAAACTCACCCGTAATATGAATTGTTGCGCTCTTGATGCCAGCAACTTCACCGGGTGAACTCTCGATTAAATCAGCATTAAAATTATTTGATTCGCAATATCTCAGATACATTCTAAGCAACATATTGGCCCAGTCTTGCGCCTCAGTCCCACCTGAGCCTGCTTGTATATCGAGAAAAGCACTCGATGAATCCATTTCTCCTGAAAACATTCTTTGTTGTTCGAGTTTAGATATTTCATCTTCACAGACCTTAATTTCATTCGATAATTCTAGAAGAATTTCTTCATCTTTTTCAGAGACTGATAATTCCAGTAAAACTTCTGAGTCTTGAAGTCTTTGCTCTACTGAGGTGACCTGATTCATTGCTTTTTCGAGCCTTGAGCGTTCTTTATTGAGTTCCTGAGATTTCTCCAAATCCTCCCAGACAGAGGGGTCATTTAGGGCTTCAAGGATCTCTTGAAGCCTCAATTCCTTTTGATCAAAGTCAAAGATACCCCCTGATCGAAGAAAATCGATCATTTAGTTCAGCGAGTTGAATTTTTAACTGTGACTCATCCATGGCATTAATCATCTGGATGTATTATGTCATATGATTTTCTTAAATCGATAAACTCTTGAATATAATCCGAGGGTTCTTTCACGAACACTTGCACTTCAAGGTTCTCTACAGCAATGGCAATGACGATTTGATCAATGGCTATACCCGTTCTTTCCTCATACATTGCAGCATAAGCTGAAGATTGAAGATAGTATCCTTTTATCCATTCATCTCTTTTTGGTTTTGAGCTTGTTTTGAAATCAATGATAGATGGAACGCCATCCCACTCTGCGATCAGGTCTACTCTTCCTCCGACTCTCAGTTGATCGCTATAAAGTGGCGCTTCAACGGCATTGATCACACCCAACTTACGATCAAGAACTGCAGACAATCTCTCAAACATCAATTGAGGCGTTGTTTTCTTTTCTTCGAAAAGGGTCTGTTGCTCTTTGAGCTCATTCTTCACATAAAGTTCTGCCAATTTATGGACTTTATTGCCTCTTGAAGTTGCTGCTCTTGTAATCTCATCTGCACGCTTTTCACCTACCCTCATTCTCCATGCCTGAATATCATCTTTTGAGAGAATCCCAGTGACAGTTGTCACAGAAGGATATGATAATCCATCCGGTGTATCATAGAATCTCCTACCATCGATTGTTTTTGAATTCAGCTCTTCTAAATTGACTAAATCAAGTTCAAACATGAAAATTGCTCTTATAGATAAAAAATAATTTGAAGTCACTATGATAATCGATTTTAAATATGAATATGACTACTAACGCTTTAATTGAAGAAAGAACCGATACAAAAATAAAGTTCAAAGGAAATTGGTATGAACAAAGTTTGCTTATTCATGACAATAATATTATATCGCCATGGAAGCATCCCATTATTGATCAGATGACCATTGAAGATTTTTCATTCATCATTGAGAACCAATGTGAGTTGGTATTATTTGGTACTGGGAAGAGTCAGGTTTTTCCATCTCTTTCGGTGACAACGGAATTACAAAAGATGAATATTGGTATTGAAATTATGGATACAAAAAGCGCTTGTAGAACGTTTAATGTTCTTACTTCTGAGTATCGCAATCCTACTGCCTTAATTGTGATCGACTGACTCAGTCCCTCGGTAATCTTGAAATCAAGAAATATACCGCCAGAAGCACGACAATAAAAATTATGATTCTGGTCAACATCCTAAACGATAGACCATATCAAGCCTATTAAAAGAAGCGCCATGAATAAATAACCCAGTTTATCTGCATGATTCATGATTTTGTCGACCGCCATCTGGCCACCTTTTTTGGATGCATAAGCCACAATATAGAAACGTGCGCCCCTTGAAATGACTGATGCCAGAAGGAATATCAAAACATTCATCTTCATGCTTCCAGCCAAAATTGTGAATATTTTAAAAGGAATAACAGTAAACCCAGCGATCAGGATGACCGCAGATCCCCATATTGTGAACCAGTCTGAAGCTTGAGCATAAGCATCAATTAACCCAATTGACTCTATATAAGTCATTGCAAAGTCAATCGCAAAATAGCCAATCAAATAGCCCAATAGTCCGCCTATGACGGAACTGATTGTCGTCATGTAAGCATAAAAATAGGCTTTGCTTGGATTAGCAATGGACATTGGTATGAGCAAAGCATCTGGCGGAATTGGAATAATGAACCATGCCTCAATAAAACTCCATCCAAAGAGCAGATAAATGGCGCCTGGACGAGCCGACTGATCAAGGACAAAATTAATAATTTTTTTTGTCAGCTCTTGCATCGATTACAACCAATCTTTCAGCGCTTCCATTGATTTAAAATCTGTAAAATCAGTTTTCAAAGGTGTGATGGAGACTTTGTTCTTTGAAATGGCATCAAAATCAGTCCCCTCATCTCCTAGTACAGGCTCTGGTGGTGGTCCAACCCAATGAATTTCATTTCCGTAGGCATCGGTATTGATTCTGTCATTCTCTGGCAACTCTCTTCTGCCCAGACGAGTCAATGAGTATCCTTGGATTTCATCAATTGGTATATCTGGAACATTCACATTGAGAATCGATGAAGAATTTGGCAATTCATCCAACTTTTTGTCAATGATTTCTCGCAAAACTTCGACTGCGGTAGACAGATGATCTGGTTTTAAGTTAGTAATAGAAATGGCTATTGATGGAAACGGATGGAAACGACCTCCCATTGCCGCACCGACCGTCCCCGAATACAAAACATCGTCTCCTAAATTTGCGCCATGATTGATTCCGCTAATCAAGATATCCGGAGGATTTTTTAAAATTCTAGTAAGTGCCATGAAAACGCAATCTGCAGGAGTTCCATTGACATAAAATCCGTTGTCTTTGTATTTCCTTATCCTCAGAGGATTTTTCAAGGTCAATGAGCTGCTGGCACCGCTATAATTATTTTCAGGAGCCACAATTGTAACCTCCCCAATTTCGCTGAGCATTTCATCAAGCATGGTTATCCCTTTAGAGAAATATCCATCGTCATTTGTCAGTAAAATTCTCATCAATTATAAATTTTCAGCGATATATTTCATGCGCGACTGAACCTCTTCATCAAACCAGCCTTCTGCATATCCTTCTGACATTAAACTCAATTGTTCGTCGAACAGGTCATTGATCTCCGATTTGGCATTTAATCGTGTCCTATTCATCGCCGATGGTGGCAGTTGGGTGAGATTCTTCATCCAATCAAGAGCTCTAGTTTTGACCTCTTTGGGTTCCACCAACTCATCAATAAAACCAATATCGTGAGCAAAATCAAAATCCATTAATTTTCCATGGATCATAAGATTTGTCGCATGTTTTTCTCCAACATGTCTTGCAAACCCTTTATAAATAACCCTTGGGACTTCGAGACCGACAAAGACTTCATTCATGCCAATCTTAAAGCTGCCCTTTGCTGCGATTCGGTAGTCACAAAAATTTGCCAAAACTGCCCCACCTGCAGGACTGTGTCCTGTGATTGCCGCAGCAATTGGTATGGGGCTCCTTGAGATCTTTGCCATCAATCCCCAAAAAGATTTGAAGAAGACAGATATTTCATCTGCGTTCATCTCCAATAATTTTTTTACATCCAATCCAGCAGAGTAGATTCCCTCCCCTCCGCTCAGAATGAGACCTTTTGCTCCGTTGCTTGTATTCAGATCAATTGCCTGATGTAAAGCATCTACTAGTTCATAGTTTAATGCATTCACCGGGGGACGATTCATTTGTATGTCAATGATCCCATCGTTGTCTTTGATTAAAGTAAGTTCTGTCATGCGTCCTCCATCTAAAAATACTTATTCAACTATTAAATAAAACTCCTCACCCTCTTTGATCATTCCTAAATCTGTTCTCGCTTTTTCTTCGATTGATTCGGTACCGGATTTAAGCTCTTCTATCTCTCGTTCCAATTGTTCATTTCTTAATTTCAATCTCTCATTTTCCTCAACTTGACTGCCTATCATTTGTTCTAGCTCTTTCACGCGATAGAAGCCATCGTCCTTAAACCAAATATCAAACTGGATCATCAAAAAAAAGACAATGAGTATAATAATAAAAAAACGGATCATATGAGCTGATTAAAAGCCTTCTTTCCTAAATACTCTGCATCGTCACCCACTATTGATTCAATTCTGAGTAATTGGTTGTATTTCTCAATTCTATCTGACCTACACAAAGATCCTGTTTTGATTTGAGAGATTTGAGGGTTCATTGAAATATCCGCAATCGTAGAGTCCGATGTCTCACCCGACCGATGTGATATGACAGACGTATATCCGTTTTTATTTGCCAAAGAAACAGCCTCTAAAGTCTCACTCAACGTTCCTATTTGATTCGGTTTAATTAAAATTGAGTTGGCGATACCTCGATCAATGCCTTCTTTAAGGATCGATGGATTGGTGACAAAAAGATCATCGCCCACCAGTTGAACCTTATCCGCAACGGCATCGCTCAATAATTTCCATCCATCCCAATCATCTTCGGCCATTCCATCCTCGATAGTAATAATGGGATATTCATCAACCATTTGTGAAAGATAATTAACAAACTCTGGTGAATCAAAGGACTGACCTTCGGAAGACAAATGATATTTTCCATCCCTATAAAATTCAGTGCTGGCTACATCTAATCCTATAAAAATATCTATGCCAGCCTGATACCCTCTTGACTCAATGGCCTCAATAATGATCTCTATTGCAGCTTTATTGTTTTGAAGGTTTGGAGCAAAGCCTCCTTCATCTCCAACGGCGGTACTCATTCCTTTTTCATGAAGAACATCCTTGAGTGAATGAAAAATCTCAACGCCGGCCCTGAGCGCATCAGAAAAGCGATCAAAGTTTACAGGCAGAATCATAAACTCCTGAATATCAATATTATTATTTGCATGTTCTCCTCCATTAATGATATTCATCATTGGCACAGGAAAACTATATGGACCTGGCGATAAATGCTTAAACAATTGTATGTTCTTCGATGCTGCGGCAGTTTTAATGCAAGCAAGTGAGACGGCGAGAATTGCATTGGCGCCAAGTCTGGATTTATTTTCTGTGCCGTCTAAATCAATCATAATTTGATCAATCTTTTTTTGATCATAAATATCCTGGTTCTTGAGTGCGGATTGTATTTCTGAATTGATATTTTCAACAGCTGCTGAAACGCCCTTTCCTAAATAAAAACCTTGATCCCCATCCCTTAACTCAACCGCTTCTCTGCTTCCTGTTGAAGCACCTGAGGGCACAGATGCGCGTCCGGTGGTGCCATCATTTAAAGTGACTTCAGCCTCGACTGTTGGATTGCCTCTTGAATCAAGAATCTGAATAGCTTTCACCGAAATAATTTCACTCATCATTGATCTCCTTTCAGATGATTATTGCTTCACGATTTCATCTATTGCCAATAATTGCTCAAGTAGTGGCTTAAGATTATCCAGTGGGAGTGAATTAGGTCCATCGCTTAGAGCATTCTTTGGATCAGGGTGAGTCTCAATGAATATACCAGCAATACCAACACCCACTGCTCCTCTTGAGACTGGAACAATAAATTCACTTTGTCCGTCTGATGAGCCTCCTTTGCCGCCAGGGAGCTGAAGAGAGTGCGTTGCGTCATAAATCACAGGGCATGAGGTTTCTTTCAAGACAACAAGTGAACGCATGTCTGAAACCAGATTATTGTAGCCAAATGTATAGCCGCGCTCACAAACCAAAATATCTTCATTGCCGGTAGATTTTGCTTTCTTAACAACATTCTCCATTTCCCAAGGGGAAAGGAACTGACCTTTTTTAATATTCACAGGTTTTTGTTGTGATGCCACATTGATTATGAAATTAGTTTGCCTGCATAAAAAAGCCGGTGTTTGAAGCACATCAACCACCGACGCAACTTCATCCAAAGGAGTGTCTTCATGAACATCTGTGATAACAGGCACGTCCAATTGATCCCTTACGCTCTCGAGAATAGCTAGTCCTTCTTCTATTCCAGGTCCTCTGAAGCTGTCAATTGAAGTTCGATTTGCCTTATCGAAAGATGATTTAAAAATATAACCAATTTCCAAAGAATCAGTAATCTCCTTTATCCTTCCAGCTACTTCATGAATTAGGTCTTTTGATTCAATCACGCAAGGACCAGAGATCAATGTCAACTTTGATCCATTGTCGATATTCAACTTAGAAACTTTGACTGCCATAAATTAATTCTTTTTAGAGTATTCTACAGCAGCTTTGATAAAAGAATAAAATAATGGATGACCTTTAAGAGGTGAGGATGTGAATTCTGGGTGGAATTGACAACCAATAAACCAAGGATGTTCCGAAATCTCAATCATTTCAGCCAAACCATCCTTCGAGAACCCTGAAAATACCAAACCATTTTTTTCAAGCTCTTCGCGATATGTATTATTAAATTCATAACGATGACGATGTCTTTCAATAACTGAATCTGCGCTGTAGATATCCTTTGCCTTGGTTCCTTTTACAAACAAACACTCTTGTGCCCCAAGTCTCATAGTGCCTCCGAGGTCTGAATTTTCATCTCTATTCTCTTTTGACCCGTCATCATTCATCCACTCTGTAATCATTGCAATGACAGGCGCAGAAGTGCTTGAATTAAACTCAGTGCTATTCGCATCCTTATGATTCAGAACATTTCGAGCATATTCAATCACAGCTGCTTGCATTCCAAGACAGATACCGAGAAAAGGGATGCTATTCTTTCTTGCATATTCAATGGACTGAATCATTCCCTCTATGCCTCGATCTCCAAATCCCCCAGGAATCAGAATTGCATCCATTTCAGAAAGACAATCTGTGCCATTTTCTTGAATGTCTTCGGATTCGACATAAACGATCTCGACACTCTTACTGTTTTTAAAACCTGCATGCCTAAGGGCTTCACTCAAAGAAATGTATGAGTCCTTGAAGTCAACGTATTTCCCGACCATTGCTATCTTTACTTTTGCATCACTATTTTTTGATGCCATAAAGACATTTTCCCATGGTTTCAAATCTGCTTTTGGAACATCAAGTTTCAATTTCTCAACGATGATGTCATCCAAGCATTGCTCTCTTAGGATCAGCGGTATCTGATAAATATCTTCAGCATCATGTGCAGAAATGACGGCGTTCTTTTCAACATTTGTAAAAAGAGCAATCTTATCGAAATGTTCTTTTGGAAGAGGTAGCTCAGAACGACAAACCAAAGCATCTGGCTGAATTCCGATTGCTCTAAGCTCTCTTACAGAATGTTGAGTTGGCTTAGTTTTAATTTCTGAGGACGCTTTTATATATGGCACCAATGTTAAATGAACATATGCAACTTCATAACCGTCCTTATAGATTCCCATTTGCCTTATGGCTTCAATGAATGGAAGTGACTCAATGTCTCCAACAGTTCCGCCAATTTCAACAATTGTCACATCGTAGCCTTGCGATCCTTTGACGATGCTTTTTCTGATTTCATCGGTAACATGAGGAATAACTTGAACTGTTGCCCCAAGGTAATCTCCTCTTCTCTCTTTGGCAATAACAGTTTCGTAAATCTTACCGGCTGTATAGTTACTGTGCTTTCCCGTAATGGTGGAAACATATCTCTCATAATGACCTAAATCCAAATCAGTCTCGGTTCCATCTTCGGTTACAAAGACTTCGCCATGCTGATATGGGCTCATTGTCCCTGGATCCACATTCAGATATGGGTCGAGCTTCATCATTCCAACTTTAAGCCCTCTAGTCTCTAAAATAGCGCCTAGAGAAGCCGATGTCACACCCTTACCGAGTGCTGAAACAACTCCACCTGTAACAAAAATATAATCTGACATGCCCGGGCACCTGTGCCTAAAAAATTAAATTTGGGAATTTTTCTCGAGAAATAACGATGTGTTTATCGTTATTGCTGTCCCGGGATTGTAAATTAACAGATTCTAGTTATAGCCTCAACGAAGATTTTCATGAGATTTTCATCTCTGTATTCCAATGAATGATGAATGAGGGTTCTGACTCAGTTGCTTTAAAATCATCGTTCATCCAGAAATCCCCGATACATATGAGATGCTGATTATCATATATCAAAGGAATTTTGTCTCTGGCCCAAGGAAGAATCTTTTTTTCACTGAAATAATCTTTTAATGTTTTTTGTTTTTTTTGTTTACTGGTTGATATTTTCTCTCCGCCTTTGCGGAACTTGATTTGTAGATTTTCTGAACATTTATCCAATGAAATTCCAACGCCATCTCTAAAATCAATCTCTAATGAACCGATAGGATGATTAAGGTTGATGGATTGTGTTATTGCCCATGAGATATCATCGGGTGCTTCGAATGGCATCGCTTCTAACTTATTCAGAAAATATAGTCTCTTGCTGAATCGTCTAATTACATGATTGCCCCACTTTATTTCTGCAGATTTTTCGTCATTTTTTATCAAGTCATTAAGCCCAGAATTAAGAATATGCATTGACGGCATATCCATATCATTCTTTTCAATTAAAAATCTAATCATATTCTTAATTCTAGGTATTGAATGTGAATCAAAACAACTGATGCTAATGGAATTAGGATCTGTTTCTTGTGAAAGATCCTCTGAGGCAAGCTCATCTAGTAATTGATGATTCTCGACAGCAATAAGTGAGAGTCGATGGGTCGATTCTTCAACATTTTTCCATCTGTCTTTGATCTTTGGGATCAGTAGATTTCTGATGTAATTTCGATCAAAATAAATGTTTTTATTGCTATCGTCTTCGATCCATTCAATATTGTTCACATTTGCATACTCTTCCAGATCAGTGCGTGAGTATTCCAATAGGGGCCTGAAAATAATGTAATCATTATTATCCATGTAATGGATAATTCCTCTCAGTCCATCAATGCCGGTTCCTCGAAAAATTCTAAAAAGAATCGTCTCGAGTTGATCATCTTTATGATGTGCGGTCAGCAAAAATTCATTTGTACTAAGAGACTCTTTCATAACTCGATATCTCTCATCCCTTGCATTGGCCTCTATTCCAAAACCATCATTGACAGGCTCAATAGATTTTATTGTTAGTTCGATTCCGAGTTCACTGCACTGCTTTTCACAAAAGGCACTCCAATTATCTGAACTCTCGTTGAGATTATGATTCACATGAATTGCACGAATTTTGTATTTTTTGTCTAAATGAGTATGCATTAGATGCAGTAAAACCATTGAATCAAGACCGCCACTTAGTGCGAGACAGATTCTTTCAGTTTCTATTGAGGAAAACTGATTTAGAAAAGCATCATCAAAGTCTTGGAGATTACTCATCATCAGTTTTCATTGAATTCACCAATTGCTTTATACCTCGCTCTTCTTTGTTCAAGTAAGGTTTCTGGTTCAATTGATTCAATTTTTTGAAGCGAATTAATGATACTTTCTCTAATTGAAATGTATGTTTCCTCCGGATTTCTATGGAATCCACCGAGTGGTTCCTCAATAATCTCATCGATCAATCCTAGCTTGTTCAGTCGATCGGATGAAATTCCCATCGCTTCAGCAGCTTTTTCTGATTCATCTGGAGTTCTCCATAAAATCGATGAACAAGCTTCTGGTGAGATAACAGAGTAAATGGAATATTCAAGCATAATGAGTTTATCCCCCATGCCAATTGCCAAAGCACCTCCAGATCCTCCCTCACCAAGCACCAAATTTATAATAGGAGTCCTTAGAGATGCCAGAGTGAAAAGGTTTCTTGCAATTGCTTCGCTTTGCCCTCTTTCCTCGGCGCCTATTCCGGGAAATGCTCCTGGTGTATCGATAATAGTGACAACTGGAATATGAAATTTTTCTGCTAGCTTCATTATTCTAAGCGCTTTTCTATAGCCCTCAGGTCTTGGCATACCGAAGTTTCTTCTCATTTTTTCATTTGTATTGGCACCTTTCTCTTGTGCTATAAACATGACAGATCGACCCTTAATTTTGGCAAGACCTGAAATAATTGCAGCATCGTCTGCATACATTCTATCGCCGTGAAGCTCCTGAAAGTTGTCGCTGATGGCTTCAATTACTTGGATGGATTTTGGTCTGAGAGGGTGCCGAGCCAGTTGGGCAATTTGCCACTCACTGAGGTTGCCAAAGATTTTTTTTGTCAGCGATTCACACTTTTTTTGAAGTCTAAAAATTTCATCATCCAACTCAATTGCAGTGTTTGCATCAGTATTGGTCAACTTAAGCTCTTCGATTCTTCTCTCGAGCTCGACAATAGGCTTTTCAAAATCTAAGAAGTCCATAAGAATATATCACTTTGTCTATTTACTTATTGTATCAACTATAAATAGCTTATCTCAGCTTGAAATAAACTGAAAATTATCAATGCCAAGTTCCTCAGCCAAAGTCTCTCTAAGTTGTTTAGTTGGATTGACCTTCCACTCATCGCTAAACTTCATTTTTGTTTGGCTTACATCGCTAAGATAGTTTAATTGGACAGAACAGTTTCCTGGTGTGTGAGGTTTAAGAATGTTTTGAAGTTTCTTAGGGTTAAAATTTGGATCACACCGAATGACTAATTTTTTTGCCTTATTGCTAATCATTTCTTCTAGTGGAGTGGCTTCTTCAATGACCAGCTGCCACATATCAGCATAGCTATCAAACCTAAGCTTTCCTCTGAGAAAAAGTAACTGATTATTCATGATAAAACCTTTAAGGCTCTCCATTTTTTCACCGAAAACAATGCCTTCAATCATTGCGGTGCCATCATCAATTTTAAATGCAAGGTTGTTTCCCCTTCTCTTAACATCAGAAACAAGTCCTGCCAAATCAATTACTGAATTATTATTTCCATAGCTCTCCCTCTTCTTAGAGTCGAGCATTCTTTTCAATGAAGATATGTTATATCGAGTAAAATGCTTGCAATCATTTCGATAAGCATCAAACGGATGACCGCTAAAATAAAATCCTAAAGTTGCATATTCAAATCCCAATTTCTCATCAACCTGTAGTTCTCTCTTTCTTCTTAAATCTGGCAAGTTCCGATCCTCATCGTTTTCAGAATAGAATAAATTTGTCTGTCCAGCTGATTGCTCATGATTTAATTTATTTGAATAGCTTAAGGCAATTTGGATTGAATTAAGCAGTGTGGAACGATTCTCTCCAAAAGCATCCATTGCTCCACATTTCACAAGTGCTTCAAGAGTTCTTTTTGATGGCTTTTCGGAAGAAAGCCTTGAACAGAAATCAAATATTGTCTTGAATTCACCGTTCTGTTTTCTTTCTTTATATATCGCTTCAGAGATGGATCTTCCAATACCCTTAATAGCTCCTAAAGCATATCTGATTTCATCTTGCTTCCAAACGCTGAATTCATAGGCTGAATGATTAATACATGGCGGCTTGACTTCAATTTCAAAGGATTCACAATCCTCTTTAATTCGAATCAGCTTATCTGTATTTTCCATATCATACGTAAGCGATGCTGCAAAAAATTCAGTTGGGTAATGAGCTTTTAAATATGCCGTTTGATAAGCAATTAGAGCGTAAGAAACTGAATGGGATTTATTAAATCCATACCCTGCAAATTTTTCAATCAATTCAAATATCCTTCTAGCTGAAGCTTCAGGAATGCTATTTTCAATTGCGCCCTGAATGAAGATATCTTTCTGCTTTGCCATCTCTTCTGGAATTTTTTTACCCATTGCCTTTCTTAGAATATCTGCACTACCTTGTGTGTAATTTGATAATTTCTGAGCAATTTGCATGACCTGCTCTTGATAAACGATCACACCATAAGTGGGTCTTAAAATTGGCTCTAGAGAAGGGTGGAGGTAATCAATAATCTTCGCCTCACCGCCTTTCTTTCTTTCTATAAAATCGTCTACCATTCCTGATTGAAGGGGTCCTGGTCTAAATAATGCCACCAAGGCGACAATGTCTTCAAATCTAGAAGGTTGCATTCGTTCAATCAGGTCCCTCATACCGGGTGATTCCAGTTGGAAAATACCGATCGTTCGTGCAGAAGACAGTAGTTTATACGTGACCTTATCATCCAGTAAGATATCCTTAATATTTATTGGCGAATCTGCACTAAAATTAATCAACTCAACAGTATTTTGTATTACTGTAAGCGTCTTAAGACCCAAAAAATCAAACTTAATCAGTCCAATCGACTCAGCATCATCTTTATCAAACTGAGTAACCGTTCCTTCCTCGTCATCGACTTTAAATAAGGGCATAAAATCAGATAAGTTTGATGGGGCTATGACAACCCCTCCTGCATGTGTGCCTGCATTTCTAACCAATCCCTCTAGGTTGAGTGATAAGTCAATAATCGCTTGAATGTCGTCATCTTCTTCATATTTTTCAGCCAGTTCATTAGATTTCTTCAGTGCATCATTGAGAGTAATTCCAATCTCAAATGGGATCATTTTTGCAACACGATCTACCATCCCATATGGATAACCAAGAATCCTTCCCACGTCTCTAACAACAGCCCTTGCAGAAAGAGTGCCGTATGTGATGATTTGTGAAACTTTTTCATCGCCGTACTTTTCATTTACATAATCAATAACTCGATCACGACCATTAACACAAAAGTCAATATCAAAATCAGGCATTGAAATCCTTTCGGGATTGAGAAATCTCTCAAAGATAAGGTCATGTTCAATTGGATCGATATCAGTAATTCCAAGAGAATACGCTACAAGAGATCCGGGCCCAGAACCCCTTCCTGGGCCAACGGGAATATTTTGGTCCCTGGACCATTTGACAAAATCTGCAACAATCAAAAAATATCCTGCAAAGCCAGTTTTTTTGATGATCTTAATTTCGTCGCCCAATCGTTTTTTATAAGCAGTATGATTCTCTATATCATCGGATAAAATCTTTTGAAGACCCTTTTTTGACTCTTGTTCTAAATACTCATCAATTGAATATTCATCAGGAGTCTTAAAGTCTGGTAGAACATGCTCAGTATTCCCAAAACCAAAATTACACATTTCCGCTATAACAATCGTATTGGATAATGCCTCAGGTATGTCTGCAAATAAATCAGCCATTTCAACCGAGCTTTTGAAGTACTGCTCAGATGTATAGTCTTTTGATCTTCTTTCATCCTCTAGAATTGTTCCCTGATCAATACATACTCTCGCATCCAGTGAAATAAAATCATCCTTCTCAATAAAGATCGGATTGTTGACAGCAACTATTGGGATATTGCAATTTGAGGATAGATCAATCATTGATTGATTGATCTTTTCTTCATGGGCAATACCCATTCTTGAGATAGATATAAACAAACGTTCGGGAAAGAGTTTCTGCAGAGTAATAACTTTTTCTGAAGAAATAGTAAGATCGGAAGATTTTGATTGTTGAAAATAACCACTATTATATGAGGAAATTGCTATCAACCCTTCTGTTTGACCATCTAGCCACTTTGAATCAATAACTGGTTCATTATTCTTTAAGCCTTTGGTATAGGATTGCGTGATAAGAGCGCACAAATTTTTATAACCAACCTCATTCTCACAGAGCAAGGAAAGCTTGCTCTTGGTTCGCTCTTTTTTATCAAAAATGGTGACGGTGGATCCAATAATATACTTTACGCCCTTCTTTTGTGAGGACTTGTAGAGCTTATACGCGGAAAAAAGATTGTTATGCTCAGTAACCCCAAATGCCGGCATGCCCATCTCAATACAAGCATCTATCAACTGATCTTGTCTGATTGTACTCCTGCCCAGCGTATACTCAGTGTTCACATCCAAATGAACAAATGATGGATTATTCATAGTAGTTTCTCATCGTACAGTTCTGGCTTAAATGTCAGTCTATGATAAGGGCTTGGTCCTAATTTTTTGATGACTTGAATGTGATCTTTTGTAGGGTATCCTTTGTTTTTCTGAAAATTATATTCTGGAAATTTTTGATGCAATTCAATCATAAACCTATCTCTATATACCTTAGCAATTATAGATGCTGCTGAGATGCAATGAAATAGTTTATCTCCACCAATAACACCTCTAGTTATTAAATCTCTATGATTATGCATTACTGGCTTATGAGGGCCATCAATAACTATTTCGTCTGCAGATATTTCAATGGCATCTATTGCCTCTTTCATTGATTCTAGAGTCGCAACTAAAATATTTTTTTCATCAATAACATGATTATCAATGCTTTTAATTGAAGAACTTAAACATTCATTTTGAATGACATCATAAAGAAAATCTCTTTTCTTAGGGGTCAATAGCTTTGAGTCGTTAACGCCATTAATGATTTGATGCTCATAGATTGCTACAGAGGCGCTGACAACCGGTCCGGCAAGGCAACCTCGACCAGCTTCATCCACACCAATAAGGATTTTTGCATCTTTCTGATTCAAGATGAGTCTAGGAATCTTGTTATATTAGCTGCAGCAGATTTTTCCTCAGGCGATCTCAGATTTTTGTGAAGTTTTGTAAGTGGTTCAAGGTAAGCATTTCGATTGATTTTAAGTAATTTTATGGCTTCATTTGAGATATCTTCAGCCTTAAAGTCTCCCTGAATAAATTCTTTAAAAAACTCATAACCCAATAATATATTTGGGAGTGAAGCATAATTGACATTTATTAGATTTAATTTTGTTAACAGAAAGAATGAGATTGAAGACATCTTATAAACCACTATTGTCATCTTCTTATAAAGTGCCGACTCTAATGTGGATGTTCCCGATTTAGTGATAACAAGATCACTCCCTGGTAAACACTGTTTAGTTTCTTTAAAAATTTTGATATTTAGATTCTCATATTTGTCATAAGACTTAATCCAATGCTCCATCTCTTTAAATCTTGTGGGTATTGAAAATACAACCTCTTTTTTTCTTAATGATAATTCATCGCGGATCATCAATGCTGAATCAAGCATAACTTCGAGATGATAATCAATTTCTGTTCGCCGACTGCCAGGTAGAAGGGCTATATTTACATCCTCATTCTTAGATGATAGTGAATCAGATGAATCAATACTGATTTCATCTGCGAGAGGATGGCCAATGAATGTAGAAACCACACCCTTATCCTTTAGTAGCTCTGGTTCAAAAGGGAACAAACATAGCATCAGATCTATGGATGATTTAAATTTATTTGCCCTGGCTTCCCGCCAAGCCCAAAAACTTGGACAAACCATGTGTATGGTTTTTATAGTTCTTTTTTTTAGTGCTTTTTCGATGCTTAAATTGAACTCAGGATAATCGATTCCTATATAAGCATCTGGTTGAATTGAAATACATCTTTCAATCACTGCCTTCCTGATCTTAAAAAGCCGTGGTAGATGTTTAATGACTTCGGTTATACCCATCACAGATAGATCTGAAATTTCAAACCAGGGTTCGCAACCCTCAGCTATCATTCTTGGCCCTGCAATACCTGAGAATTGATGTTCAGGATTGATCTGTTTTAAATCTGAAATCAACTTGGCACCAAGGATATCTCCAGATGGTTCTCCCGCTACTACTACAAAATGTGCCACTAAATCAGCCTTTTCTTACAATACCTCTTGTCGTATTTCTTAAAAAATCGACAAGAATATTGATTTCGCCGTTGATATCTCCCAGATCTTGAATTGACTTAGTCGCCTCTTCTAATCGAAGATCAGACATGTATAAAGCTTTGTATGCTGATTTAATATTTCTAATTTGATCCTCTGAAAAATCTCTTCTTTTTATGCCTTCAAGATTTATTCCTCTTGGTTCTGCAGGTTGTCCCATGACAATTACATAAGGGGGTAAATCTCTTGCCACCCCAGAATACATGCCGAGGAAGCTATGTGCTCCTATTTTACAAAATTGATGAGCGCCAGAAAAACCCCCGAAAATTACATAATCTCCAACTTCAACATGTCCACCTAGGGTTGTATTGTTAGCAAATATTGTATTATTCCCAATTTGACAATCATGGGCGATATGGACATATGCCATAATCCAGTTATCATTTCCCATTCTTGTAACACCTGTGTCCTGAATGGTGCCTTTATTAATTGTTGTGTATTCTCTAATTGTGTTCCTATCGCCTATTTCAACTTGAGTATCTTCGTTTAAATATTTTTTGTCTTGGGGGTCATCTCCAATAGAGGAAAAAGGATAAAAATGGTTATCCTGACCAATTTTTGTTTTTCCTTTAATGACAACGTGTGAATCTATTATTGTGTTTTTGCCTATTACTACATCATCACCAATAAATGAATATGCTCCAATCTCAACACTGTCATCAATATTTGATTTGGGCGAAACAATTGCTGTTTTATGAATATTAGTCATCACTTTCTTCCGATTTTTTTAGTCGTCTAAACTTGGCGACGTTTTTTTGCCAGTCCTTGGCTTCCTGATGCGGAAATAAGCTACTCGAATAAACACCGGGTTTTGATATTGATTTCATCACTGATGTCCTAGCGGTTAATGTAGTGTGGTCTGCAATTTCAACATGGCCCGTAATACCAACCTGTCCACTGATTCGACAATATTTACCCACTTTTGAACTTCCTGCGATTGATGTGGATGCAACAATGGCAGTGTGATCACCTATTACAACGTTATGTCCAATCATAATCTGATTGTCCAATTTAACCCCGTTCCCTATGACAGTGTTTGATAGCGTCCCTCTGTCAATTGTAGTATTTGCACCAATTTCAACATCATCCCCAATTACAACAGCTCCTACTTGTGGAATCTTTTCCCATGCATGGTCTTCATTTTCTGAAAAACCATAACCATCTCCACCAATTACAACACCAGAATGTATTACCGATCTGTCTCCAATAATGCATTCATTCATGATTGTGACATTCGGAGCTATCCATGAGTTAGCTCCAATCTGAGTATTTTTCTCAATCGCCGAATTAGCACCTATGTATACTGATTCGCCCAAATTTACTCCTTCAGCAATAAAGGCCCCAGCTTGAATATTGCAGCTCTCAGGCACATTCGCATCTTCATGAATAACTGCAGTAGGATGATTTCCACGGAGAAATGATTTGGAGTTATCAAGCATCGATGAAATCCTTGTAAAAACTAGATAAGGATCTTCACAGATGAGTGATGCGCAAGGACAATTTTTTTGATCCTCTTTGCTAAGTATCACTGCAGATGCTTTTGTTTGAATTAAGTGGCTCTTGTATACAGGATTCGCAAGAAAGGAAATGGAATGATGATCAGCATCCTGCAGAGTCGAGACCTTGCTTACCTTGGTTTCTCCATCGCCAATTAACTCACATCCAAATTTGGATGCCAATTCTCCGAGCGTGATTGAAGCATCTGGCAAAAATATCTCTCCCTAAAAACGATGCTTAACCGCCCGTTTTTATCTCCTGAAAGTTTTTCTCTAAGACTTTTGCTATATCATTTGTGATATCAACGGAAGCACCCTTATAGAGCGTTCCTCCATTCAAGATGGTGTTCTGGCTAATTCTGCCCTCATTGATAATAAGATCATATCCATTATCTCTTCCAAATTTGTTTACAAGATTTATGGTTTCAACAATGATTTTATTGGTCTCAATCTGGATTCGATTATTTCTATCCTCTTGAAAGCTTTGCGCCAAATATTCTAACTCTCTCTGAGCTGAAGCCAATTTCAATGTTGCATTTTGTCTTTCATCATTACTAAGCGCTAAATTATCCTGTTGTAACTGGTCTCTACTTTCGTTGAAAGAAGCTTCCTTGGCTTCAATATCTCTAACTCTAGGGGCAAACTCCTCCTCAACAGCTGATAGCATGTCCTGATATTGTGGCGACTCCTGAAGCAATTTATTCATATCAACTACACCCATTCTAACTGCTGAGTCTTGTGAAAAAATAGGCTGTCCAATGATCATTAATCCGGCAAAGATTGCTAATAAGTATTTATTTTTCATGATTATTTCCTTTCTTATCAAAAAATTATTAAAACATTATCTAAAATGCACCACCAACTGTAAATTGGAATCTCTCTGTCT
>NZHP01000002.1 GCA_002691465.1 Gammaproteobacteria bacterium | reverse complement strand
TGGAGCTAGAACAATATGGAATTCCCTTCTCAAGAACAGATGATGGCAAGATTTATCAGAGAGCATTTGGAGGAATGACCACGCACTTTGGCGATGGCATAGCTCAAAGAACGTGCGCCGCAGCTGATCGAACTGGACATGCAATGTTGCATACTTTGTATCAACAGTCCATTAAGAATCAAGCTGAATTTTTCATCGAATTTTTTGCTCTGGATTTGATTATGGAAGACGGAGTATGCACTGGAGTAGTTGCACTGGAGATGGCGACGGGTAAGATTCATGCTTTCAGATCACAAAGAGTCATATTGGCTACTGGCGGCCACGGCAGGGCTTACTTTTCCTGCACAGCGGCACACACATGCACAGGCGATGGTTCCGGAATGGCACTTAGAGCGGGCTTACCTCTTCAAGACATGGAATTTGTTCAATTTCATCCAACCGGTATTTACGGCGTTGGATGCCTCATCACAGAAGGTGTTCGAGGAGAGGGAGGATACCTCACGAATTCTGATGGCGAACGTTTTATGGAACGGTATGCCCCCAATGCAAAAGACCTTGCATCAAGAGATGTTGTCAGTCGTTCAATGACAATGGAAATAATAGAAGGCAGGGGCGTGGGTGAAAAGAAAGACCACATCCACTTAAACCTTCAACATTTAGGACCGGATGTAATTGAGGAACGTCTTCCAGGAATTGCGGAGACTGCAAGAGTCTTTGCAGATGTTGATGTAACAAAAGATCCAATCCCTGTCTTACCGACTGTCCATTATAATATGGGCGGTGTTCCTACAAACATGCACACGGAGGTCATTACCAAGAACTCCAGTGGTGAGATGGAAATTGTCCCAGGTTTAATGGCGGTAGGTGAAGCGGCCTCCGTATCAGTCCATGGCGCTAATCGACTGGGGTCAAACTCACTTTTGGATTTAGTGGTATTTGGGAGAGAGTCTTCCATTCAATGTCAAAAAACAATCAAACCAATGGAGACACAAAACAAGGTCAATCAAAATGAATTGGATAAGATCATCGAAAAGTTTGATTCCATTCGATTTTCAAAAGGATCGCTTCCAACAGCAGAGATTAGAGCCGAAATGCAAAGCATTATGCAAAAGCATGCATCTGTGTTTAGAACAGAAGAATTAATGAAAGAGGGTGTGGAAAAGCTTTCCTCATGCATCGACTCATTTAAAGACGTCTCTGTTAGTGATCGAGGTTTAATTTGGAATACAGATTTGATTGAAACCCTTGAACTGGAAAATCTACTAGGACAAGCAATCATTACGATTCAAAGTGGCCAGGTTAGAAAAGAAAGTCGAGGCGCTCATGCAAGAGATGACTATCCCGATCGGGACGATGAGAACTGGCTGATTCATAGTTTGGGTTGGATGGATGCAAATAATAATGTGACTATTGGATCTTCGCCTGTCCATTTAGATACTCAAACAGATGAGGTAGAATCAATACCTCTTAAGGCAAGAGTTTACTAGAGGAACAATCATGGCGGAATTTACATTACCCAAGAACTCAAAAGTAGAGAAAGGTAGGTATTTCAGCGCAGATAAATCGGCAAAGAATCTGAGGAAATTTCATGTTTATCGCTACGATCCATCCGATGATTCCAATCCATGCGTCGATACCTATGAAATCGATATGGATAAATGCGGACCAATGGTTTTGGATGGACTGATTAAAATCAAATCCGATTACGATTCCTCATTAACTTTTAGAAGGTCATGCAGAGAAGGCATCTGCGGATCATGCTCACACAACATCAATGGCGTCAATACTTTGGCTTGCATCAAGCCAATCAAAGACTTAAAAGGAGACATTCGTATCTTCCCATTGCCACACATGGATGTTGTGAAAGATTTGGTGGTCGATTTAACCAATTTTTATGAGGGGTATTCCTCAGTCGAGCCGTGGCTTAAGTCAGACACTCCTGCACCTGATGGATCCGAGAGACTCCAAAGCAAAGAAGATCAGAAAAAGATCGATCAACCCTCAGCTTGTATTCTTTGTGCATGTTGCTCTACCAGTTGTCCTAGTTATTGGTGGAATGGTGACAAATATCTTGGGCCTGCAGCATTGCTTGCTTCTTACCGATGGCTTCAGGACAGCCGTGATGATGCCAAAAAAGAACGCCTAAAAGAACTCAACGATTCCTCCAAGCTCTATCGTTGTCACACAATTATGAATTGTTCTTTGGCATGCCCAAAGGATTTGAATCCAGGTCAGGCAATTGCAGAGATCAAGAAGATGATTGCCACCGAAGATTTGAATGAGTGATACACAAAACGATCTTTCAAGGATCAAATGGAGATGCAGAAGAGGTACAAAAGAGTTGGATTACCTTCTCTTGTCGTATTTTGAGAATTACTATCTAAAAGCCAGCAAAGAAGATCAGGCATCTTTCAAGAAAATACTTTCTGAACAAGACCCAACAATCATCGAATACTTTGCAAACCCTAAAGGAATAAGCGACACTTCAGTCTACCAGGTGATTAGGATCATATTGGGTTCAACAGATTCATTCCAAATTAAATGAAAAAGATAAGAAATTTTTCGATCATTGCACACATCGATCATGGTAAATCAACACTTGCCGATCGTTTGATTCAATTGTGTGGTGGCTTGGAAGCAAGAGAAATGAAGGAACAGGTTCTTGACAGCATGGAACTTGAACAAGAGAGAGGTATTACCATCAAGGCTCAATCCGTTTCATTGGAATATAAATCAGAAGATGGCGATGATTATATTTTTAATCTGATTGATACACCAGGACATGTCGATTTCTCTTATGAAGTTTCTAGATCCCTTGCCGCATGTGAAGGAGCGCTATTGGTTGTTGATGCTTCGCAAGGTGTGGAAGCTCAAAGTGTTGCAAACTCATACAGTGCTATAGAAGAAGGATTGGAAATCATCCCGGTTGTCAATAAGATTGATCTTCCTGCAGCTGATCCAGATAAAGTCCTCAATGATGTTGAAGAAATCATCGGCGTGGAGGTTGATGATCCTGCATTGATCAGTGCCAAAACCGGTGAAGGTATAGAGTTTCTTATGGAAAAGATTGTGAAATCTATTCCCTCACCAGAAATCAATGATGATAAACCACTTAAAGCATTGATTATTGATTCATGGTTTGATCAATATGTTGGCGTCGTCTCACTTATAAGGATATTTGAGGGTACGATATCAGTCGGAGATAAAATTAAGGTCATGTCAACGGGCCAAGATTTCATCGTCAATGACATCGGGGTTTATACACCAAAGAAAAAAGAAAAAAAGACATTAACGTCTGGAGAAGTCGGTTATTTAATTGCAGGCGTAAAAGATATTTATGGGGCACCGGTTGGAGACACTGTTACTCATTTTAAGAATTCTACATCGGAATTGTTATCGGGATTTAAATCTATACAGCCCAGGGTTTTTGCAGGCCTCTATCCAGCTGTTTCTGAAGATCTAGAAGCATTCAGAGAAGCATTGGATAAATTAAAATTGAACGATGCATCCTTGCATTTCGAACCTGAATCATCCTCTGCGTTGGGAATAGGATTTAGGTGTGGTTTTCTTGGTATGTTGCATATGGAAATTATCCAAGAACGATTAGAGAGGGAGTATGATCTCGATTTAGTGACAACATCTCCAACGGTTGTTTATGAAGTGGTCAAGACGGATGGGGAAGTTTTGCAAATTGATAATCCAGACGATCTTCCAAAAATGAATAGCGTAAAAGAGATTCGAGAACCCATAGTCGCGGCGACTTTGCTATTGCCTCCAGAATTTGTGGGCAATGTGATTCAATTGTGTCAATCCAGACGAGGCATACAAAAAAGAATTCAATATTTGGGCAGACAAGTGGTTATGGATTATGAATTGCCTTTGGCGGAAGTAGTATTGGATTTCTTTGATCATTTGAAATCCATATCTAAAGGTTATGCTTCTTTTGACTATGCTTTTCTGAGATTCCAGCCAGACAAGCTGGTAAAGGTCGATATTCTGGTGAATCACGAAAAAGTAGATGCTTTCTCTGTAATCATCCACAAATCAAATGCCGTATCCCGCGGGAGAGGAATCATCGATCGATTGACAAAAATTATACCGAGACAGCAATTTGAAGTGGCACTTCAAGCTGCAATTGGCGGCAAAATCATTGCAAGAGGGAATGTTAAGGCTTTCAGAAAGAATGTCACTGCAAAATTATATGGTGGAGATGTCACCAGGAAAATGAAATTACTCAAAAAACAAAAAGCTGGAAAAAAGAGGATGAAACAATTTGGTGCAGTAGAAATTCCACAAGAGGCCTTTCTATCTATCATGAAAAAAGACTGATGATTTTATAGAAAAATTACAGATTCATTAGAATTCCAATCTATAATGCTCAAATGATATTTGATTTTCAGACAATCCTGTTTTTTATAACCCTATTTCTTGGGCTTTCTTGGCTCATTGGTAAACAAATTTTGAAGAAAGACTCAGAGTTTTATGAGGTTTGTGGAGCGATGTTCCCGATTTTACTTCTTATATTTTTATTCAGATCATTCGCTTATGAGCCATTTAGGATTCCTTCAGCATCTATGATGCCCACTCTTGAAAGAGGGGATTTTATATTGGTCAATAAATATGCATTTAATATCAGGATGCCATTGACAGGAAAAACAATATTCACCAATAAAGAACCAAAAAGAGGGGATGTCGTAGTCTTTGATTTTCCTTGTGATCGAGACATCAAATACATCAAGAGATTGATTGGATTACCTGGCGATGAAATCGCATACAGGAATAAGCAACTGACCATCAATGGCGAATCCATTATTTCGAGTTATGATTCTGTTTTTAAGGATCCAAAACAGTACGGCTCACATGTATACGATGAGGCGATTAATGGCATTGACCATCAGTTGCTTCTCACTCCATCTCGAAGAGGGAGAGAGGGCGTATACACTGTTCCAGAGGGTGCATATTTCGTGATGGGTGATAATAGAGATAACAGCACGGACAGTCGTTTTGATTGTCCGGGTTTTGTTCCAACAGATCATATTGTTGGTTCAGCAACAAGAATTTGGTTCAATTGGGACTTTTCAACGATGCCAAAGTGGAAAAGGATTGGCGATAAAATCAAATAAATCAGACCGATTTTGACTTCTAGAAACAAACATAAACGGCTTGAAGATAAAATCGAGTATATATTTGATGATTCTCAAATATTGTCTCGCGCATTAACTCATCGCAGTCATTCCTCAGAGAATTATGAAAGACTCGAGTTCCTTGGTGATGCAGTCCTTGACATGGTGCTTAGCGAAAAGCTCTACAACCATTTCTCAGAAATAGAAGAGGGCAGACTGAGCAGAATTCGTGCTCATCTTGTAAATCAAAAAGCACTTGCCGACATCGCAAGAAGCATCGAGTTAGATGCTCACCTTATTTTAGGCAAAGGAGAGAAAACCACCGGGATGAATAGAGACTCAATACTCTCTGATTCGCTAGAGGCTCTTCTAGGAGGGGTCTATATTGATGGAGGATTCGAATCGGTTAAGACTGTTATTGAGAAACTCTTTGATAATGTGATTGGGCAAATTAATTCTGACGATCTTTTTAAAGACTCTAAAAGTGCACTTCAAGAAGCATTGCAAAAAAATAACATAGAAATTCCTCGTTATAATCTTATAAAAACTGAGGGAGAACAACACGATCAAAGTTTTGAGGTTGAATGCATTGTTTCTTCATTGAAGTTAGTGACCAATGGTACCGGTAAGAATCTAAAAATAGCGGAACAACAGGCTGCCAAAAAAGCCCTAGAAATATTCCTGAAGAATGATGCCTGAGAAAAAGAGTGGCTATGTTGCAATCATTGGTAGGCCCAATGTGGGCAAGTCAACGTTGATCAATGCATTGATCGGAGAAAAGGTAACAATAGTAACTTCTAAACCACAAACAACGGTTCAGAATATAATCGGAATACTGAATGATGATGATTCACAGATCATTCTGGTTGATACACCTGGGCTTGTTTCCAATAAACAGATTGCAAGTCAGAAGAAGACTTATAACAGATCCGTTGTGGATGCTTTGGCATCATCAGATGTCATTGTCATGCTGAGCGAGGCCAATAAGTGGACCAAAACAGATGAGCAACTGTTGGATCAAATAAGAAAACAATCTCTGCCTTCAATTCATGTTGTAAATAAAGTTGATCGCTTTAAAGATAAAACGAAAATATTGGAATTTTTAAAAAATCACTCGTATCTAGAGGTTTTTTCAGATGTGATTCCTGTTTCGGCGAAATATCAGAAAAATCTTGATTCACTGCTCAGTGTGATCAAGGATTATTTACCCCACAATGAGCTTGATTACGACGATAAATTATCAACAGATCAGGATCTTCATTTCAGAATATCAGAGGCACTAAGAGAAAGATTGATGGAAAATCTGAAGGATGAACTGCCTTATAAGTTTAACTGCGCCATAGAGACAATGGAGGACAAAGGAAAGGTTTTCTTGATTGAAATAGCAATCCTAGTTAACAAGCAGGCACATAAGAAGATAATCATTGGAAAGGAAGGTCAATTACTAAAGAAAATTGGCTCTGAAGCAAGGGCAGAGATTGAAAAGATACTGAATCGTCAAGTTTATTTATCCACGTATATAAGAGTCGTTAAACCTGGACGACGTAAGTAATCATGACAGATCGAGTAATCATTGAGAATGAGCCAGTTTTTATCATCCATCAAAGGCCTTATTCTGAAACCAGTCAAATTCTTAATTTATTCTCGAAGAATCATGGAAGAGTTGATGTTATCGCTAAAGGATCTAAGAGGCCAAAGTCAAAATTCAGATCATTTATGCAACCCTTTATGCTATTGAATGCATCTTGGTCAGGTCGCTCTCAGCTTAAAACACTCAGAAATGTAGAAGCCTTTAAAGATCACAAATCGCTCATTGATTCTGATCATTTTTTATCCGCATTGTACATGAATGAACTTATACTAAACTTTCTTTCAAATGCAGACCCTTATCCAGATCTTTTCGAGATCTATTATGAGGTATTAACCCAACTTAATTCCTCTGATCAGCATGAGTCTATGCTTAGAATATTTGAGATCAGATTGCTTGAGGAGATTGGATATGCAATTAATTTTCAAACCGAGGCCCTGAGTTCTAAAAAAATAGAAAGCAATCAGTTTTATCGATACGAACCCGAACAGGGTTTTCATTTGTTATCAGAAGATTCACAAATCAATAAGTATTCAGGAAAACAAATTAACCATATCCAAGAAATGGATTTTTCAGATACGGAAACATTATTGGCCGCAAAAAAATTAACCAGAGAAACAATTCATTTTCATCTTGGTGGAAGAGAACTAATGACAAGGAAAATGTATCGATCCATCAAGAGGAGTTCTTGATCTCTATATTTTTCTAACAACAACGCTTCCAAAGTCTTTGATTGCATATTCCTCGCATTCAATCTGATTGAGAACATTTATCACAATATCGATCATCTTTTGGCTTTTGCCACAAACGATTTCAATTGGAAGGGAATCCTGATTTAGCAAAACAAAGTTTTCAACTTTGATTGGCACCTCATGATGTTTAAAACCGTGCAAGTCTAGTTTCTTAAGATTCAAACTATTTATCCACCATTTGTTATATGATTAAAATTACATTATAGCGATTTAATTCATGACAAAAAAAACAACATTTAAATCACCCGTTACGAAAAAGGATTACGTTGGAAACTTAGAACCACGATATGCCGGTATTCCGACATTTATGAGAACTCCAATGGCAGAATCATTGGAGGGAGTTGATATTGGTCTGATTGGGGTTCCTTACGATGGCGGTGTAACAAATCGAGCCGGCGCTAGACATGGTCCCAGAGAGATAAGAAATCAGTCAAGCCTCATGAGGACGATTCATCATATCAACAGAGAAAGCCCATTTGATATTGCGAACGTTGCTGATTTGGGCGATGTTTCTTTTTCAGAGCCATTTAATCATCAGGCAGTGAATGATGATATTTCAGAATTTTTTAAGCTTGTCAAAGAGTCAGGTGTGATTCCATTAAGTGCTGGAGGCGATCATTCGGTTACATACCCAATCTTTAAAGGGATTGTGAATGACGGACCGATAGGCATGATTCATATTGATGCTCACACAGACACATGGGGAGAAATATGGGGATCTAAATTTCATCACGGTTCACCTTTTAGGTTGGCTGTAGAGGATGGTCTTCTTGACCCTAAGCGTACCATTCAGATTGGCATCAGGGGAGCTCAGAATTTTATGGATGGAATTGATTTTTCTCTAGATTCAGGAATGCGAGTTGTATTTATGGAAGAGTTTTTTGAAATAGGCGTCAAAGAGGTCATTAAGGAAGCATTAAAAGTAGTAGGCGATGGACCCACATATATTTCCTTCGATGTTGACGGTTTGGATCCTGTATTTGCTCCAGGAACCGGAACGCCTGAAGTTGGTGGAATCACCACCGTTGAGGCACAAACGCTCCTCAGAGGTCTAAAGGGTCTTAATCTAATCGGGGCAGATGTTGTAGAGGTTGCCCCACCATTTGATCAAACTGGAAACACGGCTCTAGTAGGAGCAACCATGATGTATGAGATTCTATGCCTTCTTGCTGATCGATTCAGGTAATTTTTATGACTGATATTAAGCTTATATCCAATCCGTTTCGGGATGATAAGTACACTGCTCGATTGAGCTCTGATGATTGCATCAAGTTTCACAAATCATTGCCTGACTATTCATCTAGCCCGTTGGTTGATTTGTATGAATTATCGGAAAACCTGAATCTTAAAAGCCTTCAAATCAAGGATGAAAGCAAGCGTTTCAATTTAAACGCTTTTAAGTCACTCGGTGCTTCTTATGCAATGGCAAAAATTATTGTTTCACAGGTTGGTAATGATCAACTGGATCTGGACTTTAATTCAATTATGCAGCATAAAAATGCAACCAAGGAGATGACATTTGCCACTGCCACTGACGGAAACCACGGAAGAGCCGTTGCATGGTCAGCAGAAATCTTTGGCTGTAAGGCAATAGTTTATTTACCTGAGGGAACCTCTAGACATCGAATCAGTGCAATCGAGTCTCATGGTGCAAATGCAGTAGTAACTGAACTCAATTACGATGAAACAGTTGAATATGCAGCAAGAATGGCAGATGAGAATAACTGGATCCTGATACAAGACACTTCATGGAAGGATTACGAGGATATTCCAAGAGATATTATGATTGGTTATCAAACCATGATTCACGAGCTAAGTAGTGACCATTTCATATGGCCAACTCACGTTTTTATGCAAGCTGGTGTTGGATCCTTCGCTGCCTCAATCTTTGATGCATTTTGTAATATAGATCGTCCTAGGCCTAAATTTATTCTAGTTGAGCCCCATGGTGCTGCTTGCTACTTCGAATCAATCCAAGTTGGTGATGGAAAACCACACACAGTTAAAAAACTAGATACACTGATGGCTGGATTATGCTGCGGCACTCCAAGCATTATTGCCTGGGATATCATCAAGCAGACTGCTGATTATTTTGTAATATGTGATGATGGAATTGCACTCGATGCAATGAAGCAAATGGCAGAAAAAAAATCTGATGATCAATCGATTGTTTCAGGAGAGAGTGGAGCTGTCACAACAGGCATTATTGAAAAAATATGCTCAAATCCAAAATATTCAAATTATCTCGATGTTTTGGGATTGGATGATTCATCGAGTATATTTTGCATATCAACCGAGGGAGACACCAACCCAGATCTTTACAATCAGGCTTTAGGTCGTCAATAAAGCTCCATAATCATACATCTAGCTGAGCCACCGCCGTAGTTTTCTATAGTGCTTAAATCTGAATGAATAATTCGATTATATGATTGATCAAGAATCGCTCTTTGTGAGTCATCATATCCTGAAACTGCTTTTGATGACATGATAAGACACAAACGGCCTTGATCATCTTTGACTTCAATACAGTTGCCACAAAAGTCCAGGAGCTGCGATTGATTGATTTTCATTAATTCGTGAGTTCTTTCTAAACTTTCAACGACTTCACTCTTTCCATTTTTAATGGAGTCTTCGCAAACAACAGCAAGCTCTGTTCCGATATACATCATTACATCACTATGATAGATGGATCCACCAGTGTGACTGTTTGTTTCAAATGGAATGAGTGTGAAGTTATTTTTTTGAGACCATATTTCAGCAAGTTCTAGATTTGATCTTGCTGAGACACCCATGTATGCAATTTTATTGATTCGATCCATCACAAGGCTGCTGGTCCCTTCTAGGAATAAGCTTTGATTTTCATAAGGACTGTAGTCTTCGCTAAGCGTATACATTTCTTTTAAAAAATCGATGTGATGTTGTGATTTTTCCAATCTTCTATTTTTCCCCAGCATACTGAAGATATCCATGGTCTTGTCAGAATAGGTGACCGCCCAATTTGGAAAGATGTTATCAGGGCATCCAATATTTCCATTCAGGGTTGTCACTTTAATATTGTTATCAATCAGAGTTTTCTCAAACTGATTAAACTCATTAGTTGCCAAAGAGAGGGTTTCTTCGCGAGACAACGATTTGTCATTATTCTGGTAATGATTGGTTTCGATTGTTTGATCATTGCAGTAAAACTCTGCAGGTCTGATCAATAAGACATGATTCGTTGATTGAGAATTCATTGTTCTATTTTTCTTTTCTCTCAATTCTTTTGAGAGTATCTCCAATGATTTCAACTGCCCAGTCAATCTCTTCTCTTCTAATGATTAAAGGAGGCGCAAATCGAATCGTGGTTTCACGGGTTTCTTTGCATAGTATTCCTTTAGAGAGAAGTAATTTAGATAGCGCTTTTCCTTCGATGTATTTTGGATCAATCTCAACGCCTAGCCACAATCCTTTTCCTCTGATTTCTTTGATAATGCCAGAATTCAGTTCGAGTAAAGAATTCTTAAAGTATTCCCCCATGATTCGACTGTTTTCAATCAGACCCTCTTCCTCTAGGAGCTCCAAGGATCTTTTAGCAATTGCTGAGCCCAGAGGATTTCCACCAAATGTAGAGCCATGCGATCCAGGATTCATCCATTGAAGCACTTCTTCTGAAGACAGAAATACAGAAACTGGCATGAAACCACCGCCTAGAGCTTTTCCTAAAATCAGTCCATCTGGCCTGATATTTGAATGCTCATAAGCGAATAACTTACCCGTTCTTCCTAGGCCGGATTGAACCTCGTCGAGGATCATTAAGACATTGTTTTTATCACAAATCTCTCTTACATCTGGTAACCAATTATCGGGAGGCTCTATAATTCCTCCCTCGCCTTGGACTGGCTCAAATAAAACTGCCGCAGTATTTTTATTTATTGCTTCTTCTACGGCTTGACTGGAACCAAATTCTACAGAGACAAAACCGGGCGTATGTGGTCCAAAGTCATCTTTTGAGTTTGGTTCACTAGAAAAACTGATAATTGTCGTTGTCCTTCCATGAAAGTTTCCATTCGCGACAATTATCTCAGCTTTATTGGGCTCAATTTTTTTTGATCGATAAGCCCATCTTCTTGCCGCTTTAATCGCTGTTTCTACGGCTTCTGCACCCGAATTCATTGGCAGAGCCATTTCGAAGCCACTCATTTTGGTTATGGTTTCAAGGTAAGGCCCTAAAGTATTTGTATAAAAAGCTCTTGATGTCAATGCCAATGTTTTGGATTGATTATGAAAAACCTTTACCAATTCCGGGTGAGCATGCCCATGACTGACTGCAGAATAAGCAGACATCATGTCTAAATATTTATTTTGATCTACATCCCATACCCATACGCCTTTGGCTTCTGAAAGCACCACGGGAAGTGGTTTGTAATTATCTGGCCCGTGCATGGATTCCTGGTCCATAAATTTTTTTTGATTTTCACTCATCTTTATTGTGACTCCGGTATTTCCCAATCGCTTTTTATTGGTCCAACGTCATGAATAATTTCTCTATGACCACTCCATGTATTGATTATTGCCTCAGGTGTACCAATTCCAGCTGACCTGGGGTCTCCAGAAGGACCAAACCAATGATTCTGAGGTGCGCCAGTAGTCCTAGCTCTCATACCAGCATATGTGGTTCCATTCACTGTATTACCTAGAATTCTTTGTTGGAATTGAAGATCATTCGATACAACAGCAGCAGTGAGATTCATCCGAATTTTTTCAAGGGCACTCATTACGATTGATAGATCTTGATCTTCGTATTTTATTATCACCTGAAATGGACCAAACAGTTCTGTTGTAATTAGCTCAAAGTGCTCAGAGAGCAATGCCTCTATTGGAACTTGAATAGCCGTTGGTTTAATTGAACCATAAACCTCTGGGATTTCGTGATTTTCCAGTTTTTCATTCCCAAACAAAACTTTTGATCCTTCAATCTCCAGTAAAGCGTCAATATGAGATTTTATCCGGTCATTATTCCAGGTTAAAACCGGTCCCACGGTTAGATTTTCAAGATTTCTTCGATTCGCTAGTTCAGTGATTTTTGGGATGAGTTGATCGTACCAATTGCTATGCACAAACAAGATGCTTTGAGCAGAGCATTTTTGTCCTGAGGCATTATAAGCATCTTCATCGCATTGCCACGCAACATAATCGAGCCATTCAGGCTTGAAATCAGGCCCGATGATTTTCCAGTCAAAGCCCGCATCCTCAATTTTGATTTTTCCATTCACTTCTTTCGCGAGATGCTCGGCCACAGCCGAGGATCCAGTGAATTGAATCTGCCTGATGTGTTCTTTCCCTTTTTTTATGAGTTGATCCATATTGGCTCCATCGCAGTGAATCAAATCTGTATCAGAGGCAGGCAAACCGCAATGTATCGCCATTCTTAGGAATTGTTCGAAAACAATGCTTACTTTTGAGTCTGACTTTACAAGCGGCCTATTGCCCATAAACAAAGCACCCATAAATTGGAGAACCGGTATTTCCAATGGGAAGTTGAAGGGTGCAATTAATACAACAGATCCAAATGGCCATCGATAACCATTCGACTCTTGTCCGTTGTGGTCTCCAGGATTGCTGAATCCTCTGGCAAGAAACCTAACACCATCACCTGCAAAGTTTTCTAAAAAGACTCTAGTGACTCGGACCTCTCCGATGCATTGATTGATGCTTTTTGGCATGACTCTCTGAATCATTCTTGCAAAAAATAACTCTATTTCTGGATTCCTCATCAGTTCTGCAGATTTTGCACAAACATCGCCGAGCATGACGTATCGTTCTACATTTTTTATTGGATTGTGAAGCCCGCTTTTAGGGCAATTACTTAAATTTTTTATGAATTCAGCTGTGTCGGATGTATTGGGGACCAATAAAAAATCCTCTCCGGTTAATGGGTCAGGGATTTTTGCATACTCACTTTCGTCATTTCTCCATTCGCCACTGACCAAATTTTGGCAACGTGCAGGTGAATTATTGTTCATTCCTTTGACTGGGTCGACAGTTGCGAATGCTGGAGGTTTATTCATTATTTATAATATCTAAAGAGCTACTGGCAAATTTTGCGATTAATTTTTTTAGTCATCCATTTAAGAATGGAGTTATTATACTACCAAAAGGAATAGTAAGACATTATGAATGCTAAATCATCAATACTGCTTGGAGTCAATGTTGATCACGTTGCCACATTGCGGCAAGCGAGAAACATTGATTATCCAGATCCCATAGAGGCAGCCTTGATCGCTGAGAAAAATGGAGCGGATAGTATCACGGTTCACTTAAGAGAAGACCGAAGACATATACAAGATCACGATGTTGAGCGACTGATTGCTGTGAACAATTCACGAGTCAATCTTGAGATGGCTGCAACTTCAGAGATGATTGACATTGCTTGCTCCTTAAAACCTTTTGATTGCTGCTTGGTTCCAGAAAAAAGAGAGGAGCTTACAACCGAAGGAGGGCTTGACGTAATGGGCGAGGTAGATGACCTCTCTATTTCAATTCATCGGCTTAAAAAATCTGGGATCAAAGTCTCTTTATTTATTGATCCTGATCCTAAGCAAATCGAAACAAGCAAAATGATTGGAGCAGATGCTGTAGAAATTCACACCGGACTCTATGCAGATAGTTTGAATGCAAAAGATCAAGATTATGAGCTTGAACGAGTAAAAGAATGTGCCAAGCATGCTAAAAAAATAGGTTTGCAAGTCAATGCAGGTCATGGTCTCAATTATCAAAATACCGCCCTGATTTCTGCAATACCTGAGGTTGAAGAACTGAATATTGGTCATGCCATCATCGCCAGATCAGTCATTGTAGGCATGGCTGAGGCAGTCAAAGAGATGAAAACAATAATGGAGTCATCTAGAAAATGAGCATTTATGGAATCGGTGTTGATCTTGTGAATGCAAAACGAATTCAACATTTGTATCAAAAATATGGTGATCGTTTTCCTAAGCGAATACTTGACGAAGATGAGATGAAGCTTTTTGAAAATTCAAAAAATAAAGAACGCTATTTATGCAATGCATTTGCTGGAAAAGAAGCAGCTGTCAAAGCACTTGGCACTGGATTTTCGCAAGGTGTTCACTGGAAAGATTTTGGTTTAAGCCGAAAATCGAGTGGCCAACCTTACTTGCATTACACAAAAAAAATCAAAGAAAAGTTCAATTCTCTGGGAATTTCATCCTCCCATATCAGCATCAGTGATGAAGATCCTTGGTCGATTGCAATGGTGGTTTTAGAGACCAAAGTATGAGCGAGATCGTCATCGACATTGAAACTATTCCTGATCTGGAATACGGAAGAGAGCATATGAATCTCGATGGCCTTTCAGATGAGGACATTATTCGTGCAATGACATTTAGATTTTTGCAGCAAACGGGCTCAGAATTCCCCCCACTCAATATGCACAAAATAATAACCATCTCACTTCTCATGGTATCGAGTGAAATAACAGCCATCAAAACATTCTCCATCAAAGAACAAACGGAAGAGCAAATACTCAAATCATTGCATGAGGAATTGAATAAAGATGCCTCAAAATTAATTTCATGGAATGGTTTAATCTTTGATATTCCGGTCATTCTATTTCGTTCAATGCTCTACGAATTAACCTCTTCAGAGCTTTTGCTTTGCTCCTCGAAGCATCTCGACTTAAAGAATGAGATCAGCTTCGGACAGACCGATAAAATTCAGGGCTTGGGAACCGTCTCAAAACAGGTCGGATCATCCGGTAAACCGATCGATTCAGGAAAAATGGTTTGGGACATGTTTGAGGATAAAGCTTTTAATGAAATCACAGAATATTGTGAATCAGATGTGATCAATACGTATCTCATTTATTTATCGCACCAACTTCTAAATCGAGAGATCGACATCAGTCAGAAGCAAGAGCATTTTGATAAACTGAATGCTTGTCTTCAAGAACACAATCCTAATCACCTGGCTTTAATTGAGAAATCATAATCATTAAAATGAAACGGATTGCAATTTCAATTTCAAATCAATCCCTAGAATTGTTGGACCAAAACTCCACTAAAATCTATAAAGTTTCTACCTCAAAAATTGGACCTGGAGAAGAAAAAGACAGCTTAAGAACACCCAGAGGTAAGCACATCATCAGAGCTAAGATTGGAGACGGTGAGCCCTCTGGAATGATTTTTAAAGCGAGGAGGCCGACAGGCGAAATCTATCGTGACGAGATTGATTCTGAATCAGAGGATTGGATTTTAACGAGAATTTTATGGCTCAGCGGAAAAGAGCTTGGCAAAAATAGACTAGGGAATGTAGACACCATGCAACGATATATATACATCCATGGCGTACCAGATCATTATGAGTTGGGTTCTCCCAGATCAATTGGATGCATCAATATGTACAATTCAGATATCCTTGACCTATTTGATCAGGTTGAGGTCGGGACAGAAGTTTATATCAGTTAGACTAGACAATGCTTGGCCCCATAATCACATCAATTCCAAATACAGAATTATCATTGAATGATCGTGAACTTTTAAAAGATCCATTCATTGGTGGCGTTATTCTTTTTGCAGAAAATTTTATCGATAAGCAACAACTCATAAATCTAGTCCAGTCGATAAAAGAGATAAAAAGTCCTGAATTACTGGTTTTTGTCGATCAGGAGGGCGGAAGGATACAAAGATTTAAAAATGATTTTTTTCGTCTTCCATCTCACCGTGATCTAGGAAAGGTTTATGATCAAAATAAAGACAATGGAATTAGGTCAGCTGAATTGACAGGCTTCATTATGGCAGCCGAATTACTGGCAGAGGACGTTGATTTAAGTTTTTCTCCCGTCGTGGACATTGATTATGGAATTTCAAGAGTGATTTCGGATCGTTCGTTTCATTCGGATCCATATGCAGTTTCTGAAATGGCGAAATCTTTCATGAAAGGCATGAAAGACAGTGGAATGAAAGCCGTGGCAAAACATTTCCCCGGTCACGGTTCTGTTGCTCTCGATTCGCATACAGATCAGCCAGTTGATCCAAGATCATTTGATGAAATTGAAAAAGACATCAAGCCCTATATCGAGCTCATTGCAAACGATTTAAACGGCATCATGACTGCGCATATCATTTACACATCGATTGACAATAAGATTTCAACCTTTTCTTCCAAATGGTTGAAAGAGATTCTAAGAGAAAAACTTTCATACGAAGGGATTATTTTTTCGGACGACTTAACCATGCAATCAGCAGTCGAAATTGGCTCAATGCAAGACCGAATAAATCAGTCCTTGCATGCGGGTTGCGATTTAATTCTTTGGTGCCATCCCGATGAATCAATCAAAAGCATTCTAAATAAATTTTCAGAGTCGCTAATCGATAAAACAGCTACTTACGAAAAAATAAGACCATCGATTGAGTCGATTGATCAAAAAGAGTTGGATGATCGAATTGAGGAGCTTACTGCACTCCTAAATAAGAAATGATTTCAGATAATTTTCGCTTTCTAATGCTTTCATCCGAGAAATCGCCTTTTAATCCAAGAGACTGATCCGGATAAAGCCTAAACCCCTCATCTTTATTAATGAGTTTAAGCATGTGATCGACGTCAATCACGGAGTTCTCGTTGAAGTAAATTCGACCATACTCTTTACTGAATCTGATCTTATCAATGCCTAATCTTGTCGCTTTGTTTCTCAGGTCCGTTAGTTCCAGTAAATTTTTTGTTGAATCAGGCAGATAACCAAATCGATCCATAAGCTCATTTGAGAGCTCATCGAGTTGTTGCTTGGTTTCAGCATTTGAAATTCTTCTGTAAAAGATTAGGCGCAGATTTACATCACCGATTAGCTCTTCGGGGATCAAAACCGGAATATTGATATTGATGTCAGTCTTTTGTTCTTCATGATTGATGGTTTCTTCCGATCTGAGTGCCTTGACTGCATCGGTCAACATGTCCTTGAAGAGTGAAAATCCTATTTTCTGTATTTGCCCACTCTGTGCTTCACCCAACAGTTCGCCAGCTCCCCTTATTTCTAGATCATGCGTGGCTAACATAAAACCAATGCCCAGTTCCTCAATCGCTTCAATTGCCTGTAATCTTTTCTGTGCATCGTCACTGATTTCATTTCTTGGTGGCGAAATTAAATACGCATAAGCTTGTTTTGATGAGCGACCAACCCGTCCTCTCATTTGATGTAGTTGCGATAGACCAAACAGATTGGCGTTATTGATGATGATGGTGTTTGCATTGGGAATATCAATTCCACTTTCGATGATTGATGTTGATATTAGAAGATCAAAATCATGATTATAAAAACTCATCATGATCTTCTCTAAATTTCCTTCCTTCATCTGACCGTGAGCAATTTCTAATCGAATGTCTGGGAAGATATCAAGGATGACTTCAGCAATGTTCTTGATGTTTTCAATTTTATTGTGAACAAGAAAGATCTGACCGCCTCTATCCAGTTCTCTGGCGATGGCTTCCTTGATCATGCTGTTGTGCCACTCTGTCACAAATGTTTTCACTGGAACTCGACTTTCCGGCGCTGACATGATCATTGAAATGTCTCTCAGGTCCCCAATGGCCATATTGAGTGTTCTTGGAATCGGTGTTGCTGTCATTGCTAGGAAATCAACATTATGCTTCAGTTTTTGAAGGAGCTCTTTCTGTCTGACACCAAAGCGGTGCTCTTCATCAACAATGATTAAGCCTAAATTATTGAATTTAACTTTGTCAGACAATACCGCATGCGTTCCAATTAAAATGTCGCAATCACCAGACTGAATGGAATCATATATATCCTTTTTCTTTTTTGTTGATTGCGTTCTTGACAGCAATTCAATTTTGATTGGCCATTTTGAGAATCGTTCACTGAATGATTGAAAGTGTTGATTTGCCAGGATTGTTGTCGGCACCATGATTACAACTTGATGGCCATTCATTGCAGAAATAAAAGCAGCTCTCATGGCAACTTCAGTCTTTCCAAATCCCACATCGCCACAAATCAAACGATCCATTTTTTTATTCGAAGAGAGATCGTTCATCACTTCTTCAATTGTTTTGGCTTGATCATGAGTCAACACATACTCAAAGTCTGAGACGAAACTCTGATAGTCTTCCGTATCAGAACTTTGAATTTTCCCTGTTTCTATACTTCGGAAAGCATAAAGTTCGAGGAGCTCAGCAGCAACATCGTGCGCCTTCTGCTTTGCTTTTTTGCTGATTTTGCTCCACTGATCTGTACCGAGCTTGGAAAGGACTTTCTCATCGCTCGCATCCCCAATATATCTAGAGATTTTATCCAGTTGAGTAACAGGCAACTGAAGCAGGTCATCATTTGCATAGATGATTCTTATGAACTCAAAATCAATGCCATCAACCTCCATTTTATTTAGTCCGTCATAGATACCGATGCCATAATCTCGATGAACGATCAAAGATCCGCTTCTTAGATCTTTTAAATTTTGAATAATTGCCTCTGGGTCTCTGAGCTGTCTTCTTTCTTTGGTATTGCGTTTGAAACCATAGATGTCTTTCTCGGTGAGTACCGCAAGACAATGATTTTTTAAGATGAATCCTTGATCAATGTCTTCTTTGCAGATACATAGTTCACTCTGATTATTTATAAACTCACTCCAATCATTGACCACTGAATAATTCATGTCTTCATTTTTTAATTGCTCAATGAGTGCATTTCTTTTTAGAAGGTTTGGAATTGAGAGCAACAGTTTTGAAAGATTATTCTTGGCTTTGAACTCATAAATATTTGTCAGTTCCGATTGTTCGATATTTTGAAGAAGAAATGAAATAGGCAAAGAATCATAATTTTTTTCAGAAAGATCCTTTTCTAGAACTTTTTTCTCATGAATGGTTGAATAATTACCATTCACAATTCGTTCGATTTGAGTTGAGGACTTAAAGAATAAATCATCAGGGCTGATCATCGGTTGCTGATCCATTTGGAAATCAGAGTGCCTGGATATAATTAACTCTTCGTAAGCATCTAGTGATTCAGCAATGTCGCCAATGCAGATGAATTTTGTTTCATCATCAAAGTAATCAAGCAATGAAACTGTTTTTTTATGAAAGTATGGCAAATAGTTATAAACTCCATTGGCTTCGTAATCATCATCAATGCTTTGATATAGTGGCCATTCCATGTGATTGCCTTCATTGCTGTTTCTGAAGCTCATCTTAAAGAACTCAATTTCTTTTCGAGTTTTCGAAAAAAGATCAACAGGAATGATCCTACAGCTCTCGATTGGCTCAATTGTGAGCTGTGTTTCAATATCAAATTGTCTCATTGAGTCAATTGTGTCGCCCATTAAATCAATCCTGACTGCAAATCGATTGATGGTGGAGTAAAAGTCTATGATTGATCCTCTGATCGAATACTCACCGGGAAATGTGACTACATTCACTCTTTCGTATCCGTTTATTGAAAAAATATCCTGAATGTCATCGATCTTGATTTGATCCGATGTTTTGAGCTCTTTTGCATTTCCTGTGAAGAAGGATGGTTCGGGTATTCTCCATAGAAGATTTTGAGCATTGAGAATTAGTAACCTTGTTTGACCGCACGCAAGTTTATAAAAAGTTTCAGATCGAGATGCTTTTAAACCTCTGATGGGAGGATTGAGATCGTAAGGCAGCATTTCCAAATCGGTTAAGAGTTCAACATCAAGCTTATTGTCAGAAAAAAAACGGATATCTCTCAGAACAGATCGAGCCGAATCTGAGTTGGGACACACAATCACTGAAGGAGCATCTGGATCCAATATTTCTGCTATCGCTAGATTTTTTGATGAACCATAAAGTTGGCCCATTTTCTTTATTGCAACTGAAGTATTCAGTTGCTCTTCAATCAGTAATTTAGTTTGAGTTATCATGATCGTTTGAGGGATTGTATTATTCCATAAAGTTGAGTAATTATTTCGTGTTTAGGCATATAACCGATTATTATGATTGGTATATTTTTTTTGAGTAAATAATTGAAAGGTAAGTTATTCATAGCACTTCGTCTATTTTCCAGCCGGATGGATAGAACTTATATTCCAATTGTCAATTGGATCTCTTCACTCGCCATTGCCATTGGACTGGCATCGATATTGATTGTGCTTTCAGTCATGAATGGTTTTGAGGAAGAAATCTATAAAAAAATACTTAAATCTGAGCCGCATCTGATACTAAAAGGCTCATCCGATGCTCAATCTGAAAACATCAAATGCAATGACTTGAATATTTCAGGCTTAATTGAATGTGAATCTTTCTCAAAGATCAGCGGCATTGTTGAATCTGATTCGCTGATTCAGGCTGGAGATATTAGATCTTATTCTTCTTATGAATCATCAGATATCACATCAGATGGAAATACAGTAATGATTCAATCAAGCCTGGCTGCAGCCTTAGATGTGGACGATGGAGACTATCTTTCCATCTCTATTCCACAAGTTGAAAATAATGCAGTGTCATTGAGCAAAGCTGGAGCCTATAAGGTGAAACAAATCGAGACAGGCGATCATTCGATATCAAATTCAAGTGAAATTATTTTGGATCTTGACAGTTTTAATAAACTCTCCAATGAAAGAGGTGCTGAGCATAATCTCATTCTTTGGCTTGAAGATCCTTTTGATGTTCAATCCGTGAGCAAAGAAATAGAAATGATTCTTGCTTCTTATCAATATGAAATCACAGATTGGATGGAGCTAAATGAAAGTCTTTTTAAAGCCATTTTGATTGAAAAGGCTGTTATGACAGGATTATTGTTTTTTGTTGTTTTGATTGCGATCTTCAATATCATGGTGATGATTTCAATGACAATAGAGAATAAAAAAGGCGACATAGCAATCTTAAAATCTTTGGGATATGACCAAAAAGATGTCACTCAAATCTTTCTCATTCAAGGTTTTATCGCAAATATTGTAGGGATTATCTTCGGCCTGATTCTGTCTTTGCTTGTGCTTTATAACTTGGTGTATATAGAAGAAATCAGTCGAAATGTTTTTAATTTTGACTTTTTTCCACCTGGTTTATATATCCTCGATTCCATGCCATATGTAATCAAATTATCTGAGTTTGTTTGGATCTGCATTGCGACAATCATAATTGGGATGATGGCTTCTTATATTCCAAGCAGAATAACCTCAGGGTATTCTGTGCCTGATCTTATGCGTCTTTATCGATCATGAATGTATATCCAAAATTATTTTTGAGTTTGAAAGTATTGATTGCCATGATGAAATCGAGAGGAGGGGGTCCATTGTCCTCAGGGATTGCCTTCATGAGCCTTCTTGGAATTTCGCTGGGCGTTTGTGTCATTATAAGTGTTATGTCTGTAATGAATGGTTTCCAGATCGAGATCAAAGAGAGAATGCTTAGTTTCATACCTCACGCAACCATCAGAACAGCAGAAGAGGGGCAATCAAATCAATCATTCATTGAAACCTTTGAAAACAATCCAAGCATTCAATCCTATTCTGCTTTTTCTGAGAGTGACGTTCTAATTTTGAGTAATGAGACAATCAATCCGATACGTTTAATTGCATATGAAAATCAGAATTATTTAATTGAAGAGAAGCTTAAGAAAGTATTGATCGATCAAGAAAATCAACTCTTTGAACGCTCATTCAGCATTGTTATTGGGAATGATCTCGCTGAGAAACTAACCCTAGATATTGGTGATAAATTAAGAATTCTAACCAACGAAAAATTGATCTTACCGTTTGGCAATATGCCGAGAATGAAAGACTTTACTGTTACAGGTATCTTTGATTCGGGCATTTTTGAGATTGATGAAAACATTGCCCTTGTCGATATGATGGATGCCAATAAATTTCTCCAGTTGGACAGCAATGTCTCCGGTTATGCTTTTGATTTCTTCGATCCCTCAAATTCTAAGGGAAACATAAAAGAGATTGCGAGAACAATCAATGTCAAAGGTTGGTTAAGCGATTGGTCATCGGAGAATCCTAATTTCTTTAGATCACTGGATTTAACCAGGCAGATCATATTTTTAGTCCTGATGTCCATACTTGCAATCGCTTGTTTTAATATAATCTCAACACAAAGCATGTTGATCAGTGATAAACGGTCAAGCATTGCCAGCTTGATTGCCATGGGCTTTGAAAGAAGCAATATATTTTATATATTCATTGCCCTTGGAATCTCTTTTGGGATGATCGGCTTAGTGATTGGTATTTCATTATCCATGGTTATAAGCGAAAACCTTTCAATGATTGTCACATCGATTGAAGAGATGGCATCGGTCAGGCTTTATCAGCCTGAGATTTATTATCTTGCAGAAATTCCAAGCGTTATTGATTGGGGCGAGGTAATTACAATCGGTATCTTTACCACGATACTTTCGGTATTGTCTTCTTTGATACCAGCATACAATGCCACTAAAACCGATCCAGCAGTTCTAATGAAGAACATACGATTTAAATGAAAATAGAAGTCAATAATCTGCAAAAATCTTTTGAGAAAGGTGATCTTTCCGTCGATGTTATTAAAGGCGTTGATTTCATTATTCACTCTGGCGAAACAGTCGCGATAACAGGACCATCAGGCAGCGGTAAAACCACGTTATTGCAGATCATTGGTTTACTCGATTCTCCCACAAGCGGTTCAGTGAGTATAGATGGAAAAAATGAAACCATATCCAAAGAAAGAAGAAAAGCGTCCCTCAGAAATCAATATTTTGGTTTCGTCTATCAATTTCACCATCTAATTCCTGAATTCACTGCGATTGAAAATGTGATGATGCCTTTATTGGTCAGGAATCAATCAATCTCAAAATCAGGAAAAAAGAGCGAAGAAATTCTTAAAGAAATTGGAATGGACCATCGCCTAAACCATAAACCCCATGAACTTTCAGGGGGAGAGTGCCAAAGAGTAGCGATAGCACGTGCATTGGTTACAGAGCCCCAATTTATTTTAGCCGATGAGCCAACAGGAAACCTGGATCCAAAAGCATCCTTAAACATATTCAATCAATTCATGGATTTAAAAGACACCATTGGCTCTGCCTTGATTCTGGTTACACACGATCAAACGTTGGCCGAAAAGATGTCGACGGTTTATAAAATAGATGGAGGAATCCTTATCAGAAAATAAAAAACTTCATAATATCAACATATTATGACGCCCTTTTAGGTCTTTTTCTTAACGTATAATGACTCTCTTATGAACAATGGACTACAAACATACTTAAGATTGCTTGATTACGGCAGGAAATACTGGATTGTTTTTACAGTCGGTGCTTTAGCAATGCTAATTTTCGCAATCACTGATACAGGATTTGCTTTCCTAATAAAGGTTCTCACGGATAGTTTTGCCGGTAATGTCGACTCTTTTGAGTCTATGAACCTGAAATGGTTGCTGCCAATCGGTGTGATCTTAATCTTTTTTGTTCGAGGACTCTCGGGATTCTTTTCCACTTACAACATGTCATGGATCAGTAGACATGTGATTCGAAGGATAAGATCAGACGTCTATCAGAAGTTTCTTTATTTACCCACATCATTTTTAGATCAGAAATCTAATGCAGACTTACTTTCTAAAGTCATTTTCAACATTGAACAGGTTTCAGAATCCACTGCCAATGTTCTAACAGTGTTGATACGAGACAGCCTCACTATAATAGCCTTAACAATTTATATGGTTTATCTCAGTCCAATGCTTTCCGCAGTAATATTTACAGCGGCTCCAGTCATTGCAATGATTGTAAAAATTCTTAGTAATCTTTTCAGAAGATACAGTGAGCGGATTCAGGATTCGATGGGAGATGTAACACATGCAATCAAAGAAACACTTCAGAATCACAGAATTATAAAAATATTTAATGG
>NZHP01000001.1 GCA_002691465.1 Gammaproteobacteria bacterium | reverse complement strand
TAAGCCCGGCTCTTTATTAAATGCCCTTTGAATATTAAGAATAGATTCACGTACTTTTGGTATAGAAGACACTTTGGAAGCAGTTTTGGCGACTTCTTCGTTGTATATTAGTGAACTAATTTCTATATTTTTATATTCAATATGGAGTTTCTTTTCTCGTATTGTGAAATGAATATTTTTTGAAGCATTTTCTAATTCGATAAAATTACTGAGTTCTATAGAATCATTTTTTACAACCCAAGCGATAGCTCTATAGAGAGCACCGCTATTTAGATAATTCCACCTAAGCTTATTTGCTAAATGCTCTGAAATTGTCCCTTTGCCAACGCCACTAGGCCCATCAATTGTTACTACTTTAGTCATAAGCTTGAATATTCATGCCAATATTATTAGCTATTTCAATAAATTCTGGAAATGATGTTTCGATGTTGATGGTATCTTCTACAATAATATCTCCTTCAGAGACCAGTGAGGCTATAAGAGCTGTCATTGCAACCCTATGATCTCCGAAACTATTTACTTTTTTTCCTTTGATTGTTCCACCATAAACGTTCATTCCATCACTGAATTCATCAATTGAGATTTCAAATCTTTCCATCATCGTTACCATTGATGAAATCCTATCAGATTCCTTAACACGGAGTTCTTCAGCATTCCTGAGCGAGGTTTTACCTTCAGCTTGACTTGCTGCTAGGACAATAAGAGGTAATTCGTCGATAGACCTGGTTATTAAATCTTTTGGAATAGTAATCCCTTTTAGTTTCGATGATTGCACATTTATATTTCCAACTGCCTCTCCGTTTACTTTTTTTAGATCTGTAATATCAATAGTTGCACCCATCATTTTAAGAATATCGATAAAGCCTGTCCTCAATGGGTTTAAACCAACATTTTCAATCTTGATTTGACTATCTTTAGAGATAATAGATCCAACTATAAAAAATGCAGCTGATGAGATATCGCCAGGAATATAAATTGTATTTGGTGAAGTAAGTTTGTTTGGAGTAATTTTAATAGCGTTAGATTTTAGAGAGATCTTACTTCCAAATTCTTTCAACATGATTTCAGTATGATCTCTAGATTGGGGTGTAGTAATTCTAAAAGCATCCTGACCATAAAGCCCTGCAAGAATGATTGAAGATTTAATTTGAGCACTAGGAATATTAATTATGTGGTCAACATTTTTAATATCATCAGTAGGATTTATAGTTACAGGAGCGGTCCCATTTGATGTTTCTATATTGGCATTCATTTTAATTAAAGGCTTTGAGACTCTATTCATAGGTCTCTGTGTCAAAGATTCGTCACCTGTTAAAGTCGATGAGAATTTTTGAGCTGATAGAATACCCATCATCAATCTCATTGATGTTCCCGAGTTGCCAAAGTTCAATTCAATATTTTCTCTTTGTATACGCTGAAGGTTATTCCCTGTAATAATTAATGATCCGTCATTTTTTTTAATTTCAGCATTTATTTGAAGACAAGCATCAATAGTTGCATTGATATCTTCTGAATCTAAATATTGATTAATTTGTGTTCTACCCTCAGCAATAGATGAGATGATTATGGCTCTATGCGAAATAGATTTATCTCCAGGGACATTTATAGTTCCATTGATGGTATTGTTGCACGCTGCTTGATGATTAATTGTTTCGCTAATCATAAATCATTATGACTTGGGTAGGACCCTAATATTTTGACATTTGTTTTTTGTTCTTCGAGTGCATTCATTGCATTTTGTATATTTTCATTGTCAATATGGCCTTCGCAATCGATAAAAAAAGCATAACTCCATAATTGGCCTCTAAAAGGACGTGATTCGATTCTTAAAAGATTAATGTCTTCCGTTGCAAATGGTTTTAGCAGATTGTAAAGAGACCCAGAGGCATCACTGTCTGGTGGTGAAATAATAAGAGAAACTTTACTGTTTTTTGATTTATCCTGTTGTTCATCACTTAAAATAATGAACCTGGTGGTATTTTCTTTTGAGTCTTCAATATTTTCTTTAACCAAATTTAAGTCATATAATTCGGTCAGTGTTTTTGAACCTATGCATCCCTCATTAGTATGTAAAATTGTCTCAGCACCTTCTGAATTACTAAAAACCGGGATCAGTTCAGCACTTGGCATATTTTCTTTTAACCAACTCTGACATTGTCCAAAAGATTGAGGATGCGAATATATCTTTTCTATTTGACTAATGTCGCTCGTTTTTGCAATCAAGCACTGATGAATCCTCAATTGAATCTCATCATAAATCTGTAGATCTGATTTCATTAAGAAGTCATGAGTATTATTTACAGATCCTTCAAAAGAATTCTCAATAGGAACTATCCCATATTTAGCATCTTTCTTCTCTACACTTTCGAAAACTTCACCAATAGTTCTTTTAGATATCAGATTGAGTCCTTCGCCAAAATACTTAATTAATGCAATTTGGGTAAATGATCCCTTTGGCCCTAAATATGAAATATTCATAATTAAAATAATAGATTAGTTTTCATGACACCATCGATATCAGATATCTCTTTTAAAACACTTTCCGGAAGTGACTTATCAACATTAAGGATAGTATAACCAATATCGGCTAAAACCTTATGTGATAGGTCATCGATATTAATATTTGAATTACCTAGAATTGATGTGAATTGTCCGATGATGTTGGGTACATTCTTGTTAGTTATTGTCAGACGATGTGGAGATTTAATGTTTAATTTGACGTCTGGGAAGTTAACAGAGTTGAGTATATTGCCGGTCTCAAGATACGATTTGATACTGTTTGCAACCATAACAGCACAATTTATTTGAGCCTCTTTTGTAGATGCGCCTAAGTGAGGCATGACAAGGACATCTTTGTGGTTGATCATTTCTACATTTGGAAAATCTGTAACATAGGTTTTTATTTTAGAGGTTTTAAGATGTTTCAATACAGCCGATGAATCAACTATGGCCTCTCTAGATAAGTTAATAATTATAGCGCCTTCGTTTAATTGCTTAATTTCATTCTCACCAATAAAATTCTCTGTTTCTTTTTTATGAGGAATATGGATGGTGATGATATTTGACTCGTTGAGCAGTTCTTTTAAATCATTAACCTTTTGAACACCGGGTTGGAGATTGATTGCGTTATCGACAGTTATAAGTGGATCATAGCCAATGACATTCATTCCAAGGTCATGGGCAGCATTTGCAACTTTTACGCCAATCTGACCTAATCCAATGACACCTAATTTTTTGGTTGGTAACTCAAAACCCACATATGCCTTTTTACCCTCTTCGATATGGGTCTTAAGGTTATCCGAATCCTTAGCTGACTCAACATATTTTATAGCACTATGTATATTTCTTGCAGAGATTAGGATAGATGCTAAAACAAGCTCTTTGACGGCATTAGAGTTTGCTCCGGGTGCATTGAAGACTGGAATTGCTTGTTCAGTATACTTTTCAATAGGTATGTTGTTAACTCCTGAACCAGCTCTTCCAACTGCTTTAAGATCTCTTGGTATATCCATATCATGCATATCAAAGGAGCGAAGTATGATAGCATCTGGATTAGTTACATCCTTCCCACAATGATATTCATCTGAGTCGAATATGTTTAGACCTTCCTCAGCAATGTTATTTAGTTTTAGGACTTTGTACATTTCATTCGTGTAATTTTGCAAATTCATCCATAAAAGCAATTAATTTCTTAATTCCTTCAATTGGCATCGCATTGTACACACTTGCACGCATTCCTCCAACGGTTCTATGTCCCTTAAGATTGAAAAGCCCTACTTCTTCAGCAGATTGAATAAATTTGTCTTCTAGATCATGCCTAGCCAAGATAAATGGTATATTCATCCATGATCTGTATGGCTTTGATACTGGATTAGAGTAAAAACTAGATCGGTCTATATAATTATACAAAAGATCAGATTTCTCCTTATTGAGTTTTGCCATCTTCTCAACACCACCTTGTTCAGTTATCCAATCAAAAACTAAGCCTGACACATACCATGAAAAAACTGGTGATGTGTTTAACATAGATGCCTCTTCGGCATGAGCTGAGTAATCAAACATTGGTAGCAGTTGCTTGTTTGAATCAGACAGAAGTTTATTTTTTACAATGATAATGGTTAATCCAGCTATGCCAAGATTCTTTTGAGCTCCAGCAAAAATTAAGTCATATTTATCTATATCAATTGGTCGTGATGCAATAGTTGATGACATATCACATATAACCGGTGAGTTACTAACTATCGGATCATGAATCTCCAATCCATGGACTGTTTCATTTGCACAGTAAAAGAAATAATCTGGATCATTTGAAATATTCCATGTTTTAGACTCAGCAACATTTGTAAAATTATTATAAGAAGAGTCAGATACTATATTTACATTGGCAATTTTGCTTGCATAGTCACTGGCTTTTTTTGACCAGGCACCAGTTACAAGATAATCAAGTACACCATTTCGCGAGAAGTTCATAGGTATTAAAGCAAACTGATTTGTTGCTCCACCTTGAAGAAATAGTATTGAATATTCATCACTCACACTCAATAAATTCCTTAAAGAGGATTCTGAGTATTGTGCAAACTCCTTAAAAGCATGACTTCTGTGTGAGACTTCAACAATTGACATACCGCGATGGAAGTCATCAAGACCAAGATGTATTTTTTCTATAACCGATTTAGGTATTAATGCAGGACCTGCTGAAAAATTGAATATCTCGTTTTGCATATTTATTCTTCATCATCTTCACTGATGACTTTTTCCATACCTAATAAGTTGTCATCTTCAGATAATCTGATGACCCTCACGCCTTGGGTATTTCTTCCAATTATTGATATATCGTCTGTTCGGGTACGAATGAGATTTCCAGCAGTACTGATGAACATGACTTCATCACCAAGACTGACTTGATTTGCTCCGATCAGATTTCCATTTCTTTTTGATGTTTGGATTGCGATAACACCCTTACCGCCTCTCTTCTGGGTTGAGAATTCATCTTTTGAAGTTTGTTTGCCATAACCATTTTCGGTTGCAACAAGAATATTTCCCTCTCCAAGGACAAGGAGTGAGATTATTTTTTGATCTTTTTCAATTCTCATCCCTCTTACGCCTTGTGAAACACGTCCCATCGGCCTTGCATCGCTTTCTTTGAAACGAATTGATTTACCTGAATTTGAGAAAAGCATAATCTCTTTTGAGCCATCTGTGATCTCTGCATTAACCACTCTGTCGCCATCTCTAAGTTTGATTGCTTTAATACCTGATTTCATTGGCCTAGAGTAGGCAGATAATTTTGTTTTCTTAACACTGCCTGACTCAGTCGCCATAAAGATAAATTGATCATCATTGAATTCTTTCACCGGAAGAACAGCCTGAATTCGTTCATCCTTTTCAAGTGGTAACAGATTGACAATTGGGCGACCTTTTGCATTACGACCTCCTCTAGGAAGTCGATAAACCTTAATCCAATAAACTTTCCCATAGCTTGAGAAACACAATAATGTGTCATGAGTATTTGCTACAAATAATTTCGAAACGAAGTCCTCGTCTTTTAAGGATGCGGCCCGTTTACCTGTTCCGCCTCGATTCTGTGCTTGATAAGTATCGAGTGGCTGAGTTTTTGCATAACCCTCTTTTGATAAGGTGACAATAAGATCTTCTTCAGGTATAAGATCTTCATCAGTAAGGTCTGAGTAAAATTCAACTATTTCTGTCCTGCGTTCATCACCATATGTTTCCTGAGTTTCAATAAGTTCATTCCGTATGACAGACTTCAACTCATCTGGATTAGAGAGAATAAGAGTGAATCGTTTGATATCTTCAAGTAACTCAGAGTATTCGTTAAATATGCTTTCTTGTTCGAGCCCAGTTAATCGATTAAGTTTTAAATCAAGAATGGCCTTGGCTTGTTCTGAAGATAATCTGTAGCCTCGTTTTTCAATACCGAACGTTTCGATATTTATAAGATGTTTCGGAACAGTAGAAACATTACCTGCTTTCTTGATCATCTCTTTGACTTTACCCACCTTCCATAGTTTTGCTACCAATGCATTTTGAGCCTCAGCTGGTGTCTTTGATTTTTTAATGATAGCAATCATTTCATCAATATTTGTCAGTGCTATTGTTTGACCTTCTAGTATATGCGCTCTATTGATGGACCGGTTGAGTTGATAAATTGTCCTCTTGGTAACAACATCGCGCCTATGACCAAGGAAAGCATCGAGCATGCTTTTAAGATTCATCAATTGCGGTTGACCATTTGATAAAGCAACCATGTTGATTGAGAAAGTGCTCTCTAGTACTGTTTGTTTATACAAATTATTCAAAAGAACATCTGAAACCGTTCCTCTCTTAAGATCTATGGCAATTCTGAGTCCGTCTTTATCTGATTCATCTCGAATTTCAGAAATACCTTCCATTTTCTTATCTCTGACCAGCTCAGCAATTTTCTCGATCAAACGTGCTTTATTGACTTGGTATGGAAGCTCAGAAATGATGATCGATTCACGATCTCCGTTTTCTTCAATTAAGGTTTTTGCCCTGACATAAAGTTTCCCTCTTCCTGTTTCATAAGCTTGCTTAATGCCATCGATACCATGGATAGTTGCAGCCGTAGGGAAATCAGGCGCAGGTATGAGTTTTATAAGATCATCAATGGTAGCTTGATCGTTATCTAAGATAAATAAACAGCCGTCTATGATTTCCTTAAGATTATGTGGAGGAATATTGGTAGCCATACCCACTGCAATTCCTGCAGAACCGTTAATTAAAAGATTTGGTAATCTCGTTGGAAGGACAGATGGTTCCCATTCAGACTCATCGTAATTAGGAATGAACTCAACTGTATCTTTATCAATATCAGCAAGGAGTTCTTGTGTAATTTTTTCCATTCTGACTTCTGTATATCGCATAGCAGCTGCACGATCGCCATCGATTGAACCAAAATTTCCTTGGCCATCAACAAGGGTATATCGAAGTGAGAAATCTTGTGCCATCCTTACAATGGTTTCATATACAGCACTGTCACCATGAGGATGGTATTTACCTATTACGTCACCAACAATTCTTGCTGATTTTTTATAAGCTTTTGTGTGATCATTACCAAGTACCTTCATGGCATAGAGTACTCTTCTGTGTACTGGCTTTAATCCATCTCTGACATCAGGCAAAGCTCGTCCGATAATGACACTCATTGCATAATCCAGATAGGATTTCTTCATTTCATCTTCTAAATTGATCTGAGAAACTTTATCTGTCATGGCACTAATTTATTCTTTTTTACGAAAATTATATTTTAGCTAATCAATACTGAGGTATATGTAGCGATATCTATGTATAATTTTAACACATCATTGAGGTTTTTTACGTTTTAAAACCCTATTAAATAAGGATTTATCACCAATGAGTCAAAGAGAAAATATCAGCTCAGAAGAAGTGCAGAAGTTTAATGATTTAGCCAAGGAATGGTGGAATCCACATGGAAGCTTTGCGCCCCTACACAAACTCAATCCACTTCGTTTTGAATACATTCGAGCAAACTCCAATCTTGAGGGAAAAACTGCCATTGACGTTGGATGCGGAGGAGGAATACTCACCGAATCATTAGCCAGCGTGGCATCTAATGTACATGGAATAGACATGGCAGAAAAAGGTCTGGCTGTTGCAAATATCCATAAAAATGATTCTGAGCTAACGAATATCGTATATTCACAAAGTACAGTCGAAGATTATGCTTTAACTAATAATGAAAATTTTGATGTTTTGACTTGTATGGAAATGCTAGAGCATGTTCCATCGCCAGAGGAAACCATACAAGCTTGTTCTGATATTGTCGTCAAAGGCGGTGATCTTTTTTTTGCAACTATCAATAGGAATATCAAGTCATATGTAATGGCAATTGTTGGAGCTGAATACATACTTAATTTACTTCCAAAAGGGACACATGAATTCGACTGTTTTATTAAACCATCTGAATTAGAAAAGTGGTCAAGGTCAGCTGGGCTAGAACTTATTGAGTTGATTGGAGTCATTTATAATCCAATCACAACTGTGTTTTCACTCTCAGATGATGTCGATGTCAATTACATGATGCATTTTAAGAAAATCAATGACGACAGATAAAAAAATTGTCCTCTTTGACCTTGATGGGACACTTATTGATACCGCTCCTGATATGTATATAGCATTAAACATACTTCTTAATGAAGAAAATACGAAAATGGTATCTTATGATGAGGTTAGAACTCAGGTATCGAATGGAGTAATGGGCATATTCTCACTCGCGTTTTCTGATGATCCAGTAATTGAAGGCGATAGATATGAACGATACCTTGATATTTATGAGTCGGTTCTAGGTCAAGAATGTAAACTCTTTGATAACGCATATCAACTCTTAGATAGCCTAGACTCTAGAGGGATTGATTACGGTGTCGTTACCAATAAATCAAGTCGTTTTACTGTTCCATTGCTAAGTCAATATGATCTTCTTGGAAGAATGAAAACTTTAGTATGTGGTGATGAGGTCAGTAAAAGAAAGCCAGACCCTGAGCCACTGATTAAGGCACTAGAAAAAATTGAGTATTCGTATAATAAAAGTAATGTCTATTACGTTGGTGACGCTGAAAAAGATATTAGTGCAGCCAGGGCAGCAGATATAAGATCCATTGCCTGTACATACGGATATAGAGATGAAAATGATGATCCGTCATCTTGGAAGTCTGATTTCTTAATTAACAATATAATGAAGGTGAATGAAATTGTCTGACTATCAACTCAAAAATAAGATTATTTTAGTTACAGGTGCAAATCAGGGTATCGGCAAAGCGGCTTCAATTAGGTATGCAAGCCTTGGAGCAAAAGTAATATTACTGGGAAGGAATCTTGAATCTCTTGAGCAGGTTTACGATGAAATAATCAAACTCAAATACAATGAACCAATGATATCTCTCATGGATTTAGAAAAAGCTGATGGGAACGATTATCAGGCAATTCATGAAAACCTGATGAATGAATTCGGAAAATTAGACGGTCTATTATTGAATGCAAGTATACTTGGAGATCGCTCTCCAATAGCGCATTATGATTCTGAAACATGGGCTCGAACTATTCATGTCAATCTCACGGCCCAGTTTCTTCTTGTTAAATCTCTTCTGCCAGCGCTTTATGAATCTGATAGTGCATCAGTAATATTCACTTCAAGTGGCGTTGGAAAATTAGGAAAAGCATTCTGGGGAGCTTATTCAGTTTCAAAATTTGGAGTAGAAGCATTGTCACAGATCTTAAGCTCTGAACATGAGGATCAAGTAAATATTCGATTTAATTGCATCAATCCTGGTGCAACTAGGACCAAAATGAGAAAAGAAGCTTATCCTTATGAAGATGAAATGAAACTAAAAAAGCCAGATGAGTTAATGGATAAATATACTTGGCTGATGTCAGATGAAAGCAAAAAGATTACAGGTCAAAGCATCGATTGCCAGTAGCTATTTTAGTTTAACTGTTCTGATGAGACTTGAGTTACTTCATCCGCCATGTCGGGTTCTAAATCTAGGCTCAAGTTTTGAGGCTCTTTAATATCTGGCAGATCTGGTAATTCACTCAGTTTCTCTAAACCAAAATAATCTAAAAATTCATTTGTAGTAGAAAACATAGCCGGTTTACCGGGAACGTCTCTGTATCCAACAATTTTAATCCAATTGCGATCTGTTAGTGTCCTCATAATACTGCTACTGACAGATACGCCTCTTATGGATTCTATATCGCCCCTTGTTACTGGTTGCTTATATGCAATGATGGACAATGTTTCCATTAAGGCTCTTGAATACCTTGGTGTCTTATCTGCATAAATAATATTTAAAAAGTCATTGATTGTAGATTTTGCTTGTATCCTATAGCCGCTTGCGACTCTCGAAACTTCAATTTCTTTATTCTCATAATCAATCTTAAGAGTGTCAATTGCTTCAAGTATATCCGCTTTTGTACATGATTCTTTTGAATTGATTATTTTATGAATCCTGTCTGCAGAAAGCGGTTCTCCTGAAGACAGTAATAATGCTTCTACAATATTTTTAATTTGGTTCATGGTTCTCCTTTTCTACTAGCATTTTAACATGAATGATTCCAAACTCCTGAGCTTGCACTACCTCAATTAATAACTCTTTCATTAGCTCGAGAATTGCCAAGAATGTGACAACCAAACCAGTCTTTTGTTCTTGGAGATTGAATAGATCTTCAAATTTAACAAAATCCTTGCCATTAATTTTATCTAATATTTCAGACATTCTTTCCTTGACTGAAAGGGGTTCTTTCATGAAATGCAATGTCGAATACATTTCAGCTTTTTTGAGCACCTCTTGAAAGGCAATTATTAAATCTGGCAATTCTATATCTGGCAATATATCAGGCTGTTGATAGTTACCAGTTTCAGCTGTCGATAGATATACATCCCTATCTACCCTATTCAGAAGATCAATTTCTTCAGATACGCTCCTATATCTTTCGTATTCCAACAATCTTCTTACCAATTCTGCTCTAGGATCATCTTCTTCCTCAATTTCTTCAAAAATAGGCAATAACATTTTTGATTTTATTTCAGCAAGCATTGCAGCCATGAGCAGATATTCACCTGCTAGACTGAGCTCAAGATCTTTCATCAGATTAATATAATCTACATATTGTTCAGTGATCTCAGCAATAGGGATATCAAGGACATCTAAATTCTGTTTTCTGATTAAGTACAAGAGTAAATCAAGCGGTCCTTCAAAAGCTTCTAAGAAAACTTGAAGTGCAACAGGAGGAATATAAAGATCTTTGGGTAGCTCGGTAAGTTGCTCACCTTGAACTATTGCAAAGGGCATTTCAGCTTGAATCGGTTTATCCATGCTTTTATCCATTTTTAATTAAATCCGACAACTGTTCTTCATTTATGATACTAACACCTATATCGTCTGCTTTTTTGATTTTTGAACCAGGGTTATCTCCAGCTAATAGATAACTTGTTTTTTTTGATACAGACGATGTAACCCTACCGCCGTTTCTTTCAATAAGGCCTTTAACGTCAGTACGTGTCATATTTTTCAAAGAGCCCGTAATAACGAAGGTTTTATCATTCAGTTTTTGACTGTCCGGTTCAGATCCATATATAACGACTACACCTAAATCAATGAGACGGTTCATATTCTCTATTTTATTTCTGTCTCTAAAGTAACTCATAATGTTATTTGCGACGACCGGTCCAATGTCATGAATATTCAATAAGTCATCCATTTCACTATTGATGAGTTCCTCCAACGAGGAGAAATTTTCAGAAAGGGATTTTGACGTAGCAAGACCGACATCATTTATTCCTTGAGCATATATGAATCGATCAAAACTAATAATCTTTGATGCTTCGATTGAGGAGATTAGATTCTGAGAGGATTTTTCCCCCATTCTATCCAATGACATTAAATCGTCTATATTTAATATAAAAAGATCAGAAGTATCTGTAATCATATTTGAATCCAGTAGCTGATCTAAGATTTTTTCACCCAAGCCCTCGATATCAAATGCTTTCCTGGAAACAAAGTGTTTAAGGCCTTCTTTAATTTGGTCTGGGCAAATGCTTCCGCCAGTACATTTTGCTGCGCTCTCTCCTTCTTTTCTCACAATTATTGCACCACATGAAGGACATTGATTGGGGAAGACAATCTTGTTTGTTTCTTTTCTTCTTTTTCTTTTATTTACAGAAACGATCTCAGGAATGACATCGCCTGCTCTTCTTACAAACACATAGTCACCTTTGCGAATATCTTTTCGGTTGATTTCATCCATATTATGAAGCGTTGCATTACTAACAATCACACCGCCCACGTTAATAGGTTCTAATTTTGCAACAGGAGTGATCGTGCCTGTTCTGCCGACTTGAAAATCAATATCTAATATTTTCGATTCGACCTCAACAGATGAAAATTTGTGGGCAGTTGCCCACCTGGGTGCTTTTGAAACGAAGCCAAGTCTTTTTTGGTATGAGATGTTATTGACCTTATAGACAACACCATCTATTTCAAAATCAAGGGAATCTCTAAGGGAATCAATTTTTTCATAATAACTATCGCATCCCTTAGAACCGGTTACAACCTCAGAGTAAGGAGAGACAATGATTCCTGAGTCATTTAGATAGCACATGACATCATAATGGCTAGAATAATTATCCTCATCAGTAAGCAAACCGTATCCGTGAGCATAAAACTTCAATGGTCTATTCTTTGAGATATTTGGATCTAGTTGCCTAATGCTTCCAGCTGCGGCATTTCTTGGATTTGCAAAAACCTTTAGGTTTTTTTCTGCATTGTCTCTATTCATTTTCTTGAAATCATTCTTTGAAATAATTATTTCACCTCGAATTTCTATTGTTTTGGGCGGTGACGATGATTTCAGTTTTATTGGTATCGATTTAATCGTAAGGACATTGTGTGTAACATCTTCACCTGTAGTCCCGTCTCCTCTCGTTGTAGCGTAAGATAATATTCCAGATTCATATAGCAGATTGACTGCAACACCATCTAGCTTGGGTTCTGCGATAAACTCAATGTCTTCTTCTATAGATAGCTTCTCTTTGATTCGTTTTTCAAATGATGTCAATTCATCTATGGAGAAAACATTATCCAATGAGAGCATTGGAGTTAGATGATCAATTTGAGTAAAACGCTCAATGGGCATTGCTCCAACTCTTTGTGTTGGAGAATCTACCTGAATGAGTTGAGGATTATCCGTCTCAATTTCTATAAGTGACCTGACTAGTTGATCAAACTCATGATCTTGTATTTGTGGATCATCCATCCCATGGTACTGGTAGTTATGAAAATTTATTTCATCAATCAATCGTTTCATTTTTGATTTAATATCTTTCATGTCATAGTTTTATTATTCTTGTGATGTATTCTCAAGGAATACACCATTCATCTCATTAAGTATCTTTACGGAGTCTATTTCCATTTGATCTGAAACATGTCTATCAAATATATGATTTTTAGCAACATAGAAAAATGTAAAGCCTTTTATGTTTCTATCATTCTTGAAGTAGCCCGGCTCATTCAAGTTTGCGACATAATATGAAGAATCAGCATTGATCTGTTTCTCAAAGATTCCACTGGTATTCAATTCAAGACCATAGTTTTTGAAGATACGTATAAGTTCTTTGAGGCTTATACTATTTTCTGACAGCGATATTCTCTTACTTGGAGTATTTATCTTTTGATTATTTATGTCATTGATGACTATTTTATCATGAATGTTTATCTCACGATTTGGTTTATCTTTATCTTTCTTATTGAAAAGAAGAATCAGCAGGAGAAAAGCGAATATTGTTGTAAGTGTAATCCATAAAATATCCATCAGGACAATTCGGTTGTTTCCGATAGTTCAATTGCTTCATCAAGATCGACCGAAACTAATCTTGAAACACCTGGTTCGCTCATAGTTACTCCGATCAATTGTTTAGTAAGTTCCATTGTTTTTTTATTATGCGTAATTACTACAAACTGAACGTTGCTACTCATTTCTCTTACAATTTCACAGAATCTACTTACATTCGTATCATCCAATGGTGCATCAACCTCATCCAATAGACAGAATGGTGCAGGATTTAGCTCAAATATAGAAAATAAAAGTGCTACAGCGGTTAAGGCCTTTTCACCACCGGAAAGAAGATGAATATTACTATTTCTCTTTCCAGGTGGTCTTGCCATTACGAATACACCGCCATTTAATGCATCATTATCTTCAAGTTCAAGATAGGCCTTACCGCCGTCGAATAGTCGAGGAAAATGCTTTGAAAGTCCTTCATTGACTTTCTTAAACGTTTCACTGAATCTAGATTTAGATTCATCATCTATCTGTTTGATTGCCCCAGTAAGTGTTTCAAGTGCACGATTAAGATCATCGAACTGCTCATCAAGTTTTTGCATTCGGTTGCTTTCTTCTTTGTATTCAGCTTCGGCAGCAAGATTAATTGCTCCAAGACGATCAATTCCTCTTAGTATTTTTTCAAGCTCTGAAGATAGCGATTCTAATGTAATATTTTTACTCGAAAAACTTTCATCAATTGATACATAATCAGTGCCCAAAGATACGAGCTGCTCATTTAAAGATTCTTTTCTAACTTCATATTCCTTTTGTTTCAGCTTGAATCCTTCCAAGTCTTCTCTTGCCTGATTAACTGCCGCATTAAGATTTGTTCTATCGACCTCTTGATTCCTTAGAAGTAATTGCATTTCTTCTTGTCTTTTTCTTTCGATATCTAAGGATTTTTCACTTTCTAAACTATTATTAAGAAGGCTTTCCAATTCTAACTTTTGATCATCATTGATTGATGTTTGAGGATTTTCCTTGGTTGTTAACTCAAGCGATCTAGATTTAAGCTGAGTTATTTGAGCTTCAAGCCGAGATATGGCTGTTTGAAGTCCTTGTTGAGATGTTTTAAGTGATTCTGTTTTTAGTTCTGCCTCCTGAACTTTTTCCCTAATATTTGTCAGTTTTTGACTCTGTGTATTCCGATGATTGGCTAAATCAACTTTCTTTTGGTCTGATTCATTTTTCTTTTCAGACAATTCATCAATTAATTTTTTTGTTCTTTCAGTAATAGTCTTGGAGTTAGCGAGTTGTTCCTCATTTTCAGATATTTTTAATTCTGACTCCTTATATTCTGATGATAATTCGATAATTTTTTCTTCAATCGTCTCAATATGCTTGCCAATCTTTTTTGATGTTTCAGAGCTAAAACCTGTGAGGGAGTCTTCCAATGTAGACTTTAAAGAAAAGAAACCGTCTTTAAGTTGATGTACGTTTATAATGATTTCTTTTTGACGATTCTGTTCTCTTGATTGTTTTTCTAGTAAATTAACCCTTACAGACTCACCTTCATAAGTAGTTTTTAAATCATTGAGCTCTGCTCTGATAACATCATTTCGCTGTTCTTCTTGGATTAATTCATCACTTGTGTTCATTAAGTCATTCTCTAGTTGAACTAAAGTAATTCTATTTGCCTCATTGGATTTACTTTTTGAATCAAGTTCAGTATTAATTCGTTCAAGGTCAATCCGATCTTTAGAGTATTCACCTCTGATTCGATCAAGTTCTTTTTTTATTTCTTGAGCATTAATTGATTTTTGAGATTCTAATTCTTTTTCATATTCAATGGACTGCTCGATTCTTGCAATGTTTGCCTGAATTTCAAAATGATCTTTTTGTCTTAAATTAAAAGACTCGTTAACTTCATTATTTTTAATTCGGATTTCCTCTATGTCAGCTTCTACCTTTCTCAGTTTTGTCAGTCGATCATCATATGTTTCTCTATATGATTTTGATTCCATGTCATTTCTTTCGAGTTTTGAATCAATATCAGTGATCTTGCAGTAGATAATTTCTCCCTCAATATTTTTTTCTCTATCTTTCAATTCATTATATTTTTCAGCATCTCTCGCTTGTTTCTTTAGTCGTTTAATCTGCTTATCGATTTCATCTTTCAGATCATTGAGTCTATTTAAGTTTTCTCTGGTATTTTTAATTCTAGATTCAGTTTCTTTTCTTTTTTGCTTGTATTTTGATATACCAGATGCTTCCTCCAAGAAAACTCTCATTTCGTCTGGTTTTGCTTCAATCAAACTCGAAATCATAGCCTGCTGAACAATCGCATAACTTCTAGGACCTAAACCAGTACCCAAAAAGAGGTTGGTGATGTCCTTTCTCCTGCATTTTGTTCCATTAAGATAGTATTCAGACTGACCATCTCTAGAGATGACTCTTCGAGTTGATATTTCATTGTATTTTGCAAATTCACCAACAATCTTCTTTTCTGAATTATCAAAGAAGAGCTCAATTGACGCATTGCTTACTGGTTTTCTAGACGCAGAACCATTAAAAATGACATCAGACATTGATTCGCCTCTAAGATATTTAGCTGAAGACTCACCAAGTACCCATCTTACTGCATCTATAACATTTGACTTGCCACAACCATTTGGGCCAACGATACCAACAAGATTAGACGGCAGAGTAAGTGTTGTCGGTTCTACGAACGTTTTAAAGCCTGAGAGTTTGATTTTACTGAGACGCATACAACACTATTAAAAGATAATAGTTCATTTTAAAATATATTGTTTCTTATATACATTAATAAATTGAAAAAATGAGGTAAAAAGAATGAAGCAGAAATCTAGCAATAATCTTCTCGAGACGTTTGATAATCCAAATATCGATCATGATTTCTTAATTAAAATAAAAATACCTGAATTTACATGCTTGTGTCCAATGACAGGTCAGCCTGATTTTGCAAAGATGTATCTTGAATATGTGCCTGATAGATTCTGTGTAGAATTAAAATCACTTAAATTATATATGGCGTCATATCGAGAGGAAGGTGCATATCATGAGGCAGTCACAGGTAAGATATATGAACATTTAATGGAACTACTATCGCCAAGATATCTTTACTTTAAGTCAAAATTTAATGTTCGAGGTGGTATCTATACTGATGTTGAATTTACTCATCGAAACTCTAACTGGAAGCCAAAGAATAAAATCAAATAATTCAGGCTCGATAACTATTCACAAAATCATTTTTCAGAGTATAATCTTTCTCTTTTTAAAAATACTAGATCTATGCCACGTAAAAAAACAAAGAAAGAATACGGCTCCCTTCTCGAACAATTTGGGATTAAACCTTACAAACGTAAGGCAAAGGAAAAGTATATGTCAAAAACCCAATTAAATCATTTCAGAAAACTTCTCATAGCATGGAAAAAACAATTAGAAATTGAAGCTGAAGAAACTGTAAAACATTTAAAAACTGATAGTAATAATTTGGCTGACCCAAATGATCGAGCAACTCAAGAATCAGAATTTGGACTAGAACTTCGAACCCGTGACAGAGAAAGAAAACTGCTTAGAAAGATACAGGTATCTCTTGTTAAGATTGATGAGGGTACTTTTGGATACTGTGAAGAAACTGGTGAAGAAATAGGTTTAAAACGTCTTGAGGCAAGACCAGTAGCAACTTACACTCTTGAAGCTCAGGAGAGAAGAGAAATCACAGAGAAACAGTTTAAAGATACTAGATAATTAATCTTTGATTGCTTTCATTGAAAGTCTGATTCTATTTTGCCTGTCAATCTCGATTACTTTTACTTGAATTACTTGACCCTCACTAAGAACATCAGTTACTGACTCCACTCGCTCTTCAGAGATCTCTGATATATGTACTAAACCATCTTTACCCGGAAGGATTGTAACAAAAGCTCCAAAATCCATTATTTTAGCTACTCTGCCTTCATAGATTTTATCTACTTCAACGTCAGCCGTGAGCAATTCTATTTTTTCTTTTGCTTTAAGGCCCGATTCTTGATCAACAGATGCAATTGTTACAATTCCATCATCATTGATATCAACTTGGGCTCCAGTTACCTCAGTGATTGATCTTATTGTTGCTCCGCCTTTGCCTATGACGTCTCTAATTTTATCTTTAGGAACAGTTATGCTAATGATTGATGGAGCATAAGGAGAGTATTCTTCTGAAGGTGATGATATTGCTTCATTCATTATTTTAAGAATATGGTCTTTTGCATCCTTAGCTTGGCTAAGTGCATCTTTCATAATTTCTTCAGTGATGCCGGCTATTTTAATATCCATTTGAAGCGCAGTGATTCCATTATCAGTTCCTGCTACTTTAAAATCCATGTCGCCAAGGTGATCTTCATCACCAAGAATATCGGTCAAAACTTTATATTGATCGCCTTCCATTACTAGTCCCATCGCAATACCTGCAACATGAGATTTAATAGGAACTCCAGCATGCATCAAAGAAAGACTAGATCCACAAACAGTAGCCATCGAACTGGAACCATTGGATTCAGTTATCTCTGAAACAATCCTTATGGTATATGGATATTCAGCCATATTAGGTAATACTGCTTCTAATGCCCTTCTTGCAAGTTTACCATGACCGATTTCTCTTCTTTTTGGGGATCCCATAAAGCCGACTTCACCAACAGAGTAAGGTGGAAAATTATAGTGCAACATAAATTTATCTTTATACTCACCTTCTAGTGCATCAATTATTTGCGAGGATCGTTCTGAACCTAATGTTGTTACTACAATAGATTGAGTTTCACCACGAGTGAATAATGCAGACCCATGAGTTCTTTCAAGAATGTTGATATCAACATTGATATCTCTTACTGTCTTTGTATCACGTCCATCAATTCTTGGTTCCCCATTGAGTATTTTTGATCGAACAGTCTCTTTCTCAATTTTTTTGATTTCAGATGCTATATCATCTTTAGAGATTTCTTCGTCTGATTCGGTAATCTGATCAATTGTACTTTGCTTAATTTCTGCGAGACGGGCAGTTCTTTCTGACTTTTCAACAATGGAATAAGCACTTTCAATATCGGAAGCAGCAATCTCTGTAACTTTGTTCTTTAAAGTTTCATCTTTTTCATTTTCCTCAAGAATCCATTTTTCTTTACCTGCTTCTTTAACTAGATCATTAATGCCATCAATAATTGTCTTTATCTCGTCGTGTCCTTTCATTACACAATCAAGCATAACGTCTTCAGAAAGTTCCTTTGCTTCAGATTCAACCATTAGAATGGCATTCGTTGTTCCAGCAACCATTAAGTCAAGTGCAGAGTTATCCATTTCAGATACCGTGGGATTTATGACAGGTTTATTATCAATATATCCAACTCTTACACCTGCAATTGGTCCATTAAATGGTATATCTGAAATAGATAATGCTGCTGATGCAGCAATCATGGATATTACATCTGTTTGCACTTCAGGGTTAAGGCTCATAACCGTTATGACGACTTGCACCTCATTGAGGAAATCATCCCTGAATGATGGCCTTAATGGCCTATCAATTAATCTTGAGATAAGAGTTTCCTTTTCAGATGGCCTTCCTTCTCTTTTAAAGAATCCACCTGGAATTTTTCCAGCCGCATAAGTTTTCTCTTGATAATTAACCGATAGAGGAAAAAAACTTTGATTCTCTTTAGCTTCTCTTTTTGCTGCAACGGTTGCTAGAACAGTTGTTCCATCACATGATGCTATGACTGCTCCATTTGCTTGTCTTGCTACTTTTCCAGTTTCGAGGGTGATTGTTTGATCATTGATTATGATCTCTTTTGATATTTGATTCACTTACTTTCCTTTCTTTATATGGTCAATCGACCATTGATATGACTTACTTTCTTAATCCTAGATCAGATATTAGCTGCTTGTATGATGAGAAGTCTTTTGACTTGAGATAATCAAGCAGTTTTCTTCTTTTATTTACCATCATCAATAAACCTCTACGCGAATGATTGTCTTTCTTATGAGTCATAAAATGATTCGTTAATGATTCAATTTTTTGAGTTAGAAGTGCAACTTGGACATTAGGAGACCCAGTATCCATCTCAGAAGTTTTATATTTATCAATCACTTCGCTTTTTTTATCTGTATTTAGTGTCATATTTAATATTATTTAATAATTTCAAGTCGCTATTCTACATAGTTTAAACATTACAACAACAAGTTAATGCACTAATTATTATTGCTGAAAACGATTTTTGGCTTTATGCAGCCATCAGAATATAGGCCAAGACCTATAAACAGACTTTCATCATTGTAGATTCTTATGAAATCAGGTTCGTCATTTGGTATGTGATTGATTGGAATGGGAAGACCATTTCTAAACATTAAGGAGTCTGATTCAGAAAAGTTTAACTTTGCAAGCTGCTTTAGTGGTCTATCAATAGGAATTAAGAATTTATCGATCCTATCAGAATTCATTATTTCATCTAACGAAAACATAGATTGCTTATCAAAACATTTTATACTCAATCTTCTGAGTTGATCGATATGTCCAACTGTTCCAAGCTTATTCGCAATATCCTCGGCTAGTGTTCGTATATAAGTTCCTTTACTGCATTCAATTATTAACTCCAAATGATTATCATTAATTGAGATTAAATTTATTGAAATTATTTTTATGGATCTTGGTTTTCTTGAAACACTTAAACCTCTTTGTGCAAGTTTGTATAATCGCTCTCCATTATGTTTTATTGCTGAATACATGGGCGGTATTTGATTTTGTTCGCCGATGAATGATTGCAATACCAGATCAATCTTTGAAGGATCAGCTGAAACATCAGATGAACATCTTTCAATCGTCTCCCCTTCTTTATCTCCAGTTGAGGTTTTGATACCAAGATTAATAGTTGCCCTATATGTTTTATCTGAATTAATCAAAAATTGAGATATCCTTGTTGCATTTCCCATGCAAACCGGTAATAGCCCAGTTGCAAGAGGATCCAGAGTACCTGTATGTCCGACTTTACGGATATTGAATTGTTTTTTTATTTTCTGAATTGCATTATTTGATGACAGCATAAATGGTTTATCCAAGAGTAGAATTCCATCGATGTTATTTTTTTGAGTCATTCTTAACAGTATTATCGATTAAATCTGTGAGTTGATTCGCATACTCTTCATGATCATCAAATATAAAACTCAGTTGCGGAATCTTTTTTAAAGAGACTCTTTTTCCAATATTCTTTTTAAAAATGCCAGAAGCTTTTGAAATAAGGCTTACTAGTTCACTAGAGTCATCTTTGCTCATTATAAAACAAGAACAATAAATCTTAGCATTGCTTAAATCTGGAGATAACTTTACTTCATTAATAGATACATTTTTTAATCTAGGATCTTTAATATCATGAATGATTGTTTCGCTGAGGATTCTATGAATTTTCGCTTCTACTCTTGAATTGATAGAGAAATCATTTGTCATTTTATTTTTTAACTTCCACGGACCTGTAGCATTCGATTTGGTCACCAGCTTTTACATCGTTGTAGTTTTTTACTCCAATTCCGCATTCGGTACCAGATTTAACTTCATTGACGTCATCTTTAAATCTTCTAAGTGACTCAAGCTCACCTTCATAAATCACAGTATTATCTCTCAGAACTCTAATGGGGTTCGATTTGATTACAGTTCCGTCAATGACTAAACAGCCTGCAATCTTACCTAATGATGGCGAATCAAATATATCTCTGACTTCAGCCAATCCACATATTTCTTCTTTAATGACTGGCGAGGCCATGCCAGAGACCATATTGCTGATGTCTTCAATTGTTTCATATATGATGCTGTAGTATTTAACCTCAATTGTAGAGTCTTTTAGTAACTTTCTCGCAGAATTGTCAGCTCGTACATTAAATCCGATAACAAAAGAATCAGATGCCTCTGCAAGATTTAAATCTGACTCTGTGATTCCTCCTATTGAGTTTGAGATTATATCAATCTCAACTTCATCGTTTGAAAGCTTTAATAATGAGTCCTTGATAGCTTCGGCGCTTCCTCTTACATCTGCCTTAATCATTATAGAAATAACTTTTTTATTTGTATCAGATGATTCCATAAATGACTTCATCTTCTGAGCTTGTTTCTCATTAAGAGTATTTTTCTTTCTATTCTCTTTTCTTGATTCACTAATTTCCTTGGCTTGTCTTTCGGAATCAACTTGTCTAAGTTCATCTCCAGTATTGGGTGCTCCAGACAATCCATATACTTTGACTGGCATCGATGGTGTTGCTTCCGAAAGTTGCTCACCGATTTCATTTAAGAGGATTCTTGCTCTACCAAATTCTTCACCGACAATGATTAAGTCACCTTTAGCTAATTTACCTTCACTTATTAGAATCGTTGCAACAGCGCCTTTTCCACTTTCAACCCCCGACTCAATAACACTTCCAATCGGTCTGCCTTCAAATGGTGCATTTAAGTCAAGAACTTCTGCCTGTAATAAAATTGATTCGAGTAAATCTTCAATACCTTCACCACTATGAGCAGAGACATTAACGAACAATACATCACCGCCCAAGTCTTCAGGTATGACTTCGAGCCCCATTAATTCATTTTTGACCTTTTCAGTATTTGCTTCGGGTTTATCTATTTTATTAATAGCTACAATAATCGGAACACCGGCATTTCTTGCATGTTCAATAGCTTCTTCTGTTTGAGGCTTGACTCCATCGTCCGATGCAACAACTAGGATTACAATATCTGTGATATTTGCACCTCTTGATCGCATCTGTGAAAATGCAGCATGGCCAGGAGTGTCTAGAAATGTGATTTGTTGATTATTTACGTCAATGGTATATGCACCAATGTGTTGGGTAATACCACCTGCTTCACCTTCAGTAACTTTGGTTTTCCTAATATAATCAAGTAGAGATGTTTTTCCATGGTCAACGTGTCCCATTATGGTAACAACAGGGGGTCTTTTAGCTGCCTCATGTTCGTTTATTTGCTGATCAAATACAGAATCCTCGATAGATCTTTCGTCCATTGGAAGTGCTTTATGTCCCAATTCTTCAACAACTAATATAGCTGTATCTTGATCGATATGATCATTGCCAGTTGCCATGATACCCTGTCCAATCATTACAGAAATCACTTCACTGACTTTCATTGCGAGTTTTTGAGCAATTTCTTGTGGTGAAATAGATGTTGGTATATCAATGGTTTTTACGACTGCTTGGGTAGGCTTTTCAAATGTATGTGATTGGTCAATTGATGATAAATTAACAGAGCGTTTTGGTTGTCTCTTCTTTCTTCTTTTTACGGTGCCTTTAACATGAAGCTCCTTCATCTCAAATGGATCAACTGGTTTTTCATGTTTTGTTTTTTTCCATTTCTTTTTTTGTTGATCCTTAGCCGGTTCATTTGTAATTTGAGAATCTGATGTTCTATCTGATTCCTTGATTTGGGTAGTTGATTCAATTGATTTTTCTACCTCTTCTTTCTCGGCCTCTTCTATTGCTATCTTTTCCTCAGCTTCTTTTGCACTTTTTTCACTTTCCTCAGCTGCTTTTGCTTCCTCGAGAAGAGAATCTTTATTAACGTATGTAGCCTTTTTTCTGATTTCAACGTTTACAGTCCTAGAAGTACCAAAACCACCTGAGAGTTTTAATTCGCTTTGGGACCTCCTGTTCACAGTTAGTTTCTTTGGTGACTTTATTTCGCTCTTTGTTCCATGACTACCTCTGAGATGATTTAACAACGTTAGTTTTTGATCATTAGTGATAGTATCTGATTCAGCTGAAACGCTGATGCCCGCATCTTTCAGTTGAGAAATTAATTTCTCTGGTTTAATTTTGAGTGCAGTTGCTAATTTAGATACCGTTGTAGTTGACATAATAATCCCTTATTTTTAACTCTCTATTTTTCCTTCTTTGAACCAATCCTCTCTAGCTTCCAGTATCATTGCTGAAGCCATTTCTTCATCAATGTCATCAATCTCAATTAACTCATCAATCGATTGTTCTGCCAGAAGGTTTTTCGTGTTAATTCCTCCACGAGCAAGCGAATATGCAATTTCTTCTGAAACTGTTTCGAGCGCTAATAAGTCATCAGACGGTCCATGTTCTTCAAGGTTTTCCTCGGTTGATATGGCTTCAAGAAGTAGTTGATCTTGTGCCCTTTCTCTAAGTTCATTTACTAGAGTTTCATCAAAACCTTCGATTTTCTGAAGTTCTGTAACTGGAACATATGCAACTTGTTCAATTGATGTAAATCCCTCTTGTGCAAGCAATATAGCGACATCTTCTCCTACTGACAGTGACTTAACAAATAAATCGCTGATTTTTTGTATTTCTTCATCGTCTTTTTCTAATGCTTCAGTTTCACTTAATACATTGAGTTTCCATTGAGTTAACTCACTAGCTAGTCTGATATTTTGACCACCTTTACCGATGGCTTGAGATAATTTTGCTTCTTCGACCGCAATATCCATGCTTTGATTTTCTTCATCGACTACAATTGATACAACATTGGCTGGAGACATTGCATTGACAACAAACTGAGCAGTATTGTCTGACCACAAGATGATATCAATTCTTTCGCCATTTAATTCATTAGAAACAGATTGGACTCTTGATCCTCTCATACCAACACATGCTCCAACGGCGTCGATTCTTTTGTCATCGGACCTCACAGCAATCTTGGCTCTTGATCCAGGGTCTCTTGAAGCGCCAACTATATTGATCAAGTTTTGATTAATTTCAGGGACTTCAATCTTAAATAATTCAATTAGAAAATCAGAGCTTACTCTAGATAAAATTAGTGGCGGGCCCTTTAAGTCATCATTTATGTCTTTTAGAACGGCTTTGATTCTATCCTGCGGCCTAATAGCTTCTTTTGCTATTGACTCTCTTCTTGGCAAGAATGCTTCTGCATTATTTCCAACATCGACATAAAAACCGTTTCGATCAACTCTTTTTACTACACCGCTTAAAACTTCACCTAAGCGATCCTCATAAAGCTCAATAACTTTCTTTTTCTCAGCTTCTCTTACTTTTTGGACAATCACTTGTTTGGCTATCTGGGCACCAATTCTACTGTCTAGATCGACCGACTCTATTTTTTGATAGACATATTCACCTTCTTTAGCATCTTTATCGATGTCGACAGCATCAATCATTCTTAACTCAAAATCAGGATCTTCTAATTCTCTAGAGTCATCTGCAAAAACCATCCATCTTTGGTATGTTTTATAATCACCAGATTCTCGATCAATGGTGACTTTAACATCCATATTTTCAGTGTATTTTTTCTTAGTAGTTGACTCTAATGCATTCTCAATGGCCTCAAAGATGACCTCTCTTTCAACGTCTTTTGCTTCAGAAAGTGTATCTACTACATTAATGATGTCTGTAATCATTTAAATTTACCTCTTTAGTTAAATTGTGGAACAATTCGACAAATATCGATTTTATCCATTGGGATTTCAAATACTTGATCATCCTCCAATATCACCAAGTCCCCTCTTCGATCAGTAAGCAATCCTTTGAAGTTCTTACGATCATTTAATTTATCTTTTAATTTGATCTTAATTGTCTTACCAATAAATCGATCATAATCCTCTTTCTTAATTAATTTCCTATCAAGACCTGGAGATGAAACCTCTAATTCATAACTTTCGGGATCAATAAATTCATCAATGATCACTTCGGCTGCTTTTGACACCGATACACAGTCATCAATTCCTATGCCATTATCATGATCAATAAAAAGTATCATCTTAAGCCCTTTTCTAAGACTATGTTGCTCGATTTCAATCAAGTCATATCCTTTTCTTTCTATTTGCTCACGCAAAGTATGTTCTAAATTTTTCCCTTTTTCTTCCATGTCTCAATACAAAAAAAGCCCCAGATGGGGCCTAACCAAAGAATGGTAGCGGGGGTAGGATTTGAACCTACGACCTTCGGGTTATGAGCCCGACGAGCTGCCAGACTGCTCCACCCCGCATCTGTGAGGAAGATACTAATCTTTTTTAATTAATCTATCAATAAAAATGAAGAAATTATGCGGCGTGTATAATCAATGACTGGACTGGGATAAAGCCCAATCAAAAGAAGCATAGCTGATATCATTATGCTTGTTATGGATTGTGTATTTATAACCCCTTTGTTTTCTATATCTTGATCGTTATTTTCAAAATACATAAACCATACGACTCTTAGATAATAATATGCAGCAATAACAGACATAGTTACCCCAATTAGAGCAAACCAGATCATATCATTGTTGACCAATTCAGAGAGAACTATCCATTTTGCATAAAATCCAATGAATGGAGGTATTCCAACCATACTAAACATACAAAATAAAAGCATGAATGCTATCAATGGATGTGACTTACTTAAACCTTTTAGGTCGCCTAATTCTATGTGTTGATGATCTTCTGATGCAATTGATTCAATGAGTGCAAAGACTGCGATTGTCATAATGAGATACATGATTAAATAAGTCATTGATGCACTGACGCCATTAGGATTTACAATTGAGAATGATAAAAGAACAAACCCTATGTGGCCGATTGCCGAGTAAGCCAACATTCTTCTGAGATTCACTTGCACCAATGCAATCATATTTCCAATGATTATAGATAAGAGACCGGCTGATAGAATCAAGATTGACCAAAAATCACTAATGGCATTCAGCGAATCTAAGAATAATCGAGCTATCAATGCAAAGGCTCCAATCTTAGGAACCGAAGAAATATAAATTGCTGCTGTGGTATTAGAACCTTGGTAAGAGTCAGGAACCCAACTATGGAATGGAAAAGCACCAAATTTAAATATAATCCCGCATGCCATAAAAGCCACTGCAATTCTCATTTCCAGTGAATCTAAGAGTTTCGAGTTTTCTATTAGATCGAGTGACAATGTTCCGGTAACACCGTAAAGTATTGATACGCCATAGAGAAATATTGCTGATGCTATGGCGCCAAGTATAAAAAACTTCATGGCTGATTCTGTTGCTTCGATGGAGTTTCTGTTTGAGGCAACAATCCCGTACATTGATAAAGTTAAGGTTTCAAGACCAAGGTAAACAGTCAGTAGATTGTGAGCTGAACAGAGGATCATTACACCCAATGTTGCAAACAATTGAATTAGGAAAATCTCGTTCTTAATGTTTTGTTTCGATTTGATAGATGTTAAGTGAACAAATATTGCTGCAATCAGTGCAATGATTTTTAGATTCGTCCCGAAGGCATCAATCACATAATGTCCTTCAAAAATATTGCTATCCGGTAGTTCCAAACTGACAAAAGAAAGAAATAATGCAAAGGATAAAAAGAATAAAACTAGCGAATGTATAAGTGTAACAGAGGCATTTCTTACCAAGCTGTTGACTAGTATTACGATGCAAATAGCAATGGCAATAGTGACTTCTGGCAATATTGATCCGATTATATTAAAAGTCATAAGCCTACTCCTGTAAATACAAGCTCAGAAAGATCATTGAGAGTAATATACATCAGTTTCATAAGTGGCTCTGGGTAAACACCCATGGCCAAAACCATGAATGCAAGAATTATAAGCGGAATAAATTCGACGGGAGAAGTGTCTCGGACATTGTTGATTTTTTCGTTGGTAATTGGTCCAAAAATAACTCTTTTAATCATCCAAAGCGTATATGCAGCACCAATCACTAATGTAGTGCTAGATAATAATGCAATCCAGAAGTTGACTTTCAAACTGGCGAGTATGACCAACACCTCGCCAACAAAACCTGAAGTTCCAGGCAATGCAGCATTCGATAGAGCAAAAAAGACCATCAGACCAGCAAATCGTGGCATCGACAATGCAACGCCGCCATAATCATTTATTTCTCTACTGTGTATACGGTCATACATTACACCAATGCATAGAAACAAAGCGCCGGATATCAATCCATGAGAAATCATCTGTATCATTGCACCACTGATGGCTATATTCATATTGTCTATTGAGGCGTTTTCATGATTAAGAAAAACAACAAAAATACCGAGTGTTACAAAGCCCATATGAGCAACCGATGAATAAGCGATCAGTTTTTTCATGTCTGTTTGTGATAAAGCAACCATACCGATATAGATAATAGCGATCAGAGACAAGGCAACCATAAGCATGGACAACTCATTGGATGCGGCAGGTGTGATCGGCAAGCTGAATCGCAGTAAACCATAGCCGCCCATTTTAAGAAGTATTGCTGCAAGAATTACGGATCCGCCAGTAGGTGCTTCAACATGTGCGTCCGGTAACCATGTATGTACTGGCCACATTGGTATTTTGACGGCGAATGCGAACAAAAATGCCAAAAATATTAAGATCTGTTCCATTCTGGATAGATCAAGATTATAAAAATCAAAGATGGAATAAGATCCAGTGCTTATGTAGAGATAGATGATTGCGATCAGCATAAAAACTGAGCCAAGGAAGGTGTATAGAAAGAACTTTATGGTTGCATATACACGATTTTCTCCACCCCAGATTCCTATGATGATAAACATTGGAATCAGCATTGCTTCCCAGAAAACATAAAATAGGAAAGCGTCCAGTGCACTGAATACGCCTATCATTAAACCTTCTAATATGAGGAAAGAAGCCAAGTATTGGTGAAGATTGATTTTATTTGAGGTTCTGGCAGTTAATAAAACGATGGGTGTAATGAATGTGGTGAGAAGGATAAGAGGGAAAGAAATCCCGTCAATGCCAAGATGATAATTTATATTGAATCGTTCTATCCACGGAGCAATTAATTCAAATTGAATACCGACTTGATCAGTCTTAAACATTGATAAAGCATACATACTCATACCAAATACGAGTAATGATGTTGCTAACGATATCCAGTAGGAAAGTGATGCGGTATTTTTGCCAATCAACAGTAATATTAGCCCGACTATGACAGGAGACCAAATCATCAAATCAAGTATCATGATGAAACTCCCACATTTAATATTGTCCATCCCAAAAATATTGCCAGCCCCAGAATCATCATAAGGGCGTAATGGTAAATATAGCCTGATTGGATGACTTTAATGCGATTCGCAATATTTCCAATCCTGTATGCTGTTCCATTGACAATCCAGTTATCAATAGTTTTTACATCACCTATCGTCCATAAAAGATGGCCAATATTCCGAGCTTTTTTAGCTAATACATTTTCATATATATCGTCAAAGTAATATTTGTTATCTAAAAGGCGATAAATGAAAGAAGACTCAAGATATTTATTTTCAAGAATGCTCGGTTTGTAGATATATAAAACATATGCAGTTAAGACCCCAAATACTGCAATGTATATCACTGGACTAGAGAATGCATGGACCAGAAAGCCGAAAGCAGTTGTAAATTCATATCCAAAAATCTGATATGCATCGGGTTGTGAGATGCTATTAGCAAAGTAAGAGCCGAACACCATTGGACCCACCGTAGGCCATGCAACGATTGCAGACGGAATAGCCAATAAGATCAAAGGCAGAGTAATCGATAGGGGCGACTCTTTAACAGCATGATGATGGTCATCCTGAGCTCCGTGAAACACCTTGAAAAAGAGCCTAAATGTATACAATGCTGTAATGAATACACCGATTAAAACAGACGCATATGCGTATCCAGATCCAAGGATATCAGCGTGTCCTATGGCTTCTATCAAAGCATCCTTTGAGAAAAACCCAGAGAATCCAGGAAAGCCAATTAATGCCAAAGATCCGATCAAAAATGTCAAATATGTAATCGGCAATTTACTCCTTAGTCCGCCCATTTTCCTGATGTCTTGTTCGTGATGCAATGCTACGATGACCGACCCAGCTGCAAGAAACAACAAGGCTTTAAAAAAAGCATGAGTCATCAAATGAAACAAGCTAACCGAGTAAGCAGAAACACCGGCAGCAGCAACCATGTATCCCAGTTGAGAGAGCGTTGAATAAGCAATGACTCTCTTAATATCATTTTGCACTAGGCCCAGGATTCCAGTGAATAGTGCAGTAGAAGCACCGATAATGAGAACAAATGAAAGCGCTGTCGTTGATAGCTCAAACAATGGAGACATTCTTGCAAGTAAAAATACACCTGCAGTAACCATGGTTGCAGCATGTATCAGTGCAGATATAGGCGTCGGTCCTTCCATTGAATCTGGCAGCCATACATGAAGTGGCATTTGAGCCGACTTACCCATGGCTCCTCCAAATAATAAAATACAAGCTGCCGTTAAAGCAGAAACGGACCATGCATCGCTCAAGTATAGTTCTGTTTGTGCAATATTTTGTGACTGCGAAAATACAGCATAGTAATCCAGTGATCCAATGATAGAAAAAATAATTCCAATGCCTAGAATTAAAGATAAGTCCCCCACTCTATTAACAATAAAAGCTTTTAGATTCGCTTTTATTGCAGATTCTTTGGTGAACCAAAAGCCAATTAGAAGATAAGACATCACGCCCACAGCTTCCCAACCAAAGAATAATTGCAGGAAGTTATTTGACATTACCAGGCTCAGCATTGAGAAGGTAAAGAGACTGATGTATGAGAAAAAACGATGATAACCAGGATCATCCTGCATATAGCCGATCGTATAGACATGAACCATCAATGAGACAAAGGTCACAACAACCATCATGCTGGCTGTGAGATTGTCTATGAGAATACCTATGTGAAAAGACATATTTCCAATATCCAGCCAAGTATATATATTCTGGTTGAGGACAGCAGATGACTCCAAGATATCGAGAGCAATGATGATCGACAAAGCAAAAGATATAGTCACGCCTAATATGGTGACAACATTAACGAAGATTTTTCCGAGTAGTTTTCCAAGAAACGCAGCCAATACTCCACCAATTAAAGGTGATAAAAGTGCAACGAGACTGTATTCAAGGATCATGTTTAATTTCTCAACTTATTCAGATCGCCAACAGATATTGATTTCTTGTTGCGATATAAAGCAACTAGGATTGCAAGACCAATTGCTGCCTCAGCAGCTGCAACGGTAAGGATAAAGAACACAAATATCTGTCCAGCTAGATCTTGCATGAAATGAGAAAATGCTATGAAATTAAAGTTGACAGATATCAATAATAACTCCGTACACATCATAACAATGATGATGTTTTTTCGATTGATGACAATGCCAGTTATGCCGATTGAGAATATGATCGCAGACAAGGTTAGGTAAGATTGCAAGCTAAGCATCAGTTTTCACCTCTTTTAATGTCAACCATCCTCACTCTTTGTTTTGGATCGGCAGCGATTTGATCGCTTGCTATTTGTTTCTTAACATTCTTTCTTGTTCGAAGTGTTAGAGATATTGAAACAATAATTGCTAAAAGCAGAATGAAGCCAGCAATTTCAAAAGAAAGAATGTATTTTGTGAATAATTCCGTTCCCAATAGCAGCGTATTATCGACAGATAACGATGAGTTTGAGATCGACTCCAATCCTGAGAATTGATCAGATTGAATCCAATATAATGCTATCAATTCTGCAGCTATAACCAAGCCCAAAAAGATGGCAATCGGTGCTATTTTAGTAAAACCGGATCTTTCTTCTTCCTGATGAATATTTAGCATCATGATGACAAATAAAAATAAGACCATTACAGCACCGACATAGACTAGCACAAGAACTATTGCCAAGAACTCTGCTTCAAGCAACAACCAAAGCATTCCCGTTGTAATGAATGCCAAAATAAGGGATACAGCGGAGTAGACTGGATTCTTAAAAAGAATCACACCCAAGGAAGCACAAATGAGTATGGAGGCAAATGTATAAAATATTATCTCCAACAGCACTTATCTATACCTCGAGTCTTTCTTTTTGTTTTCAATTGTTTGATCTCGATATTGATCGCCGGTTGCAAGCAGCATCTCTTTTGTTTGAATCCTCTGCTGATTTTCCGTCATGTGGTATTCGAAAATATTTGTCTCAACAATAGAATCAACGGGACAAGCTTCTTCACAAAATCCACAGTAAATGCATTTAAATGCGTCGATGTCGAATTTAACAGTTCTTCTAGAACCGTCCGTCCTTTCTTCAGATTCAATTGTAATTGCTTGTGCTGGGCAAACAGCAGAACAGAGTTTACATGCAATGCATCGTTCTTCGCCGTTGTCATATCTCATTAGAGCCAGCTTTCCTCTGAATCTTGGAGAAAGCGGTGTTTTCACTTCTGGGTATTGAACGGTTACTTTGCGTCGAAAAAAAGCTTTGAGTGTAACAATGAAGCCTTTTATGAAATCTATTAGTGTCAGTTTCTTAATAAGTTGAATGATTTTCATCAGACGCTCCATGGACCAATTTGCATGACATACATAACGCATTCAACTCCAATCCATAGGATTGTGATTGGAATGAGCACTTTCCAACCCAGTGACATCAACTGATCGTATCTATATCTTGGAAATGAGGCTCTCAACCAAATAAAGACAAACAAAAAGAAAAGAGTTTTTAATAATAACCAGAACAAGCTCGGCTCTGTTAAAAAAGAGAATCCTGATGTTTCTAAGAATGAAATGCCAGCAAAGAAGCTTTCCCATCCCCCTAGGAACAATATTGATGTCAATACAGATATCAGAGCCATATTGATGTATTCAGCAAGAAAAAAGATCGCAAACCCAATTCCTGAATACTCAACATGAAATCCAGCAACAATCTCTGCTTCACCCTCTGCGAGATCAAATGGATGACGATTTGTCTCCGCTATGCCGGAAATGAAGTAAACGATGAATAGTGGAAATAGTGGTATCCAGAACCAGCTGAGTACGCCACCAGATTGTGCAGCAACAATTTCACCGAGTTTTAAGCTGCCGCCAGCCATGAGTACACCAACCAAAGCAAATCCCATTGCAATTTCATATGCGACCATCTGAGCCGCTGCCCTCATCGACCCAAGAAAAGCATACTTGGAGTTAGAAGCCCAGCCAGCCAAGATGACACCGTAAACACCAAATGACGTGAGTGCCAATAAATAAAGCAATCCAGCATTGATGTCAGCGATGATAAATTCGGGACTAAATGGCACCACTGCCCAAGCCGCGAGCGCTGGTATCAATAACAACAATGGCGAAAGTAAAAAAAAGAATCGATCAGCTTTATCGGGGATGATGACTTCTTTTAATAACAGTTTAATTGTATCGGCTATCGATTGAAGTGTACCCTTTGGTCCAACCCTGTTTGGCCCCACTCTGGAATGCATGTATCCAATTACCTTCCTTTCAAAATAAACCAAAAAAACAACGGTTAAGATTAAACAAACAGTGACAATTGCGATTTGAAACAAAGACCATATCAGGTTGATCCATTGTGGATCTAGAAATGATAAAAATGATGTTAGAAGTTCTTTCATTCTTTGCCAATGCCTTCTTTGGTTTGCTGAAGTGGCTTTGATCGTCTCAGAACATTGTCAATATTGTACATATTGAATTCTATTGCACTTTCAGCTATTGGTTTTGCTTGTGTGACTTTTGGAATGAGTGAAATTCTTTCAGACGAATTCATGATGATCTCTATTCCTTTTTGAATTGATTCATTAATCTCATCGATTGATTTTGACTGCATATCCATGCCCTGATAGAGCGACATCAAAACCTCGACATTACTAAATTGATCTGAGCTAACAATCTGATTGTGATTGAATGTCTGGTTTCTTAATTCAAGATTGATCATTGAGCCATCGCTTTCATAATGTGTGTTTATTGGAATTACGATGTCTGCGTATTGCTGGAAATGCTCATTCATGTAGGGCGTAAAAACAACCAGACTATTTGCAGATTTCATGCACTCAATCAATTCATTCTTATAAATTGTGTCATTTGGCTCAAAGCCATACATAATCAATAGATCATGCTTTGACTGAAGAATTTCAGAGGTATTTTGGATATTTTCAGCTCCGTCATTGATTGTGTGATGAATCGATGCGCCTATTGTATTGGAGCCTTCGGATAGTTCGCAGAGATTAGTCTTGCAAACAGATGCCAATATATGAACGTATGATCTTATGAGTTGATATTTGTGATTTGAGTAAGCATTCAAACCCAATATGATGAGTGAGTTATCCTGACACATTGATGCCGCAACTTTTTCATGCTCTGCAGTCGGTTCATCAAGGAGGTCAAGGTGATCGGCAATATTGTTTGGCAAATGATTTTTTGTCAGGTTGATTGCGGCCTTGAGCACTAATCCAATATTATTCACCCAATTATCAGTTGAAAGATCCTGATCAATTTTAAAATGATATTCAGATGAATGAGCATTGATAGAATGAATCAGTGCTCCACTGTCAGCTGATTTCTTTACACGATGAGCCAGTATGGGTGTTTCTTTTCTCAGATCCGAGCCAATAACTAGAGTATTTTTCATGGTATCAACTTCTGACAATGTGATATTCATATGTGGAGTAAAGCGTCTATCCAAATCATTTATAAATTCACCCTGTCGTAGCCTTGAATCTATCGCTGTGATTCCTAGTTGATGACATAAATCTGACAGAAGGTATTGTTCTTCTGTGGATGAACTTGGGGAAAATAAGACAGCAATTGAACGATTCTCGTTTTCGCAGGATCGAATGTGTTCAACAACTTGATCAATTGCATTAGACAATTTTGATTCATCAAAGTCTTTATCAGACTTGATCAAAGCATTGGATACTCTGTCTTCAGAATAAATGCCATCGAATCCAAAACGATCTCTGTCCGCTATCCATGCTTCATTTATGTCTGGATTATTTTTTGGGACGATTCTGCGAATGATGTCATCTTTCTTATGCACCATGATGTTTGTTCCAATGCAGTCATGAGGTGAAATGCTTTCAACTTGGTCCAATTCCCATGTTCTGTCAGTGTATCGATAGGGTTTGTTATTCAGAGCCCCAACAGGGCACAAATCGATGATATTGCCTGAGAGTTCATGGTCCACTGTTTGAGAAACGTATGTGCTGATATTGGAATCCTCGCCTCTACCAATTGTTCCAAGCTCCTGAATGCCTGCAATTTCTGTACCAAACCGAACACACCTTGTGCACATGATGCATCGGGTCATGTCCGTTGATACCAGTGGCCCAAGATCGTCATTCTTTTTTGTTTGTTTTTGTATATCAAATCGGGATTGGTTTTTTCCATATGTGTATGCCAAATCTTGCAGCTCACACTCACCACCTTGGTCACATATAGGGCAATCGAGCGGATGATTAATCAGTAAGAATTCCATGGTAGATTCTTGAGCTGTCTTTGCAGATTTTGATTTTGTTTTTACAACCATCCCGTCAATTACTGGCGTTGCACACGCTGGAAGAGCATTGTTTGAGTTTTCTACTTCTACAAGACACATTCTGCAATTAGCAGCAATGGATAGTTTTTCGTGATAACAAAATCGAGGCACATATGTGCCTGTTTGATCGGTCAGTTCGATTAACATTTGGCCCTGTTGAGCCTCATGTTCAATTCCATCGATGGTAACAATAATTTTTTTATTATCACTCATTATGCTGCCAAGGTCTTACCTTTGTTCTGAATCATGTACTCAAATTCATGATGATAATGTTTAATAAAGCTCTGAACAGGCCAAGCTGATGCATCTCCAAATGCGCAAATAGTATTTCCTTCTATACGACCGGCCACATCCACGAGCAAAGCCAAGTCACTCGCTTTGCCTTGACCGTTAGTGATTCGATCAAGAATTCGATAAAGCCATCCAGTTCCTTCTCTACATGGAGTGCATTGCCCGCAACTTTCTGCGTAATAAAAGCGAGATATTCTTTTCAGAAGTTCGACCATGCATGTCCCTTCGGAAATTACGACCATTGCCCCGGTTCCCAAAGCAGAGTCTGCATCTTGAAGGGACTCATAATCCATGGTGCAGTTTTGTATGATTTCAGCGGGCAGTACTTTTGTGGACGATCCGCCTGGTATTACGGCTTTTAATTTTTTTCCATCGAGAACGCCTCCAGCCAGATCAATGACTTCTTCGAAAGAAATTCCTAGAGGCAGTTCATAATTACCCGGCTTATTCACGTGGCCAGATATGGAAAAGATCAATGTTCCAGGTGATTTTTCAGTGCCAAAGTCGGCGTACCATTTTGCACCTTTTTCGAGTATTTTTGGGATGGTAGCAAGGGTTTGAGTGTTATTGACAGTTGTGGGTTTACCATACAAGCCGTAATTTGCTGGAAATGGTGGTTTGAATCGAGGTTTTCCTTGTTTGCCCTCCAGTGACTCGAGAAGTCCTGTCTCTTCACCGCATATATATGCACCGGCACCGAGGAAATTATATAAGTCAAAATCTATACCCGAATCCAAAACATTGACACCCAATAAACCTGCATCGTATGCATCCTTAACAGCGGCATCAATGCGAGGGTAACATTCAAGCATGAATTCACCTCTGACGTAGTTGTATCCAACTGTTGCTCCAATTGCATACCCAGCAATTGCCATTCCTTCGACCAACGCATGTGGGTTGTATTTAAGAATGTCTCTGTCGTGGCAAGTTCCTGGTTCGCTTTCATCAGAATTACAGACAATGTATTTTTGGTCATCATTTTTAGGCATGAAACTCCATTTTAGACCGGTTGGGAAGCCAGCCCCTCCTCTGCCTCTAAGCCCTGACTTCTTAACTTCTTCAATGACCCATTCACTAGTTTTGTTCGATTGGTCGGAAAGGATCTGCTTCCATACAGAATAGCCACCTTGTTTGAGATACTCATCGAGTGTCCATGAGTTTGATTCATTGATGTTTGCGTATATGACCTGATTGTATCTACTCACGACTTTCCTTCCAGTCTGTCTAAAATCTCATCGACTGTTTTTATATCAAGATTTTCAATATAAACATGGTCCACCATCATCATTGGCGCTCCTGTGCATGCTGCCAGACATTCTTCTTCTTGTTTTAAGAAAATGTTTCCGTCCGATGTCGATTCACCGACATCAATCCCAAGTCTTTTTTCGACGTGACTGAGGATCTCATCGGAGCCTCTTAGCATGCATGAAATATTTGTGCATATGGAAATCTCATGCTTGCCGACGTTTTTTGTCTGAAACATTGAATAGAAAGTTGCAACCTCGTAGACCTGAATTTTTGGCACATCAATATATGCTGCCACTGCATCCATAAGTTCAGATGTTAAAAAACCATGATTTTGATGTTGTGCCGCATGAAGAGATCCAATGATTGCGGAACGTTGCTTCCCTACTGGAAATTTGCTGAGCCAATGGTCAATTTCCTTAATTGTTTCAGTTGTCAGTACTTCACTCATAGTTATCTATCAATTTCACCAAAAACAATGTCCAGAGTCCCAATGATTGAAACAACGTCTGCCAACATGTGTCCTTTTGACATTTCATCAATCGCTGCTAGATGTGCAAAACTTGGTGCCCTGACTTTAAGGCGATAAGGTTTGTTTGCACCATCAGATAGTAGAAAAACTCCAAATTCACCTTTTGGATGCTCTATGGCTTTGTAGGTATTTCCTTCAGGAACAGAATATCCTTCAGTAAAGTGCTTAAAATGATATATCAAGGATTCCATGTCGTGTTTCATTGAATCTCTTTTTGGAGCTCTGTATTTATGGTCTTCAATCATGACTGGTCCAGAATTATCTCTAAGCCAATTAATGCACTGTTGAATGATTAAATTTGATTGCCTCATTTCTTCAATTCTGACGAGATAACGATCATAGCAATCGCCGTTAACACCAACTGGGACTAAAAAGTCCAACTCGTCATATACCTCGTAACTTTGGTTTCTTCTCAGATCCCACTCAATGCCTGAACCTCTGAGCATAGGTCCAGTAAATCCAAGTTGCATGGCTCTTTCAGGAGTCACAACACCAATATCAACGGTTCGTTGTTTCCAAATTCTATTGTCAGTAAGAAGTGTTTCGTATTCATCCACCAATGAAGGGAATCTATCGGTGAAGTCTTCTACAAAATCCAACAGTGAACCTTCGCGGTTGTAATTCAATTTCTTAACTTTCTTTTCAGATATGAATTTATTTGCTTTGTATTTGGACATTTCTGAAGGTAGATCACGGTAAACACCGCCTGGCCTGTAATAGGTTGCGTGCATTCTTGCGCCCGATACTGCCTCATAGGCATCATATAGATCTTCTCTTTCTCTGAAACAATAAAGGAACAATGCCATCGCGCCGATATCAAGACCGTGACAACCTAGCCATAATAAATGATTCATGATTCTTGTGATTTCATCGAACATGACTCTGATGTATTGTGCCCTTTTGGGGGGTTCGATTTCTAATAAGCTCTCAATGGCTAGTACATATGGGTGTTCACAGCACATCATTGATACATAATCCATTCTGTCCATATAACCAATTGAATGATTGAAAGGCTTAATTTCAGCAAGTTTTTCAGTGCCTCTATGCAAGAGACCTATATGCGGGTCAAGATTTGTAACGACCTCGCCGTCCAGCTCCATGATTAATCTTAAAACGCCGTGTGCCGCCGGATGCTGTGGTCCAAAATTAAGGGTAAGATTGCTCTCAGTCATTTCGATCCCTTATGACTCTGGGAACAGTAGGCCGTGTTGAGATCGATACCGGTTGATATACGACTTCTTCTTTTTCCTCGTCATAGACCACCTCAAGATTGCCGTTGGTAGGGAAATCTTTTCTAAAAGGATGACCAATGAAACCATAATCAGTGAGAATTCTTCGAAGATCTGGATGACCTTCAAAATGAATACCCATTAAATCAAAAGCTTCTCTTTCAAACCAATCAGCACTGCTCCAAATATCTACTAGAGATGGTACGGATGGTGGATTTGACTCCGATGCGAATACTTTAAGTGTCAGCCTTTGGTTGTTTGAAATAGAAAGTAACTGATAAAAAACGGCAAACCTTTCTTTAAATGTTTCATCAATATCAGGAATAATTGTTGGCTTTACAGCTCGAGAGTATCCCGTATTCGTAGCATCATTTGTTTTCCAATCAACATCGCCATAAGTTAGAAAGTCCACAGCAATAACATCCATTAATATTTCATAAGACTCGTCTTTCTTTAATTTATTAGCAAACTCAATCATATGTTCATGATTGACTTCGATCTCAGGATTAGCCCGATTCATTGAGACATCAATCTTATATTGATGAAACCTTTCTTCTAAAGTTTTTGAATATTCTTCACTATCCATTTGCGATCGATTCTTCATTTTTGATTTTTTCTTGGAGTTCTATGATTCCATTGATCAATGCCTCTGAAGTCGGCGGGCATCCGGGAACATAGATATCAACAGGGATAATTTGATCACAACCTCTAACCACAGAATACGAATGATGGTAATAGCCACCCCCATTTGCACATGATCCCATGGAAATGACCCATTTTGGTTCAGCCATTTGGTCGTATACTTTTCTAAGTGCAGGGGCCATCTTATTGACAAGCGTTCCTGCGACGATCATGACGTCTGACTGTCTCGGACTTGGTCTAAAGAATACCCCAAAACGGTCGGTATCATATCTTGCAGCTCCTGCATGCATCATCTCAATTGCACAACATGCTAGACCAAATGTAACCGGCCACATTGAGCCTGTTCTTGCCCAATTAACCAGTTTATCAACGGATGTAATGATAAAACCGGGCCCTTGTTGATCAATTAAATCATTGTCCGTTTCTAATCCCAATCCAATGCTCCTTTATTCCACTCGTATACAAACCCTATAACCAAAACAAAGAGAAAAATAATCATAGATATAAGACCCACATGACCGATCTCATCAAGAGCTATTGCCCATGGAAATAAAAAGGCAATCTCAAGATCAAAAATTATGAATAAAATAGCTACTAAGTAATATCTGACATCAAATGGTATTCGTGCGTCTTCGAATTCTTCAAAACCACATTCATATGGAGATAGTTTTGCTTTTGTTTTAGCGCCTTTACCGAAGAGAAAACCCAAGCCGAGCATCAATAAGCCAAGCACTCCAGCTATGATTATAAAAACTGCTATTGGTAGGTAGTTTTCAAGCATCTCTATGGAAACTCTAATATGTCATTAACCACGAAGAATTGTAACATTATTTAAATGTCATCATTCATAAGATTCGTGATTTTCTCTGAAATAGATTCTCTGCCGATGGCCGGACTCGAACCGGCACAGCTTACGCTACTGCCCCCTCAAGACAGCGTGTCTACCAGATTCCACCACATCGGCTAGAGATTAATTATTCCTGGGGTATTTGAGGTAAGTTTTGAGATTCGTCATCTGGAACTGACATTGGTGATTCTATCTGATCCAGAACGCTTTCAGAAACGGTGGTTCCCTTGTTCAAATATGCAAGTGTAAGGCTGGTTATAAAGAAAACTGTTGCGAGAACTGCTGTGGTTCTCGATAAGAAGTTTGCAGAGCCTTTTGCACCAAAAAGTGTCCCTGAGGCACCAGCACCAAATGCCGAACCCATGTCTGCACCTTTTCCTTTTTGCATAAGTATTAACACAACGATGAGAATCGCTGTAATTACATGAAAACTTAATAATAGTGAATTTGCATTAGCCATTTCTTATTTCCTCTGCAATATTATATATATTTAAAAATTCAGAAGCATCTAATGATGCACCCCCAATTAAACCTCCGTGTATATGTTCCATTTCGAGTAAGTCCTTTGCATTTGATTCTTTCATGCTTCCGCCATATAAGATCGGTATTGAGTTTGATATCATTTCAGACACTATTGAATGAATGAATGAATGAACATCATTCGCCATTTCAGGAGTAGCTGTGAGGCCAGTACCAATGGCCCAAATAGGCTCATAAGCAATAAGCAGTCCGATATCTTTTGATAGTATGTCATTATCTAGGACGCTTCTGATTTGTTTATTAATGACGTCGAATGTCTGATCTGATTCTCTTTCCTCTCTAGACTCACCAACGCATAATATTGGGCTTATGTTGCTATCAATGGCTTTCAGTAGCTTTAATTTTATATCTTCATTTGACTCTTGATGGTATTGTCGTCTTTCTGAGTGCCCTATAATTACATATTGAACCGAATTATCAGCCAACATTTCTCCTGAGCATTCTCCTGTATAAGCACCAGCGTCATGTGATGAAATATTTTGTGCTCCAGTCTTTATAAAACTAGGGGCTGTTTTTATTAGAGACTGAAGATAAATGTCAGGTGGACATATAATCATCTCGTTGGAGTTCTCAGCTTTTGAATCAAGAAAAGAGAAATAATCATTAATAAATGACAATGAAGCATTCATTTTCCAATTTGCAGCTATATAGAATTTCTTATCCACTTTCTTTAATGTTCTTCATAATTGTTTCTAGTATATTCTCAGTAGTCTTTTGATCTTTATTCTCAATTGATATTCGAATAACTGGTTCAGTTCCTGATGGCCTTATGATCACTCTCCCATCTTTATTTTCAGAGTTAATTCTATCTGCGAGTTCTTTTAATTTATTTTCATTAATCTCTGACATGTTTTCTGTATCAAAAGTGTCATTAAGAACTGGCAAGAGCTCGAGATCATCAACAAGATCACTGATCTTAGAATTCTGTTTAATAGATTCTCTGATAATTATAAGAGCAGTAAGTAATGCATCGCCGGTGGGTGAATATTCAGAATTTATAATGTGGCCTGATGATTCTCCACCAATAATAGCTCCTATTTTTTTCATCATTGAATAGACATTCTTATCGCCAACGTCTGAACGATACAGGTCGATATTCATTTCCTTAAGTTTTAGCTCAAGACCAGAGTTTGTTGTAATTGTACCCACGACTTTATGATTAAAAGATTTATTAGAAATATTAGTTTTTGCAAGAATATAAAGAATTTGATCTCCATCTAAGATATTGCCATTTTCATCTACGATCAGAATCCTATCAGCATCGCCGTCTAATGCTATTCCTAAATTAGATTCAGTTGCAACAACAGTTTTTCTAAGTGTTTCTGGGTGAGTAGATCCACAATCAAGGTTAATATTTTTTCCGTTTGGTGAGCATGCAATTGGAATGACATCGGCGCCAAGGTCTAAAAGTACCTGCGGTGCAATTTTATATGCCGCACCATTTGATGCATCTACAACAATCTTAAATCCTTTAAGTGGTAGATGATTGTCCATATCATTGAATACTGACATAAGAAGAGATTTATAAAGATTCCTTGAAGTATTCGATATCTTTGCTTTTCCTAAGGATTCTGCGGTATTTGTTATTGGTTCATCTAAGAGTTTTGATTCAATGATGCTTTCAATCTCCTGATCTATTTTTTCACCTAAATGATTGATGATCTTAATACCGTTGTATTCGTGAGAATTGTGAGAGGCGCTTATAACGATGCCAAAATCACAATTTTGTTTAATTGTATAATGAGCAATAGCTGGTGAAGGAAGTGGTCCGAGTAATATTACTTCTAATCCATGAGCTACAAATGCAGACTCTAGAGCTGACTCAAACATATACCCAGAAATTCGAGTATCTTTACCGATTGCAACTTTTCCACCATTAGGTGTCATTACCTTCGCAATTGAAGATGCAAAACGCATAGCAAAATCAATTGTCATTGGATATTCCCCGACTTTTCCTCTGACACCGTCAGTTCCAAATACTTTCTCTGTGAGCTTATTCATTATTAAGTCATTATTTCTAAAGGCGTGTATTGTATAGCCTGGATAGCTATTAAATCCACTATTTTTAGGGTGTTGCTTCTTGACTTAGTGTTGTGTAGCAGGATCACCGATGTTTGGTGTTGAGGAATCATCCTTATCCGAATCATCAGAATTCCAGTCTTCTGGTGGTTTAGGATCCTTATCATTCATAATGTCAGTGATTTGAGATTCCTCAATTGTTTCATATTTCATGAGAGCGTCTGCCATGTTATGAAGTCTTTTATTATGCTTTTCTAAGATATCAGTGGCAACAGAATAGGCCTGATCGATGATCTTCCTAACTTCTTCATCGATTGTCTTCGCTGTTCCATCTGACATATGCTTGGTCTGTGTAACAGACCTACCCAAAAAGACTTCGCCTTCATCATCACTATAAGCTAGTGGTCCAAGCTTGTCTGATAAGCCCCATTTTGTGACCATATTTCGAGCAATCTCTGTTGCTCGCTCAATATCATTGGAAGCTCCTGTTGTTACAGCGTCTTTTCCGAATATAATTTCTTCTGCTACTCTTCCGCCAAAGAGACTGGTAATTTGTCCTATAAGTCTTTTTTTACTAATGCTGTATTTGTCTTCCTCAGGAAGAAACATTGTTACACCTAATGCTCTCCCTCTTGGCACTATTGTTACCTTGTATACAGGGTCATGATCTTCTAGATTGAGGCCAACAATCGCATGACCTGCTTCGTGATATGCGGTAAGTCTTTTCTCATCTTCACTCATTACTAAAGATCGTCTCTCTGCACCCATCATGATCTTATCTTTCGCTTTTTCTAAGTCATCCATATTGACATACTTCTTATTGCCACGTGCCGCTATTAATGCTGATTCATTAACAAGATTAGCTAAGTCTGCACCAGAAAAGCCTGGTGTGCCTCTAGCTATGATTGATGGTTTGACATTCTTATCAAGTGGAACTTTTCTCATGTGTACTTTTAAGATTTGCTCTCTGCCTCTTACATCAGGGAGTGGCACAACTACTTGTCGATCAAATCTGCCTGGCCTAAGCAGAGCAGCATCTAGTACATCTGGTCTGTTTGTAGCTGCAATGACAATTACTCCCACATTGTCTTCAAAACCATCCATTTCAACAAGAAGTTGATTCAGTGTTTGCTCTCTTTCGTCATGTCCACCACCCAGTCCAGCTCCTCTTTGTCTTCCAACTGCATCTATTTCATCGATAAATATGATACATGGTGAATGAGCTTTAGCTTCCTGGAACATATCTCTTACTCTAGAAGCCCCAACGCCAACAAACATCTCTACAAAATCTGATCCTGAAATGGTAAAGAAAGGAACTTTTGCTTCTCCAGCGATAGCTCTTGCTAGGAGTGTTTTTCCTGTTCCTGGAGACCCAACCATAAGTACTCCTCTTGGAATCTTACCGCCTAGTCTTTGAAATTTAGAAGGATCCTTCAGAAATTCAACTATCTCGATAACCTCTTCTTTTGCTTCTTCAATACCTGCAACATCTGCAAAAGTAACATTTACTTGGTCTTCGCCAAGTAATTTAGCTTTACTTTTACCGAAACTCATTGCTCCACGGCCACCACCAATCCCGCCTTGCATTTGTCGCATGAAATAAATCCAAACACCGATAAGGAGAATTACCGGGAATGAGTTGATAAGCAAACTCACAAACAAATTTTGGTCTTTTTGAGGACTTGCGCTTATCTTAACTCCTGATCGATTAAGCTCACCAATAAGAGCTGTATTGTCAGTTTCTGGATTATAAGTGACAAATCGCTCGCCGTTGATTCGTTGAGCCTTAATGATTTCATTCTCAAAAATCACCTCACTGACATTTCCAGTTCTAACAAGTTCAAGGAATGTAGAATAATCCACTGTCTGCTGTCTCATTGAGTTTGGTGAGAAAGACTGAAAGAAAGATAGCATGACAATAGCAATTACTATCCATACAAGTGTGTTTTTAAAGAAATTATTCATAAATTAATTATACCTAATGTTTTTCGCTATAACGTAGGTTTCTCTACTCTCTTTTCTAGATGATTTAGGTTTGAAGTAGTTAACTATTTCGAAGCCCTCTTTCAAATCAGATTTAAATTCTTCAAATCCAAGGCCAATAAAGACTTTCATAACCATCATTCCCTTAGACATAAGTCCGTTTTGTGAGAATTCAAGTATAGAATCAGCAATATTATAAAACTTATATTGATCACTAACTTTATTGCCTGTCTTATTTGGTGACATGTCAGAAATTATTAAGTCAAATTTTTCGTTATTAATTTCATTGAATAGCTTGTCTTGTATTGTCTGTTCTTCAATATCTCCACGTATAAACATCACTCCATCAATAGGCTCCATCTCATTGATATCAACTGCTAGTAGTTTCCCTGATGGAATCTTTTTTATGGCATATTCACTCCAACCTCCAGGACAAGAACCAATATCAATAAGATTTGTTACATTTTTGAAAATTTTAAATTTCCTGTCGATTTCAGAAAGTTTATATACCGACCTAGATCTGTAACCCTTTTGTTTTGAATTTTTTAAAAAAAAATCATCAGACTGGGATTTTCTCCAATGTCTATTGGACATGATTATTTATATGTAATATTTGTGACCTGAAATTCTTGAGTCATTTCAGAAGTTTTTAGTTGAACTAAATCATCAGCACTTTTACCAATCATTGCTTTTGATAAGGGTGATTTATAGGACAACAGTCCATTTTCGATGTCTGACTCATCTTCTCCAACTATTTTATATGTAATTATTTGATTACTATCCAAATTCAATATTGTCACTGTGCTTCCAAATACAACTTTATTTGATATTGAAAGTTTTGTGATATCAATGACTTCAGAGTTTGATAGTTTTGATTCTATCTCGCTGATCCTTCCTTCAATAAAACTTTGTTTTTCCTTTGCAGCATGGTACTCAGCGTTTTCTTTTAAATCTCCAAACTCTCTAGCTGTAGCAATGGCTGTTATGATCTCTGGGCGATCCACAGACTTAAGCTTCTTCAACTCTTTTCGAAGTAGTTCAGCACCCCTGACTGTCATTATCTCTCTATCCATTCTTTATATTATAGTCTTGAAGTCTATTAACTGAAATATCTCCAAGGAAATTGAATGATGACATTGTCGCATGAGCGGCCTCAAGACTCGTGTAATACGTGATTCCAGAAATAACTGCCTCTGCTCTTATTGAGAAAGATTCCTCAATTGATTGTTTACCTTCTGTTGTATTAATAATGAGCTCTATGTCTTTAGATTTGATGAGCTCAACTATATGCGGAGACCCTTCTCTGACTTTATTGATTTGAAGACAATTAATATTATTGTTATTTAAAAAGTCTGCTGTGCCTGTAGTTGCAATGATTTCAAATTGCTCATTAGTAAGAAACTGTCCAAGCTCAATGAGTTTATCGTTCTTGTCAGGTTCTCTTACTGATATAAAAACCTTGCCCTTGTCTGGGATATGAATTCCCGCAGCATTCTGAGATTTTATATAGGCTTCTCCGAATGTTTTTCCAGTACCCATGACTTCACCCGTTGATTTCATCTCCGGTCCAAGTATTGGGTCAGTATCTGGAAATTTGTTAAATGGGAAAACAGGTCCTTTAACCGAATAAAAGTCAGGAATAACTTGATCAAGATAACCTTGATCTTCTAGACTAACTCCAATCATCACTTTCGCTGCAATCTTAGCGAGTTGAAGGCCAGTGGCCTTGGAAACGAAAGGAACCGTTCTTGATGCCCTAGGGTTAACTTCAAGTACAAATATCTTATCTTTTCGAACAGCAAACTGAGCATTAACAAGCCCAATCACATCGAGTTTTTTTGTAAATTCTTTCATCTGATGAATGATTTCATATTGAATCTCATTTGAAAGGCTGAATGCGGGTATGGAGCACGAAGAGTCTCCTGAATGAACACCAGCTTGTTCAATATGCTCCATAAGGCCACCAATTAGGATATTTTTACCATCGGAGACAGCATCTATATCAACCTCAATTGCCTTATTTAAAAAATGATCCAATAAAACTGGTGATTTATTGGACACTTTTACAGCTTCTTTCATGTATGTTCTTAACTCGTCATCGTTGTAAACAATTTCCATTGCTCTACCGCCAAGGACATAAGATGGCCTCACAACAAGTGGGTACTCAACATTTTTTGCATTTTTGAGTGCTTGATCCATATTTGTTGCAACTTCATTGTAAGGTTGTAAAAAATTTAATTCTTGTACCATTGTCTTGAACAATTCTCTGTCTTCAGCTTGATCAATAGATTCTGGTTGAGTACCAATTATAGGTGCGCCTGCATCTTTTAGTGATTGAGCAAGTTTCAAAGGAGTTTGTCCTCCAAATTGAACGATCACTCCTTTTGGTTTTTCAACCTCAATCACCGACATTACATCTTCAAAAGTTAATGGCTCAAAATAGAGTCTATCGGAGGTGTCATAATCTGTGGACACAGTCTCTGGATTGCAATTAATCATGATGGATTCATAGCCTGCTTGACTCACAGCCATGGCAGCATGAACGCAACAGTAGTCAAATTCAATGCCTTGTCCAATCCTATTAGGTCCGCCGCCCAGTATGATTATTTTATCTTTCGCGGTTGGCAATGACTCGCATTCTTCATCATATGTTGAATATAAATAAGCAGTTGTTGTCTTAAACTCAGCAGCACAAGTATCCACACGTTTATAAACAGGAAGAACATTTAGAGTGATTCTTAAGTTTCTTACTTCAAGTTCATCTACAGATAACAACTTGGCTAATCTTGCATCAGAAAAACCTTTGGATTTCAATTTGTGAAGTAAATCATGGTCAATGGAAGAGATTTCTATATTTGCAATTTCTGATTCGATATCAATGAGTTCTTCGATATATATCAAGTACCAAGGATCAATCTTTGTCAGATCATATATTTTGTCTAAACTATAGCCCTCTCTGAATGCTTGAGCTACATAAAGAAGTCTATCTGGGTTTGGGTTAATAAGTTGTTGGTCAAAACCTTCTGAAACATCCATATCCGTAAATCCGTCGTGGTTATTCTCAAGACTCCGTATTGCTTTTTGTAAGGATTCTTGAATGTTTCTCCCGATGGCCATAGCCTCTCCAACAGATTTCATTTGAGTTGTGAGAGTAGGGTTTGCACCTGGAAACTTTTCAAATGTAAATTTAGGTATCTTTGTTACGACATAGTCTATGGTTGGTTCAAAGGATGCAGGTGTAAGACCGCCAGTTATGTCATTTGATAATTCGTCAAGTGAATATCCTATGGCCAATTTGGCAGCAATCTTAGCAATAGGAAATCCAGTTGCTTTGGATGCCAATGCAGATGATCGAGATACTCTTGGGTTCATTTCTATAACGATCATTCTTCCATCGTCTTGATTGACTGCAAATTGAACATTCGATCCACCAGTGTCTACCCCAATTCTTCTCAGGATTGCGATTGAATAATCTCTCATCACTTGGTATTCCTTGTCAGTGAGTGTCTGAGCTGGAGCAACAGTTATAGAATCCCCTGTGTGGACTCCCATAGGATCAACATTTTCAATGGAACATATGATAATGGCATTATCATTCTTATCTCTAACGACCTCCATTTCATACTCTTTCCAACCGAGAAGCGATTCTTCAATCAAAACTTCAGTTGTTGGAGATAACTCTAAACCTCGCTTAACAATAGTAATAAGTTCATCCTCATTATTGGCAATTCCGCCTCCACTTCCGCCAAGCGTAAAGGAAGGTCTTATGATTATTGGGTAATTAATATCATTAGCGATAATAATCGCCTCATCCAATGTATTTGCGATTTCAGATTGTGCGACATCAATGTTGATTTCGCTCATTGCCTGCTTAAATAGTTCTCTATCTTCTGCAGTATCTATCGCCTCTTTTGACGCCCCAATCATCTCAACATTGTATTTTTCAAGTATTCCTCTAGAAGCAAGATCGAGCGCTGTATTAAGTGCAGTTTGACCACCCATTGTGGGTAAAAGTGCATTTGGACGTTCTTTGTCTATGATCTTCTCAAGTGTTTGCCAGTTGATTGGTTCGATGTAGATTGAATCTGCCACATCAGGATCAGTCATTATTGTTGCTGGGTTCGAGTTAACCAGTATGATTCTATAGCCTTCTTCACGAAGTGCTTTACATGCTTGTGTTCCTGAGTAATCAAATTCGCATGCTTGACCAATAATGATTGGGCCTGCCCCAATAATCAATATTGATTCAATGTCAGTTCTTTTTGCCATTCTTCATGCTTGTAATAAATTTTTTAAATAATGGTTGTATGTCGTGAGGCCCTGGAGAGGCTTCTGGATGCCCCTGAAAACTAAATGCATTCTTATCTTTGAGTTCTATTCCTTGTATGGATTGATCAAATAGTGATTTATGCGTGATATTGACATTTTCTGGAATGGATTTCTCATTAACGGTAAAACCATGATTTTGACTTGTGATGTATACAACTCCTGTTTCGAGATCAATTACAGGATGATTGGCGCCATGATGACCAAATTTCATTTTCTCTGTTTTAGCCCCAGATGCCAAAGCTAACAGTTGATGTCCAAGGCATATTCCAAATATTGGGATATTTGATTCAAGTAATTTTCTGATGCAATTAATCGCATAATCACATGGTTCAGGATCTCCTGGGCCGTTTGATAAGAACACTCCATCGGGATCGTATGACATTACGTCATCAAATGATGACTTTGCTGATATTACAGTAACTTTACATCCGTTATTCGACAGTAAATTAAGAATATTTGTCTTAATACCAAAATCGATGGCAACCACATGAAAAAGAGATTCTGAATTATTATTGCTTGGAGAAAATTCATAAGAAATTTTTGTTGACACTTCTTGTGCAAGATCTAAACCAGCAAGGCCTGAAAAAGATTTTGCTTCAAGTAATGCTTCGTCTGAGCTCAATCCATTAGCTGTCAAACAGGCATTCATTGATCCATGGTTTCTTAAGTGGTTTGTGAGTTTTCTAGTATCTATATTTGATATTCCCACTATTTGATTTTTGGTTAAGAAATCTTCCAAACTCAGTTGGTTTCTCCAATTACTAGAGATTGGCGAACTTTCTCGGATGACTAAGCCTGAACAAAATGAGTCTTTGCTTTCATTATCTTCATCATTGGTGCCTGTGTTTCCTATATGAGGATAGGTTAAGGTAACAATTTGTTTATGATATGAAGGGTCTGTGATGATTTCTTGGTATCCAGTCATTGCTGTATTGAATACAACTTCTCCAACTGAGTATGAATCAATACCAATAGACTTACCAGAGAACGTAGTGCCATCTTCAAGTATCAGTATTGCGTCTTTCAAATTTCTTCCTTCATTACCTACTTTTGGTTCGAAAAAAGGGAAGGACTTTATGAGTCCTTCCCTTGAGAAGTTTGGAATCAAAACTATATTAGGTTCAAATCAGTCTGATGTCATCAAAAAAGTTATTATTTTATTCACTTATGCGTTTAAAAAATTCACTTACACTATCAGTCCATGTTTTTTTATTTGGACGATGATCGGTATTGCTGTTATTAACTGATTTATCGAACTGCCTCAATATTTCTTTTTGTTCATCAGTTAAGCTAACAGGTGTTTCTACTTGAACAGTGCAATACAAATCTCCATAAAAATTCTCTCTATAAGATTTAATTCCTTTTCCTTTTAGTCTAAAAGTTTTACCAGATTGTGTTTCGGATGGTACTGAAAGATTTACGGCACCATCAATTGTTGGCACTTCCACGGTTCCTCCAAGTACTGCTTTTCCAAAACTTATAGGAATTGTGCATATCAAATGATTTCCTTCGCGCTCAAATATGTCATGTTTTTTTATAGTCACATCCACATAAAGATCACCAGAAGGCCCCCCTTTGATTCCTGCTTCACCTTCTCCAGAAAGTCTTATACGATCTGCATTATCAACACCTGCTGGTATTTTGATAGCAATGGTTCTATTGGATCTCTTTCTACCCGAACCAGAACAAATTGAGCATGGGTCTTTTATTGTTTCTCCAGACCCTCTGCATTCAGGGCATGTTTGCTGTAATGTAAAAAACCCTTGTTGGACTCTAATAGCGCCTCTTCCGTCACACTTTATGCATCTTATGGCGGAAGTTCCTTCTTTAGCTCCCGAGCCAGTACAAGTATCACATTGGTTGTATGATGGAATTTCAACATTAATTTTATCTCCAAATACGGCTTGCTCTAGTGTGAGGTTAACCTGATATCTAAGATCAGAGCCACGTTGAGCTGATGAACGCCTAGCTTGCCCTCTTCCTCCGCCAAATATATCTCCAAAAACATCTCCAAAGATGTCATTAAATGCATCTCCTGTATTAAATCCACCGCCCATACCTCCTTGTTGATTAACTCCAGCATGGCCGAATTGGTCATAGGCAGCTCTTTTTTGCTTGTCTGATAAAACTGCATATGCTTTTTGAATAGATTTAAATTTCTGCTCTGCAGCTGAGTCGTCAGGATTTCTATCGGGGTGATATTTCATTGCAAGCTTTCGATAAGCTTTTTTTATATCTGCATCTGATGAGTTTTTTTCAATCCCCAAAGTTTGATATAAATCTTGTTCACTCATTTTTTTTCTCAAATATAATCAGACAGAGTATCAAAACTCTGTCTGATAAATTATGATGCCTATTTAATTAATGAGTATTTTTATTCTCTTCAGAATCAACTTCCTCATATTCAGCATCAACTACATTTTCATCCTTTGAATCAGTTTCAGTCGTTTCACCATCAGTGCTTGCCTGAGCCTCTTCGAATGCCTTCTGAGCAATACCAACAGATGCTTCTGAAAGCGTCTTGAGTTTCGATTCAATTTTTTCTTTTTCATCTGATTTGAGAGCATCTTTCAACTCATTTAAAGCAGATTCCACAGTTGATCTTTCCTCATTTGTCACTTTCTCTCCAAGATCTTCTAGGGATTTTTCAGTGGCATGTATGACTTGATCGGCCTGATTTTTGATATCTACTAATTCTCTGAAGTCCTTATCGCTGTCTGCATTTGCTTCGGCTTCTGAAATCATTTTTTCAATTTCTTCATCGGACAGACCACTTGAAGCTTTGATCACAATTTTTTGTTCCTTGCCGGTTTCTTTGTCCGTGGCTGAAACGTTGATTATTCCATTGGCATCAATATCAAAAGCGACTTCAATTTGTGGCATACCTCTTGGTTTACTGGGTATGTCAGTTAAGTCAAATCGTCCCAGTGACTTATTGTCCTGAGAGCGTTCACGCTCTCCTTGGAGCACATGAATCGTAACTGCTGTCTGATTATCTTCAGCTGTAGAGAATACTTGCTCTGCTTTTGTGGGGATTGTGGTGTTTTTTTCAATTAATCTTGTTGTCACACCGCCAAGCGTCTCAATACCCAATGACAATGGCGTTACATCTAATAGTAAGACATCTTTGACATCCCCAGAAAGAACGCCGCCTTGAATAGCAGCACCGATTGCGACCGCTTCATCCGGATTAACGTCTTTTCTTGGCTCAACGCCAAAAAATGATTTTACCTCTTCTACAACCTTAGGCATTCGAGTTTGACCGCCAACAAGAATAACGTCATTGATTTCACTTGTTGATAACCCAGCATCACTGAGTGCAGTTTTACATGGCTCTATTGTTTGAACAATTAAATCTTCAACCAATGACTCTAGCTTTGCTCTTGTTAAAGTAAGGTTTAGATGTTTAGGGCCAGAAGCATCAGCAGTAAGGTATGGCAGATTAATGTCTGTCTGTGCTTGATTTGATAATTCAATCTTTGCTTTTTCGGCTGCTTCTTTTAATCTTTGAACTGCTTGGGGATCGCTTGATATATCCATACCTGTTTGATTTTGAAATTCACCAAGCAAATGATCAATTACTCTGAGATCAAAATCTTCGCCACCGAGGAATGTATCACCATTTGTTGCGAGTACTTCAAATTGATTTTCTCCATCAACATCGGCAATTTCAATAATCGATACATCAAATGTTCCGCCACCCAAATCATAGACGGCGATTTTTTTATCGCCACGTTTCTTATCCATGCCATATGCCAGTGCTGCTGCAGTGGGTTCATTGATAATTCTCTTAACCTCTAATCCTGCAATTTTGCCAGCATCTTTTGTGGCTTGCCTCTGTGAGTCATTAAAATATGCAGGAACAGTAATTACTGCCTCAGATATTGACTCACCAAGATAGCTCTCTGCGGTTTCTTTCATTTTCCTAAGTACCTCTGCTGAGATAGCCGGTGGAGCCATCTCTTTATCGCCAGTCTTCACCCAGGCATCTCCATTGTCTGCTTTGACAATTTTAAATGGCACTTTGTCAATGTCCTTCTGTACAACATTGTCGTCGTGCTTTCTTCCAATCAAACGTTTGATTGCAAACAGCGTATTCTCAGGATTACTTATAGCTTGTCGTTTCGCAGATTGTCCAACGAGAAAGCGATCTTCCTCTTTTGAATACGCAACGATTGAAGGCGTTGTTCGATCGCCCTCTGAATTTTCAATAACCTTGGCCTGATCGCCATCCATAACAGAAACGCATGAATTTGTTGTGCCGAGATCGATTCCAATTACTCTACCCATTTTATCTCTCCATATTAAGTAGCTACTAACGGATATATATGTCCGCTTTATTATTTTTCAAGGAAATATCAGTCTTTTTGTGTTTCAGACGAAACAATGACTCTGGCTGGCCTAAGCAATCTATTTTGAAGCCGATATCCTTTTTGTATAACTTCAACAATATATCCAGGTTCAGTATTTTCATCGTCAACTGTGCTCATGGCTTCGTGATTTTCAGAATCAAATTTCATATCCTTAGGATCGATTTCCTCAATTGAAAACTTATCTAGCATTGACATAAATTGCTTATAAGTCGCTTTTTGCCCAGCAATAAATGTCTCCATACCTTCATCAGTTTTGGTATCTATAGTCATTCCAATTTCAAAACTATCGATCACAGGCAGAATTTCTTGAATCACTCTTTCAATTGACGCTTTTGCAGCACTTTCAACATCTTTAATGTTTCGTTTTCTTAAATTCTCAATTTCAGCCTGAAGTCTGAGAATTTTATCCCAATGTTGCTCAATGACTTCCTGAAGATTTTGTTGATCAGATTCAGAATTCTCAATTTCAGTCTCTTTGGAATTTTCATCAGACTTCTGATCAATTTCTTCGATTAGTTCATTTTTATTATTTTCAACCATATGACCTCCTCAATGAAGAATATATATGGGCACTTATTAGGATTTCAATGATTTGCTGAGCAATTTAGCTGTCACATCTACTATGGGTATGACACGCTGATAGGCCATTCTGGTTGGTCCAATTACACCAAGAACGCCTATTGATCCTTCATCATTTGTATATGGTGCTGTTATCAGAGTGCAGTTGTCGAATATTTTGTATCCAGATTCCTCACCAATAAATATTTGAATATTGCTAGTTGTTAGACTTTTATCAAGAATATTGAGCAGTTCTTGTTTTTCACTGAAAGCATTGAATAAGGCTTTTAGTCGCTTAATGTCAGATAGCTCATCATGATCCATAAGATGGCTTTCACCAGTCACGAAATAATCATCGTTATCATCTGTTTTCAATACGTCATCTGCAATATCAATGATGTTGTTCATTAGAGTTTTTGCTAAATCCGATGTTTCTTTAAGCTGATTTAGTAGATCCTTTTTGATGAATTCTAGACTTTTTCCTGAATAGTTTTGATTTAGATAATTAGACGACTGTTGAAGTTCTTGTCTTGTATAGTCACGTTTCATTTGAAGAATCTTATTTTCAACCTCTTTTTGATTGATAACAATGATTGCCAGTATTCTTCGATCTGAAAGAGGAATGAAATCAATCTCTTTAAGGATGTTATTCTTTTTTCTTGGCACGGTTACAATCCCGGCAAGATGAGTGATATTCGATAATGTGCTGGAAACGTTCAATGCAAGATCTTTATTTGAAGCTGTGAGTGTTGAGACAGTGTTCTCTATGGAGGTGTACTCATCTTGATCCAATGGTTGAAGCTGCAATAAAGAATCAATGAAGAAGCGATACCCTTTTGGAGTAGGTATTCTTCCAGAGGATGTATGGGGTGATGCAATAAAACCAAGCTCTTCAAGATCTGACATCACATTTCTGATCGTAGCAGGGCTTAAATTAAATCTTTCATTAGATGCAAGTTTTTTTGAACCAATGGGAGTCCCTTCTTCAATATAAGAATCAATGATTGCAGATAGAATCATTTCGGATCTATTTGTTGTCGGTTTCTTTTTAGACATTGTTCTAAGATTTATTAAATACGATACCGTATAATTTATCAGAAATTACAAATGATTAAATTATTTCAATTCCATGATTGACTCAATAAAAAAAATACTTTTTACAGGCTCACTCAATGATGAATACCTGAGTGATCTTGTTACAGATTTATCTGAAACAATTGATGAGCATAAGTTGGAGTTGTTTTCCTATAGCAATTCTAATAATCAGAACCAACTTTTAAATGTTAAGCCCCTAATAGAAAGCGATGTCTGTAAAATGGACTTAATTGTCTCAATAGGCGGTGACGGAACAATGCTCAAGTCATCAAAATTAGCAAGTAATCACAATGTACCCATCACAGGGATTAACAAAGGTCGATTGGGTTTTTTAACGGACATCAATCCAGAACTTGTATCCGATGCTTTGAAAGAAATCATTCAGGGCGATTATCAAATTGAATCCAGGATGCTTCTTGACGTCAAAATATCAAATGGAAATGAAGAGCGCTTCATCGGACATGCTGTCAATGATTTGGTGATCAATAAAACAAAAACAGGAAGAATGATTAATGTTCAAACATCAATTAATGACACATACGTCAATTCAAATCAAGGAGATGGATACATAGTCTCCACACCCACTGGATCGACTGCTTACTCACTCAGTTGTGGTGGACCAATAATAAATCCGAATTCTAACTCTTTCTTGCTTGTTCCAATAGCACCGCACACATTAACAAATAGACCAATGGTTATATCTTCGGATTGCAATATCAAACTCGAATTCACTGAAGAGAATGATGATTTAATAGAAATCAGTCTGGACGGAGAAATAATTTCTGAGATTTCAGGCGGTGATTGTATAATCATCAGCAAATCTAAGAGCTCAGTTGAATTCGTTCATACCAGTCAATACGATTACTATGAAACACTGAGGTCAAAATTATTTTGGGGCCACGATAAGAGAAATGCGTAAACGTTATTCTATAAAGCTATTTTTAATCTGTTTAATAATAAGTTCATGTGTCTACAGGCCTGATCTTCAGCAAGGTAATTTATTAAAGATTGAAAACATTGATCGTATTGAAGTTGGAATGACCAAAAGTCAGATTAGGTATCTTTTGGGCGGTCCAGTAATTGGCAACCCATACCAAACCGATCGTTGGGATTATATCTATCTTTACCAAGATAGAATGAATGCTGAACCTCTGAATAATGATCAACGATATTGGCTTGTTGTATATTTTGAAAATGAAAAAGTCACGAGAATAGATAAAGACGTCCTAACCAGACCAGAATTATAGCCATTTAAGCTTCTATCTTTTGTTTAAATGCCTCAATAATTCGTTCGCTCACGGTATCAATATTTTTGGAAATAATTAGATCAGTTATCGGATTATTGATTGAATATGTCATTTTAAAGGTCATCTGAGTTTCATCTTCATTTATTGGGTTAAAAAGCCAACTTGCATTAAATGAATTAAAGGGCCCTTTTACTAAGTTCATATCAATGAATTCATTTCTCTTGAATTCATTCTGGGTTATAAACTCAGAGCTAGATCCTAAGAATGATAATTTAAGCGATGCAGTAATTGCATTGTCTTGCTCATCAATGATCTCAGATTGAGAACAAAATGGGATGAACGACTCATAGTCATCGACATTATTGAGTACATCAAACACTTCATTAATGTTTTTAGTTACGCGGAATGTTCTGGTGTACTTTTTCAAGTCAGATAATACCGATGGCATTGAAGAATACTAAAATTACTCCGATGGGAGCAATGTATCGAGCACTGAATCTCCAAAGTCTATATACATTCGCCGGTATATCAGATAATTCATCCATTGAATGTTTTCTTTTCATCACCCAACTAGCAAAAATTGTAAATAGTAGACCGCTCAAAGGGAGCATAATGTTACTTGCGATGTAGTCAAAATTGTCAAAAAGTGTTCCTTTCCAGAATGTAAGTTCTGAAAGCGCATTGAATGAAAAAATAGATAAGAATCCGAGTAACCAGATCAAAATGCCAATGATGAATGCAGATTTATTTCTGCTATAGTTTTTATTTTCAATCATCCAAGCAACTGAGGGCTCCAACAAACTCAATGCAGACGTTATTGCAGCAAATCCCAAAAGTATGAAAAAAAGACCGGAGAATAAATAACCGCCAGTGATTTCATTGAATGCAAGCGGCAGAGTTAAGAATATTAAGCCAGGTCCATCGGTGGGCTCGAGACCGAACTGAAAAACAATTGGGAAAATAACCATACCAGCTAATAATGCGATCATTGTATCGCAAAATATTATTGCCGAAGTTGTTCCAACGATTGATTCATTTTTCGGCAAATAAGCCCCATACATGACTATGCAACCCATGCCAAGACTCAAGGTGAAAAAAGCTTGGCCCATCGCAGCAAGAATACTTTGTGATGTGACCTTTGAGAAGTCAGGGACCAACAAGAAATTCACCCCTGCCATAAAGTCCCCTTGAAAGATTGAATACAGAAGGAGAATAATCAGTATTAATAATAAACCTGGCATCATTAGTTTCACGGCTCGCTCCAGACCGTTCTTAATGCCTTTAGCTATGATTGCTATGGTGATAATCATAAAGCCGGTATGGTAAATCAATTGGGTCGATGCAGATGCTGTCAGTTGACCAAATATAGACTGTGCGGTTTCGTTGTCTAGGTTCGATAACTCTCCAAATATAGATAACTTAAAATAGTGGAGAGTCCATCCAGCAATTACACTGTAATAAGAAAGGATAATAAAACCTGCCATTAATCCGATAAGCCCTACATATTTCCAAGCCTCATTACCTTGTTCTTCTTGGCCTAAAATCTTCATTGAGGTGATTGGATTTCGTCTGCCTCTTCGTCCAAGCATAATTTCAGATACCATGATGGGAAATCCAATAATAAATATGCATACCAGGTATATCAGTACAAATGCTCCCCCACCGTTCTCTCCGGCAATGTATGGAAATTTCCAAATATTACCCAACCCTATGGCAGATCCAGTGACGGCGAGTATGAAGGTAAGCCTGGATGACCATTGACCGTGAAGCGATGAGCGTTCCTGATTGTCTTGATGATTATTCATTAATCAATGATGATGTGTATATTGAATCATAAAACTAATCCATTTGACTTCTTATGGCAAACACAATCGTCAATAATAAAAAAGCTCGTTTCGATTACATCATCATTGATGAATACGAAGCAGGGATCTCGCTCAAAGGATGGGAAGTAAAGTCACTGAGAGATTGCAAAGGAAACATCAAAGAGAGCTATGCAACTGTCAAGGGCTCTGAATTGATTCTTATCGGAGCTCATATATCGCCCCTGCAAAATTCAAATGTAACAGATGAATCTGATTCAACAAGAACCAGGAAGCTCCTGATGCACCGAAGGGAAATTAATAAAATTAAGTCTTTGATTAAAGAGAAAGGACATACATTGGTGCCATTATCAATGTACTGGAAAAATGGCCATGTAAAGCTATCTATAGGACTTGCAAAGGGACGAAAAAAGCAAGATAAACGTTCTCTCATCAAAGAGCGAGACTGGAAAAGGCAGTCAGATCGATTAAAGAAGCTAAATCGTTGATCCAATCTTGTAACAGATTGTAAATTGAAAATGTGAATCTAAGTTGCTGTGATAAAATTATTTGAATGAAAAAATACCTACTAATATTTCTAATCCTCGTTTGTATAAATATACAAGCAATGGAAATGGATCATTGCGAATACACCCAAGATGAAATGGGGAAAAAATACCCTAAAATGATGCATCACATGATGGATAAAAGCTTAAATCAGCTCAGAATGTCCATTCCCACCTTGAAAAATATGTCCAATGATCAAATCATGGGCATGATGAGAATGATGGGTCCAAACTACTTCTGGCCAGTATCCAATCAAGGCTCACAGAATTATGGGGTTTTGATTATGGCTCACGGTTATGGGCCTGTTGGAGATCTAGACTTATTTAATAGCGTCCAATCTGTCGGTGAACTCTATCAAACAACCTTGTCAATGGGCATGAGCATGATGACATCGTCGCATGTTATATGTTCCGTCAATGAAATGATTGATAAGGATGTTGAAAAGATCTTTGTTGTTCCAGTTAGCAGTACGGCACACAATACTTTGGTGAGACAATGGAATTATATTTTTAACCTTGAAGAGCAATTTGCATATTCTGAAGTTGAAAGGATTGCAAATGAACGGATTGTCATGCTTGAACCGATCAACGATGACATATACGCAAAAAAGATAATTCTGGAATACACAAATGAGATTAGCTCTGATCCAGCCAATGAAGTATTGATTATCATAGCTCACGGGCCAATAGATCAGGCTGATAATGAGATAGAATTGAGGCTCATGAATAATATTGGTGAATATATTAAAAAACACAGCTCTATCCAGACTGTGGAATCTTTCACCCTTCAAGACGATGCCCCAAAAACTATTAGAGACCAAAACCTAAAAAGAATTAAGGCTTTTATGAATGCATCAAATGAAGATGGTAAACGTATTTTAATGGTTTCCAATCTAATGTCTGGAAAAGGCATTCAAAAAAAAATCGAAGAGGATTTTGAAGGCATCGATTATACCTTCAACCCAAAAGGTTTATTGACACATCCATATTATATCGATTGGATAAAGGAATCTGTTGCCAACCATACTGAATAGAATCACTTTAATCATTCTTTCGATTCCATTAGGATAGTATCCCATTTACTAATTATAGGGGGCGCAAAGGTTTCGACGTTGGTGTTGAAGTTTTATGTGCATGTCGAGATTCAGAGTTCTCGTAAATAAATCTGAATAAAATTTAGTTGCAAACGACAACTACGCTCTAGCTGCATAAACCAGCTGGCATTGATGAGGTCTCACTTGGAGGATTTTATCAATGACGATTATCCAAGTTCGTCATAACGATTTACTCTAATTGTTTTGATTAAATAAAAATAAGAGTTCGTATTTAAAATCACCTTCCTTTCGGTGTTTAAATATAAAATTAAAGAAAGTGATAAGCATGTAGATCATAATATGGATAGCTAGCGGACGCGGGTTCGATTCCCGCCGCCTCCAGAAAATCAAAAAATGAGTCAATATAATAAATATCCCAAAGATCTAGGTTTTTGGATGCCGGCAGAATGGGAAACTCATGAAAGATGTTGGATGATGTGGCCCACTGGTTTAGATTTAGATCGATATCCAGATACACACAGGATGAGAGCAGGTTATGCTGCAGCTGCAAATGCTATATCTCAATTTGAAAAAGTCACACTCATAGCAAATGCCTCTGATACCGATGAATGCAGAGATCTTGTCAGCGACAATGTCGATATTTATAACCTCACTATTGATGACAGTTGGTGCCGCGATACTGGACCAACATTCATTACAAATGGGAAAATTCTGGGCGGTGTTGATTGGACATTTAATAATTATGGAGAATTATTAGGGCCTGACTATTTGAATGATAGAGAAGTTGCAAAACATGTAATCAGAGAATCATCTGCAAAATACTATGATGCACCAATTATTCTAGAGGGTGGTGCTATTCACACAGATGGAAGAGGCACATTAATGATCACAGAAGATGTATTACTTGATCCCAATAGAAATCCTGGTCTGGATAAAAAAGAAGCAGAAAGAATATTATCCAATTACCTTGGTGTAGATAATTTTATATGGTTGATTGCAGCACTTGAGTACGATGACACTGGAGGTCACATTGATAATCTGGCTTGTTTCACGCCAGGAAATGTTATAATTGCATTAAATGAAGAGGATTCATCCGATAGCAATTATCAGAAACTCAAAGAAAACTTGGATCGGCTTAAATATGCGAAAGACATCAGCGGGAAAAGCTATGAGGTTGTCACAATAGATCAGCCTTCTCGTGATATGTTCTTAAATGAACGGCTTCCTATGTCATATATTAATTTCTACATTGCCAATGATGGTATTGTCTTACCAGTTTTTGATGACGACAAAGACCATGATGCTATTGAAAAGATCCAAAATGTATTCAAGAATAAAAGTATAGTAACAGTGCCAGGAAGACCAATTACTGAAGGCGGTGGCTGCGTTCACTGTATCACCCAACAACAACCATTTATTTAAATATTATGAGCAAACAAGTAACAGTAGCCGCAACACAAATGTCTTGCACCAGGGACTCTAAAGCAAACATAGAGAATGCTAAAAAACTAACTCGTCAAGCAGCAAGTGATGGGGCACAGATCGTCTTGATACAAGAACTATTCGAATCAGTATATTTTCCATGTCTTAATAAACCTGAAGAATTTACCATGGCTAAGCCTTATAAGGACAATCCCCTACTTCAGGAAATGTCAGAGCTTGCAAAAGAACTCTCAGTTGTTCTACCAACAAGCTTTTTTGAAAAAGACAACAATACTTACTATAACTCTCTTGCTGTTATTGATGCCGATGGATCAATTAGTGAACCTTATAGAAAGTCCCATATACCAGATGGACCAGGCTATGAAGAAAAATATTACTTTCACCCAGGAAATACAGGGTTTAAAGTTTTCGAAACAAAATATGCAAAAATTGGTGTAGGTATTTGTTGGGATCAGTGGTTTCCTGAAGCATCAAGAATTATGGCCTTAAATGGAGCTGAACTTCTTTTCTATCCAACAGCCATCGGTAGTGAACCAGACACACCTGAACTAGACTCAAGAGATTCATGGCAATTAGTAATGCAAGGACATTCAGCTGCTAACACATTGCCTGTTATAGCATCTAATCGAATAGGAATGGAAACGAATGAAAAATTTTCAATGACATTTTATGGTTCATCATTTATCACTGACGGGACTGGCGTAAAAGTTAAAGAATGCTCAAGAGATAAAGAAGAATATATCATTCATCAATTCGATCTTGACTCTCTTCAGGAACATCGGTCATCATGGGGTTTCTTTAGAGATAGAAGAACCGACTTATACAAAGATATTTTAAAGGACTAAACATGGAATCAAAGCATCAAATAAAACACTATATGAAGTCACTTGGATTATTTTATTTTTTCTTTTTGCTCTTTGGCACAAATATCACTGCGAAAAGCACTTCTGAAATCGATGCCTCAATCGAAAGTGCAATAGATCGTTTTACTACTGAAGTTCAAGGTGCTCAGACTTACCTTGATGGGGCAAGAGGCACATTAGTCATCCCTAAAATGATCAAAGCAGGACTGGTATTGGGAATGGAATATGGTGAAGGTGCATTAGTTGTTGATAACATAAAGGTCCAATATTACAGAGCCTTCAGTGGATCATTGGGGCTTCAATTGGGAATCGGCTCAAAAGATCTCATAATATTATTTTACGATGACGATGCAATGGATGAATTTCTTTACAGCTCAGGATGGCAAGTAGGTGTTGATGGCTCGGTAGCATTATTAGATATGGGTGCTGGCGGTTCGCTTGATTCCACAGAAGCACAAGATCCAATCGTTGGTTTTGTATTCGGTCACAAGGGTTTGATTGCTGGGCTGAGCCTTGAAGGAACAAAGTTCACAAAAATATGGCCTGATGCTGATCAAGAATCTGAAGATGAATCAATAGAGGCATTCAATGAGAATGCACTCGATTGATCAATAAAGAATCAAATAGTTCATATAAAGATCATCTAAATTATTTGAATCGCACGTATACTATTACTGCACATGAATAATGCGGTTAAAAAAATTCTGATTCTACAGTCATTGCTCCTAATTGGTTGCAGTTCTCAAAACTTAGTCATCGACACATTCATACCGAAACCACTGGTGAAAATGAATGAAAGCATCTCAGTCCAATTAACTTTTGATGACCAAATACAAAACTTTATTTTCTCTCCAGAAGAATTACAAAAAAAAGAGGCATCTATTGAGATTAATTTTGGAAACACACAACAAAAGTTGTTTGAGAATGTTTTTTTATCCTTCTTTAAACTCAGTAATGAATCAGATAATGATCCTGATAAAAAAATAATCCTGATTGATGTCAAGCTTGATAAATTTGAATATTTAACGCCTCAAACGGCGGCAAATCAGAAATATTCTGTCTGGTTTAAATACATAATAAATATCAAAGATAATAATGAGAACTCCATCGATGACTGGGTTGTTACAGGCTATGGAGAACAAGAAACAGGTATTTTTCAGGGTGATGAAGCTTTTAAAAGAGCAATCCGAATTGCTCTAAGAGATACAGGTGCAAACTTGAGTATCACAACGCAAGAAAAGATTGAAAATATTACTAACACGATTAGCTAAGATGAGTCGTTCTAAGATAAAAATTATATTTCTGTTAATGATTACTACAGTCGGATGTTCGACAACTCGAATTGACGAAGAAGTCAATACAGCATTCACTATTACTGATGATGAATCTATTGTGCTTCTTTCAAATAGCTATCATACCGGCAATCAGACTGAATTAGATTTTATGGATTGTCTGAATAGCTCTATTTCGAAGAAACAAAATGCATTTGAAATTATACCTACTAGACAGTTCCAAAATCTTTTTTACCCATGGTTTGAACCAAGTACTGCACCTCAAAGCATAGAAGATCTTCCAAAAATACTAGGCAATGAACTCGTAAAAGAAAAACTCTCGGTTATGAAAATTAAGTACCTTATAAAAATCACCGGAGAAACAAAAACCAACGCAAGCTCAGGCGCACTCTCTTGCGCTGCTGGACCAGGTGGTGGTGGTTGTTTTGGTTTCGCTTGGTGGGATGATACTTCGGCCTATAATGCATCTGTTTGGGACTTGTCTCAAGAAACCTCTGTCGGCAATGTCAGTGCAAACGTAACTGGCACCTCTATGATACCTGCCATCGTTATACCAATACCCATTCTAGCTAGAACGCAATCGAATGCCTGCGATGGACTTTCTGATCAAATAGTTAGCTTCTTTTCTGGTTAAGGTTATGTTCAAAATTATTAAATCTACAATTTTAATCTGTATTCTCTCTGTTCCGTTTAATGTTTATACGGATTCGAATCAAGACAATGTCCCTAAAATACTAGAATTGAATGCCGAAGATGAATACCTCACTCGTCTTGTAACAGCAATTAGTGAACGTGCTCACTATGTTCAATCATCCGTGAATAATGAATCCTCAATCAAAATACTCAATGAATATATCGATAGATTGGATCAAAATAAAATGTATTTTTCACAATCAGACATCATTTACTTTCAACGATACAAGTATCAACTGGATGATTCCTTAAGGGATGGTCAATTAAGGCCAATATTTGATATGTTTTCAACGTATCGTTTACGTGTTCAGCAAAGACTTGATTATGCAATGGATGTGATTAATGAAATCAATGGTTTTGAATCTGACGATGAATACCGTTTTCGGAATAACAAAGATAAGTGGAAACATGATGAGAACATAATCAATAAAGAATGGGTAAAAAAAACAACGAATGACTTACTCTCACTAGTCATTGCCGGACAAGACCTGGAAACAGCAAAAGAGACACTAAGAAAAAGATATCTTCGTTACATAAAGAGGATCAATGAATATGATGAACAAGACGTTCTTAATATTTTTTTGAATGCCTATATGAGTCACTTAGACCCTCACTCGAGTTATCTTAATCCATCAGAAGCAGAAGAATATGAAATACAAACGAGTCTTTCATATCAAGGTATTGGCGCGAGACTACAAACCAATGATGACTTCATTCAGATTGTTGATTTAATACCTGGTGGTCCAGCATTTAAGGATGGCACGATCAAGCCACTCGATAAAATCATCGGTGTTTATGATAATAATCAATTGATTGATGTGATTGGATGGGATGTCAATGAAGTTGTTAAACTTATCAGAGGGCCAAAAGGATCCATTGTCACTTTAAAAATGCTCCCTTCATCTCAAGAAGGTGACGCGATTCCATACGAAATTGCTCTAACCAGAGATGAGATATCTCTAGAGGAACAAGCGGCTTCAAGCTTCATTAAAACAATTACTGAAGGAGATGTTGAATATCAAATAGGCGTAATTAAAGTTCCGGGCTTCTATCAAGATTATTCCGCTCGTCGGCGAGGTGACAAGGACTTCAAAAGCACCACGTCCGATGTCAGAAGAATTGTTAATGAGTTTAAGGACATTGGTATAAATGGACTTGTAATTGATCTTAGGGGTAATTCTGGTGGCTTACTCGACGAAGCAACTGGACTCACTGGATTATTCATTGATGAAGGTCCTGTAGTTCAACTAAAAGACATGGATGACAACATAGAGATCATTGATGATCCAATACCTGGAACAGTATATGATGGCCCAATATCGGTTGTAATCGATCGATTCAGTGCTTCGGCCTCTGAAATCTTTGCAGCAGCTATTCAAGACTATTCTAGAGGTCTTGTTATTGGTCAAAAATCCTTTGGAAAAGGGTCAGTTCAAAACCTTTATCCTCTAGATCGATATTCAAGATACAAGTCGGAAAAAGGTTTTGGTCAATTGACACTAACAATTGCAAAATATTACAGAGTAAATGGTTCTGGCACACAAAATAAAGGTGTAATTCCCGACATCATATTGCCCTCTTTTATTAATGAGACTTTAGTAGGCGAGGAAAATAAGGACAACACATTGCCATGGGACAAGATACTGCCGCTAAATTATTCAAAAGATTCTAGGCTTGAAGGTTCCAAAAATATAATCGCCAATAATCATGAATTAAGAAAAAAAGAGAACGTTGCTATTCAATATATCAATGATGAAATTGAATACTTTGATAAAGAAAGCAGCATCGACCTCATCAGTTTAAATTATGAAAAGAGATTAGAAAGAAGGAATTCTAGGAATGATGAACTTGAAGCTAGGCGAAATAAGATGCTTTTAGAACTGGGCTATAACAATGAATATGATTTCGATGAATTTCGTGATGAAACAATATTAAATCAAGTCTATTCAGTTATGGTCGATATGATTTTGCAAAAAAATCATAGGACATCCTCATCATTATCTAAAAATCTTCAAGACCAGACTTGAAACTGAATTGGGCTATTTTGGCCAGCTTTGGTGATGAATATCGATAAAAAATCTGTGCTCATGAGTGATTTCGCTGTGTTCATGATCATGTGAATGCTCATCTTCGCTTGCGGTGTGTTCATGAATATGATGCCCATCGTCATGAGTATGGGTATGTTCATGTACTAATCTTTCATGTGTATGAAGCATCTCATTGGAGATTTTCTCTTTTGGCCAAAATAGCAAACTGAATAATAAGCAAACCAAAACGACCATGGAAAACAAGCTTGCAGTAAAACTAAAACCAAACATATACACCAATTCTCCTGCAAGCAAATATCCAAAAAACCATGATAAATGCGACAATGAGAATTGAGCTGTGAAGTATGATGTTCTGTCGGGTGGGCTGGAAGACATATTTACAATTTTCCCTGAGGGAACTTGTGAAAGCGATAAACCAACTCCTGTTAAAAACCATGTGATTAAAGCGAATGAATAAATTGGCTCATATGACATAAAAAATAATGAAACTGAAAGCACCAATACACCAATTTGTGTGATGTATTTATCAATTATTTTTTCATTAATGTATGGATACAAGAATGCAACAAGCATTGAGCCTAATCCCGATGCACCGATGAATATAGCCACAGTTGTATCTGATAGATAGAGGTAGTCTTTAACGTATATGACGGTATTTACAATAATCATCGAACTTGCCAACGCAATGCCAAAATACAGTATGAAAAGTGCCCTAAGCCTTGGCGTTTTTAGATAGGAAATGATCCCAAAGGACATTTCGTCAATGATGCTGCCTGCCCTTTCGATAACTCTATCCTTTGGCAAAAGTGTTATAAATATGATTAATGCAGAAACCATGAATGCAGCTGAATTGATTATAAATAAGCCTGTATAACTAAAAAACAATAACGCAATTGCTGCCAATGTAGGACTGAGGATATTTTCTAAGTCGTACGCAACTCTGGAATATGCAAGTGCTTTTCCATATTGATTTTCATCAGTCAAGATATCCGGAATCAAAGCCTGGAATACAGGTTTGAATCCTGCTGAAAATAGATTTAAGACAAATATCAAAACATAGATATGCCAAACCTCGCTGATGAATGGAATCGTTAGAACCACAATCGCTCTTAATATATCCATCAAAATTAAAAAGAATTTTCTTGGGATACGATGAACAAATCCACCAATGATAGGAGCAAAGACAACATAAGCTATCATTTTAATCGCAAGAGCAATCCCTAATACTCGGCCTGCTTCATTTAGAGCAAAGTCATAAGCAAGTAAAGCGAGAGCTATAGTTGATAATCCAGTTCCTACCAAGGCAATTATTTGAGCGATAAATAATTGAAGAAAACTTTTATTCTCAAATGGTGATGTATTGCTCATTTTACGAAAATTTATAATTCACAGAGATCAACTCTTTCAACCAATGATTGAATATTGTTGATAAGATTATTTTTTGATTAATGCCTGACTTTTTAAGCAATCTTTTTGATATTCCGGATTCTAATTTATTGCTTACTGATTCTTCGGTCAAATCATAGACTTCGATCAACTTTGCATCCATATATATTTTTGTACGAAATGTGTAAGGCCTAAAGTGAACATTCCCAGTACTTCTCAAGGGATCGATACACATATAAGCATGCTTGGTAAACTTTGATAGATTTTCTATACACACTTCAATGGGTGGCATGTTTGAGTTAGTTAGCCTGTATGTCGAAACAGTGTATTTGTCTTTATCTGGCGATTCATTATCGTCGATAATTGAATCAAGAATGAGTTTCTTAAAAAGTACAAAATTCTCCTCTGTGAGATGATTATTGATTGAAGAGAGAGTGGCAATATCTTGGTTGGATATCAGTCTAGGGTTATGTTCAGATTTTAAGTAGTCTTTCACCTATAAGCCATTATAGTTAACTTAAGACATAATATAATCATTCTGCAATAGATAAAAGGAGGATAGCGATATGACAATTGGATATATTTGTTTATTAATTTGTATGCTTTTACCAATTTTTTGGGCCGGGGTATCTAAATATCGATACAGCAATGTAAAGTATGATAATGAATCACCAAGAGATCATCTATCATCTCTATCGGGAAAAGCAAAAAATGCCTACAATGCTGAACAAAATTGTTACGAAACATTTCCTGCGTTTGCAGCTGCTGTAATTATTTCGCACCAAATAGGTAATGATCAGTCCATGATTGATATGCTTTGCGTGTTGTTCTTAATTACGAGAATACTTCATGGCTACTTTTACATTGCAAACAAAGGTTCATTGAGAAGCATTGTCTTTGTAGTTGGTTTGATTACAAATATTTGGTTATTCTTTGTTTAATCATTTTCAATTTTAAGAAAATGATTTCGATAATGTCTCAGTTCGTATATTGAATCATAAATATCATCTCTTGCGAGGTGATTTGAGTTCTTAACATAGGACCTTGAGATGTCAGGTGCCCAGAGTTGAGCTGTAATCTTGATAGATGTGACATCCAAATTTCGATATTGAAAATGATCTTCCAAGTCAGGCATGAGTCTTGCCAAGAATCTTCTATCTTGGCAGATGCTGTTACCGCATAAAGGTGCTTCCTTTTTATTTGTTAATTTTTGCAAAAATTCTAATGTTTGATTTTCAGCATCCCTTATTGACAAGTTGGACGTCCTCACCCTATCCAATAAACCAGACCTTGAATGGGTTCTCTTGTTCCAATCATCCATCTTATCGAGCCGCTGATCGTCATGGTAGATTGCTAGATTAGGTCCTTCTGCAACAATCTCTAAGTCTGCATCAGTAACAACTGTTGCAATTTCTAAAATAGAGTCATTGAATGTGTCAAGACCTGTCATTTCAAGATCTATCCAAATCAGACGTTTTGAAGAATTTGACATAGAGACAGATTTTATCAAACTTATACAATCAAATAGAGAAAACTTAGATAATGTCTGAATTAAATAATACATCAATCGTAACAGAGCTTTATGGAAACAGAGGTCTTTGCTGGAATGCCATCGATGGTTTTCAGTCATTTATCTTAATTCAAAAGCAATCGGATTTAGTCATTGGCGATAGGGTGATTTGCAATGAACTCATTTCTAATGAGTGCACTATTGAAAAGATACTTGATCAAGACAACTCACTTAAAAAAATGAGTGCCAATGGGATAGTTCAAAATATTGCAAACAATGTAACGAATGCAATCATCGTCTTATCATCACAACCAAAGCCAAATTTTTATTTACTCGATAAGTTAATACTGATTGCTGAATTGAATGCGTGCAAAATAAATATTGTGCTCAATAAATGTGATTTAGACCATGCTTCACTCAAACGAACACTTCGATATTATGAGGACTTAGGCTATCCCGTCACAATTGTCTCAGCGTTGAAGAATACTAGCAAAGATGATCTTTTAAATATTTTAAAGAATGAGTCTTCATTACTGTTGGGACAATCTGGTGTTGGAAAATCAACATTGATTAATTGGTTGCTGGAAGAAGAAACTATAAAAACTAACATGCTTTCTGAAAAGAACAAAAGAGGAAGGCATACCACCACAACCACTAAACTTCATATAATGAATGACAACACCTATCTTTTTGATACACCAGGTATGGAGAATCCTTATCCAAATATTTCTGATAAGCGTCAGATTCAAGAAGGGTTTAGGGAGATGATGTCAAATAGAAATCAGTGTAAGTACAGAGACTGTATGCATATTAGTGAGCCAGAATGTTCTGTAAAGAATTCGATGCTATCAAGCGAGTCATCAGTGAGACGTCATAGTCATTACGTAAAAATATTGGAATCTATCTCTTAGAGACTATTGATCGATTATTCAATGCCTGAGTAAGTGTACTTGAATCAACATATTCAAGCTCACCACCCATAGGAACACCATAGGCGATTCTCGAAGCCTTTATATCAGTACCTTCAATTAGATTGAGGATATACGATGCAGTTGCCTCGCCTTCGATTGTTGAACTATTTGCCAAGATAATTTCTTTGATTGAACCATCCTTTAGAATTGACTGAAGCTTATCAAGTTTCAGTTGATCGGGGCCAATTCCATCCAGTGGAGAAAGTTTTCCCATTAGGACAAAGTATTTGCCGTTAAAAGACATTGAATTTTCAATTGCTATCATATCCGCTGGCGATTCAATTACGCACAAGATTGTTGAGTCTCTTTTTGGATCACTACATATTTGACAAAATTCTGAGTCCGTATACATCCTACAGTTTGAACACTCATTGATATTTTCTAGGGCGTTTTTTATTGCATCTGAGAGAAATATGGCTTTCTCCTGATTCACTTGAATTAAGTTAAATACGATTCTTTGTGCGCTCTTAATACCAATGCCAGGTAAGCCTTTAAAAGCATTGATAAGGTCTTGAAGAATTGGGCTAAAATGTTTCATTTGGTCTCTTCGATTGTGGCACCAAATAGATCAACATATTCTTGAACCACAGGATCTGAACTAGCTCTAGATTCATTCATAATGATCTGCTCTTTATTTTTAATTTTTACTTCGCCAGCCAATGTATCTCCATCTTCTTTTTCAATTTGAATGAGGACCTTTTTAAAACCATCATAGTGATTGATCAAGTATGAATTTAAATCATCCACAGCACGATCGATCATTTGATGTTCATTCTCACTATAAATTTTTAAATAAAGAATATCGCTATCAATTTGATCAAAGAAACAATTGGCTGCGAGTTGTCTGACTGCACCTGAGATGTTCATTTTTGCAACTTGTTTGGTCCAGTTATTTGATGAAATAATATATTTTTCCGATTTACCATTCTCTAATGGTCCAGATTTTTTAATTTTTTTTTCTGCCAATACTTTTTCTTTTTTAGGACTGGTTTTTGATTCAGACAATTGGAATGCGAACATTCTTAGAACAGCCATAGTGAAACCTTCTTTAGTGCTAGGAGCCATGGATAAATCCCTTTTTGAATTGATAGCAATCTGATAAATCAATTGGATGATTTCGGGTCCATGACTTTTTGATAACTCAACAACTTCAGTGTGAGCATCAACTTTTGATGTATCCAAAACCTGAAGATAAGCAATTTCCTGAGTAATGCTAGCGATGCTATCAAGAACATCGTTGTAATTTGGGTATTTAGAATCTAATTGTTCTAATTGTTCTTTTAGCTTTTCAGAGTTTTGACTGAGAATAGACTGGACAATTGAAAGAGCATATTTATTGTCAATCAATCCAAGCATATCAATAACGTTATTTTCAGAGAGCTTATAGTCCTCATAAGCTAGCGCTTGATCCAATAAGCTCAGTGCATCCCTCATGCTTCCATCTGCAGATTTGCTGATGATTGAGAGTGCCGACTCCTCGTATTCAATCTTTTCAGCATCGAGTATATCTTTCATTCTGAGTAATATTTCATTTTCTGAAATTCTTTTTAAGTTGAACTGAAGACAGCGAGATAATACTGTTATTGGCAATTTTTCTGGTTCTGTTGTTGCCAGTAAAAACTTCATATGCTCAGGTGGCTCCTCTAGAGTTTTTAAAAGTGCATTGAATCCAGGACCAGTTATTTGGTGAGCTTCATCAATTAAGTAGACCTTATATTTTCCTTGTGTAGGTGTGTATTGTGAATTTTGAGTTAGTTCTTTAATATCATCTATGCCTCTTTGTGAGGCTGCATCAATTTCAATCAAATCCATAAAACTTCCTTCATCAATTGATATGCAGTTTGCACATTTACCGCAGGGCTCAGGAGTAATCCCTTCTAAACAATTTAGTGCCTTGGCAAACAACCTAGCAATCGTTGTTTTCCCAACGCCCCTGGTTCCTGAAAAAAGTAGCGCATGATGAACTTTATTTTGTTTCAGAGAATTTTGAATCGCCCTCACAACATGATCCTGACCCGAGACTTCAGAGAAGTTTTTGGGGCGATATTTTCTTGCAAGTACTAAATAGCTCATCGTCTACGAAATTTAACAACACAGTGGATTAAGATATATTACAATCTTCTCAATTAGAAGTAACCATAGAAATGAATCAAGAACACATAGATGTATTAGTAGTTGGAGCTGGAATCTCCGGAATCGGTGCTGGATATTATTTAAAGACTAAATGTCCGAATAAAAGCTTTAAGATTCTTGAGTCTCGAAAAAAACTTGGAGGCACTTGGGATTTATTCAAATATCCAGGAGTTCGTTCAGATTCTGATATGACCACCATGGGATTTCGTTTTAAGCCTTGGACGGGAAAAAAATTGGTAGCAGATGGCGGAGCCATTCTTGATTATTTAAACGATGTCGTGGATGAAAATGGTTTCAGAGACAAGATTCAATATAATTCTCATGTGATCAAAGCATCATGGAAATCCAGTGAATTCAAGTGGCATGTGACTTACCAGAATAAAAATGATGGAAGCAAGACCATAATGACGTGTAATTTTCTCTATTTTTGTGTTGGCTATTACGACTATGAAAAGGGTCACGAACCAGAATTTAATGGGCAAAATGAATTCAATGGAACAATTATCCACCCACAACACTGGCCAGAGAACCTTGATTACAAGGATAAAAACGTCGTAGTCATCGGCAGTGGAGCGACTGCAGTAACGTTGATTCCCTCAATGGCCAATCAAACAAGACATATCACGATGCTTCAACGTTCGCCTACGTATTATATGGTTAGACCAAATATAGATCCCATAGGGGCTTTCTTCAGACGATTCATGGGAAAAACAGTCTCTTATTTTGTTATGCGATGGAAAAACATCCAATTGCAGTCGTGGTTTTTCAAACGAGCAAGAAAAGACCCCAAATTAATCAAAGATTTCTTAATCGGAGTTGTAAAAGAAAAACTCAACCCTGAGCACAATGTGGATAAACATTTTACCCCCTCTTACAACCCATGGGAACAGCGTCTCTGCCTTGTTCCTGATGGGGATCTCTTTAACGCCATCAATGAAGGTAAGGCCTCAGTTGTCACTGATCAAATTGACTCATTTACACCTGATGGAATTAAACTCGAGTCAGGTGACGAATTGAAAGCAGACATAATCATCACTGCAACTGGTCTCAAATTAATGGTTTGCAGCAATATCGAAATCTCTGTAGACGATGAGATCATTGATATTTCTAAGACCATGACATTTAAAGGCATGATGGTTAGTGATGTTCCTAATGTCGTATGGACGTTTGGTTACACAAATGCCTCGTGGACATTAAGGGCTGACCTAACTGCTGAGTACACCTGCAAAATACTTAATTACATGGATAAAAATGGCTACAGTATTGCCACTCCATCACCCTCCTCAGAAGTCGGTGAAGAAGGTTCATGGCTAGACTTTAATTCTGGATACGTTACTAGATCTACTCATCTATTTCCTAGACAAGGCAATAGAGATCCTTGGAGAAACACTCAGAATTACACAAAGGATGTAGTTAGCTTAAGATACGGCAAAGTTAAAGATGATGAATTGGAGTTTTCATAACTCCTTTAGACGCCTTTCAGGATGTCCTCGTAGCTAGGGTTTTTACCGTCATAACCAGACCAATCCTTAGTCAATTTGACTTCATCGATTAGAGTTCTTTTAGCAAGTATCCCATTTTGAAACCAGTGCCATGTTCTTGCTCGATTGTTTCCATTATTGCTCACTTGAATCATTTCATATAAGTAAAGGTCAGGTTCATTTGTTCTTTCCCAATACAGCAATAGTGTTCGTTGATACTCATCTAAATCTACTTTTGCAGCCCATCCATCTATCGGTCCTTTAAAGACCAATCGATTGTCTTTTATTTCAGCTGGAAAATCTCTATCTTCTGATTTGCCGTCCTTCCATCGATATAAGTTTGTCTGATGATAATCGGTGTCATTAACAACTCGGCATAGAAGTCTTGAACGATGCTCATCAATTTTTATACCGTTATGGTCGTAGTAACGATAATATCCTTCCCATACGCCCTCGTGGTCCTTTAGAAATGGCATTTGTTCTTTTAATGACATCAGGTTACTCCTTTGTATACTGATTTATAATTCTTTCCTGCAATATAGAATGCCGGCAAAGAAAATATTGCTAGCAATTGAAAAGTTAGAATTGTTACTGAATATGGTTTCTCTATTCCATAGGTGATCAACGTGTCTATCATTACCCCAGCCATTGTTGTTGAAAATCCAAGCCCTACTAGATTGACCATGAATATATAGTAAGCCAAAACGAGGGCCTTATGTTTCTCCGGAGCCATTTCTTG
>NZHP01000041.1 GCA_002691465.1 Gammaproteobacteria bacterium | reverse complement strand
AAGTTTTTCCTTTTGATAAAAATACCGATTACCCAAAAAAGATTTCTGGAAAAGAGATGCAGACCTATCATCAATGGATGGAGGTGACTGTCATTTCAAGTTTACTCGGACTGCCGACCATTTCGATCCCTGTTGGATTCAATAAAAATAATTTACCCATGGGCATACAAATCATAGGCAGAAAGAATGAAGACTTAAGGGTGATATCCTTTGCAAAAAGATATGAACAAATCTTTGGTTACTCAAATGTTACACCTACTTAAAAAAGCAAAAACCTATGCAGAAAGAGTCGCCATCCAAAGCGATGGAAAAGAATTCACTTATGGATATCTGAATGAACGTTCTGATGAAATTGCATCGTTCTTGCTCGGCGATGAATCTGACTTAAATGAAGAGAGAATAGGGCTTCTCGTGCGTCCGGATATCCATTATGTTGTGGCTCTTTGGGGGATATGGAAATCGGGGGGAATCGCAGTTCCACTAAGCCTTTCAGCAAAAGAGTCGGAGCTTGATCACTATATCTCTGACTCGAATATAACGCTGATTATTTCATCCAATAATTGTGAAGAGCAGAAAAAAATACCTCAAAAAAATAGCATTAATATTCAGAATATCGAAAACATCAATGCAGTAGAATGCATGTCGCTGCCAACCTTGGGCAACGATAGAAAAGCAATGATCATATACACCAGTGGGACCACCAATAAGCCCAAAGGAGTCATCACGACACACGGAAATATCGAAGCACAAATCACCGCATTGGCCGAAGCCTGGAAATGGACAAAAGAAGATCATATTCCACTAATACTGCCATTGCATCATATTCATGGAATCATTAATTCACTTTGCTGTCCGCTATATGTTGGAGCAAAAGTAAGCATGCTTGGAGGATTCAATGTTGATAAAGTCTGCAAAGAAATTTCGCAGTCAAACTACACTGTATTCACTGCCGTCCCGACAATTTATTTTTCTTTAATTGAGAAATTAGAGGAAACAAACAATCAAGAAATATTCAATGGTTTTAAAAGACTAAGGCTGATCATGTCTGGATCAGCAGCATTAGCACCTGAAATTCATAAGAAATGGGAAAAATTAACTAGTCAAAAGATCTTGGAGAGATATGGAATGACTGAAGTGGGCATGGCTTTATCAAATAAAATTGATGGCGAAAGACGGCCCGGAGCTGTAGGAGAGCCTCTACCGAATGTTGAAATCAAACTTGAGGATGAAAATGGAAATGAAATCATGGAAGAGGGCGAAATAGGACAAATACTCTTAAAGGGCCCACAAGTATTTATGGAGTATCAGAATTTGCCAAAAAAAACCCAAGCATCTTTCAGAGATGGGTGGTTTTTAACGGGCGACATTGCAGTCCTGGAAAATGGCTATTACAGGTTATTAGGAAGAGATTCTATTGATATTATCAAAAGCGGTGGCTATAAAATATCTGCTCTAGAGATAGAAGATGTTCTTTTAAAGCATAAAAATGTAAAAGAATGTGCTGTAGTTGGCAAAGATGACAATAAATGGGGCGAAATAGTCGTTGCAGCAATAATTCCTAAGAATAAGACAATATCAGAGGAAGAATTGCAAAACTGGTGCTCAAAGTACCTATCAGACTATAAAATACCAAGAATTTTTAAGTTTTTAGATGGATTACCTAAGAATTCAATGGGTAAAGTGACAAAAAAAGAGTTAAAGAACATATTTAGCTAGCCCTAATTACCCTATAAAGACCTATAAAACCTATATTTTCATTAGAATAGTGTGCTTAATTAAGCCCTATTTTAGGTATATATATATGCGTATAATATATATTATGTAAAGTTTTTATATATTATTTTATTGTTATTAATGTCATATATATCAGTTATTTATGTTACATATATAATGTATATTATATTTCTTATTAAAAATTGACTAAAAATTTAAAATATCTTGAATAAATACTTTTCTACTTTTTAATAAATTTAAGTATTTATACAAATTTGGAAATATTGCTAAAAATAGCCCACTAATAAATATTGATATCATGTGATCTCTATCAAATATCTGTAAATCAGTGTTGAAATCATCATTTCTGGATAGAAATACCCATCAAATGCTCTTTTATTGATAATTTGTGCTTTTTTATTATGTTATATAGAAAAAAGCTTTGATTCAGACTAAATACCGTACCTTGATAACACATCTCTACTCTGTCTGAGTATTTTTGCCTTAAAAAACCTTAAAAGTATCTTTTGAAACGGCATCCATGCAATTCTAATACCACTTTCGTTATTTTTGAGGATTTCTGAGACTATCCAAGGAGCAACTGTCTCTACATGGTCACAAATTATGTTTGCCATTGGTCGTGCTTTTTCCCACTCATCTTGGCTCAATTTCTTCTGCTCATTGAGCCAGTTTTCTGTAATTAATACCCCAGGGCTGATGCTTGCAATTGTAACGCCAGTGTTTTTGCTCTCTTCGACTAAATACTTTGTCAGTATATTGATACTTGCTTTTGTAGAGCTATATATACCCATACCTGGAGTAAGAAACTTTCCGTCATAACTACCTCCAAGCATGTTATATAAAGTACCTTGACCTTGACTCCTGAATCCATTGACTGCGACTTGGGACCCAAAAACAGTTCCCAATGAATTTGTGCTTATCATCGACGATACCAAGTCTTGAGGGACCTTATGAACTTTGTTGTAGCTTGATGCAAAACCTGCGTTATTGATCCAATAATCTACTGTTCCAAACTCAGATTTAGCCAATTGCCAGAGTGCTTCTAATTCACGTTTTTTTGATATGTCACATACCTGGCCAATTACGCTGCCTTCATAGTTGCTATTCATTTGTTCTGAGACATTGATTATGTCATCTTCACTTCTACTGGATATAACGACATTATGGCCAAGACGAGCGAATTCATTGGCTAGTCCCCTACCAATTCCTTTCGTACTACCAGTAATTACAACTGTTGCCATAAGATACCTTTGAAAGTAAAAATAATTCCAACAATATAGATACTAAAGTAGATTATACTTTATTGATATATGGAATATAGAAATCTTAAAAATACGGAATTGAAGCTTCCTATCATCACTTTAGGCGCCCTGAATTTTGGGTTCTTTTGTGATGAAGATAAAAGCATCAATACTATAAAAGCTGCCATTGATAATGGTGTCAATTGCATTGATACTGCACCGACATATGGCGGTATGAAGGGTAAATCAGAGGTCATCACTGGCAAGGCAATTAAAGGAATAAGAGATAAAGTAATTCTAGCAACAAAGTTTGGTACAGACCCAGCAACTGGAAGGAATTCAATCAAGGGAGGTGGGACTAGAAAATATATAGTTGAAGCTGTTGAAAACAGTCTGAAATCTCTAGATACAGATTACATAGATTTATATCAAATGCATTTTCCTGATGCAGAAACACCCATTGAAGAAACCTTGAGAACGCTTGAAGATCTTATCCAAAGCGGAAAGGTTAGATACATTGGAGCATCAAACTTCAACGCCGATCAAATGAGTGACAGTGTGAATGTTTCGATTGAAAATAGCTTTAGTCAATTTGTTTCAATTCAATCAAGATACAGCATGCTGACAAGATATATGGAAGAAGATTTACTTCCAGTTTGTGAGGAGAGCAATGTCTCTATTCTCCCCTACTTTCCATTAGAAAGTGGATTCCTAACTGGCAAGATAAAAAGAGGAGTGGATCCAGAAAAAGGAACAAGATTGGCACTATGGAAAGGTGCATTCACCTCTGATGAATGGTTCAATCTGATCGATGAAGTTGAAAAATTTGGAAATGAAATAAATAGATCACTACTTGAGATTTCTCTCGCATGGGTTGCTAAAAGGAAGATGGTCGCATCGGTTCTCGTAGGTGCAACATCAGCTGAACAAATGATTCAAAATATAGAAGCAATATCTTGGACCATGTCAGACGAAGAGATGGAAAAGATTGATCAAATTATCTTGGGCTAGATAGATCAGCTGGAAAGAAACTTAAACATTCTATCGGAATCAAAAACCTGGACCTTGACGTCATCTCCTTCGTTAATCTCACCTGCCACATCGACAATACCAACAAGTCCCCTCAATTTCTTTGCTGCTTTAAGAAAGTCTAATTTGCCAGGATAATCACCAGATTTAGTTTTTTGTGTCTTTGATATTTCTTCAGACATATCATGACAAGGCGGATTATATTCTTCTACGATCAAAGTGGCGCCAGATGGGAAAGATAATTTTGATCCTTTTGGTAATTGGGAGAGATCTGGTATTCCTTTAAAACAAAGATTGGCTCCCAAAACTCGTGGGGTTAGATTTTGTGCCAAATCCATTGATTCTGAGATCATTTCAAGCTCCTCTAAAGAAACAGCAGACCATTGACGATTGTTTCTCCTAATGGTGCCTGGTGGGTATGCTTCACCCTCATAGATACCTCTCATGTAACTTCTGTGTTTGTCGCCGACAAAACCATCCAATTCGACTTTTGCCGTTCCGATTGAATCTTTTATGAACTCAATGGTTTTACCAACATGAACAGAGACAAGCGTTGCATTAAACGTCTTTGAATATTCACTCATCTTTAACCTCCATTCGATACCCTGCTTCACTCCATGCCAGCATGTCGCCATCTATATCAATTATGTCTTCAAATCCAATGCTCTCTAGCAATTGAATCACCTTGCCTGCTCTTACGCCACTTCTGCAGAAAACTGCCATTTGACTGTCTTTGTATACAGCCAGCAATTCTGGGTCTTCAAGAATCTGCTCATGGGATATATTGATCGCATTTAAAATGTGTCCACTGTCATATTCGGCTTGGGTTCTTACATCAAGCAATACAAGCTCATGATCCATTTTGCTGATGCTTTCATTCAGTTTGCTTACAGTCCAGAGTTCTGCAGAGATAGAATTAAGACTGAAAATCAATGCCAATGCTACATAGATTTTTTTCATTACTTTATTGGTGTCAATAATTGGTTTAACTCGATCATGTTTCCATCTGGATCGTAGATGATTGAAACATTCACTTTGATTACATCTGAACCATCATATGAGGGGTATTCTCTATAAGTTGGCTCTCTGTAAACCTCTACTCCAGGAACCTCAATTACCCTCTCCCATTTTTTATCAAGATCATTTGTATTAAAAAGATGAATATTGCCCTGAGGAACAAAGGCTTTCCGTTCTATAGGAAGATTTCTCCTATCGGATGATGGACTGCCATAATCCAATTCCCAAAGGCCCAATATTCCGACATGTTCGTCCTTTGTTTTTAAGAAAATCAATCTTGATTGACTTCCATCTCTGGATGTCAAGATGTTGTCATATACAACCTCCATCCCTAATGCATCTTTATAGAGCTTGAGAGATGTTTCTATATTCCTCACTATGAGCGTGGTTCTTCGAAAGACAATCTCTTGCTTTGAAACATCAAAAACTGGTTCCTGATTCGTATCAGAGAATACAGCTTTATTTGGGAAATTAGGTGGCCAAGTGGTTACTGTGAATAAAACAATCAATATTGTAAAAATTGATCCTACAGGTTTCATTTTTTATTCCAGTTTTCCATGAAGTAAGGTGAGAATAGAAATACTGGGAAGAATACAATCAGTTCCAGATAAAATGTCTTCACAAAATCCAGTGGACCTTTAAAACCATCAAATTGTTCTGGCTCAAACTGATGACCAATTCCCTGAAGCACGATTGCTAAAAGTATCAAAGAAAAGCCCATTAATATTTGAGAGAAATCGATAAAATTAAAGAGCCCGATCAGCATCAGAATATTGCCAGTTATAAACATCATTGAGCCGATGATATGAATGACTAAATTCAGTCGGCTTTGATGTAATCTTTGATAGTATCTGTATTCTTTTTCACTGATCATCTAGTATTGAAATCCCCTCTTCCATTCTTTTTATTTGTTCAAGCTGTGTTGAAATCGAATTTTGTATTTCCAATGATACCTCAGGATTATTAACGAGTCCTGACCATCTTTCAATTGTGAGCTCAGCATCTCCTCTTCCCATTGCAATGAGCCCAGAGAGCCAAAGAATTTGTGTATTTTCAGGATTCATTATCAGGGTTTCTTCTATTAATTGATCTATGTCATATGGAAAATCATTGGGTCGTACCATCAGTGTCGATTCTATCAGACCAAGACTGATCTCAAAATCGCGACTTTCTCCTTGAATCCGATATCCGTTGAGAAACTTCTGATAAGCTAATTCAAACCTTCCTGATTTGATGTAGTGTGACCCAAGTGCCTTAATCACTCTGATATCATCTGGATTATCAAGAAGAAATTCTTCGAGCTTCTCTATTGAGTCCATCATTTGTTCCTTTGATGCTACTTGGCTTTCAGTGTAATTGGATACAGCTTCATAATTGAAATATAAAAAAATTGAAACAATTGCAAATGCAATGACTAAAGCAGCGCTCTTCTGAGAATCAGATTGAAGAACAGAAGAAACAGTATTCAAACAATAAAGCAAACCTAGGCATGCCAAAAATACAAAAAAAACAAATAGAGGTTGAGTAAACATTTAATTTCCTATTTTCTTGAACCACCCATAGAACATCATCAACAATATTATTGGTGCAAACCATAGGAAAAATGTTTTTTGGGAAAAAGCTGGCTCATACAGTATGAATTCGCCGTAACGATCGAAAAGATATTTTTTAATGTCACTGTCAGATTTTCCATCTTTAATTTGAAGTTTGATTTCACGCCGAAGGTCTTTTGCCAATTCAGCATTTGATTCTGCAACTGATTGGTTTTGACATACTAGGCATCTAACCTCCTGAATGAGCGATTGATACCTCAACTGATCTTTTGTGTTGAGTTCATCGGCTGCAACACCAGAAAAACAGAGCAAGATAAATAAAGAAAATATCTTATTTCTAATCAATTCAATTCTCCAATTACAGGGAGAAAATCTTTTTCAAAGATTTCTCTGTCTAATGGGCCAATATGTTTGAAATGAATGATGCCATTGGAATCTATGAGAAATGTTTCTGGCGCTCCATAAACACCAAAATCAATTGCTGTTTTACCTTCTGGATCTTTCAATACAATAGAGTAAGGATCGCCTAATTGGTTTAACCACAATCTTGCAAGTTGATCATCATCTTTCCAATTCAATCCTATGATTGGTATACCAACGGTTTCATCCTGACTCAACTCAACAAGAAACTCATGTTCGATCTCACAGCCCACACACCATGTTGCCCATACATTTATCAGGGACACCTCACCAATTATTTCTGTATTGCTATGTATTTGCTGAGTGATCAGATTTTCCAGACTGAATTCGGGGATTGGTTTTCCAATAAGTGGGGATGGAAGCTCTGACTCAGATTCATATAGACTGAGGGCTAGAAAACCCATCAATACAAAGAACAAAACGAGAGGAAGTAAACGCCTGGTCACTGATAAGTCTCCTCATTTCTTTTGCTTAAAAATACCCTGATCAAACCACCCAGCATCATAACGATCGGCCCATACCAAATAAGCCTCAAAAGTGGCTTGTATTGGAGATGCATACTCCATGAACCGCCTCCAATGTCCTCGCCGACTGCAATGAATAGATCCCTAAAGAGATTTGCCTCTATTCCAGCCTCAGTCATTGCCATGGATGATGAGTCGTATACTCTTTTCTCTGGGTAGACAGTTTGAATGTATTTCCCGTCTTTGGTGATTTCTATGGAAGCGAATTGTGCAAGATAGTTTGGTCCATTGCGTTTACCAATTTTTGTGAGCTTAAATTCGTAATCGCCCACTCGCGAAGATTGTTCGATGCTCATGCTGTCATCAAAAGTAATTCCGTAAGAACTCGTTACTGTTATGCCAAGGATCATTAAACCTAAACCAATGTGTCCAAGCATCATCGGCATAAAAACTAGGGTCTTTTTGATTGAGAATTGATTTCTAATGAGTGGCGAAATTCCTGTAATCATTGTCCAAAGGGCCAAATAAATTCCAACCAATGTTATTAAAGATGACCATCCGTAGATGAATGGAAATGCAAGTCCGAGAGCGAGCGATAAAAAAAGGATGGGCAATACTTTTTTTAAGATATTTTTCGAATCATTGCGCCAGTTTGAAAACACGGCGATGCCGATAAAAATCAGCAGAGGGATGAATGGAAAGAGAATGACAAAATTGAAATAAGGGGGACCCACTGAAATTTTTCCAAGATCAAGCATTTCAAGGATCAGTGGATATACCGTTCCTATTAAAACCAAGCCCGCTGAAGCACAAAGAAAAACATTGTTCAAAAGCAATAAGGACTCTCTAGAAAAAGGATGCAGTTTTTCTGATCTGTTTTTCTTTTGCTTGATTGAATAAATGACCAATGCCGATCCCGTGAAAAAGGCGAGCAACATTAATATGAATAAACCCCTTTGCGGATCAGAGGCAAAGGAATGAACGGAAATCAATACGCCAGAACGAACCAAAAAAGTCCCCAAAAGACTTAGAGAAAAAGCAGTGATGGCTAGAAGTATACTGAAACCATTGAACAATCCTCTCTTTTCAGTAACGATGAGAGAATGCATCAATGCCGTTGCAACAAACCAAGGCATCAGTGAGGCATTTTCAACCGGATCCCAAAACCACCAACCGCCCCATCCTAACTCGTAATATGCCCACCAACTTCCAAGTGCAATACCGCCTGTGAGGAACATCCAAGACAGAATGGTCCAGCTTCTCGCATGCTTTGCCCACTGATGATTATTCACCGTCAACAGCGATGCAACTGCAAGTGCAAAGGGTACGGCTAGACCAACATAACCTGCATAGAGAGTTGGAGGATGAATGACCAATGCAGGATCCTGCAAGAGCGGATTAAGACCCCTTCCCTGAATTGGTATTGGCAGTAAGCGTTCGAATGGATTCGAAGTGTAAAGAATAAAAATAAGAAAACCGAGACTGATTAAGCCCAGTATTGAAAGCGATTGAATTCTCAGCTCTGGCAATGATTTAAGGGCTTTGTCTTTCGAGAGAAATAATGTCCAAACTGCAAGAATTAAGACCCAAAGCAATAAGGATCCTTCATGACCGCCCCATACGGCTGCGAATTTATAGGCAATTGGCAATGCTGTATTGGAGTTTGAAGCAACGTATAAGACTGAAAAATCATCTTGGAGAAAAGACGTGGTTAAAAGACCAAAGCAGATTATTAAAAAAAATGTTTGCATTGCCGTTGTTCGCTCAACAAATAACTCTATGTTGGGGATATTTTTTGATAATGAACTGATTCCACCAAGAAACTGAAGCAAAGCAGAAGCGAGAGCCGCAACCAAAAAAACTTGGCCTAACTCAGGAATCATGAGGTTGGCTCTTTTAAAGCATGAATATCAGGAGGCATATAATTTTCATCGTGTTTGGCGAGTACCTCGGATGCAATGAATATCTTCATTTTATCAAATTTGCCTGTGACTATAATGCCCTGACCTTCTCTGAATAAATCAGGCAATATTCCAATATAGTTCACCTCAACGCTCTCAATCCCATCGGTCAATACAAATCTGGATTGAAGACTGCCGTCTTTTCTTTTAAAACTCCCTACCTCTACCAAACCTCCGATCCGAAATTTTGATTGATCATCGTCTATTTTCTTGATTGCTTCGCTCGGTGTCACATAGTAAAGAAGGTTGTCTTGGAACGAAGATAAAATCAGTGCAATTGCGACAGTCACGCCGATGAGTGTGACCAAAATCCCAAGGAATCTTTTGTGACGAGGTAACATCTTATTTTGGCTTATTCATATTTCTTATCGTGCTAGTCGCATCTTTGTGCTTCTTTTTTGCATCAAAATAAGTCAAAAAAAGAGCCAGCATAGAAACAAATACAGAACTCCATACATAAAAGTTATAGTCGCCCATATCAAAAATACTCATACCAATATCCTCAAACCTCTTTCACCCAATTTGACCTTTTTTCTCTCATCAATACTTCGGCAGAACCGCCTCTGCAGATGACGCCTACAAAAAAGATCATGTACCCAATGATCATTAATAAAAGCGGCCATAACATTTCGCCAACTATTGAAGGAGAGTCAAGCTTTGAAATCGTTGAAGCTTGATGAAGGGTATTCCACCAAACAACGGAATAGTGAATGATTGGCAAATTAACAATCCCTAAAATTGCCAACAATGATGCAGCGCGATCGGCTCTTTTTTGCTCTTTTATTGTTGCGTGAAGTGCGATGTAACCGAGATAAAGCAAAAGGAGAATAAATTCAGAAGTGAGTCTCGCATCCCACACCCAGGCAGTGCCCCACATTGGCTTGCCCCACAACATTCCTGTAATGAGTGCAACGGCAGTCATCAATGCGCCAAAGGGCGCGATGCTTTTGGCTACAGCGAAAGCCACGTTTGACCTCCAAACAATCCCTATGATTGAGGAAATACCCATCGCAGCGTAAGCACTCATAGATAAATAAGCGCTTGGCACATGAAAATATATGATTCGAAATGCATCGCCCATTTGATAATCTTTTGGTGCTACAAAAAGTCCTCCAATTGATCCAATCGCAATCATCAAGAGTCCTAAACATAGACACCAAGGCTCTAACTTCATCACAAATCTATAAAAATTTGGAGGGGATCCGTATTTATAAATCTTTTTTAAATTCATATCCTAATCCATCGAAATCTTGAGAGCTGAGGCCGTAATCCATGGCCCAAGAAAGAAACTGAGCATCATCATACCCGTAAGAAAATATAGCGGTCCAGAAATATCCGTCCCTAAAATTGAATTCTCTATGGTTTTGGATCCAAAGATTAAAATTGGCAGTGTGATCGGTGTGATAATTAAGGTCATTAGAGCACCTGGATATCTTATGCCGAGAGTAATTGCGGCAGTGAAAGCATTGATATGAACCATTGTTAGAGTGGAGAGAAGCAAAGTGAGCTGAATGATTAAAATGCCACTACCAGAGACAAAATAAATCGACGCAGTCAAACTCGAGATTAAAATCAAAGGCAATGATGTGAAGAGCCAATAAGCAATGGTCTTTGTCAGAATCAAACTTACAAACGACCCTTTTGAGAGCATTAATTGCTCAATCGTTCCATTCTGAAAGTCCGGTTTAAACATATTTTGCATAGAAAGCATGGATGCAAAAAAAGCAGAGAACATCATGATTGGGCCCACAATGGTCAGTAAAAATTCTTTATTCGAATCGCTGATAAGAGGAAACAGTATTGCTATGAGGAAAAATAAAATAAAGCCAGTGAGTGCATCTGTCCATCGTTTAAAAGCAACCCTTATTTCGCGTGAAAATAATTTGAAATGAATATTCACTTCGACTCCAAAATAATTTCAAGTTTGGAAAGTTGAGACAAGTCTCCTTGATTTGACGTTCGAATAATCATCCCACGCCTCTGAAGATGCAGATCCATTTTTAATTCAAGAAATTTTTTTGAGGCATCGTCTAGGTTGGCAAACGGTTCGTCCATTATCCAAATTGATCTTCCCGATGAAATGAGACAGATTAAGGCAACCTTTTTTGCTTGTCCACTGGATAGTATCTCAACCGGATTTTGCATGCATGAATCTAAATCAAATCCAGAAATCAATTCTTCCAGTTGAGTTAAATCAGAAATATTGGGATTCATTCTAAGATTATCAATCGCTGAGATCTCACCGATCAAACCGTTCTTGTGCCCTAGATATGCAACCTCATCCTGAAAAGTCGAGTCAATATTATTAATGGAAATCTTGTTCCAAGTAATTGTTCCTGAGCTCAATTCGGTAAAACCACAAATTGTCCTGATTAAACTTGTCTTGCCGCTTCCATTTGCTCCCTTAATGAGAGCATGCTGACCGTCGCTGACATGAAAATCAATATCAATAAATATCGGAGAATCGTCTCGATATAGGCTTGCATCCTGAATTTCTAAAGCGTTGGATATATTAGAGCTCCTTATTAATCGTCGCTGATATCAATGACAATTTTTCCAAAATGAGATCCCGAAGACATGCCATATATTTCATTGATCGCCTTATCAATACTGACTGTTTTACCGATCACTGGATGAATCTCATGCTGTTCCAGAAAATTATTCAACTCCATATGATCCTCTCTACTACCAACCGTAATTCCATGCACATGCACATTCTTAAAAACCATCTGCATCAGATTTAGCTCAACATTGATCCCGCTGAGGGCTCCTATCACGCTGATATGGCCTCCGATTGTGAGCGCATTGATTGTCTGAGGAAACGTTGACTCACCGCCAATCTCAATAACTAAATTGACCCCGCCATTGGATAATGAGAAGGCCTCGCTCCCCCACTCAGGATTTTCATTGTAATTAATGGTGTGATCCGCTCCCAATTCTTTTGCCTGCTCAAGTTTTTCATTACTGCTTGATGTAATGATCACATTTGCATCCATCGCCTTTAGGATTTGTAAGGCCAGAATGGAAACGCCTCCCGTTCCCAAGAGCAATACCGAGTCTCCAGACCCAATATTGGCTGCCTTGATGCAAGTCCATGCTGTCACTGCAGCGCATGGTATGGTTGATGCTTCTTGATAAGTCATGTACTCAGGAATAGGGAGGATTGCCTCCTTGGGTAGGACGGCATACTCCGTGAGGACTCCACCCGCATCTGAACCAGTTGAAACCATTCTGTTGCTATTGTTTTCATTCCAATCCTGCCAAAAAACAGACATCACGCGGTCGCCCACATTAAATTCGGTGACATCATTTCCTACTGACACAACCTCTCCTGCGCCATCAGAAAGGGGCACGAGGGGCAATTCAATGTTTGGATTATAAAGCCCTTTGGCAATCATGAAGTCTCTGAAATTAAGTGATGCAGCATGTACTTTTATGACCACTTCACCAATGCATGGAGACGGCATCCCCCTTTCAGTTTTTTGAAACCCATCATCGCCAAAATTGTGTAATTCTATTAATTTCATCTGTCTCTACCTTTGTTTTATTTCAACAAACTATGTTAATACAGGTGGTGATGATTTGCTTAGCTTTGAATGATAATCTTTTAAAAAAACTAAGGCCAATCCTGTCAGGGGTTCGGATCGGCCTTAGCTATGGTTCTGCCTTATTGGCAAATTTTCTTATCGTCGCTTCTTCTTATGTCCTTTATGTCGTTTTTTGTCTCTTTTCTTTTTTCCTTTGCCATGACGTTTCATTTTTCCATCACGCATATTCTCTTTTCGCTTTTCCATTCGTTTAGAGTTTTTATTGAATTGAGCCATTTGTTCTTCTGAAAGAACTGAAGAAAGCTTTTCATGGGTTCCCTTTTTGAGATCGTCCATTGCATTCAATGATTCTTCTCTCATCTCGGCTCTTATCCCTCTTCCTTCTTTGATGCTGGCAGACATAATCGATTTCACTTCTTTCCTTTGATCATCAGTTAAGTCCATGTCTTTAAATAACATCCTTACCGGCGAGCGATCATAGTGATTGTGTGCGTAAGCATTATTTAGGAGAGACGTTGTTCCTAATAACAATATTGTCCCAATCGCAAATGATTTGATTTTCATGCTTCTCATCCACTACTCCAATAATGATTTTATGTTTCCCATTGTTCATTTAAATATTGAAGTAAATATGAAGAAAAGATGAATTGTAAATTTAAACTGTAATAATGAATTTATAATTTGTCGTATNAATGAGTTTGTGAGTGAAAATTTTTCCAAAATTCTTTCTNTCNTATTGGCTCAGCTTTTGTGCTGTAACNCTGATGATATTTGCCGTAGGGACCTATACATTTGAGCGTGATTTATTTCGATTTGTCACNAGAATTGANACAGCNCANTTACAAACATTTGCATCTGANATTGAAGATTATTTTGCAGAGGTCCAGACTTGGGACTTTNTNAGAGAAAACCCAAGAATGGCNGACCTNATNTTAAGGCAAAGACGTTCATTNGATGAAAANCTCATCATCCTNCCAAATGTNCTTAATGAAAGAAGAAGATTTAGATTTTCGTTTAATAAAAACCAAGACATTGAAAGGCCTGGTAGATTGTATCTCCTGGATGAAAACTTAGAGGTTGTGATCGGCAATGAAACTATTCTTGAAAAGATTTCAGCAAGCGATGCAATAGATACGGTCCTAAAGGAGCAATTCATATTATCTCCAATCAATTTTGAAAATGAACAAGTGGGCACGCTTGCATTGCTCATTTCTGAGAGATTGTATGAAGAAATTGATTTGGCTTTTGCTAGATCTAATAATCAAACACTTCGATTCTCAGCAATCGCTGGCCTTTTGTTTGCTGCAATTATTTCACTTGTGCTAACAATGAATATGACTGGACCTATAAGAAAATTGGGCCGGGGGACAAGAAGCTTGATCAGTGGTGAATTTAAGACAAGAGTATCTATAAAGAACAGGGATGAGTTAGGAAAATTATCTAGAGACTTCAATATATTGGCTAAAACATTGGATAAAAACTCTGAGTCACAAAAACAATGGCTTGCCGACATTTCACATGAGCTCAGAACTCCCATTGCAATCCTAAAAAGTGAACTGGAAGCCGTCGAAGATGGAATCAGGGAGTTTGATAAAGAAACGCTTCAATCACTCACCCATGAGGTGAAAAGAATCAATAATCTAGTGAATGATCTTTATGAACTGACGCTAGCCGATTTAGGTGCTATGAAATACCAAATGAGAGAGATGAATCTTGGTATATGCCTAAAAGAGGTCATTGAATCATACAAAGATAGGTTTAGCTCATCCAGTATTGAATTAACACAAATAATTGAAGCAGACAGTGCTTGCCTAGGAGACAGTTATCGATTAGAGCAGTTATTTACCAATCTGATCGAAAACACCTTGAGATACACTGACCCACCAGGAAAACTCAACATTCATCTAACTGAAGAGAAGGATCAGATATTGATTACATTCAGTGATTCTGCTCCAGGAGTTGATGAAAATGTTCTTGAAAAAATCTTTGATCGCTTCTTCAGGGAAGAACTATCAAGATCAAGGGATAAAGGTGGTGCAGGACTTGGCTTAGCGATTTGTCATGAAATTGTTGAGGCACACTCTGGAAGCATAATTGCTACATCATCTGATCTTGGGGGTTTACTAATTCAAATCTCATTACCGAAGGGTGTTTCATGAAGCATGTATTAATTGTAGAGGATGAGAAAAAACTGGCTGAGGTATTGATCGCTTATCTCGAAAAGGATCACTTTAAAGTAACACATTTCGACTCAGGAAGTGATGTAGTCGATTGGGTTAAAAACAATCAGCCAAATATCATTCTTCTCGATTTGATGTTGCCCGATGTTAATGGAAAGGATCTGTGCAAGCAGATCAGGCAGTTTTCAATGGTGCCAATCATAATGGTCACGGCAATGATCGATGAAATTGATCGACTCATAGGTCTAGAGTTAGGTGCGGATGATTATGTCTGCAAACCATTCAGCCCAAAAGAAGTTGTGGCAAGAGTCCATGCAGTGCTCAGAAGATCTGAGGGAGACTTTAGTCAAGGCGAAATTTACGATGCATTTGAAGTAAATGATGAAACTTACTCAATAAAATTAAATGGAGATAGATTAGATCTAACGCCAGTTGAATTTAGATTGTTAAAAATGTTTATTCAGAGTCCAGGAAGGGTATTTAATCGCGATCAAATTCTAGACAACATCTTTGAGGACGGAAGAATTGTTTTAGATCGAACTGTCGATACACATGTCAAAAACTTAAGGCATAAGCTCAAAATAGCCTCACCAGAGCATGACTACGTTAGATCTGTGTATGGAATTGGTTATAGCTTTGAAATTTAATTATTCTTTTCTAAAAATCCTATAAGGTTCATAGTCCTCAAGTATTCCGTAATCACCGCTGTATTCATATCCAAAATAATTCTCAAAAAGAAAGATCTTTGGTGGAAAAAAAGTAAACGTTGAAAACATCACAGTGATTGCCAAGTAACCAGCAAATACATTATTCTTTTTTGGAAACTCCATCTGTGGTTTTACCATAATTTTATATGCAACTATCGAAGCCAACAATAAACCAATCACCATAGTCATTAGGTCCATGATGAAAAAGCCCTGACCATAAAGAGGGAGCGATATTGCTAGGTATCCATAAAAAGAGAGAGTAATGCCCAGTGGTGTAACAATCAGCGAGGCCAGTTTTGCATACCAATAATTATTTGCGATGTCTCTGGTATAAGTATATTGAACCAAGGCAAAAAGCAAGCCTGGCCAAAAATACATTTTTAGATGCTCCCAAACGCTTTCGTTGACAGCTGATATAAAAGCTAGCGGTGTCCAAAACTCACTGAGCTCAAAAGAAAAGTGAAGTGCCGAACCGGCTAAAACAATCCAGATAAAGCTCCCTATTTCCCATAAAATCAATCTAATCTTCATATATCAATTTCCTTAAATTGCATTGATCAAAAAATACATCCCTGAGAGCGCAATAAAACCTCCCAAGAATCTAAGCAAAACCTTGCCTTTTTCATAGTGTGTTGAAATATCAGCCAGAACCACGCCCGCAATATGAAGTATAATAGTCCCAGTCATAAATCCTGCGACATACGGCGGAGGTTCAGCGATTGTTGGAATTTCTTCACCATGCGCGTATCCGTGAAAAACTGCAAAAACAGCAACAGCGATCATTGCAAAAACTGCATTCAGTTTTTGATCTGCCGCCAATGCAGAACCTAAAAGAAGAACAGAAATAGCAATGCCTATTTCATACCCCGTCAGTCCTCCGTAGTTGAGTCCCAATAAACCGCCAAAAAACATAACGACTACAAAAGTAGCAGGAACAGTCCAAATTGCCCTTCCGCCGATTTGTGCACTGATCATGCCGACACTAACCATTGCCAATAAGTGATCAAAACCCAAAACAGGGTGAGTGATACCACTCAGAAATGGGCCATAAGGCAGACTTTGTGCCTCATGTGCTGATAATGTAGAACTGAAAAAAAATAACAAAAAGCAAAAAAATTTAATCATGTTTATTTATCCTTTTTTTAAGAATTCTATGACAACTTTATTCACTGCTTCAGGTT
>NZHP01000040.1 GCA_002691465.1 Gammaproteobacteria bacterium | reverse complement strand
ATCCGCCGTGCTGGAATCTTTGCGGTCTATAGTCCTGACACTACGGGAATCGCAAGCAATGAATTTTTATATGAGCAAATTAAAGATCATCCAGAGAGGATGTTTGGCTTTTATAGTATTCGAACTGATCATTGGAACCTAAACTCTGAGGAAGAACTGAAGAAGCTGGAAGCCGATTTAATCAAGTACCAAGGCAAGGGAATAAAATTGGCCCATGCGCATCAACAAATGAGACTCGATGATAAGAGATTTGATGGCATTTATGATATCTCTGAGAGGTTGGGAAAGCCTTTATATATTCACACCGGAACCAGTCCAAATCCTTACACAAGAATGGAACCGCCTTACGTCGATCCTTTATACCTTGAAGAATCAATTAAAAAATACCCAGGCGCAATCTTTATAATGGGTCATAGCGGTTATGACAGCTTCTTGGTTAAGCTCACATATCTTGATTCGTGCATAGAGCTTGCAAAGAAATATGAAAATGTCTACATAGAGCCGGGTGCTCTTGGTTCTCGAAAAGCATCTGAGATACTGCCCATTTACCTAAAGAGAATGAAAGAAGAGGGCATTATTGATCGCGTCATTTATGGATCGGATGGTCCGCAATTCCCTGGGTATACTGCCAGTCACTTAAATAACATGATTGATGCAATGGAAGAGGTTGGTTACACAGGCTTGGAGATGAAAGCCGTTCTTGAAAGCAACTTTGAACGAGTATTTGATCTCTAATCTTTATCTACCTCAAAGAGTGAGAAGCTTTTCCTTTTGTTTGAACCGATAAGTTTCCATACCTAAGACTCCTCAATGCTTTTCGATTATTTTTTACGTAAGCATCCAGAAAAACAACACTCATATTTGATGCAATCCGGAGTTCCTCGTATTGAAAGGGTCCGGGTACGTCTGTACGACATATCAAGCCTCCCATGTAATGGTCCGCGCCCTCTATCAGTACAAAATGATGGGGTGAAGACGATTGAAGCAAATTCTCAGGTATTTGATATGTAAATGGCGCACTCATTCTTCCCGAGCCAACATCGCTGAAATCATTTGTGCCTGTTGAGATGAATGTAGGAATCCTTACTCCCTTCCATGGCTCAGGCGGCATTAATGCCATGTTTGTTGGATCACTGATCATTAACAATGCGTCAAAACGTTTTTCATCGGAGGTTTCTTTATAGCCATCCATTGGATTGACCAATGTCATCCCTGATACAAGCATGGCTGTCGCAGCACCCATTGAATGTCCAGCGGCAATAATTTCATCTTGATCAAGTTTATTCTTAAGCTCCGGTATCAATTGTTCGATTTCGATCAGAGAATCCAAAATAAAACTCATGTCTTGACGACGAGAATCAGTGACAAACAACATTTGCTGATACATTTCTCTCATGCTGTTTCGATTCATTTGAAAACCCAGTGAACTTGAATCCATATGAGTGGGTTGGATAACCACGTATCCGTGACTCGCCCATTTATCAGTGAAGCCCTTGTACATTGAGCCTTCAGAACCATTCCCATGCGAGAAAACGATTATAGGAAACTGACCTTCACCAACGGGATACGAAACCCTGACTGGTAATTGCTTTTCAAGCTTTTGAAAGTCGAGCAAGAATTCCCTCTCCTTGACCTCATATTTGGAATCGGAAAAAACATACTCCGTCTCAATGACAGTGCATGAGCTGATAAAAAAGAGGGAAATTAAGAAGGTTCCAAGATGAGCTTTCTTAAACAATGACATAAATAGATTATAAACATATTTTACCCATCAACATTTTTATTTATTAGAATGAATGGATGGAACTAAAAATGAAAAAGAAATCTCATATCCTTTCATTCATACTTTTTTCTTCGTTCATGCTTGCTGGTTGTTCCGAAGGTGAGAAGGAATTTGAAAAGAAAACAATAAGGGTTGAAGTAACAGCTGAACAAAGCTTGGTAGATAAAACCATCTATGTATCAAGTTTCCATTCTCAGTCTGGCATTGGTTTTCAACAGCATCCTTTATATGAAATTGAATCATTCTCAGTAGAGTCAACAAATTTTGAAAGATCTTTTGATTATGATCCAGCGGGCAATACAGGACTTGTGGTCTATGCCTGGGTTGACAATGATGATGACGGAATTAACTGCACAATGGACTCAAGAAACGACACGTCCGGAGCTGCAATAGATGAAGGCTTTCCTGAGACAAACTCTACTTTCATTATTGAATTAACAGAAAATTGTGTGGGGCCCGATTGGTTTTACCCAGTCGAATAATTTAATTCAATGCCTCAATAATTAAATTAGGAAGCATGGAATCATCCCATTCTCTAGAGTTGTATCCGGTTCTTACAATCACCAATGATTTTGATGGGACAATATAGATTCTCTGCTTACCGATCCCATCCATAAAAAAAACATCTTCAGCTTTATAAGGTTCTCTATGAATGTTTGCAAAGGATTCCAATCGAGCATCGTATGGTCTGAATTCTTTATGTTCGGTTCCAAGCCATATCTGCATGCCATAGTTCGGGTTTGCCTTTGAGGGCGTAATCATTTCATCAACCCATCCGGCAGGCAATACTTGCTCGCCTTGAAAAACGCCTTTATTCANCAACATCTCGCCGANNCGAACCATGTCCCTTATTGATGCCCACATNCAGCAATCCGTATGCACCATGCCGCCTTCTTNATCCACAAAGAAGTANCCGTCTCTGGCTCCAAGAGGTTGCCATAATTTTTCAGAGAAATANTCACTGAATCGNTTNCCAGATGATCTCTGAATAATGATTCCAAGCATCTGACTATTNGGNTTCACNTGTGAAAAAACAGTGCCNGGAGGAACATCTACACCNATATTGATGTTAGCAGTGGCAATATCAAGGCCCATGACTCTTTGGATTCGTTGCGATGTNGGTGAGAAATCATAATCTTCCTTTAAGCCTCCAGCCATATTNAGNAAATCNCGTATTTTTATTTCTTCTTTGGGCGTGCCTCTCCATTCTTCTATATAAACACTCGCAGNTGTATCGACAGATTCCACATAACCGTCTTCGATTGCATGGCCCATCATGATTGCATTCATCGTTTTTGTTAGAGAGTGGAGACCAAATAAAGAATCGGATTGTGCGTCATTCCAATATCGTTCGAAAACAATCTTGCCTTCATGCTGAATAACCAGGCTATTGCTATTGTTTTCCTCAGCGTAAGCGCTTGCAGCTTCAAAAACATCTTGAGGTATATCGCTCGAGCCTGTCTCAAGTGGGGCCACAAAATTACCTTGTGTGAGCTCCAATGGCTTGTACCAAGAGAACCGAGGACTGAGAGGATTGCCCAATATGGAAGTTGTCCATCTTTCCCAATAAAGGCCATACATCCCAAATGTTGCTGGAACAAAAGTGGTCATGATGACAAACAAGAGCGCTAGAGATGACCATTTCAAAGTGCCTTTTATGAATCTTTTAATCATATCTATTCCAATATACCTTGTTCATGGATCTGGTCAAATAAGGTTCATCTAACCTGCAGTAAAACCTCCATCAGCCAAATAAACGGAACCATTACAATATGAAGACTCATCAGATCCTAGGAATAGTGCTAGATCGGCGATTTCTTCATTGGTGCCATATCGATTCATAGGATTTAGATCAGTAACGATATCTCTCACACTCTGAGGATCCTCTGGGTTTAACTGCTCACCTAGTGAAGCCATCATTCGATTATCGATGGGGCCTGGAGCGAGAGCATTGACGCGGATTCCAAAGGGTCCATTTTCAATGCAAGCAGTTTTAACCAAACCGCACACAGCATGTTTACTAGCAGAGTAGGGACACAAGCCATTGAATCCGACTAAGCCAGCTGCTGATGCAACAGCAATGATTGAGCCTGATCCTTGTTCTTTCATGATTGGTATCGCATGCTTCATATAAAGCCAAACTCCTGTGACATTGATTGAAAATAAATGATTAAATTCTTCAACAGTGAATTCTGTAAGCGGTTGAACAACCCCTTCTGTGCCAGCATTCGCAACAACGATATCGACACTACCAAATTTATCTTTTGCTACTTTCATACAATCTATGACCGCATCTTCATCAGTCGCTTCAGCTACATGAATCAGTGCATTTTCTGCAAAAGGTATATTGTCAATTAAATCGTCTAGCTTCTCTTTTGACCTTCCAACCAGAATTGTATTCGCGCCTTCCTCAAGGTATCTCTTAGATGTTGCTGCTCCAATCCCTCCAGTTGCTCCAGTCACAATTGCTGTTTTTCCTTCAAGCCTCATTCCTTGCTCCTTTATATGATGATTGAATTAACTTTAATAGATTAAAACAATATCAAAAAATTACGATTTAAACGTTACAATATTGACACTTATTTTGATCATTTTGATTGACTCGAGATAGATATATTGGATATACATCAACTTAATGCAACAGAGATATTAAAGTCCCATGATTGGACTTTCCCGATACCTATTGCTTATGGGCCCGGAAGAATCAATGAGATCAGTGAAATATGCCAATCTTTGAATATCAATAATCCTTTAATAGTCACAGACAAAAGCAGTCAAGACCTTCCGTTTATATCTCAACTCATCGATCTGTTAAATAAAGCTGGATTATCTTCTGGCATCTTTACAGAAATTTCTCCAAACCCAAGAGATGACGAAATATCTGTTGGTTCCTCTTACTATAAGTCTGGTGATCATGATGCCGTCATTGCGATCGGTGGCGGAAGCGCAATGGATGGTGCTAAAGCAATATGCCTCACAGCCAATAATGACATCCCATTATGGGACTTTGAATGGGAAAAAGAGCCAGCAAAGATCAGCAATGATGAACCATTCCCGAAGTTGATTACTATACCCACGACCGCAGGTACTGGAGCAGAGACGGAGGGAACAGCAATGGTAACCGATACAGACAAAGGTATGAAATTTTGTATATGTCATCCAGGGTTAAGGCCATCAATTACAATCTTAGACCCAGAGCTCACGCTTGATTTACCAAGAACATTGACAGCATGGACAGGTGCGGATGCGATGATTCATGCAATCGAAGGTTACTGTGTACCTGGATTTCATCCGCTGTGCGATGGAGCCGCTTTGCAAAGCTTGTCGCTTGTTTCAGAGAATCTAACTCTTGCAGTCGATGAGCCCAATAACATTAAAGCCCGGGGAGCCATGTTAGTGGCTTCTTGTTTGGGTGGAATTGCATTCCTTAAAGGCCTTGGTCTTGTGCATGCAATTTCTCACATGGTTGGTGCTGAATTTGACACACACCATGGTTTAACAAACGCTATTGTTTTGCCTGTTGTAACTCGATATAACTTCCCAGAATTGGAAGGCAAGGTTCAAAGAATATCCTCTGCGATGAATTACGAAGACACTTCTGTCGAAGCGTTCATTTCAAATTTAGACGAACTGCTTGATCGAATTGAGATACCGAAAAGCTTAGACGAAATTGGAGTCCCGATAGATTGTGTTGAGCGAATCTCTGAAAAAGCCATGAAAGACTCCGCATATGCCACAAACCCTAGAATAGCGAGTTTAGAAGACATGAATCAATTGGTTTACAAAAGCATCAAGCAAGCGAGATAAATAAGTTAATGATCTCGAAAATATCCCTNCAAGAAACGATACANAAAACAACGTCGGGAGAAATCTCTCCGGTTGATTTGGTTGAATATTCTTACGAGNAAATTGAAAAANACAATCCTTCTCTGAATGCGATTGTCTCTCTCAAAAAAAAGTCTCTGGTNATNAANGAGGNNGAGTCTCTTTTTAAAAAGAAAAACAATGAGCAAANGTTACTTTTTGGGATTCCACTGGCAGTGAAAGATCTATTTGATGTTAAAGACCTCCCGACAACTTTTGGACTTTCCAAATTTAAAAACAACATTGCAAAGAAGAATTCTATCCTCGTGGACCGTCTCATAAATCAAGGTGCTCTTGTATTGGGTAAAACGAATATTCCCGAATTGGCACTCGGATCTCACACTAAAAATTCATTGTTCGGTGCTACCTCAAACGCCTTTGATGAAGGGATGTCAGCAGGGGGTTCTAGTGGGGGAGCTGCATCGGCTATTGCATCCTCAATGATCCCGATTGCAGACGGATCAGACATGATGGGCTCTTGCAGAAATCCAGCAGCCTTTTCAAATCTCTACGGCTTTCGGCCAACTCCGGGATTGATACCGGAGAATAGGATCATGAAAATAGACGAACAATTCCCCTTGTTAAGCACGCCAGGATGTTTAGCAAAGACGCCAGCGGATATGTCTATATTCCTAGATGCAGTCTGTGGGAAACATTCAATGGACCCATTTTCTTTTGACATCGATGGATCTTTTAGAGAAGCATCTTTCAGCGAGAATGAGTTCTCAAAGATGAGAATAGGGTGGCTTGGAAACATGAATGGAAGATATGTGTTTGAAGACGGNATCTTGGATTTGTGTGAAGAAATGNTGAAACAATTGGNAGACAATTNCCTANTTGTCGATCATGTNTCAAATGACATCGATACAAATTTACTTTGGGAAGCATGGACAACATTGAGATCCAGAAACATCTATCTGTACTTGAGAGAATCAAATCTTCAAGATGATGAGAGCTTGTCTCATGGAGCTCAACACGAAATGAATATGGGGAAAGAGATCTCCACTGAAGATTTAAATCGATCAATTAAAATGAGATCTGAGCTTATCAAAAAGATCGATCATCTTTTCAGTGAATATGATTTTCTGGCAATGCCTTCGGCTCAAGTTTTTCCTTTTGATAAAAATACCGATTACCCAAAAAAGATTTCTGGAAAAGAGATGCAGACCTATCATCAATGGATGGAGGTGACTGTCATTTCAAGTTTACTCGGACTGCCGACCATTTCGATCCCTGTTGGATTCAATAAAAATAATTTACCCATGGGCATACAAATCATAGGCAGAAAGAATGAAGACTTAAGGGTGATATCCTTTGCAAAAAGATATGAACAAATCTTTGGTTACTCAAATGTTACACCTACTTAAAAAAGCAAAAACCTATGCAGAAAGAGTCGCCATCCAAAGCGATGGAAAAGAATTCACTTATGGATATCTGAATGAACGTTCTGATGAAATTGCATCGTTCTTGCTCGGCGATGAATCTGACTTAAATGAAGAGAGAATAGGGCTTCTCGTGCGTCCGGATATCCATTATGTTGTGGCTCTTTGGGGGATATGGAAATCGGGGGGAATCGCAGTTCCACTAAGCCTTTCAGCAAAAGAGTCGGAGCTTGATCACTATATCTCTGACTCGAATATAACGCTGATTATTTCATCCAATAATTGTGAAGAGCAGAAAAAAATACCTCAAAAAAATAGCATTAATATTCAGAATATCGAAAACATCAATGCAGTAGAATGCATGTCGCTGCCAACCTTGGGCAACGATAGAAAAGCAATGATCATATACACCAGTGGGACCACCAATAAGCCCAAAGGAGTCATCACGACACACGGAAATATCGAAGCACAAATCACCGCATTGGCCGAAGCCTGGAAATGGACAAAAGAAGATCATATTCCACTAATACTGCCATTGCATCATATTCATGGAATCATTAATTCACTTTGCTGTCCGCTATATGTTGGAGCAAAAGTAAGCATGCTTGGAGGATTCAATGTTGATAAAGTCTGCAAAGAAATTTCGCAGTCAAACTACACTGTATTCACTGCCGTCCCGACAATTTATTTTTCTTTAATTGAGA
>NZHP01000039.1 GCA_002691465.1 Gammaproteobacteria bacterium | reverse complement strand
TCTTCAGAAATGATGTGGATGACTACATCTATCTGCGGGATGAAACAGAAGAAGAGCATGAGATGCATGAAGAAGACGATCACGATGACGATCATGATGGTCACGACGATCACGATGGACATGACGATCATGGTGGATTGATTCTTTCAAATTACATGCAAAAAGATGCAGAATTCAATGGTTATGAATTTGAGCTTGGCCGTTCTGTGAATGTCAATGGCGGTTCTATGTCATTCTCTTATGGCATGGATTATGTCAATGCGAAGTTCAAAGATGGAGGATATGTCCCGAGGATAAATCCAAGGCGTCATATTTTCTCAATCGATTATGCTAAAGAAGGCACAAGAGCTTCTTTGACTTTAAGGAATGTCAAATCTCAAAATAAATTATCTTTGAACGAGACACCGACAGAGTCATACAACATGCTTGATCTTAAAGTGTCACAGAGTCTCCCGATTTTCTCTGGAGACCGCGAGATGATGGTTACTTTGTTTGCAAAAAATCTTCTGGATGAAGTTGCACGCAATCATTCGTCATTCGTGAAAGATCAGGTGCCTCTACCAGGGAGAAACATTGGGCTACGCTTCAACATGAAGTTCTAGCAAACCCAAGTTTCCTCTGGCATTGAACAAGATTCACCTCCTAAATTGTTGGAGAAATCACCCTCTGAGGGTTTTAATAAACCCTCAGAGGACTAAAATGGAATTGAATGGATCCTAAAACACAATTGAAGACAGATAAATTTGCAGTCACGATATCATTGGCTTGTGCGGTTCACTGTTTCTTTGTGCCATCCTTTTTCATTGTTACCTCAGGTTTTATTTTTACTTCAATCGACAACGAGTTGATTCACAAGATGATCTTATTGATAGCACTTCCGGTAAGTCTTTACGCATTGAGCCTTGGTTATAAGAATCACAACATTCTTTCTTTTCTCTACATTGGAATTTCAGGCCTTCTGGCTTTGACCGCAGCCGTGCTTTTGGGCGAAAGCCTTCTCGGTGAATCGGGTGAGAAGATTACAACACTAATCGGTTCAATCTTAGTTTGTTATGCGCATTTTAAGAATCACCAGACGTGCAAGACTCTTGAATGTTCTTCTTGCCATGATTGACAAAAAATTCTGATAAATATTTCTATTCTCGACTTAAATCAGCCATAGCATCTATGATTTCATCATAGTTTTCATAGAACTCTTTTGATTCCCCATCTTCAAGCGTGACCGGCGATTTAATATCTCTTTCAATGTTATACCAACCGATTTTCTCTAAGAGTCTAAAGAACCAGAGAAATCTGCCAACATCGCTGACATCATAGTCACGAATTGGCCCCCAATCCTGTTTTGACCCACCGGTTGAAGTGTATTTTGTAACCCGGGTAAAAATTAAATCATTTGCCTGATCTATAAAAATATACTGTCCAAATTTTCCACTGGCATTCATGATCTTTCCTTCTTCGTCATTCTTAGAAAACCACCAATGCAGACCATAATCTCTGCTGTTCATGTCAGCATGATATGAGGGAGTCGTCCATCTGGGATTATAAGTTTCCTGAACGAAGTCATAAGGCACTATTTGTTGTCCATTCCAATCACCATTTCTTGAGAAGAGCAATCCAAATCTTGAATAATCTCTGGCAGACATATCAATGCAGCAATAACTCAAGACGTTCTCTGCAGCATCTCTCCACAAGGTGTAGTTTTTTGTGCCAATGGGATCAAGGACACGTTCTTTGAGCAGGACGTCGGATTTTTTGCCTGTGGCTTTAAGCAGGATGTCGCCAATGATAAGCGAATTGACATTGTTGTATTCAAAAACAGTATTCGCTTCTTTGTCTCTCTTGATCTCTTTGGCGTATGCCAAATGATCGTCAAGGAAGAACATGATTTCGTGTTCGTGATCAGGATTTTCAAGACCACTTGCCATATCGAGTACTTCTCGGATCGTGATGTTTTCTCGATCTTCATTGAAATAGTCCAAGTAGTCGCTGACTTTATCATCCAGGCTTCCAATTTCGCCTTTTTCAATCGAGATTCCGATCAAACTGGCATAAAAGCTTTTTGCCATAGACCAGGATGTTGCAATTGATTCTCTGTCGTAACCGTCTGCATATTTCTCAGCAATTAGATACCCGTCTTTTATAAGTACCACAGATTGAGTTGCATCGTCTTGAAAAGATAAATCAAAGAGCTTTTCTACTTTTGAGGCTTCAACACCAAGCTCACCGGGATTCTTTACAGACCATGATTCACCGGGAAATTCTTTTGCACTCAATGGCAAAATAAATGAAATAGAGCAGGCGATAAGCACCAAAGATTTAATAATTTTTATTTTATTCATAAGTAATTATTCAGTCGCACTTGACAGAATGGATTTAGACGTTGAAAATCCATCTTTCAGTGATTTATGGAGATGTAGCTCAGCTGGTTAGAGCGTCGCACTCATAACGCGAAGGTCGGTGGTTCAAGTCCACCCATCTCCACCAAAAATTTAACCCATAGGGTTATTCGCTTCCAAAAATTCGCAGCAAATTGAATCAACGCCCTGATCTGTAGCAGCATTGACCATGTGGCTGATTGCCATGTCCATTGCAAAATCAGGTACTTGAGATAGTGTTTCACATGCGCAGTCTGTGAAGGTGATTCCTTCTGCTGCAGCGTTTGCTTTTTCTTTTATTGCTTCTGCATCCATTTTTGTTAATCCTTAAATTAGTTTCTTAAAAGTAGATTGTGTCAAAAAATCCACAAAACGGGAAGACAAAAATCAGCTCAATCGATCTTATGCGACAATAATCCATCCACTAATTTTGGTTCAAACCATGTGGATTTAGGGGGCATGATCATTCCAGCACTCGCAACCTCAATTAATGCCTCAATCGGAGTTGGGTAAAGTGAAAATGCAAAGTCCATCTGGTTGCTATCCACTCTTAACTCAAGACCTTCCATTCCTCGTGCCCCACCCACAAAATCAATGTTTGGATCAGTCCTCTCGTCTCCGATTTTAAAGATTGGCTCAAGGATTAAGTTATGCAGCATGGCTACGTCCAATTTCTCAACGGGATCTCCTGCAGTGATTGAATGTTTGAGCTTTAATGAATACCACTGATGATCCGTATACATTCCGAAATGATTTCTATTTGATGGCCTGAACGCATGTTCAACCTTTTTGACTTCGAAATTATCACCCAGCTTTGCCAAGATCTCATGCATGCTAAGTCCATGTGTATTTTTAATCAGACGATTGTAATCAAGAATTTTCATTTGGCTCTCTGGAAAAGAGACTGTTAGGAAATAGTTGTAGCTCTCTTGGCCCGTGTGTCGGGAGTTTTTAGCCTGCCTATTCTGTTTAACCAGAGCCGCCGCCGCAGAACGGTGATGACCATCGGCTATAAAAAGTGCGTCCATGGAATTGATGAGATTCAAAATCTCTCGCTGTTCTTCAGATTGATTGACCTGATAAATGCGATGAGAGATCCCATCGATTGACTTCACATCGTATATGGGCGACTCTCGATCCGAGATCATTTCCAATAAGGAAGACAGTTTTTCATTGTCCCTGTATGTCAAAAGCACTGGACCAGTTTGTGCATTCAATGAAGAGATGTTATTGACTCTATCCAGTTCTTTGTCGGGTTTTGTGAACTCGTGTCGTTTAATCAGGTTTTCTTCGTATGCCTCAACAGAGCTAACGGCTGCAATGCCCAGTTGATGGATGTCATTGTCGATCATCTCATAGAGGTAAATCATGTCCTCAGCATCCTCAATTAAAACATCGTTTTCGATCATTTTTCGAAGGTTTTGTTTCCCCGTCTCATAGACTGAGGGATCGTTGTATTGGATGTTTTTTTCTAAATCTATTTCGGGTCTGGAGATATGAAGAAAACTATTGGGACGTCCTTTGGCTAAGTCGCTTGCCTCCCTAGCATTGATGACGTCATAGGGTGGCGCAATCACCTCTTGAGCCATTGACGGTTTTGGTCTCAGTGCCCTAAATGATTTTATTAATTCATTAGCCAATTTGTTCTTCAGAGTGATTCAACATAAGATTGATTATTATATAAATATCTAAAAAATAATTTAATGCTAATAATTCGTAGACATCTTTGTTTTTCAGTTTCGCTGATTTTTATGTTTTTTGCTCTTCCTGTTGAAGTCTCAAATGCTCTAGAAGATACGAAAAGCAATTCAACGCTCATTACCAATGTTGTTATATACGATGGCTCAGGCGATGACTCATTTAATGGGTCTGTTGAATACAGCGGTGAAGTAATCGTTGAAGTGTTCAGGCATGAAGTTCAGTCAAATGGTTATCAAACAATCATTGACGGAGATGGATTGGCATTGGCTCCTGGCTTTATTGATACTCATAGTCATCATGACCTTGGAATCGATGAGCAGCCAATGGCGGTTGCAGCGGTCACGCAAGGGATTACGACAATCGTTCGAGCCGTTGATGGATTTTCCGATAGTCCACCATCCAAAACATCAATTTCTTCTCGAAATGAGTATTTTTCCATTAAAGAATTTAAGAACTACTTCTCCGATATTCCAGTTGCAATCAACATGGCGAGCTTCTCAGCACACAACAGCATCCGTTTTCGTGTCATGGGAGACGATTTCAGGCGGGAATCCACCAACGATGAGATTGAGACGATGAAAAGACTCGTGATAGAAGACATGGAAGAGGGCGCATACGGTCTCAGCACTGGCCTTGAATACGATCCAGGCATTCATTCTTCATCGGAGGAAGTCATAAGGCTAACCAAAGCCATTGCTGAATACGATGGAAAATACAAGAGTCACATCAGAAGCGAAGACAGGGAGTATTGGGAGGCCATCAATGAAATCATTAGGATTGGCAGCGAAACAAAAGTTCCTGTTAATATCGACCACTTCAAGCTCAACGGAGTTTTCAACTGGGGCCGAACTGAGGAGATTCTCGATATTCTCAATAAAGCGAGAGATGCCGGAGTCGATATCACTGCCGATGTTTACCCTTATGAAGCTTGGTCCAGCAGCATTACGACATTGTATCCGGAGAGAAATTTTACCGACATTGATGAAACGAACTATATATTAGAAAAATTATCTGCGGCTGAGGATATTCGTTTCTCTCATCACTCGGTCCATCCCGAATACGTGAATAAGACCGTTGCTGATATTGCCAAAATGAAGGGAATGACAGAGGCACAGGCGTTGTCCAGTCTCAGCGAGGAAAGCTATCGCTTGAGTCAAGCAAGTGGCAGCCCTGTTTCAATAGAGTCGGTTGTCGCCAAAGGCATGGTGGATCAGGATGTGAGGGAATTGCTCAACTGGCCTTTTGCCAATGTGTGCAGTGACGGAGGGCTTGAATGCGGTCATCCAAGAGGTTGCGGGACTTTCTCCAAAGTACTCAGCGATTATCAGGGAAATCAGGGATTGGGCAGCATTGAGAGAATTATTCATAAAATGACGGGATTGTCGGCAGAAACAGTAGGCATAGAAAGCAGGGGGCTACTAGTGGCGGGAAACTATGCAGATTTTGTATTAATGGATCTAAAGCAACTCAAAGATAATTCAACTTTTTTAGAGCCAAAAAAGTTATCGGATGGCATACATTCTGTTTGGGTCAATGGCCAAAGGGTTTTGAAAAACGGTGAGTTCACAGATGCCCGACCAGGAAAGATTTTATTAAAAAGAAAAAGATGAAACCGATTGAAAAATCTCAAATTGAGCAGGCATTAAATCGCAATCGTCCTGAGGGTGATACCGAGAGAGATGAGAACAGAATGCCAGCAGAGCTGCTTCACTTCATCGAGATTAGTGAAGGACAAAAGGTTGGTGAAATGAATTCAGGAAGAGGGTATCTCAGCGCAATCATTGCATATGCATTGGAGAAAAGTGGTGCGGTCTATGCTCATACTGCTCCACAAAGCATTGAGAGATGGAAAGGCAATCCGATAGAGAAACGTTTGGAATCTTTTCCCCAGGAAAACTTGATTCCAGTAGTGGGAGAAATGGAAAATCCTAATTTTCCCGATGAAATGGATATGATCATCAATTGCATGACATACCATGACACGGTTTGGACCAAAGCCGATCGAATGAAAATGAACGAAAACATCTTTGCTTCTCTAAAGACGGGCGGGTCTTACTGCATCATAGATCATCACTCCAAAGACGGACATGGGATTGATGATTGCCATTCAATTCATCGAATTGAAAAAGCATTTGTCATAGAGGAAGTTTCCAGAGCCGGATTTTATTTTGATGACGATTCAGATCTTTTTGAGAATCCAAATGATCCGTTGGATCAAATGGTTTTTGAAAAAGACATCCGAGATCGAACGAGTCGATTTATTCTGATTTTTAAAAAAGAACTATAAGGCTATTGTTCAGCCAACCATTCGTCATCGCTGTCCTCTGTAATGTCTGCAAAAAGTGGAGAGGAAAGATACCTTTCTCCAGTATCGGGCAACATCACACAAAAAGTGCTGTTTTTTGGCGCCTCTTCTGCAATCAATAATGCAGCAAGCATGGTTGCGCCACCCGAGATTCCCGTGAATATTCCCTCTTTTCTGGCCAAATCCTTGGAAGTTTCGATCGAGGCATCGTCGTTGACAGGGATGTACTGATCGATGACATTTTGATCCAACACCTCCGGCACAAAATCAGGGGTCCAGCCTTGTATTTTATGGGGCTCCCATTCGTTCTTTGACAACAAAGGCGCTAATTCAGGTTCTACAGCAATTATTTTTATCTCCGGTCTTGCCGTCTTCAAAACTGTGCCAACACCAGTTATTGTTCCACCAGTGCCCCACCCACTGACAAAGTAGTCGAGTTCTTGATTTCTAAAATCACTCAAGATTTCAACCGCGGTCGTATTTTTATGGTACTCAGGATTGGCTGGGTTTCTGAATTGATCCGCTAGAAACCAACCGTGTTTCTCTGCCAACTCAGTTGCTTTTTTTACCATGCCGGTTCCTCGCTCTGCGGCAGGTGTGAGGATTACTTTTGCACCAAGCGCCTTCATAACTTTTCTTCGCTCAATGGAAAATGTTTCAACCATGACTGCGACAAATGGATATCCTCTGGCAGCACAGACCATGGCCAATGCAATGCCTGTATTTCCTGAGGTTGCTTCTATAACGGTTTGACCAGGCTTCAGCTTTCCAGATTTCTCGGCATCGTTGACGATTGCCAATGCCAGTCGATCTTTTACCGAAGCCAAAGGATTAAAGGCTTCGCATTTGACAAATATATTCTGATCCTTTGGACCCATGTTATTCACTTTGACGACAGGCGTATTGCCAATTGTTTCAATTATGTTGTTATAAATCATCCCAGTAAATTCTCTTTTTTTGTTTCATATATAATAATCTTAATATCTTTGAATTGTCATATTTAGAATTTCTCGATCTAAGTAAATAATTATTTATTTGGTTACGATCGATTCTATTGTTAGATAATTAGAAATTATGAATCACTCATCAAAAAAATTTGTCACCATTGATCCTCCGTTTGCCTTTAATAATGGGGATATTTTTGAGGATCCATTGACCATTGCATATGAGACGTCAGGGACATTAAACGATAAAAAAGACAATGCCATTCTTGTGACAACAGGCTTGTCTCCCTCGGCACACATTTGCTCGTCTACAGAAGACACAAGTCCTGGATGGTGGGAAAAAATTGTTGGAGAAGGCAAATACATTGACACTGAAAAATATTTTGTGATCTGCATCAACTCTCTGGGCAGCTGTTACGGATCCTCTGGTCCAGCAAGTCATAAGCCAGATACTGAGGAAAAATACGGCCTTTCTTTTCCTGAAGTGACGATTGAAGACATTGCTTTGTCAATGAAGCCTGTCATTGATGAATTGGGGATCAAAAAACTAAATTCAATCATTGGACCCTCAATGGGTGGAATGACAGCAATGAGCCTCGTTAAGCAATTTCCATCGATCACAAAAAATCTTGTTCTGATTTCCACCGCTGCAGCATGCAGACCGTTTTCCATTGCAGTAAGATCACTGCAGCGAAAGTTGATCACATCGGATCAAAATTGGAAAGAAGGGAAGTATCGGGATGAAGATCTTCCGCTGAATGGAATGAAACAAGCCAGATATCTTGGGATGATTACTTATCGATCGCCAACGGAGTGGAATAATCGATTCGGTAGAAAAAAATCAGAAACAATTCCCAGACCAGAGGATTTTTCAAGCAATCGATTTGAAATACAGGATTACCTGAAGAGCAGATCGGATGATTTTGTGACTGACTTTGATCCCAACTCATACCTCTATTTATCGAGGTGCATCGACACGTTTGATTTGATGGAGGAAAACGAGAGCATTGAAGAGATTATTCAGAATTTTAATATGGATCGCGTTTTGATCATTGGCGTCGACGAGGATTATCTTTTCCCTTTCGACTGCCATGAAGAATTGTTTGATGCATTCAAAAGTGCCTCTAAAGATGTTTCCATCAAGAAGCTACCCTCATTGCATGGGCATGACTCTTTCTTGGTCGATCACGAAAACTTTGGATCGAGCATTAAAGATTTTTTAGAGTCTTGACGAGAGAAGGAAACCCAATCCTGAAAGCAAAACAATAAGTGGAAGCCATTTAAGAAACTTAATAAAGAGGAGTCTTCTGGCAAATTCCTTTGAGTCATTGACCCAAGGATAAGGCTCTTCCGGCACCGGTACATCCAAGAATGCACAAAGCGGTCCCCATCCATCTTTTGCAGAATGCATGAGAAGCTTCTCGTCAGGGATGCTTTTCTTCACTGCTTCAACATGGTCATTAAAGACTCGCATTGCAAATTCTCTGTCTTCAAACTGGTATGAGAATGGTTGACCAAAAACTGTTTTATCGATCATCTTAAAGATTTTATCTGCCCTTGGAAGGATGAATCTGATCCACTTTGGAAAGTTTTGAGACATCTGATAAATTGTCGTGCTTGCACTGTCATACCAAGATCCAGCATCTCTCATACCAAGAATGACTTTTGCATCTGGATATTTATCAGAGAGCTCTTTGTAGTATGCGGCAGTAGGCCAATCAACAGCTGAGGAATAATCTTTATAAACCTCATCCCAATCCACAGATTCCCCAATGGATGCAAGATAGAAATATTCAGCTTGATCGCCATGTTGAAACACCTCTTTCATATGATGACAAGGTCCATAACCAAGTTTTTCTAATGCTTCTTTAAGCGAGAGCGTTCCCGTTCTTCCAAAACCTGCACCTATTACCTTTAAAGCCATAAAGATGATGATAACACGGGCTATTTATTAAATGATGGCTTACTTTTTTTAGGGCCATTTCTTTTTTTATGACCTTTATCATTTCCCTTTTTCTTAAATGATTTTCTTTTCTTTTGCCAATGAGGCTTCTTATTGTCTGATCGTTTTCTTTTTTTGGATCCCTGATAGTTTGATCTCTTATGCTGATTATTTTTCTGTTTTAGATTGGTTGTATTCAGGTGTTGAGTAGTCTCGAAGCCTTCAATCTCCTCTCTCGGAATCCTAAACTTCAATAGACGCTCTATATCACTGAGAAGATTAAACTCGTCTGCACAGACCAAAGAAATGGCTTCGCCTTCTTTCCCAGCCCGTGCCGTTCTTCCAATTCGATGAATGTAATCTTCTGCAACCATGGGCAGGTTGAAATTAATCACAACCGGAAGCAGATCAATATCGATTCCTCTTGCGGCAACGTCTGTCGCGACAAGAACTTGCACTTTACCCTTTTTGAAATTCTCTAGTGCCTTTGTTCTTGCTGCTTGTGTCTTATTCCCATGTATTGTATCGGACAGAATTCGCTTTTTATTTAGTTGCCTTGTTAGTTTATCTGCAGCCCTTTTTGTTTTAATGAAAACCAGAACCTGAAACCAATTATTTTTCTTAATGCTGTGGATCAGCAGTTCTCTTTTTCTGGATTGATCAACAGGGTAGACCGTCTGCTTCACATTTTCGGCGGTTGAATTCTCTGAGGCCACTTGTATCTTTTTGGGTGAGTTGAGAAGTTTGGAAGCCAGTCTTTGTATCTCCTTTGGAAAGGTGGCTGAGAACAATAGATTCTGCCTTCTCTTGGGCAGTTGCTTGATCACTTTTTCTATGTCTCTCTTGAACCCCATATCAAGCATTCTGTCCGCTTCATCCAGAACAAAAACCTCTACACCAGAGAGATCTATGGTGTTTTGGCTCAAATGATCCAAAAGCCTTCCCGGTGTGGCGACCACAATATCAACGCCTTTTTTTAGCTTACTTTTTTGAGGCCTCATGCTGACCCCTCCAAATATCTCTATGGTCTTGAATGGCAATGCAATGCCATAGGTGCGAAAACTATTATTCACTTGTGCTGCCAGTTCTCTGGTCGGCGTCAGAATTAAAGCACGAACCGTTCTTTTCTTTGATTTGGATTGCTGCAAGCGATTGAGAATAGGCAGAGCAAATGCTGCCGTCTTTCCTGTGCCAGTTTGTGCTCCAGCAAGTATATCCATGCCCTTATTAATAAGAGGTATTGCTCTTTCTTGCACCGGCGTTGCTTCTGAATAGCCTTCTTTTTGAATTGTATTCAGCAATTCATCTGAGAGACCAAGATTTTTAAAAGACATTGAATACCCCTGTAAGAGGCTCACAGTGTATAGATTTTTTTTTAAGATATTGTTTTATTTATTAATCGCTAGATTTGGCTAACTCAGCGACCCACTTAAAACCCATAGGGCAGCGAGAGTCAGCATACTGGCGGCCACTCGGTTTGCATTCACAATGCCTTTATTGCTGCTCAGTCGGCTCGCAAGCCACTGTCCACCAGTTGCATAGACAGTCAGAGATATGAACTCTGTCGTTAACATGATTCCCATCATGATGATGAATTGTGAGGTAAGTTCTGTATCGGATGAAACAAAACCTGGAAGTAGAGCCATTAAGAAAGCCCAACCTTTGGGGTTACTGACCGCTGTTACATAGCCAAGAATTGCAAGTGCCATGGGGTGAGTTTTTTTAAGATCTCTGGATTCAATGGTCTCGGGTGTTTCTCGGAAGAGTTGGAAAGCAAGATACAAAAGATAAACACCTCCGACAAATGAGATAATTTGGAAATAGATGGGATCTCGGGATAAAAGCCACCCGAGGCTCCAAAATGTTGCAGTAAAAACGCTTGCAACGCCACTCAACTCTCCCAGCATCATCCAGAGTGTTCGTTTATAGCCAATTGATAGCCCCAGTGTGAATGCCAATGTCATGCATAACCCTGGNGTNAATGAAACAGATGCAATNGTGGGNATGAACAATAAAATCAAATCTGGCGACACAGATATTTCCTTATAATTTAGAAAATATTATTTTCTCTTTGAAGTTCTCTTATGTAGCTAATGATTGATTTGACTTCATCTCTGGTCACGTTTTCAACGGCAGGCATATTCCCAAACATCCAATGATGTCCTCTCACTCCCATTTCAACTGCACGATAAAATGTCATGTCATTGTGATGACTGGGCTCATATATTTTGTGCACAAGGGGCGGGCCTATCTTTTTTCTTCCAACTGCATTTTTTCCATGGCATTCAATGCAATTTGATTCAAAGATCTTCTTTCCTAGGATTGCTTCATTGGAAAAAGATTCAGGTATTATTATTCTCACAATTGCATCATCAAACATGATACTTTTTCTCTCATTATCGTCTGCCCAACCATTAAAGCTGAACAACAGTGCAGATATGAGGATGAGTTTTTTCATTGAATATTTATTCCTCTCTTTGTCACCAGATAAGTTGCAAAACTACCCAGCCAATGACCTCCCTCATAGAATTCATTGTTAACACCAATCAATCCTGATTCTTGGTGCTCTGCTGCGGCAGCACTCAGTGCTATAATCCTTAAATCTTTGGGGGGCAGACCACTTGCAATGCCTTCAAGCATCCAAGCTCTACTCAAGTTCAATCCATCAATGTGTGCTAGTTTAGGATCAGATCTATCACTCACTATGGCCGGTTCTAGCCAAGTAGTATTTGAATTGGGTATGTCGAGGAAATCATTCAGCCAGACAGCGAATTCAGATGGACTCATGACTCTTCTCATCAGATCCGCTTCAGCCAAGCACGGTGAAAGAAAATCAGCACCGGAGGGTTCATAGTGAATTGGACATTGTCTGTCACCAGAGAAAAACTCCAAAATTCTGTTTCTGATTAATGTTTCAACATCGTTATTCTTTGTTGTTCTTGACCAATCAAGCATTAAACCCAATGCAAATGCTGTTTGTGAATGCTGACCACTCCTGACGGGATATGTTAGTTTAGGAAGCCATTCAACAACTCTGCTGACAAGTATTTCTTCCAGAGGCCTTATATTTTCTCTCCATTCTTTAGCTGAAGCATGATCCCAATTTTCAAGTTCAGCAGCCAGTTGAAGCAACCATGCGATGCCATAGGGCCTTTCAAAGGCTTTTCTGCCCTTGCCTGATACATAGATGCTTTCTTCAAGTAAATTTTCTTCAGAAAAACTGATTTCCAATGCAGCAATGGCTTTTGGAGCGAGCTCACTCTCAGGGTAGAGCTTTGCAAGCCTAGTCAATAACCAATGACCATGAACAGAAGAGTGCCAGTCGTAGCAACCATAAAATGAAGGCGTGAGTTGTCTTGGTGGCATGACATCCTCATCGCTCTGCATGGTATGAGAAATTTTATTTGGATATTCTTTATGAACGCAATCCAGTGCAAGCTTGGCAAAATTCTCCGCATTGATTTTTTGATCGCTGGCATGTGTTAAATCTAATACGAACAGCAAGAGACAAAAAAACAAAAGCAATTGATTCATTTTTCGTTTAGCCGTTCTCAATATGGGTCTCCATCATGTTGTCTGAGATCGTCATTAATTTCATGCCAAGGAGCCTTTGAACCAACAAAGATGTGGTGAGCCAAAGGCAAATCTGGTTCGCCATTTATTAAACCCATTGCAATATAGAATCCATCCGGATCTCTGCCATCAATGAACATGACATTGGAGCCACAGTTTTCACAAAATATTCGCTTATTATTCTTAGATGAGGCATAGGATTTAATGCTTGATTGGTCAAGAACAACAAAGAATAACGATGTTGAAACATTAATCAGAAACAGAATTTTGGAGTTTTTCTCTGGTGAC
>NZHP01000038.1 GCA_002691465.1 Gammaproteobacteria bacterium | reverse complement strand
TTATGCGAGCATTGGAAGAGGGTACAAGGCGGGCGGTTTCAATCTTGGCACCGGCTTTTCAGAGAATCTGTATTCCGATCGATTGATCTATGATCCGGAATACTTGTGGAATTATGAACTTGGGTTCAATCGACAATTCGCCGATTCAAGCACCAATCTTGATTTAGTCGTTTTTTACTCCGATCGAAAAGACCAACAAGTCATGGCTTCGACGCAAGTCGATCCGAATGATCCAAACACATTCACGTTCTTGACTCAAAATGCAGCGAGCGGCGAGAATTATGGAATGGAGTTGTCGATTAAGTCAAAACCCTCCGATGCTCTGAGCCTGTTTGCCTCATTTGGACTTTTGAAAACCAAGGTCAATTATTTGGATCTCACCAATGAGCAGAACGGAAGAGCTCAAGCGCATGCTCCCGAGAAATCCTATGCCTTGGGCATGCGATGGACGCCAGCAGAATCCATCTATGTCGGCCTGGATGTGAACGGAAAAAGCGATTTTTATTATTCGGATTCACACAACAATCGGTCTTCGTCCTACACGCTTGCCAATCTCGTGATTGGTTACGAAAAAGAGCAATGGAATTATGAATTTTGGGTGAGAAACCTTTTCGATGAGTATTACTCTCTTAGGGGCTTTTATTTTGGCAATGTTCCGCCCAGTTTCCCAAGAACACTGTTTGAAAGACAAGGCGACTTGAGGCACATGGGAATAGCAATTCGATATGAGTTTTAGTTTGTGATGATGAGTCCAATAGAGTTAATTGCTGTTTTCACAGCAATTCTCTATTTGGTTTTGGCTGTGCGACAAAACATTCTTTGTTGGTCCGCATGGATCATCAGTTCGTGTCTTTATTTTTTCATCATGTTTCAAGCAAATCTTTACATGGAATCTGTACTGCAGATCTTTTACATCATCATGGGCATTTACGGCTGGAAACAATGGAGCAAAGGAGATGTCGAGGTTGATTTTGAAGTCAATACAATGACATTCAGGGACCACGTCAAAATCGTGAGCTGCATTCTAGCTCTGAGCATCTTTTTTGGCTTCATCCTGGAGCAATTCACAAATGCTGCACTGCCATTTTGGGACTCGTTGACCACATGGGGAGCAGTGATCACCACCTATTTGGTGGCAAAAAAATTCATAGAAAACTGGATCTATTGGTTCGTCATAGATTTCGTATCCGTGTTCCTTTTTGTTTCCAGAGATTTGTATTTAACAGCGGGCCTATTTTTTGTTTACCTGATCATCATTTGCTTTGGATACAGCGCTTGGAAAAAAGAAATGGAAAGCGATCGTGCTTGAAGAATCTTTCAATAATATAGATGGATTGGAATCTTTGTCTTCCATCAAAGAGGGTCTCTATAAAGACACGTATCGATGCGTTTACAAAGGAAGAAAAGCAATCCTGAGTCAGTACAGGATTGACAAGAATTGCTTNAATTTAGACCCAAAGAGAGAAGCAAGCTTGTTGAGNGNCATTGAANAANNAAATTTANCNCCGGNTGTCTTATTTTATGANGATCAATCAAAGNTCATCATCTCAGAAGAGNTTGANGGCGAGATTTTTACTGGATCTGAAANGAGAGAATTTATGTTGTCNGGTCTTGCCAAGAGTNTAGCNACTCTNCATTCCTATCGGATTGATTCTTTTGAGCACACCTTTCAAGACTCTTTGAATTTTTATCGNGAACANATCTCGGATGATCGAGGCGATCGNATNTTTGATAAGGCCACTGAGTTATANANTTCTCTNTACGATCGAGACGGAATAATTTGNNTATGTCACAACGACCTGCATCCGGANAATATNCTGATCNGCAAACGAATTCAGTTCATTGACTGGGAATATGCTTCATTGAATCTTCCATCCTTTGATATCGCTTACGTGATTGAGCATTTNGGNNTGNCTGAAAAAGAAATCATGTATTTNTTATCAGAATATGGTTTTAANCATNGNGACGNCGGNCTNGAGGNCCTTGNGCTTGCAAGGAAACTGACCAGATACACCACTNTGATTTGGCTTTTGATTCTCAATAAATACTATACAATGAATGCTTCAGAAACGAAGTTGATGACTTCACTTATTAAAGAACTAAAGATTTAAGAATTATGGCAAAAGTAAAAACATTTGAATTTGACACGTTATCCAATCACGCAGGCCAGAGACCAGACAAGGAAACAGGTTCTCGTGCTGTTCCAATCTATCAAACCGCGTCCTATGTATTCAGAGACTCAGATGCAGGGGCTGCAATGTTTAATATTGAGAGAGGAGGCCATGTTTATTCTCGGATTTCCAATCCAACGACAGCGGTTTTGGAGGAACGAATCTCAGCCCTTGAAGGTGGGGTTGGCGCAGTCGCAACCGCCAGTGGCCAGGCAGCGGTTTACAATGCAATTGCAACATTGGTCGATCAGGGCGGTCACATCGTAGCATCTTATGCACTGTACGGCGGAACACACAATTTATTGGAATACACACTGCCTAGATTTGGGATCACAACCACTTTTGTTGACCCAAACGATATTGAAGGTTTCAAGAAAGCGATCAAGCCTGAGACCAGACTCATTTTTGGTGAAACAGTTGCCAATCCTAAAACCGAGGTCTTTAACATACCCGAGATTTCAAAGATTGCCCACGATCATGAAATTCCACTCGTCATTGACTCAACCACCACCACACCCTATCTGATCAAGCCATTTGACTTGGGTGCAGACATCGTTGTTCATTCAGCCACAAAATTTTTAAGTGGACACGGCACAACGATGGCAGGACTGATCGTTGACGGAGGGACATTCGATTGGGAGGCAACCGATAAGTTTCCACAAATGACCGATAATTACGAAGGGTTCCATAACCTCTCTTTCACTGAGGAATTTGGTCCGGCGGCATTTATTTCACGAGTCAGAAATGAGGCAGCAAGAGATTTTGGCTCATGCTTGGCTCCGCATTCTGCCTTTTTGGTTCTGAACGGAACCGAGACACTTTCAGTGAGAATGGATAAACACATAAGCAACACCAATAAAGTTGTGGAATATCTTGATCAGCACGACATGGTCGAATGGGTTAGCCATCCCAATTTAGCCAATCATCCGAATCATGATTTGGCAAAAGAGTTATTGCCAAAGGGCTCTACAGCGGTCTTTAGTTTTGGGATCAAAGGTGGGCGTGAAATTGGGCAAGTCTTCATTGATCGGTTGGATCTATTTTCGAATTTAGCAAACATCGGTGATGCAAAGTCACTGGTCATTCATCCTGCGAGTACAACGCATCAAAGGATGTCAATTGAAGCACTTGAGGAAGCAGGTATTTCCGAGGGTTTAATTCGATTGTCGATTGGAATTGAATCAGTGGATGATCTTATAGAGGACCTTGAAAAGGGTTTTAGAACTGCAGCCAAAGCGCTCAAGAAATAATAGAGAGACACGCATATGTATATTGACGTTGATAGTAAGAAAACCTATGTAGCAACTGGAAGCAAAGATCATGTCGAGGGAAATTTGGGCATGACCTTCATTCATGGCACGGGCATGGATCATACCGTATGGACTTTAGCGGGAAGACATTTCGCAAGAAAAGGACTAAACATTCATGCCGTTGATTTACCCGGGCACGGCCGATCAGAAGGATCCGTGATTGATTCGATTGAAGGAATGGCCGATTGGGTGATCAGCGTTCTTGATGCAACAGGACAGGACAAAACCATTATTGTTGGACACAGCATGGGATCTTTGGTTGCTTTTGATTTGGCGGCCAGATATCCAGACAGAGTTGACACTTTGGTTATGGTTGGAACGTCCATACCCATGCCTGTCGGGGAGGTGCTTCTCAACAGTGCGAAGGATGATCTGGATGTTGCCAAAGAAATGGTCAATTTTTGGTCTCACAGTCAGGCGGCCCATTTGGGCGGTTCACAAGTGCCTGGAACTTGGATGATTGGGAAGTTGCAAAGATTATTAGAAAGAAGCGGTCCTGGGGTCATCTACAATGATCTGAAGGCTTGCAAAGACTATACTTCTGGCATTGAAAGAAGCAAAGACATTGCTTGCCCCACCTTGCTGATCTTGGGCGAAGACGATTTCATGACGCCAGTGAGAAATTCAAAATCGTTGGCTGAGAATATTCCTCAGTCAAGAACAGTAATGCTTCCAAATTGTGGTCACGCCATAGTCAATGAAGCACCAAATGAAATGTTGGATGCGATAGCCACGGTAGTGTAAAAAACAAACATGCCGGTTATTTCTCATCCAAATCTTCCTTCTTTGGAGCGACTTGAATCATCTGGATTGGTCATAAGAACTGAAGACTTAGAAAAAAAATCATACTCAAAGCATTTGCATATTGGCTTATTGAATCTAATGCCGGATCCAGCTTTTCAAGCGACTGAGCGCCAATTTGTTAGAATGCTTGCTTGCAATGACGAATTCCTTGTGCACCTTTACCCCACCTCTGTTGAAACTGAGAATAGAAGCGATCGATTCAAGACCTATATTACTGAGCACTACAATGGGATTGATGATTTTCAGCAAAGAGGATATGACGGACTGATTATTTCTGGCGCAAATCCTTCTCAGAAGGATATGACCAAGGAGCGATTTTGGGATCCGTTGATTGAAGTTTTTGAATGGGCTGAATCAAATACAACCTCTATCATGTGCTCTTGCCTCGCAACTCATGCAATCATGAAAGCAAAGTATGAAGTTGAAAGAGAAATGCGAGACGAGAAGGCATGGGGCATTTTTGAACATAAACTGGGCGAAGATCATCCATTAATAATAGGCCTTGAGGATGGCTTTAATGGCCCGCATTCTCATTATTACGATTTTCCAATTCAGGCAATAGAGTCTACAGATCTAAAAATATTGGCCTCCAATGATTTTGCTGGCATCTATTTGGCTGCTTCTGAAGACAGCAAGCTTGTGATGTTTCAGGGNCATCCCGAATACAGTGAAAACAGTTTACTCAANGAATACCAGCGNGAAGTAAACAGCTTTGTAAATGGCATCAGAGATGATTACCCCCCTTTACCTNATGATTATTTTCCAAGTGCTGCAGTCGNTAAACTCGAAGAAATNAAGGNAAGNATTCTTTCTAAACCGTCAGAAATAAAGTTGGATGACGATNTAATTTCAGAGATCGATATTGAATGGCAGGGCGCGAGTAAAAAAATCTATGACAACTGGCTCCAGTTTTTAATTCAGAGCTGATTATTTTTTTAGCCNTTTTTTTTCTGAATTTTCGCCCAAGTATCTTTGAGAGTTACAATTCTATTGAACGAAAGTCTACCGTCTTCGACTGCGTCTAGAATGAAATATCCATTTCTCTCAAATTGAAATCGAGAACCAACTACGGCATCAACAAGAGATTTCTCAAATGCGGGGTTGTGGATTTCAGTGATTGAGTTTTTATTGATCGGACTCTCAGAGTCTGGATTTGGATCGTTATAAAGTGTTTCAAAAAGGTTCACATTTCCAGAAACGGCATGATCCGATGAAACCCAGTGGATTGCACTTTTGACTTTCTTATTTGATGTTCCAGTGCCACTTTTTGTTTCAGGATCGTATGAGCATATGAGCTCTACTATTTCACCATTCTCATCTTTAATGACCTCGTCGCATCTGATTATGTATGCATATCTGAGTCTGACTTCAGTACCTGGCGAAAGTCTGAAGAAGTCTTCGTTTGGACTTTCCATGAAATCGTCTTTCTCAATCAAGATGTTTTTACCAAATGGCAATTGCCTGCTTCCCATTTCTTTATTTTTTGGATGATTCCTTGCATCTAGCATTTCAGTCTCGCCTTCCGGGTAATTCTTAATTGTCATTTTTAGTGGATTCAGAATGGCCATGACTCTATTGCAGGATGAATCCAATTCTTCCCTGACCGTGCTCTCGAGAAGCGACATTTCAATGGTCTTGTCTTTTTTAGTAATCCCAACTCTGTTGCAAAATTCTTTTATGGCACTTGCTGGGTAGCCTCTTTTCCTGAGTCCCGATAGGGTTGGCATTCTAGGATCATCCCATCCTGAAACGTGCCCTGAAACAACAAGATCAGCAAGTTTTCTTTTGCTGGTTATTGTGTGCTCCAAGTTCAAACGTGAAAATTCGATCTGTCTTGGTCTGGTTGGGAGATCAAGGTTGTCGAGAAACCACTCNTANANGGGTCTGTGNTCTTCAAATTCGAGTGTGCAAAGCGAGTGAGTAGTNCCTTCAATNGCATCCGAAAGGGTGTGAGCAAAGTCNTACATTGGATATATGCACCATTTACTNCCTGTTCTCTGATGATCTAAATGCAAAATTCTATATATGATGGGATCTCTNANATTTATGTTTGGTGAGGACATGTCTATCTTTGCTCTAAGCACATGTTCACCGTTTTCAAATTCACCGTTCTTCATTCGATCAAATAATCCAAGATTCTCAGAGACGGTACGATCGCGATAAGGGCTTTCAGTTCCTGGGGCATTCAGTGTGCCTCTTGAGTTTTTAATTTCTTCGCTNGTTTGGCTGTCAATGTAAGCAAGATCTTTTTCAATCAGCTCTATGGCAAATTCATGAATTGAATCNAAGTAATCCGAAGCATGAGCTAAATCATTGCCCCAGTCAAAACCCAACCATTTAACGTCNTCCATGATCGAGTTGACATACTCANCNGATTCTTTTGCAGGATTGGTGTCATCGAATCTGAGATAACAGGGCGCATCAAATTCTTTTGCGATTCCAAAATTAATGCAAATTGAAAGTGCATGTCCTATGTGTAAATATCCGTTTGGTTCAGGAGGGAATCTCGTGGCCAATCTTCCATCATTGACGCCAGAGTCAACATCGTGATGGATCATTTGTCGAATGAAATCCTTTCCTCGATATTTTTTCTTATCGCTCATGAATGATTTTCAGCTTGCTCCCTTTCCCAATCATCGATGACCTGNTTTTTGCAGAACATTCTTCCGAANANTAATCGNCCGAGAACTTTTATTGTGTTTAGCCAAGCGATTTTGGCGCCGTTTTTATTGTTTTTTAGAACTTGTTCCACGAGCCATGGCGTAACTACTTCAGGACGATCAGCTAGGACATTGAGAACTTTTTTGGCTTTTTCCCAGTCCTTCTCGCTCGATTTTGATGAACGCAATAAAAGGTCTGTGGTAACAATGCCTGGACTGATTGACCCGATGATGATTGGAGTGTCTTTGAATTCATTTGCAGCTGCTGAGGTGAAATATCTAAGCGCTCTTTTCGTTGAGCCGTAGACACTGATTCCCTTCTGAAGTTGCCCGTTGCTGCCAAAACCTTCAAACATATATATTTGACCTGATCCTTGTTCAAGCATTCTTGATGAGACAATTCTTGTTGCTAAGATTGTGCCAGTCAAATTTGTATCAACGGTTCTTTTTATTTCCTCATAGCTGAGTTCTTCCAAACCATTTCTCGAAGTGGCCGCACCTGCGTTATTGATCCATACATCAACTGTATTGAATTTCTCGACTGCTCTGTTCCAAACTGCCTCAATGGAGTCAGTGTTTTCAACCAAGCATGGAACGCCAATGACATTTTCATTCTCACCAATGTTTTTCAGCCCTTTTTCAACGCTTTCATCACTCGTTCCTGTCACAACCACGTTGTGCCCTCTCAATAGAAACTCTTTGGCCATTCCTAGACCAATCCCTCTTGTACTTCCAGTTATAACTACCGTCTTTTTCATATATATCTCCTTATAGTCTTATTCTATTCCCTCATTTTTCCGTCTTAAAGCAAAGATTGTGATTAATACAATCACAGGAATTCCAAGCATGGCTCCAGTATAGAGTGGCGCAGAGGTACTTATTTGACTGAATAGTATCCCAGAAAATGTTGGACCTAAGATTCTCCCAAGTGCACATGCAGATTGATATTGACCAAGAAATAGGCCTTTCTCATTGGCATTAGCGCTTTTGGAAACCAAGCTCGATAGGCTTGGGTTAAACATTGCTGCACCGCAACCATAAAAAAACAATCCTATCCAGAGAATTAATACACTGATTGCGCTTCCCATCAAAGAAAGACCGATCATCATGAATACTGCTGCCAGTTGAACGAGCTTTATTTCGCCAAACATTTTGGTTAGAGGCCCAATGAGTCCGCCTTGTATGATTACTGATATTAATCCAAGCATAAAAAAAACACTGCCGATATGGGTAGGCCCGTACATGAATATTTGATTTGCCCACAGAGGAAAGATGGCTTCCATCAGCGACATCCCCGAATAGAAAAACAGTCCACACGAAGCGAAGAAGATAATTTTTTTTCCGGGCTTGAATGTTTCTTTTTTAAAAATCTTGAAAAGCCCATCCATGGATTTCCTATCAGAATCAGGGAGAGATTCTTCTAAGAAAAGCATTGCTCCAATCAGAGCGATAAGATTAATGCCAGCTCCTGAAAGTGCCGTTAGAACGTAATTCGCATTTTCAATATCATTTCCTGCCAAGAAGCCTCCAATAGCGGGTCCCGTCATGAAACCTAGACCAAGTGCGGCACTGACCTTGCCTAAACCAGCAGACCGATTTTCTTCGTCTGTTATGTCTGCGACATAGGCAAAGGCAATTGAAATATTGCCTGCCATCAGCCCGGATAAAACCCTGCTGATAATCACCATCGTCAATGTCTCAGCAAAAGCGAGCATTACGTATGCAATTGTCGAGCCAATTAAGCTGATAATTAACACTTTTTTTCTGCCAATGGAGTCGCTGAGCCTTCCCCAAAATGGGGCTGCTATGAATTGCCCCATAGAAAAGACAGCCATCGTTAAGGTGATGACCTCCGGAGAAGCACCAAGCCTCTCAGCATAAAAAGGGAAAAGAGGCAGTATGATGCCAAAGCCCATTAATCCTATGAATGTCACTAAAAATATTATTAACATTTGTGCTGTCTCTCAATGAAGGTTCTTTTATGCCAAAAAGTGTGTATTTTTGTAAAAATACAACAAACCATTCAGCCTTGACTCATTCCTTTCCGAACTAATCACTTTTTTTGGGAATTAAATGCATTTAGAATGAAAGCGATCAAATTCGTTAGTATTTAAAACTGCTATTCATTAATTAACAAGCTGTTTTTTGTTTTAGGGGGAATTTGAAATTTATAAATTTAATAAAATATTTGGGGTATTACACATGACGAAATACTTTAATAAAGGACTGATAGCCACTGTCTCAATGATAATGTTGCTTCCAGTGAGTGAAGTTTTTGCTCAATCCGTTATCGAAGAAATCACTGTAACAGCTCGTGCAAGGGAAGAGTCTCTAAAGGATGTTCCTGGAACGATCACTGTACTGACTGCTGATCAAATCGAAAGATCGGGCATTCAAAGGGCAGCAGATTTCGTAAACTTAACACCTGGCGTAACCATAGTTGATACTGCTGAGGTTGGAGATACACAAGTCAGCATCAGAGGAATGAATGGTGCACGAGATGCAGAAACCAGTTTTGGTTTAATCATCGATGGCATTGTTATGACCAATCCTGCTGCACTCAATAGAGAATACTTGGGATTGTCTCAGATCGAGGTTCTTAAAGGACCACAAGGTGCGATTTACGGACGTAATGCATCTGCCGGAGCAATTATCGTATCTACAGAAAAACCAAGCGATGTGACTAATTCTGTGGCAAAAATCTCAATTGGGGATGATGCAACTTACGCAATCACTGCCAAGACAGAGGGACCTACGCCTCAAGGCGGCGCATTCAGTGCAATGATTAATTACAACACAACCGACGGATGGAGAGAGAATCGCTGGACTGGTTGTGATGATTGCGTTGATCAATATAAGTCTTATGACATCGTTACAAGATATGTAGGCGAGTGGGATGAGAACACCACTGTCGATGCAAAACTTCGATACGGTGAAGTCGATACCGCTTCAATTCAATTTAATGCGGTTTTTGCTCTTCCAATATTCGAGGCAGTGCTCGGCATTCCAACGCTTTATGAAGATGTCAATGATCATAATTTTGAGTACGTGAATAACATCCCTCACTTCAATGATCAGAAATCCACTGAATTCTCTTTAAAAATCGAAAGAGAACTTGATTGGGGAACTTTAAGCGCTTGGACGCTTTATAGTGACATAGATAATTCATTCGGTGCAGATGGAACAAGTGGTGCATGGGGCTTTTTCTTTACAGATCAATCATGTTTAGATTCATTGGCTGAAATTGTTAATGCTGGCCAAGGATTTTCATTGCCTTCACCTCAGTATATTGCAGTTACTGATCCAACCATTCCTAATGGGCTTTTGCTTGGGCCGTACACACCTACAAGATGTGACGGAACACAGTACCAAGTGCGAAATCAGGACGACATCAGTTTTGAAATTCGCTTAACTTCTCCTGATGATCAAGCTTTAAGATGGTCAGCTGGAATGTACTACCTTGATGTTGCAAGAGAAGTCGGTGTTAACCAAGGAACCGATAAAGGCAAAGGCATTACTGAGAGAATGTATGTTGCTCCCAATGGGAACAACCCAACAGAGCAAATGGTATGGGATGAGTTTGACAATGAAGTCACTGCATTCTTTGGATCCGTCAACATTGATTTGAGCGAATCCGTTGAATTATCGATTGCTGGACGTTACGACAAGGAAGACAGAAGCGTTCACAGTCTTGTGCCTACTGGCGTGAATTCAACGTATATTGATTGCGATGGACCTCCTTACACAGGTGGACCATTAAATACTGGTCTTTGTAGCAGTTCTTCAATTCCTGATCAAAGCCGATCTTTTGAAGCTTTTCAACCCAAGATAAGTTTGACTTATGATGTGAGTGATGAGTTGACTCTATTCACAAGTTGGGGCGAAGGATTCAAGAGTGGTGGTTTCAATAATTCAGGCTCAAGAGCTACGATTGATACCTTTATCAATCCACTCAATCCTGGTTCACCCGTAGCAGTCACTGACGTCTATGAGAAAGAAACCAATGATTCATTCGAGATCGGATTTAAAGCAAGGCTCGCTGGCAACAGAGTAAACGTTGAAGGTTCCTTCTTTGATACCAATGCAAATGATCTTCAGTTTTTTGAATTCATCGTTGGACCATTTGGACTTCTTAGAATTGTTGAGAATATTGATGAAGCAGAGATGGACGGTTTCGAACTTGCCATTTCAGCTATTGTTAATGACAACTTGAGTGTTTATCTATCAGGTGCACAAATTGACAGTGAAATCATTAAAAACTCTGTTAGAACAGACAGTGTTGGCAATGATGTCCCATATCATGCAGAGCACACCTACAATGCAGGTATATCTCTTGATTATCCAATGGCTAATGGCAGAGAATTTTTTGCCCAGCTTGACTATGCAGTTGTTGGTCCAACATGGTTCCATGTGATGCAAGAGAACAACTCTAGAGTGTCATTATTTGGAGTGCCAATGGCATACGACAAGACTCAAAGAGATGAGTACGACACTGTAAACTTAAGAATGGGAATCAAGGGAGACAATTATACCCTTGTTGCTTATGCTAAAAACCTTACTGATGAGGATTATCTAGCAGAAGTTATTCCTGCTCCTGAGTTTGGCGGATCGTTCGCACATGCAGGTACTCAAAGAAGAGTAGGTCTTGAACTGACTTATCAATTCTAAACTGTAAACATCAGAAATAAAAAAGCCCCTGGAATGGGGCTTTTTTTTAGCAAGGTCGTTTGAGATAGTTTCCTTTTGGCTCACCAATCACCTGCTCATTGTCATAGATGCAATTCCCCCTTAAAAAAGTTGTTGTTACTTTAGCATCAAGCTCTAGACCTTCAAAGGGAGTGTAGCCTTGACCGGATTCCGATTCCTCTGCCCTTATAGTCCAGCCATGATTAGGGTCGACTATGGCTAGGTCTGCATCTAAACCAACTTCGATGTCCCCCTTGCTTCTAAGGCCATATCTTCTGGCTGGATTAAGGCTCGTTAGTTCAGCCATTTTATTGAGCGATAGACCTCTTTTGCGTCCCTCACTCACCAAAGCTGATAACAAGTATTCCGTCCCACCAAAGCCAGACTTTGCTAGCCAAATATCATCAGACTCCTCAGAGTCAACTTTGTCTTCGTGCTTACAACATGCATGGTCGCTGCATATCCAACTGATGTCACCTTTTAGAACGCTGTCCCAGAGATATTCGACATCTTCTCTGGGTCTAATAGGCGGGTTAACTTTAGCTAGATTTCCAGTTTCAGCATCGACATCCAATATTAAGTGGCCAATGGTAACTTCTCGCCTAAAGTTGATGTGTGGAAATACACTTTGCATTTGCATGGCAGCGTCAACTGCTTTTTTGGAGGTTAAATGCAAAAGATTGATATTGGGTAATTCAGTCTCATTCGCCAAGTAAGAGGCAATAAATATTGCAAGGCCCTCAGAATGAGGAGGCCTTGAGGCACTATATGCCTTGAGACCAGATAATTTATTTTCTTCCTGCACCATTTTAGTATACGCGGCCATGATCTCAGCCGTTTCGCAATGTAAACTCAGGCTGATGTCCTCTTTTTTATCAGGGAATCGGGTGATGGCGTCTTGGACGCCCCTCATCACAAATTCAAAATGAGCGATATCATATTTTTCCTCTGGATCAATCATTAAGAACTCGTGTTGATTTGTAGATGCACCATGAAGACCGTGTCCTCCGTAAAACATAAAAATTTTAAACGACGTAACTCCAAACTCTTCAATCAGATCTGGAATCTCAGAGATATGTTTTTTATCCATGGGAGCGAGATGGTATGCATAGTCAACGTAAAAGTTGTCATTTGATAGTTCAAAAACTTCGGGCATAAAATCTCGATAAGGGCCACCTTTATTGAGATAGTAACCTCCCGTTCTTATGTAGTTGAGGCTTGAGGTGACTCCACCCATAGCAGCAGCGCGACTCTCAATGACGGCGTCCTTGTCTAGCGGGTTATAGATACCAGTGTGCATGTGTGCATCAACCAATCCAGGAAATGCAAGTTTACCTTTGCCATCGTATGACTCGGTCGCTTCTTCAGGATTTATATTTTTTTCAATGGCGGCAAATTTTCCATCTTTAATGGCTATATCTTTTTCATCTACTGAATCAGCTTGCGGCTGAACAACTTTCAAATTCTTGATGACGAGATCATATTTTTTTTCGCTCAATGTAACTCCCCTTAATTATTTTCATCAAACCCCAAATTTCCTGGATTAATCAGATTTTTTGGATCCAATTCTCTCTTTAACATGACGAGAAGTTTTCTAGTACTTTCCGTCCTAGTTTTTAAATATGGATAATCTTTTCCTATTTGAAAATGAATCGCCCCGTTATTCCTCGCCATTTCCTCTAGGCGATCTTTTATTTCATGAACAAGCTCAAGACCCTCAGGATTTCGCTCAAAAGTTGGGACATTTTTCAAATCGAGGGGATAAACTTTCTTGTGGTAAATTGTTTGTTCGTCTTGCCAGAGGAAAGTGGGCTCATAAAGGAAGGCATTACTATCAATGAAAGAGAACATCATGTTCATATATACCCCATGTTTTTCCATGCGAGCTTCAAACTCTGACATCAGTGATTGGTAATCTTGGTTATGCTTCAATACCCTGGAGAATGGTAGGACAGAATGAGTAGGTTTCCACAATTCTCCGTTCGGCCCTAATATTGGCGTCAGTTCCATGAATGGGTTTGCGTGGAGGTATAGAGGTATGCTGTTTGCTACTTCTTTCCCGAATTTCTGAGCAACCTTTCTTACTTCAGCCAATTTGAGCTTGGCTTCCTTTGAATTAATGCCTTCGGTTGTAAAATGTCCAGAATAAGCGGCATCTTTTAGAAATCCTCTTCCTGCCATGCCCATTTTCATGAGTTGTGTGAGACCATCAAAAATATTTCTTGATGACTTCATAATGGATTGAGCTGCTGCAATTGTGCTGGCATTTTCCATTTCCATGATCGCTGTTTTTTGTTTTCTTGGATCCAAGCCATGGTTGTCTGAGACCAGGCCGAGTTTAGAGATCTCTTTCATGGCATTGAAAAGATTCTCAAAATTCTGAAAACCAAAGGAGCATGCCGCAAACCCTTCGGGGTATTTAACAAGCTTCAAAGTGATCCTCGTCTTTACTCCAAGAGCACCCGAATCTCCTAAAAATAAACCACCCAGATCTGGACCATAGTGCCTGAAAAAACGTGACGATGCTTCGTCGCTTCCTTGAGAACCTGTTTCAATGATTTCCCCGGTCCCCGTTATTACCTGGAGGCTCGATAATGAATCTGCGGATACCGCATTATTGGTCCCATGACTGATGGCATGGAATGACATTGATCCTGCAATGGTGGCGACTCTCCCTGAGAATGGCCCCCAATGAGGCGTTCTCAATCCCAGCGGTTTTAATGTTTCATAGAGCTCTAGCCAAGTGACTCCAGGCTCAACGGTCACAAACATGTCTTCTTCATTGACTTCAATTTTCTTTAATCTCTGACTATCAATGATAATGGTGTCTTTTCGTGCAGGCGGGAATGAACTTGTATAGGACGCGCCACCACCTCTTGTTGACAACGTTACTTCATTTTCAATGCAGAGTTTTATGAGTGATATAAGTTCATCTGCAGTTCCAGGTCGAACCACTGCAATTGCCTGTTCTTTAGCGGATCCAAAAATATCCGTTGAATAAAAGTAAAGACTTTCTTGGTCTTGAATGACATTCTCAGCACCAATTAAGCTGGAAATCTTTTGAATGTTATTTTCTATAGAAGTCATTTTTAAAAAAGCCTTTTCTAACTTTTAGAGGATTTAGATTATATCCTTTGAGACCAGCACATGTTAAATTATTTAGCGAAAAAGAATTATGAATATTTCATCAAGAAAAGCATACATCGATAGTATTTTTGGTCAGCTCCATTTTCAAATAACTGGCGAGGGCAAACCATTGATCTTGTGTCATCAATCGCCGAGTTCACTCGACATGTTCTCCAAAGCTTTTGAGCCTTTGGCAAGCTCAGGAATTCAGGTCATTGCTGTCGATACTCCCGGTTATGGGCAATCCGATGCTCCGCAGACTCAGCCAAGCATTCATGATTATTCTCTGTGCATTTTGGATCTAATTGAATTTTTGAAACTCGAGAAAGTATCTTTGCTTGGTCATCATACCGGTGCTTGCATCGTTGCCGAATTGGCAGTGATTGCTTCAGATAAAATCGATAAGTTAATTCTCAATGGCCCTC
>NZHP01000037.1 GCA_002691465.1 Gammaproteobacteria bacterium | reverse complement strand
GCTGAAGCCGATAGAGAGCGAATCGAGATTCTTGCAAATGCAAATCGTGATTCACAAATCATTAAAGGTGAAGGCGATGCAATGGCAGCAAACCTTTATGCAACTGCATACAATGAGGATCGTGAGTTTTACTCATTTTATAGAAGCATTCAGGCTTATAAAAATTCCATTGGAACATCAAATGATATTCTTGTTCTTGACTCAAAAGGAGATTTCTTTAAGTATTTAAATAACCAGGCTCCAGAATAATTCACAGTATTAATAATGGGGGTCAATGAGTTAGTCTTTGCTGTTTCAGTATTTTTTATCCTGGAAGGATTATTACCATTTATTTCACCAAAGCTTTATAAGTTTCTCCTTATGCAAATGCTCAATACAAATGAGAATTCTATAAGAATTACAGGACTTATCTTGATTATAATGGGTGTGATATTAATGAACTTATTCTAGGAGTATTCAGTGACAAAATCTTTGGTTGTAATCGGTGCTCAATGGGGAGATGAAGGAAAAGGAAAGATCATTGATATTCTTACCGAGAAAGCTGATTTAGTTGTCAGATTTCAAGGAGGCCATAATGCTGGGCATACTCTTGTCATAGGAGGCGAGAAAACGGTACTTCACTTAATCCCATCCGGTATCTTCAATGATGCCAAGTGCTTGATTGGAAACGGAGTTGTACTCCATTTGCCCACATTAATAAAGGAAATTGAATACCTGGAATCTAAGGGTATTGATATTCATAGTAAACTCATGATCAGCTCTCAGTGCCCATTAATACTGCCAAGCCATATAGCAATTGATGAAGCCAGAGAGAAGTCATTAGGAAAGAATGCAATCGGCACCACTGGAAGAGGCATTGGACCCGTGTATGAAGACAAGGTTGCCAGAAGAGCGGTTCACGTAATGGACTTGTTTGAAGAGGATTTATTTAGATCAAAATTAACAGCACTGACTGCTTACCATAACTTTCTTCTAGAGAAGCTTTATGAATCCAAAGAAGTAGACCCTGAAGAAACATACAAAGACTGGATAGACCATTTCAACAAAATCAAAAACCTTATTGTTGATAGCTCAGAAGAAGTAAATAACTTAAAGTCAAAAGGTTCTAGGATTCTTTTTGAAGGCGCTCAGGGCTCAATGCTTGATATTGATCAAGGGACATATCCATTTGTTACTTCATCAAATACACTATCCGGTGCAGCATCACTAGGCTCAGGCTCAGGACCACTGGATATAGATGGGGTGCTTGGAATCACAAAAGCTTATGCTACAAGAGTAGGGTCAGGACCATTTCCAACAGAAATTGATGACGATTATGGAAAACACATGGCAAAAGTTGGTGTTGAATTTGGCGCAACAACAGGCAGACCCCGAAGATGTGGTTGGCTAGACCTTGTAGCATTACGTAAAGCGGTCAATATCAATTCCATATCACACTTATGCATAACTAAAATAGATGTGCTTGATGGTCTGGACAAAATTCTTGTTGCCGAAGAATATGAGATTGATGATAAGAGATATGACACATTGCCTGCGATGAGTCAGAATCGCTTTGAGAGGATCATACCAAGATATACAGAGTATAAAGGTTGGTCAGGCACTACATCTGGACTGAAGTCCTTTGATCAATTACCAGCCGAAGCACAAACTCTAATTAAGGGTATAGAGGACTCTATAGGGATAACCGTGTCTTTGATCTCAACAGGCCCTGATAGAAATGACATGATTGTCATTGATGAAATATTTTCATGAGCAGAGAGGTCACTGTTTACGGCTATAATTCTGTCGAGACATCTGTATTGAAAAATTCAGAAAATATTATCGAGTTATATGTTGACCAATCATCTTCAAATAAAAGAATAGAAAAACTATTATCAAGTAAGATTGCCTCAAGATTAAATATTCTAAAAGTTGATAACTCATTTCTGTCGGAGCTTCTCTCAACAGAAAAGCATCAGGGCATTGCTGCAAAAATTAAAATCAATGATTTTTTTGACCTTAAATCAAGTATTCAGTATTTATCCCAAAATAATGGATCACTGGTATTGATTCTTGATGACCTTGATGATCCAAGAAACATCGGCGCATGTCTTCGAACTGCAAATGCTACTGATGTGGATATGGTGGTCCTGTCTAAGAACAGAGTTAACATTGACAGTCCAGTAATTGGAAAAGTATCATCAGGCGCACTCCAAAACACAAATATTGCTGTTGTTTCTAATATCTCTCAGTTTATAGAAAGAGTTAAAGAAATTGGGTTTTGGATCTATGGAACATCTGACAATTCCGAAGTTTCCTACTGGGAACCAAACTATACAGACTCTACAGCAATAATTGTTGGCTCAGAAGGAAAGGGAATGCGAGACTTGACGAAATCTCATTGTGATCGGGTATTATCTATTCCAATGTCTGGTAATGTTTCAAGTTTAAATGTATCAGTTGCTTGCGGCCTATTGCTTTATGAAGTCCTCAGACAGAGGAACGCTAATTAGTTTGAATTATCAGAATAATTTCTGTACGATCCGCTGACAATATAAATAACCTTGCTGCACCAATAGTAAATTTGGGTAGCCTTAAACCAAAAGGGAAAATATGAGACATTATGAATTAGTGTTGCTGGTCCATCCAGACCAGAGTGAGCAAGTACCGGAGATGATTAACCGGTATCAAGAAACCGTCAAGAAGTCTGACGGAGCTATCCATAGAACTGAAGACATAGGCAGAATGCCTCTTGCGTATACCATCGAGGATATGCATAAAGCACATTATGTTCTTATGAATATTGAGTCCAATGAGGACGTGATCGCTGAATTGGAATCATTATTCAAATTTAACGATTCAATAATGAGACACTTGATAGTCAAAATGAAAAAAGCTGAAACGGGTGACTCAAAGCTCTTTGAATTAAACAACAAGAAAGATGACTCAAAGAAAGCTAAAGAAAAAGCCCCGGAGAAAAAGAAAGAAATAAAAGACGACTTAGAAACTGATAAATCTGCTCCAAAAGAAGAAGAGGAAGTTGACAAGCAAATTACAAAGGAAGCCCAAGAAGAGGTTGTTGATAAAGAAAATCAACCTGAAATCAGTGAAGAAGATAAAGTAGAGGAAGAGACCAATGAAAAGAAAGAAGGGTAAAGACTTTAGAAGAAAAAAAGGTGTAAACAGAAATAAAAATAAATTCTGTAAGTTTACAGCTGAAGGTGTTGACCAGATCGATTATAAAGACATCGATGTTTTAAAAAAGTACATCACTGAAACTGGAAAAATTATACCTAGTAGAATCACAGGAACAAAAGCTAATTATCAAAAACAGCTTGCTGTAGCTATCAAGAGAGCAAGATTTTTAGCTTTATTACCATTTACCGATCAACATAGATAAGAAGACAGTCATGGAAGTTATACTTAAAGAAGACATTAAGAACCTTGGTGAAATAGGAGACGTTGTTTCTGTTAAGCCAGGTTATGGAAGAAATTTTCTTGTTCCTCAAGGCAAGGCTGTTTTTGCTACCGCTGATAATTTAAAGAACCTTGAAAAACAGAAAGAAGAGCTTAGAAAGAAACAAGAAGGAGAGCTTTCTATACTTCGAGAAAAAGCTCAAACATTTGAAGGATTAAAATTGACCATTGAAGCGAATGTTACAGAAGAAGGCACTCTTTATGGCTCAATTGGAATAATTGATATAGCAAATGCTGCAAATGAGAAAGGTATTGAGTTAGAAAGAAGTTATATCAATATGCCTGATGGGCCAATTAAAACGATTGGGTCACATGACGTAGAATTGCTATTTCATCCAGAGATTCAAGTCATTATTAGTGTGGAAGTTGTCGGCGGTGAAGTTGCTATTAAAAATACTTTGGATTCTGAAGAGGAAGAAGATAATATCAATGAAGAAAACATTGATACTGAAAATACCGAAGAATCCGAATAAATGGCAAAATCTGCAGCAGAGACCGATAGATCAACTAAATCATTAGGGCAAATATCATTACCACCTCACTCAACCGAAGCGGAATCAGCTCTCATTGGTGGGCTTATGATGGATCCAAATGGGGAAGCATACGATAAGATTGCTGACCTAGTCTCTGACCGTGATTTTTATCATCAAGAAAATAGATCAGTATTTTTAGCAATACAAGAGCTGAGAGAAAACTCAAAAGTTACAGATGTTTTGACTGTTTCTGATTATCTTGACTCCAAAGGCACCGATATGCCTGAATCAGCCATTGAGTACATATCTGAAATAATTGAAACAACAGCAGGAAGCTCTAATGTTACTGAGTATGCAAAAATAATTAGAGAAAAAGCTCTTTTAAGAGAGCTTATCCAGATCAGTAATGATATTTCTCAAAATGCATATAAACCCGAAGGACGATCACCAACCGAACTAGTGGATATAGCAGAGTCATATATATTTGAGATCGCTGAACGTGGCACAAAGAAAGGCACTTTTGCACAAATGAGCGACCTTGTGAAGGAAACATATGATGAATTGGATAAGAGATCACAGGGCGGCGGCGGACTGACTGGTGTTTCATCAGGCTTTAGGGAACTAGATAACTTGACTGCAGGTTTGCAAAAAGGCGAACTGATTATTATTGCTGGTAGGCCCTCAATGGGTAAAACTGCCTTTGCACTTAATATTGCAGAGCATGCTGCACTTGCAGATGAAGAACCTGTTGCTGTATTTAGTATGGAAATGTCAGCCAGCTCACTTGCACAACGAATGATCTCATCACTTGGCCGAGTCAATTCACATTCCATGAGGACAGGTCGGCTTGAAGAAAGAGATTGGAATAGGATTGATGGTGCGATTCAGCAAATTAAAAATGCACCAATTTATATTGATGATGCGCCATCTCTAACACCCATCGAGCTCAGAGCAAGAGCAAGAAGAATTCAAAGAGAAAAAGGACTGTCCCTTATTTTGATCGATTACCTTCAACTCATGCAAGTTCATGGAAATAAAGAGAACAGAGCTACTGAAATCTCAGAGATTTCAAGAAACCTAAAAGCACTAGCCAGGGAGTTAGATGTTCCGATTATTGCTCTTTCTCAATTGAATCGAAGTGTCGAACAGCGGACTGATAAGGTTCCACAAATGTCTGATCTAAGAGAGTCAGGCGCAATTGAGCAAGATGCTGATCTTATAGCATTTATATATCGTGAAGAGGTCTATGATCCTGAAACAGACAAAAAAGGAATAGCACAGATTAATGTTGCCAAACAAAGGAACGGAGCAATAGGTAAATTCAATCTAACTTGGGTAGGGCGATATACTAAGTTTGAGAACTGGAGTCCTGAATATGAGCAATTCTAGGATACAATTTTTAGCTCATAATCATCATCTGAGTTTTTAATCTTAACTGTTTCAACTGCATTCTCTTTTGTTGAAACAATTTCAATGATGTAATTACCCAACCTAAAATCTGTCCCTTCTTCAGGAATATATCCAAGATTTTCAAGAACAGCGCCATTGATCGTTTTTGCTTCTTCAATTGGTATATCCCAATTCATCATCTTATTCAGAACACGGATATTAGATGACGCATTTACAAGATAGTAATCTTTTACTTTCTTCGGTTTCATTTCTCGATTTAATTTCTGAGTTTCTTCTAGATAATCTCCTACAATTTCTTCAAAGATATCTTCTATTGTTATAAGTCCTTGGATATTCCCATATTCATCTACTGCAAAAGCTGTTTTTTGCTTCTTAGCTTTAAATTCGATGAGTTGCTGACTCAATGTAGTTGTTTCAGGAATAAAGTATGGCTTCTTCATATGTTGCGTAACTGAATCATTACTAAAAGAATCAAGATCAACATTTTTTAGGAATTCATTTAGGTGAAGCACCCCTTTTAAGTTATCAAGAACATCTTGATAAACTGGTAAAGAGGAGTGAAAGTTTTTTTGAATTACCCTTATGTTTTCTCCGTCTGGTTTTCTTAAGTCAATTCCTACCACTTCATTGTGGGGAAGCATTATATCTTCAACAGTCATGCTTCCTAGATCCAAGACACCCATCATAATGTTTTGTCTATCAAAAGCTGTTTTAGTAAGTCCGTCCGTAATGATTGTTTTGAGTTCATCAACTGATATTCTTTCTTCCTGCTCATTTGGGCCTGACCCTAGGAGTTTAAGAACCATGTTGGTGAAAAAATTGATAACTACTAGAAAAGGTTTTGTAAATCTAACTAGAGGGTGATAAATCCTACTTGCCGGTAGTGCTATTTTTTCAGGAAAGATTGCTGCAACTGTTTTAGGTATTGATTCACAAAACAGTAATACAACTGCAGTTAACAAGATTGTCCCAACAACAACCCCTGTTGGACCACCTATTTCCATAGATACTACACCCACAAGCGATGCAGCTATGAAGTTAACCAGGTTTGTTCCAAGAAGAATAAAAGCAATTAGCTTATCTGGCTTCTTTAGAAGTTTTTCGGCTAGTTTTGCACTCTTATTTCCCTTTTTTGCAAGATGTCTCACACGGTACTTATTCACTCTCATGAGTGCAGTTTCCGTTCCAGAGAAGAATGCAGATAGTAAGATTAGTATGGCTAGAATTACAAAAAGGTATTCCAGCGGAATGTCATCGCTCAATTACAGCGACTCCTTTATTATTAATATTGGGCTATTTTCGTACTTGATGGATATTGTGTCAAGAAAACTATGTAGACCTCATATGCAAATTACCGTACAATTCCGCGCCATAACTAAAAAATATTTAATGAGTAACAAGAATGGTTAAAATTAGATTATCAAGAGGGGGCTCAAAAAAGCGTCCTTTTTATCACATAGTAGCTACCGATAGCAGAAATCCTCGTGATGGTAAATATATCGAGAGATTGGGTTACTTCAATCCAAGAGCAACAGATAACGAGGAAGATATTCTTATCGACTCAGAGAGACTAGATTATTGGAAATCAGTCGGCGCTCAAATCAGCGACCGAGTTCTTAATCTGATTAAACTTACTGAACTATCAAGAGAAGATAGAGACTCAAAAAAATTAAATAAGCTCCAAAAGAAACAAGCCAAAAGAGAAGCTGAGAAAGCTAAAAAATTAGCTGCTGAAGCTCCAGCAGAGGAAGAAGCCCCAGCAGAGGAAGCTCCAGCAGAAGAAGAAGCTCCTGCAGAGGAAGAAGCCCCAGCAGAGGAAGCTCCTGCAGAGGAAGATGATAAGAAAAAGGATGAGAGCTAGATTATATTATTGCTTCTTTAATCCTCGAGGATTTCTAAACTAATTATGAATGACCAAGAAAAAGTGGTCATAGGACAAGTATCTTCACCTCATGGTATAAAAGGATGGTTGAAAATTCTTTCTTACACAGATCCTGTTGACAATATCTGTTCTTACGAATCTATTTTTCTCAAAAAGGAACATGAGTATTTGCCATATGATATTGAAGACTATTCATTTAGCGGAAAAATAATCAGAGCAAAGCTAGCGGGCGTCGATGACAGAAACCAATCAGAAGAATTAGTTAAATGTTTGATTTGTGTTAATCGAAGAGATTTACCAGAACTATCACCCGATTCATATTACTGGAGAGATCTCATTGGGTTTGCAGTAAATAGTGAAGATAATGTTAATTTAGGCATTTTAGACTCTTTTTTTGAGACTGGTTCTAATGATGTAATNATCGTAATAAGTAGTAACAAGAATAGGATATTAATTCCTTACATCAATGACGAAGTGGTGAAAAAAGTAGATCTAAAGAAAAAGATAATTTTAGTCGATTGGAACGAGGGAGAATAATAGCTTATGAAATTTAATATTGTCACTATCTTTCCTGATGAACTTAGGAGTTCATTAAGTTATGGAGTCATTGGCAATGCAATAAATGATCATAAAATCAAAATCCATTACTTCGATCCTAGGATTCATTCTGATAACAAGCATGACTCTATAGATGATAAGCCATATGGCGGAGGACCAGGGATGGTTATGCAAGCTGATCCAGTTTTAAAGTCAATTCAGCAAGCAAGAAATGGTGATATGAATATACCGGTAGTTTTTTTATCTCCTCAAGGAAAAACATTTAATCAAGATATGTCAAAAAAGCTCTCTAAACTTAATGAGATCATAATTGTTTCATCAAGATATGAGGGTCTTGATCAAAGGGCAATCGATCAAACTGATAATCATGAGGAACTTTCAATCGGTGATTACATACTTTCAGGAGGAGAAACAGCATGTGCTGTAGTAATAGATTCCATCTCGAGACTGATTCCAGGAGTCCTTGGGGACAGCGAGTCTATTCTTGAGGAATCATTTAGCGATGGGCTATTGGAATATCCACACTATACGAGGCCTGCTGAGGTTAATGGAGATGAAGTACCAGAAGTTTTGCTGAGTGGCGATCATGAAAAAATAAATCAGTGGAGAAGAATGCAATCCCTGAAGAATACTTACCTAAAAAGACCTGACTTAATAGATAGATCCAATCTCAGTGAAGATGAGATTGAGATTATTGATGATATAAAAAATGATCCAGAATAATCTTTAACATATACATAGCTTGATATACAATGCTCAAAATTTCGGAGTATGGAAGTTGAAATGAACATTATTGAACAAATTGAAAAAGAACAGTTGAGAGATGATATTCCTGAGTTCTCTCCAGGAGACACTGTGGCTGTTCAAGTAAGGATTCGAGAAGGCGAAAGAGAGAGACTTCAGGTATTTGAGGGCGTAGTTATAGCCAAAAAAAATAGAGGTCTTAATTCCTCATTTACTGTTCGAAAAATCTCAAATGGCGAAGGCGTTGAGCGTGTCTTTCAAACCCACAGTAAACTCATCACAGAGGTTAATGTCAAACGTAAAGGCGATGTTCGACGAGCAAAACTCTACTATCTGCGTGAGAGAAGCGGTAAATCTGCCAGAATTAAAGAAAAAGTATAACNCGACTGATCAAACCTCAAACAGAGGTTTACACTCCATATTTAATTCAATATTGTTGCAAAAGTATGAGTTATAGTTCATTGATACAAACATAAATATACTTAAGGATCATAAATGAGCGTGAAAGAGAAAATATCTAAACTAGGAAGTTTTTTAGATGCATCAGGGGTCTTCTTAAAAAGAACCGCAATATTTGCAATACTTCTATTCATATCTTTATCAATCATTGGGGGATTATTTCCATCTGATGATGATCCAATAAAAGAGGGTGGAATACTGAATTTGAATATAAAAGGAGCTTTAGTAGAGGAACTCTCACAGTCAGATTTTGAAAGAGCATTCTCGCAATTTTCTGGCGAATCGCAAACTGAAACGCTTATTACTGATGTAATTCAGGTGATACGTCATGCAAAAGACAATGAAGATATTTCAACACTTCTAATCAGCACAGATGACTTTTCCGGTGGAAGCACCACAAAGCTTGAGTTGATTGCAAAAGAAATCACTGAATTTAAAACCTCTGGTAAGAAAGTGATTGCTTACAGCGATCAGGGTTATGGAACTGCACAGTATTATCTTGCAGCATATGCAGATGAAATACATCTCCATGATTACACTGCTGTGTTCATTGATGGTTACCGAAGGGTAAGAACTTACTATAAATCCTTTTTTGATAAATTCTTAATTGATGCAAATGTCTTCAAAGTGGGAGAATACAAAGCATTTGTAGAACCCTATTTCAGAGACGATATGTCTGATGAAGCAAAAGGCAATGTCATTGAGTGGATTACGGTTCTTTGGGATGGATATCTAGATGAAGTATCGGAAGCAAGAGGAATTTCAAATGAATCTTTAAAGTATTTTATTGATAATCCAGGTCTTGCAGCAAAAGAATCAGACGGTGACTTTGCGAAAGCAGCCATCGAATATGGACTTATTGATCAATTGTCCAATAGAAGAGAATTCAGAGACTACCTTTATTCGATTGCCCCTGGCGAAGAAGAAGATGAAATCAATATCGTTGGGATGAATACTTACATGAACTCTGTAGAGATGGAGCCTATTTTTGAAGAAAGTGAATCTAATGTAGGAGTTATTATAGCTAAAGGATCCATTGTCGATGGTTCAGCTGGACCAGGAAGCATAGCTGGCGATGACTTTGTTAAAATCATTCGTAAAGCTTATGAAGATGAGACAGTCAAGGCGCTGGTGCTTAGGGTTGACAGCGGCGGTGGAAGTGCTTATGCATCTGAGGTGATTGCAGATGAACTTGAAAAATTTAAAGACTCCGGAAGGCCAATTATTGCATCTATGGGAGGCGTTGCCGCGTCTGGTGGTTATTACATTTCAACTCCAGCAGACAAGATTTTAGCCGAAAGGCATACCATTACAGGGTCTATTGGAGTAGGTGGATTTCTTCCAACTTTTGAAAGGGCTCTTGAATATATTGGAATCAATGAAGACGGAGTATCTACTGTTGATATCACTACCTCTGTAGCTGAATCTCTGACTGAAAAAGACAAAGCATTACTCCAAATGGGAACAGATTTGGTTTATGACAAATTCATCGCTAAGGTTGCAGACAACAGAGGGGTGACAAAAGAAGAAATCGATCAGATCGCAAGAGGTAAGGTTTGGATTGGTAGCAAGGCTCTTGAAATAGGATTAGTCGATGAAATCGCTGGAATCGATCGAGCTATTGAGTTGGCTGCGGAATTAGCTGAGATCGATGAAGAATTGCTGGGTGTAAAGCGTATCAATCGCGACAGCGACTTGGATTCATTCTTTGCAGGCATGATGGCTAAGATCACTTCTTCTATTATTAAAATCACAGGACTCGATTTCCTTTATAAGAAGAATGAACTCCTGGATGGAATTGAAGAATCCTTGCACGAGTTATCCATGATGAACGATCCCAATGGGATTTATATGAAGTGTTTCTGTGAGCTAGATTAAACCGGCTTCTAATCGAGCAGCTTCAGACATCATTTCCATGCTCCAGGGTGGATCAAGGACTAATTCAACTTTCACAGACACGACCCTTGGCATCATTTCTATACGTTCTTGAATATCAGCAACGAGAACATCTGCCATACCGCAACCAGGAGCAGTAAGAGTCATGTCAACTTCGATGATAAAATTATCGTCCTCGGATTTATTGAGTCTGCAATCATAAATTAGACCCAAATCAACAACATTGATCGGAATCTCAGGGTCGAAAACAGTTTTCATCTGATCCCATACCTTCTCTTCAAACTCATCGTCTGTGATATTCTCTGGAAGAGAGGGTGGTTTCTCCACCTCTTTACCAATGGCATCTGCATTGGTGCCATTGATTCTAAACATTCCCTCGACAGTATAGACCGTGTAAGAACCGCCTAGTGCCTGCATAATTTGCACCTCTGTACCTTCCTTAAGAATCTCTTTTTCACCGTAAGGGACAGAGATGACCTCGCAATCTCTCGAGAGACTGATTAACTGCGTTGTATCTTCAGAATTAATCATTTCAATAAATCAATAGCCGTTGTCCAAGGTAATGTGGCACATGTGGTTCGTGATGGGTAGTTTTTTATTTCATCCAGACAATTCAAATCCTTTGTAAAATTATTATTTCGAATCGTTCCATCTTTTATCGAAGCTTCAACTTGATTCATAAATTCGATGCCATCGTTAAGATTCATTCCTTCAATATTCTTTGTGAGGATCGAGGCAGAGGCAGAGCATATAATACAACTCACACTCTCAAACCAAAGTTCTATTGCTTTTAAAGGATCACCATTTTGATAGACAGTTATTTTATCTCCACAAAGTGTATTTAAGACTTCTTTGCTTGAAAAGATGTCCTCTGGTTTACCAAAATGATATGGGTTATGACTCAGTTCAATAAGTTGGTTTTTGTATAGTTTGGATACCATTATTTCAGCATCTTTATGGCTAATTTAATCGCATCGATCAGTTTATCTATTTCCGAATGATTGTTATAGATACTAAAAGATGCCCTTACTGTTCCTGGAATTTCATAAAAGTCCATCAATGGCATAGTGCAATGATGACCAGTTCTAACAGCAATTCCTTTTTGATTAATTATTGTACCGATGTCATGGGGATGCATGCCATCAATGACAAAAGAAATGATGGCCGATTTGTGACTCGATTTGCCGATAATACGTATCCCATCAATCTGCTCTAGTTGATTTAACGCATAATCGTGAAGACTCATTTCATATTCATGACAAAGATCTCTATCAAGACTATTTATGAAATCAATCGATGCCCCAATGCCCACAGCGCCAGCAATATTGGGAGTACCGGCTTCAAATTTGTGAGGAAGGCTGTTGTATGTTGTTTTCTCAAAAGTGACTTTTAAAATCATCTCACCGCCATACTGATATGGATCAATTCTATTTAGGATTTCCTCCTTGCCATAAAGGACCCCAATTCCTGTAGGACCAAAAATTTTGTGTCCAGAAAATAGATAGAAATCGCAATCTAATTGTTGAACGTCAATCGGAAGATGACCCGCGGCTTGTGCTCCATCTATAACCGTGATGACATCATGCGATTTTGCTATCTTTATAATGTCCTCTATAGGATTGATTGTACCGAGAGTATTGGAGAGATGAACAACCGAGATCAGCTTTGTCTTGGCTGAAACCATATCTTTGTAATCATCAATAAGTATTTCGCCATTTTCATTGATTGGAATAATTTTTAATACTGCACCAGTTCTTTTGCATAATTCTTGCCACGGCACAATATTTGAATGATGCTCCATCGCAGTTATCAGTATTTCATCATTTTCATTGATCAAGCTTGTGATGGAGGTTGCAATGAGATTGATTGAATCTGTTGTTCCCTTTGTAAATATAATTTGATGATTATTGGGTGAGTTTAGAAATTCTGTAACTTTAACCCTTGCATTCTCATAAGCTTCAGTTGCTCTAACGCTTAGTGTATGTACACCTCTGTGAACATTTGAATGATCATTCTCATAATAGTCTTTGATGGCATTGATCACAGCTTTTGGCTTTTGGGTTGAAGCCGCGTTGTCTAGATAAATGAGATCCTCTCCATTTATTTTCTGATCAAGTATTGGAAATTCTTCTCTTATTCTTTCGAATGCTTTTTTTTGTTTCGCCTTCATAAATTAAACCTTGTAATTTCCAGCGATTATTTCATTCACATAATCTCTCAACCTTCTTGATTTGATTTGAGAAGTAAGTTCATCGATGAATGACTTTATAAGGAAATCTTTTGCATCATTTTCATTGATGCCTCTGGTTTTGAGATAGAAGAGTTTTTCTTTATCAAGCGATCCTGATGTAGCACTATGTGAACATTCTGTATCGTCGTTATAAATTTCTAGAATCGGAACAGTTGAGATTTTTGATTCATCAGAGAGTAACAAATTCTTATTTTGCATGAAGGCCGACGTCCCCCTTCTTTCTTTTGCGACCCTTACTTTACCAAAAAAGGATCCAGTGGCTTGATTATTAATTACGCCTCTGAAATTCACAGAACTGGAGGACTTATCTGACAAATGATCAATTACAACATTCTGATGCGAGGATCGATGATCAGAGGGCATAAAGAGGGTAGAGCAAGCAACATTGGAGTTCTCCCCATTGAGTTTTAAATGATTGAGTGAGCTTCCAGAATCTGCACCCAAGTCTAAATTGAAAATTTTGACGTCAGTATCTTCCTCCTGATTGAGATTGAGATTGCTAATGAGATAACTGTCATTTTGCCTGTGATTAACTTTGTAATACTCAAGAGTGGATGTTGCTTCACAATTGATATCAATACAGTGGTTTATGATTGAATTTTTTGATTGTAAATGTTCCTCTATGATTTTGATTGAGCTATTTCCTGAAACATTAATATTTAATCTTGGTGCTACATTGCCATTTTGATTTGGCAGGTAAACGATATGAATCAACCTCTCGACATGTTGATTGACAGCAGTATCGATCATAAGAGCATCTCTGCTGACAATATTATTGAGCAAATAAGGTATTGATTGCCTTTCAGACCTATCTTCAAGGCCAAAGATTGATTGGTTTTCCTCGAGATATTTATGATTTAAAAGCTTTATGTAACTGGGAATCTCCTCTTCAGTGAAAAAAACGCCTGCATGGAAATATATTGTCAGAGAATTATCAAGGTTGGATTTTAAGTCGATATTATCGAGAGTTGATTGTTGAACTGAAAATTCTTTCTCAAAGAAGTCATTTAACATCTCATTTAGTTTCGTGTTCTTCCATGTGGCATTTTTTAGATGCTTTGGACACACTTCCTTGTATTTTTTTAATGAAGATTCCCTACTATGATTTATCCAATCAGGAAATTCATGACTGTCTTTTTCGATGAATTTTTGAAGCCCATCCATATGTTCTGATTGATTTATGGATTGGTTAGCCACTCATATCCTCTTTCTTCAAGATCCTTGGCCAATTGTATGTCTCCGGTCTTTATGATTGCACCATCATGAAACACGTGGACATAATCGGGTGTTATGTAATTCAGTAAGCGTTCGTAGTGAGTAATAATCAATGAAGCGGTCTTCTTACTTCTAAATGCATTGACACCCGATGCTACGACTTTCATGGAATCAATATCAAGACCAGAATCAGTCTCATCAAGTATTGATAGAGTTGGCTCGAGCATTAACATTTGCAATATTTCATTGCGCTTTTTCTCACCGCCTGAGAATCCTTCATTGACTCCTCTGGAAAGAAACGACTGCTCAATATCCATCATCTTTGATTTTTCTTTCAGATCAACCAAAAATTCACTTGCAGAAAGCTCATCCATACCATGATATTTTCTCTTTGCATTAATTGCTGCTTTTAGGAAGGCTGTATTCGAAAGACCAGGAATTTCTATTGGGTATTGAAATCCCAGAAAGACCCCAAGATTGGATCTTTCCTCAATTGAGAGAGCGCTCAAGTCATTACCCATGTAGGTTATTTTTCCAGATTGAATTTTATAGTCTGGGTGTCCAGCAATTGCCTTTGCTAGAGTGCTTTTTCCAGAACCATTTGGTCCCATGATTGCATGCGTTTCGCCTGAAGAAATCTTTAGATTTAGGCCATTAACGATCGACGTATCACCTACATCAACATATAAGTCTTTAATGGAAAGAATATTAGACATTATCCAATTGCTCCTTCTAGATTTACCTGCAATAGGGCCCTTGCCTCTACTGCAAACTCCATCGGAAGTTCATTAAGAACCTCCTTGCAGAATCCACTCACAATTAATCCGATCGCATCCTCTTCGCTGATGCCTCGCTGCATACAGTAAAACAGCTGTTCGTCTGCAATTTTAGAGGTAGTTGCTTCATGTTCAAGGATTGAGCTGGAATTCATTACATCAATAGATGGAAATGTGTGAGCTCCTGCATTACTTCCTATGAGTAGGGAGTCACATTGTGTGAAGTTTCTTGAATTTTTTGCACCTTTTGACATGGTGACTTGACCTCTATAAGTATTTTGCGAAGATTTTGCAGATATACCCTTACTGATGATCTTGCTCTTGGTGCCTTTGCCAAGATGAATCATTTTTGTACCCGTATCGGCCTGCTGAAGATTATTTGTCAACGCGATAGAATGGAACTCACCAGATGAGTGATCACCCCTTAAGATACAGCTCGGATATTTCCATGTAATTGCAGACCCCGTTTCAATTTGTGTCCAACTTATCTTTGAATTTTCTCCTTTGCAGTCTCCACGTTTTGTTACGAAATTATATATGCCACCTTTGCCATTTTCATCACCTGGATACCAGTTTTGAACAGTCGAATATTTAATCTCCGCATCCTTATGGGCCACAAGTTCTACAACAGCTGCATGCAATTGGTTCTCATCTCTCATTGGAGCTGTGCATCCTTCAAGGTAGCTAACATAGCTTCCTTCTTCCGCTACAATCAATGTCCTTTCAAACTGACCAGTTTTGGCCTCATTGATTCTAAAATATGTCGATAGTTCCATTGGGCATCTAACATCTTTTGGTATATACACAAAAGTACCATCTGAAAAAACAGCAGAATTAAGAGCTGCGAAATAATTATCTTTAATTGGAACCACTGTCCCCAAATACTTTTCAATTAGTTCAGGATAGTCAATTGCAGCCTCCGAAAAAGAGCAGAAAATTACACCTGCTTCTGCAAGTTTGTCTTTGAATGTTGTTACAACGGAAACACTATCAAATACTGCATCAACGGCTACGCCCGCCAGCTTTGCTCTTTCATGAAGAGGGATTCCTAGTTTTTCATATGTCTCGAGTAATTTTGGATCAACTTCATCCAGTGACTTTGGGCCGTCATCCTGCTTGGGTTTAGAAAAATAAGAGATAGCCTGATATTCAATTGGGTCAATAGATAGTTTTGCCCAATCAGGTTGAGGCATTTTTTTCCATTGACTGAATGCTTTCAAGCGCCATTTTAATAGAAATTCAGGCTCATTTTTCATTTTAGAAATCAATATGACTACTTCTTCATCAAGTCCCGGCGGTATAGTTTCTGATTCAATCTCTGTAGTGAAGCCATATTCGTACGACTTATTCAAAAACTCATTGATTTCTTTGTTTTTATTATCTTTATCGCTCATCTGTTTTTTTTCGTTCAAATAGACTTAATGGTTTCCTCGCGAAACGGGTATGTTAGTACTAATAAACTGTTCAATTCTTGTTGGATGAATTAAATCACCAAGAGTTATATCATTCAGCGCCCATTGGACTCTTTGGTTGATCATCTGCCAGGCATTTCCAATATTACAAAAGTCCTCAACCTCACACTGATCGTCATTACTAGAACACTGTGTGATTGACAAGTCTCCGTCTAATTTTTCTAACAAGACCGCTACTGATAGGCTTTTTGTTTGAGAATTAAGTGTATAACCTCCTGAGGCTCCTTGTTTTGAAATGACGAGATTTTTACGATTGAGTTTTTTAAGTATTTTTTGTGTTGTAGGCAATGAAATATGTGTCTCACTGGCGATTTCTTTTGCAGTGAGTAATTTGTTGTCATGCAATGCCAGATTAGCAAGAATCAGGACTGCATAATCAGTCATCTTAGAAATTCTAAGCATCTTTACCGTTAACCTTATTTAAATAGGACTATTTTAGTACGATTTAGCCTCATAATCAACATTTATGGGAGTAGGGCGTAATTTGATATGTGATTATGGGCCAATAATGTATAATTTCACGAGTTAATTTAGGAGATAAAAAATGGATCTAAGTTCATTGAACTCAATAGCACAGTCAATGGTTGCGCCTAATAAAGGGATACTTGCTGCAGATGAAAGCACCCCAACCATTGGAAAACGATTTGCAACAATTGATACAGAGTCAACTGAAGGTAGTCGTCAAATATATAGGAATTTACTTTTCACCAGCCCAAATATTTCTGAATACATAAGCGGGGTCATTTTATTTGATGAAACCATCAGACAATCAACCAATGATGGAATCCCATTTCCTGAACACCTTACCTCACTTGGTATTGTTCCTGGAATTAAAGTCGATAAGGGAATAAAAGGTATTCCATTTTGCAAAGGTGAAACAGTCACTGAAGGATTGGATGGTCTAGCTGAACGACTAAGTGAGTATTATGAGTTAGGTGCTAGATTTGCCAAATGGAGATCCGTTATAAATATTTCTGACGACTTACCATCAAACAATTGTATAAGACTCAATGCACATTCGTTGGCTAGATATGCAGCACTTTGTCAGCAAGCACAAATGGTACCTATCGTAGAGCCAGAAGTGCTCATGGATGGAAATCATGATATAGATCGATGTTTTGATGTTACATCAGGAGTATTGCAAGAGGTCTTCGCTGAACTCAACAAACAAAAAGTAGCTTTAAATGGAATTGTACTGAAGCCAAACATGGTTATTTCAGGCATGGATGCTGCAAACAGAGCGGATATAGCTACAGTGGCCAGTGCAACAGTGAAATGCTTAACTGAGAATGTCCCTGATGAAGTTCCAGGCATTGCATTCCTGTCAGGTGGGCAAACCTCAGAAGAGGCAACCGCACACCTTAGCTCAATGAATGAAATGGGACCGCACCCGTGGCAATTGACTTTTTCTTATGGGAGAGCTCTACAAGCTGAGCCTCTTAAGGTATGGTCTGGTGAGGATGGAAACATTGAGGCAGCTCAAGAAACTTTCATCAAGCGATCTAGACTTAACAGTCTCGCAAGAACAGGAAACTATCATCCACAAATGGAAGAAGCATAAGTCTTATACGTTCATGATTAAAAAGTTCGTCATTTTAATGGCATTTCTAATAATGCCGATCCTCAGCCATGCTGAATACTCACTCTTGCCTGATGAAATGATTGCATCTTCGATTGAGAGTATGAACAATCAACTCGGTGATCAAGAGAATAAAAGAAGACTTGAAAACGATAAAGAAGAACTCTATTCGATCATTGATTCAACATTATCACCGTATTTTCAGAAGCAATATGCAGGTAGGTTGGTACTTAATAAACACTGGACGAAAACAAACACTGATCAAAGAGAAAGATTCACAGAAGGGCTTTACCAATCTTTGGTCAAGTCTTATGCGCTGACATTGCTTAATTTTGACGTCAGCAATATCAAGGTTTTGCCGATAGTTGAAATTACCGATCAAATAAAAAAATTAACTGTTAAGTCCGAAGTTCTATACAAAGGCGAAGTCATACCAATGAATTTTAGTTTTGGCCTATTCAAAGATGGCTGGAGATTTTTCGATGTTCGTATTGAGGGGGTCTCTTATATCAAAAATTATAGGAATCAGTTTGATGCCGAAATCACTGCGGTGGGAATTGATGCTGTTATAGAGCGGCTTGAGTCGGAAGATTAGAAGTCTTCAAAATCAATTTCATCAAATTCATCCACGTCGTCAATGACACCATTATTGATCTTATAGGTTCTATTCTGTAAGTATGAATCTCTTAAATACTGATAAGGATCATAAGATCCATAAAGCTCATCTTCTAAGGACGATAAGTCCGATCGCTCCTGAATTTTGTCAATGATTTTTAAACCGTATCTAGAAACCCCGTTGTCAATATAGCTGATTGGATTAAAGAGGTTGTCTACAAGGTCTCCAAAGCCATGGCGAACAGTATACGGTCCCAGGAGTGGCGTCATAATATAGGAGCCCTGATCGACTCCCCAAACCCCAAGTGTTTGTGCAAAATCTTCGTTATGTGCTTCAATCCCCATTTCAGAAGCAGGATCTAAGATGCCAAGCAGTCCAATTGTGCTGTTAATTGTAAACCTGAGTAAACCTTTTATGGATTCCAATGGTTTTCCTTGAAGCAGTAGGTTGGCAATCGTAATTGGGTACTCAGCATTATTAAAGATATTTGTAAAACCAGATTGAAATGATTCTGGAATGATTACATCATAACTATCCGCGACTGGTTCAAGTACCGCCTTATCTAATTCTTCATTAAATCTAAAAATCCCTCGATTTGTCTTTTCATATGGATCTGCATCGTCAGGCGCTAATGCACCCTGATATGAGCAGCCGCCAACCATTATCACCAGTGGCAAAAGAAGTATTTTCATTTGTTTTTTCATCGACGATTCTTATTTATTTCATCTAAATATTCTTCAACTTCATTTAATCTTGCAATGTATTTTGCTTTCTGAATATTTGTAATGGGCTTCATTGTAAGTGCAATTTTTAGTTGTTCAATAGCCTCTTGGAAATTTCCCATGCTTAAATAGAACTCTGCCATGTATGAGAAAGCCTCAGCTCTCTGACCAGCTTGATTTGCAGCATTTGCTATCAATCGTATTTGTATAGGAGTTGGTACTTTATTATTAAAAAGATCTAAGAGAATCTCATGACTTTTTTTAGGGTCCCCATAGGCCAATTCTAATTCTGCATATTTGATGGTAAGTGGAATATTTCTAGGTGATAAAAGCAGTCTTTTGTGGAGATGCTGAAGCGCTCTATCAGGCATCTCTTTTTCTATCATGAGGTCAGCATAGAGAATATGAAAGTGACCAAATTCATGTTTTTCATCAAGGAACCTAGTAATAATAGATTCAGCATCATCGACCAAGCCAAGTTGAACGAGCGACAATGCTAATCCGTAGAGATTTCCAATTTGATGATTGGAAAGATTTTCACTTGGACCATCTTGATTGGCTTTTTCAAGAAAATATCCATAACTTTTTTCAGGGGTAATGCTGAAAAGATACCTGATTCTTGCTTTACTCAATTCAAAGCCCAGTGATTCATCCTTTCTTTCCACTGTCATACGTCTTGCTTGTTTTTTAGCGGCAGCAGAACGATTCACTGATGTGGGATGCGTTCTGAGAAATTCTATTGATTGAGCATTTCTTGGATCAGAGCCGGTAGATAACTTTTCAAAAAATTCTGACATGGCATATGGATCATATCCCGATAGCCCCAGTGTTTTTATTCCAATTGCGTCTGCTTCAATTTCCATGTCTCTTGTGAAATCGATTTGGTTTTGTGTCATAACTGAAGGTGCGACCATGGCTCCTGCTTCTACTATTTCACTGTTTCCCGACATGGCGCCCAATAATATTGCACCGAGAAGTATTAAACCGCCTTGTATTGAATTTGGAACCTGGTCACCAATCTGTCTGGATATATGTCTTTGAGTTACATGACTGATCTCGTGAGCAACCACAGAAGCCAGTTGACTCTCATTGTCAGCAGCAAGACAGAGACCATTGTGGATTCCAATATAACCTCCAGGCATCGCAAAGGCATTGATTGAATTCTGAGGCACAAAAAAATAGTTAAATTGAAAATCACCGTCTTGTACTTTTGAAGAAAGCTTGTTGCCAAGATCTTGAATGTATTCATTCAAAAGAGGATCTTCAACCACTTGACCTTGTTGTCTAAGATTTCTGTAATATGCTCTTCCAATTGCTGGTTCATCCAGCTTTGATAAGTAAACATCGCTTGGACTCCCTAAGTCAGGTAATTCAATATCCGCCTTCACTTGCCCGAGCAAAACGGTTATGCAAGTAAGAACTGATATTGTTTTTTTCATAATTTTTTAATTATTCCTCAGTGTATCCAAAACCTCTTGCGCATGACCTTTGACTTTTACTTTTCTCCATTCATTTAAGAGCTGACCCTTATCATTGATCAAAAATGTGCTTCGCTCAATTCCCATATACTTTCTTCCATACATGTTTTTTTCTTTAATCACATCAAAGATTTTACAGAGTGACTCGTCTTCATCAGAGATCAGATGAAACGGGAATTTATATTTTGCCTTAAATTTTTGATGCGAAGCGACCGAATCTCTTGATACGCCGTAAATTTGGGCATTGCTTTTGATAAATTCTTCATGAAGGTCTCTAAAGTCTTCACCTTCTTTTGTGCATCCGGGCGTACTATCTTTAGGATAGAAATATATGACAATATTTTTTCGATTAAAATCTTTCGATTTTAGTTCTGAACCATCATCTAAAATCATTGAAAATGAAGGTATTTTTTTACCTATTTTTACTTTTGACATCTCTTCCTCATTAATTAGGTGTTTTGATTACTCAGTCTAGTATACTTGTTCACAAATAAGTCAAACAGCTATAGATTACAGATATATATACGGACGATTAGAGATTAAGTTCCAAATTATTAATACATAACAATGAGATTAATACTGATTACAATACCAATCCTTATTTTGTCTTCCTGTTCGTTTTTTGAATCATCGGTTCAAACCTGTGAGGAAATACAAGAATACCAATCAAGTGTTTCAATTCCTCAGCTCCTATTGCCTCAAGCGCTCCTAGAGATTCAAAAAAGATCGTCATTTGATATGTCTGACTTATCCGGAGGTGAATCTATAAGTAGGGAAGAGTATTTGCCGATATTGGAGGAATTGCCTGAAACAAGCCCAATAAAGAAGATTTCTGGAGATGATCTATCCGAACTATTAGATTTGATCGATGAGACCATTGAAGGCAGAAACAATATCGCTACACAGAATCGGATCATTTCAAAAGTTACACAAAATGTTGATTCAAGTCGACAAGTCATCTGTTTGGAGGAATCTCCAAATTACTTCTCTGACGGCATGCCTTCCAGAAGAGACTTGTCTAAAGAAGAAGTCGATGAAGACGACAAATCTTGGTGGCAAAGAATGAGAGACAGAAGATCTGAAAGAAAAGCCAGTCAATCAGACTGATATTACCTCTTAAGCATTCCCATTTGCTTGGAAATAATTCCCAGCATTACCTCATCGGAGCCCCCACCAATGGATCCAAGCCTGGTATCACGATAAGCTCTAGCAACAGAACTTTCCCACATGAAGCCCATTCCACCCCAGTATTGTAAGCACGCATCGGTCAACTCCCGACCCAGACGACCCGACTTAAGCTTTACCATTGAGGCTTTGGTCAGCACGTCTTTTCCATCTATGTATTCCTCGACGGCTAAATAGGTTAGAGCCCTCAAGAGCTCTACCTCGGTTTGAAGTTCAGCAAGTCGAAAATGCACGGCTTGGTTATCAATGATCGGTTTGCCAAATGTCTCTCTCTGCTTTGTATACTCAATGGTGTCTTGAATGATGTCTTCATAACCTTTGAGTGCAGCCGCTGCAGCATACAATCTTTCTTCTTGAAATTGCATCATCTGATACATGAAACCTTTTCCTTCTTCACCAATGAGATGTCGTTGTGGAACTCTGACATTGTCAAAAAATATTTGTGCAGTGTCTGAAGAGTGCAGTCCAAGTTTTTTTAGTGGCTCCGATAAACTCACGCCTTTCGTATCGGATGGCACAATAATTAATGATTTGTTCTGATGCATTTGACCATCGCTGGTATTTGCCAATAAGCAAAAATAATCCGCTTGTATGGAATTTGAAATCCACATTTTTGTGCCATTAATGACGTAGTCATCGCCATCTTTTTTAGCCTCTGTTTTAATTGATGCAACGTCCGAACCTGCATGAGGCTCACTTACTGCGATTGATGTAACAACGTCACCGGATATTGCTGGCGCAAGAAATTCTTTGCAAAGTTCATCGCTTCCAAATTTTGCCAATGCCGGAGTAGACATATCGGTTTGTATGCCTATGCCCGTTGAGACGCCAGCAGCCCTTATTCTGCCCATTTCTTCGGCAAAGACAATTGAGTAACTATAATCCAGTCCTAGACCGCCGTATTTTTCTGGTTTGCTGATACCAAGCATTCCGAGGTTGCCCAACTTCTTGAACAACTCATGCGCAGGGAATATGCCTTCAGCTTCCCATTGATCGACATTTGGGTTAATTTCATTGTCTACAAACTTAGCAGCTGTTTCTCTGATGCTTTTGTGTTCATCGGTCCATTTCATATTTATTTCCTCAATTTCTCTCGCCTTTTTTTGGTGGATTCTCTGGATCACCTGCAAAGCATTGCGCTATAGACATCCAATGCTCAGATATTTTTCCGTTAACTTCAAGGGTTGTGTCTTTAATATTTCTATTTTGAGTTACAACATGACAGAAGTCACTGGCTTTTCCCTTGATTGATTCTTCATCATTTGGGTCGTTGTATGTCCATTTGCCTCCGCTCGGAGATCTCAATTCTATGTATGGAAAGATCTCAGGAACTTCGAGCTTTCTGTTTCTAAACGTCCATTTGAATGTCTTTACCCCAATTTGGACAATGTGTTCAATGTCGTCCGTGTAAGTTCGTTTTTGACCCATCAGATCGTAAATCGCTTGTGCATGAGACCAAGTTTCCATGTACCTAGCAATCATAAACATTCTTGCACTCATGTCAGGACCAAACCATTGACATCTTTGTTCAGGATTAACACTTAAAAATATTTTTGTCATTTCATGATTCGATTTCATCCATGCTTCAATCATTGAGTCTTGATCGTTGATGGCCATTCTGTCCCTGACTAGTTTTGCTCGTTCCAGAGAATTCTTTTCAGATGAGAACGCTTGAAATAAAAAAGAAGCCTCCCGATTGAACGTGTCTTTGTTGTTTAAGGAGTAGATGGTCATTCGATCGAAGTAGAGCAGATGCGAGACAATGATTTCTGGCGACCAAGCTTTAAATAACGTCTCAGCTTTCCAGTCCAATTGATTTAGACTTAAGAGCAATGACTGAATTGTTAAAGCTTCATCTCTGATTGAGGAGATTATTTTTTCCATGATTGATAATCTGATTCATGACTGGTAATATTTCATCAAATATATTACCAATAAGCGATATCAAATGGAAATAAAAAAGATAAAGCGACAAATTGTCTCAAAACTAGACAAGCAAAACGATCAGTATGAGATCAATACAAGCGAGATGATCAGTAAGCTGAACGACATCGATCAATTGCTTGATGAGGCTGAGTTAGGGGGAGGCAGTCATCATCACGAGCGTTTGGCAAAAAAGGGAAAAATGTCCATACGCGAAAGGATTTTTAATGTTCTTGATCCTGATACGCCATTCCTAGAAATCAGTCCGCTTGCTGCATACGACTCCGATTATGCCATTGGAGGAGGCTGCGTCGCTGGCATTGGAGTCATCAGCGGTGTTGAATGCGTTATTTTTGGCAATGACCCAACGGTTCTTGCTGGAGCTCTGACGCATTATGCATCAAAAAAATGGGGCCGTTGCATTGAAATTGCGAGAGACAATGGCATTCCATACATCAGTTTTGTGGAGTCTGCAGGGGCAGACCTGAGAATTAATCCGATGTCGAAAGAAAAGCCCTGGAATATTGGAACAGGCCACTTTGCTGAAACAGGCAGGTGGTTTTATGAAATGACAGAGCTCTCAAAAATGAGGATACCAACAATTGCCGTTGTTTTTGGTTCTTCGACAGCTGGCGGTGCGTATCAACCCGGCATGTCTGATTACAACATTTTCATCAAAGACCAATCGAAAGTTTTTTTAGCTGGACCGCCATTGGTAAAAATGGCAACCGGGGAAGAATCTGATGATGAAACTTTGGGAGGCGCACAAATGCATTCCGAGGTTTCAGGCTTATCAGACTATCTGGCTGAAGATGAAATGGATGCACTCCGAATTTGCCGAGAGGTTGTTTCGCATCTCAATTGGAAAAAAGCCGAATCAGATCCCAAGGCAAAGTCTGAATGCCCGCTTTATGATTCTGAAGAGTTATTGGGATTGGTCAGCCCAGATTTAAAAACACCGTTTGACATCAAGGAGGCGATTGCCAGGTTTGTCGATGGATCCAGATTTGAAGAATTCAAACCATTGTTTGGACCCACTATTGTTACAGGCTGGGCAGAAGTTCACGGATACCCAGTGGGAATCGTTGGCAATAACGGTGCAATTTACCCAGATTCTGCACAAAAAGCAGCGCACTTTATCCAGCTTTGCAACAAAACCAACACACCAATCATCTTTTTGCAAAATGTGACGGGCTTTCTCGTTGGTAAGGAATTTGAGAGAGACGGCATCGTAAAAAAGGGCTCTCAAATGATCAACGCAGTTTCTAACTCAACCGTTCCTCATATCACCATAATATTGGGTGCTTCATACGGAGCTGGCACATATGCAATGTCAGGCAGGGCATTTAACAATCGATTTACCTTTCTTTGGCCATCGGCAAAGATCGCTGTCATGGGAGGGAAGCAAATAGCAGGTGTGATGTCGATGGTAAGAAGAGCTAGAGCGATGAGAAAAGGCGAGGACTTCGATGAAAAACAAGACAAGCTTCTAGCCGATGCTGTTGAAAAACTTCAAGACCAAGGTTCATTGGCAGTCGAAGCAACCGGCTTGATCAGTGACGATGGAATCATCGACCCTCGAGACACAAGAACGGTTTTAGGGATCTGTCTTTCTGTTGCTGGGAATAAGCCGATAGAGGGCACTGAAGAATACGGGGTCTTTCGATTGTGAAAAATTTCTCAACATTGCTTGTAGCTAACCGAGGCGAAATTGCATCAAGGGTTTTTAGGACTGCAAAAAAAATGGGTCTCAGAACCGTTGCAATATACACCGAAGCAGACAGGCATTCACCCTACGTAGGTGATGCCGATCTATCTGTAAAAATAGAATCATCGTATCTCGACTCAGATGCGATTATTTCTGCAGCAAAGAAGTCAGGTGCTGAAGCCATTCATCCGGGCTACGGATTCTTGTCCGAGAACCATGAATTTGCAATGAGGGTTCAAAATGAGGAGATCGTCTGGGTTGGACCCGATCCACAGTCAATTCAAATCATGGGCGATAAAATTGAAGCGAAGAAACATGCCATTAAGGCCAATTTGCCAATATTGGAATCGGTCAATGACGCAAGCTCTGTTAAAGACATAGGTTATCCCTTGATGATCAAAGCAGCTGCTGGAGGCGGTGGAAAGGGGATGCGTATTGTTCGTGATGAATCTCAACTCGAAGAATCAATCAATCTGGCTAAAAATGAAGCATTGAATGCATTCGGCGATGATCGGATTTTCATTGAAAAATACATTGAACGCTCCAGACACATTGAGGTTCAGGTTATTGCTGACAAGCATGGCAATTTTCTTCATCTTGGCGAAAGAGAGTGCTCAATACAAAGAAGGCATCAGAAGATCATTGAGGAGAGCCCTTCATCCAGAATCGATCCCAAACAAAGAGAAAAACTCACAAAAGCATCAATATCATTGGCAAAACAAATCAACTATGTTTCGGCTGGAACCATTGAGTTTTTATACGACGACGACTCAGACGAATTGTGGTTTTTGGAAATGAATACCAGGCTTCAAGTGGAGCACCCGGTGACGGAAATGGTCACCGGTATAGACATCGTCGAAATGCAACTAAAAATTGCAGACCATCAAGCCATTGAATTTTCTCAATCGGATGTCCTTTTTAATGGTCACTCCATCGAAGCAAGAATCTATGCTGAAGATCCTGTAAATGATTTTCTTCCATCGAATGGGAAGCTCATTGCAGATCGAAAACATCTCTCGAACAAAATCCGTTGGGACACAGGTGTATCCGAAGGAATGACGATTGGTACCGATTTTGATCCAATGTTAGCAAAAGTGATTTCTCATGATGCAAGCAGAGATCTCGCAGCTTCAAAACTTGCAAAAGAACTAGAAAAAACCCATTTTGGGGGATTTCCAAATAACATTGATTTTCTGATAAATATTCTAAGAGATGAGAATTTTTTAAAAGGAGACACAACCACAGATTTTATAGATCGATGCAAACCATCCCGTTCGATAGAACTCGATTTTGTTGAAACAAACTTTTTACTGACTTCCGCTGCATTGTGGTTGCAACACGAAAGCCGCACCAATGCTAATGTCTTAAGTCACATTCCCTCCGGATGGCACAATGCGAGACTTCCGCATCAGCGAGTCTCTTTTTCGATTGACGATCAAGACATCACAGTGCAGTACAAAAGAATGAGAGACGGTTCATTTGTTAATGACAACAATCAGATTGCCGTCATTAATGAAGTGACAGATCAATCCATTGACATTGAATTCGATAAAATTCGAAGAATAGTCAATATTACTAAACACGATGACTTGCTCTTGATACAACATGAAAGAGGGAATAAGTTGATCGAATTGCTCCCCAGATTTAAGAACGATCAGGAATTGGTGCAGAAGGGCTCATTGGTTTCTCCAATGCCCGGTAAGGTTACGGAAATAAATGTAAACGTCGGAGATGACGTTATTAAAGGACAAACACTGCTTGTGATGGAGGCCATGAAAATGAATCAATCCATTTCCTCCGATCAAGACGGAATTGTAGAGGAGATTTATGTCAATGAGGGCGATCAACTGGAAACCGGAACATCGCTTTTATTGGTAAAGCCCAGCGATGAATGACACTCAAACAAACGAGAAGCATCTTGAAGTGATTCAGAATTTCGAAAACCTTCTAGAGGATGGCATTGCAAATCAAACAATGTCTGACATTGCCTCCAGCTTGAAAGTGTCTCTTAGAACCTTGTATGAGATTGCTCCCAGCAAAGAACAACTTGTCATATCAACAATTGACAGAATTTTGACCAATATTGCAAAACAAGCACTCAGTTCAATGAAAGACATGAAATCATCTGTCGATAAACTCCGAACATTCACAAAGATCGGCAATGAGGCAGCAGGGCCAAGAATACAAAAATACGCAGACGATTTGAATCGAATCAAAGGCGCTGATGAAATGATCAAAGCTCATGAGTCAGCATACATCGACCACATTAAAAGACTCTTAGATGAGGCGGTAAAGAATAAGGAGATACAGGCGATCGATACCAGAGCAGTTGCCATTATGCTCGGCACGGTTGCAAGAGTTTTTTCAAAAAAGAATCATCAAAAAATGTTGGCTGCTTCGGCTGAAGAATCTGCAAATATGATTTCAGGTTTAATCATTGACGGCTTAATTCAAACAAAATGACTGTTCGAGAAAACATTAGGATCGCAAATTGCAGTGGATACTATGGCGACAAGCTTTCTGCTGCCAAAGATTTGGTTGAAGGTGGACCGGTTGACTTCCTGACGGGAGATTATTTGGCTGAACTGACAATGGGCATTCTCTATTCGCAAAGACTCAAACGAGGAGCGGAAATGGGCTATGTGGGAACTTTTCTCAAGCAATACAAAGACATTGCCCAAACATGTCAATCCAAAGGCATCAAGATCGTTGTCAATGCTGGAGGACTGAACCCTAGATCAATGGCGGGAGAACTGAATAAGATCAATCAAGAGTTATCATTGGATATGAAAGTCGCACACATTGAAGGAGACGACATTGTTGGCGATCTCAAGATGTTAAAAGACAAAGGAGAAGAGTTTCTCCATATGGATAAAAACATCCCTTTGAGTTCATCCGGATGCCAGGTTCTTACTGCAAATGTTTATCTGGGCGCATGGGGCATTGTAAAGGCTCTCGATTTGGGTGCCGATGTAGTTGTTTGCCCTAGAGTCACAGATGCTTCACTTGTGATTGGACCAGCTGCATGGAAGTTTGGATGGAAAAGGAATGACTTTGATAAACTCGCTGGAGCACTCGCTGCTGGACACATCATTGAGTGCGGTGCACAAACCACGGGAGGAAATTATGCCTTCTTTGAGGAGGTAGAGACTTTCAAGAACATCGGCTATCCCATAGCAGAAATATATGAGGACGGTTCATTTATGATTACAAAACACGAGGATACTGGTGGGTTGATTTCATCTGGAACTGTGACTGCTCAGTTGCTTTATGAAATATCATCACCGGATTACATTAATCCCGATGTCATTGGCCACTTTGGCTCACTCTCTTTGGAGGATCTCGGTCGGGACAAAGTCATGGTGACAGGATGCAAGGGATCGCCACCGAATGATTCGCATAAGGTCTGTGTCAATCTTGCAGGCGGGTATAGAAATGGCATGGAATTGATTCTGACGGGATTAGATATTGAAGAAAAAGCAGAGACATTTGTGACAGCTTTGTTTGATTTATTGGGCGGAAAAGATCAGTTTGATGAAGTCACAATTGATCTTCACCGAACAGACAAAGCGAATCCCAAAACTCACGAGGAAGCCATGGCAATGTTGAGAATTGATCTTAAGTCAAAAGACCCCAATCTTGTTGGAAGGCTTTTTACAGCGAAAATCATTGAGTTGGCTCTGGCAAATTACCCAGGGTTCTTTTCAAAGCAACCTCCAGGACCAGGAAATCCCTTTGTCCGTTATTGGCCAACCCTCATTGATTCAAAATATGTCAGTGAAAAAATTCATTTTTCTAATCAAGAACACATAGTGCTACCGACAATCACCGAGATAAATGAGATAAGCAGAGACGCAGGTGTCAGTGAGATAAAGATTGGAAAGCAGGATTACACGGAATTTGAAACAATACCTTTCGGCAGGATTATAGGTTCGAGATCCGGTGACAAAGGCGGTTGTGCGAATTTGGGTGTTTGGACAAAAACGGAGGAAATTTATTCATTTGTTTTTCATTACTTGACAGTGGATCAATTGAAAAGCCTTCTTCCCGATTTAGATAAATATGATATTGAAAGGTATGAGCTTCCAAACATCTATTCACTGAACTTTTACATCAAAGACATTTTAGAAGACGGTGCGTCCTCAAACACCAAAGTCGACGCACTTGCAAAATCACTTGGAGAATATTTAAGATCAAAGCATGTAAATGTTCCTAAAAAACTCATTGGAGGAGTGGATGACTAAAAAAATCTTATCGCCTGATAGTTATGTTTTTGAAACCATTGTGATTGAAGATTTGGATCACGTTCTCAGCATTACTCTTAATAGACCAGAAAAAAAGAATGCAATCAACGATGTCATGTCAAATGAAATCATCTACGCACTTAATTTTGCTAAACAGTCCGACCACATCAGGGTAATTAAAATTCAAGCGAATGGAGATGTATTTTGTGCGGGCGGTGATCTAAAAAACATGTGGTCGAAGAACGATGAGACGACCTCAACGGTTCCAAAAATTGGCGATGTTGAAGACATCAGCCTCATGATTCGCAACTTGAATAAACCGGTTGTGAGTAAAATACAAGGCAATGTTTTAGCTGGTGCCTTGATGATCATTTGTAATTCAACACATGCAATTGCATCAAGCGATGTCACTTTTACTGCGCCAGAGATTAAAAGAGGGATTTGGCCATTTATGGTGATGGCGGGTTTATTTAGAGTGATGCCAAAGAGACAAGGTCTGGACTTTATCATGAGGGGCGAGAGTATTGATGCTGAGACTGCTGAGAAATATGGTCTCATCAATCATCATGTGCCGAAGAGTGAGCTTGATTCAACAGCGGATCTATTGGTTTCATCGCTAGTTCAGTTACCACCGAATACTATGAAGATGGGACTTGCTGCTTATAACAAACAGGACCGTATGGCATTTGACGAGGCACTTCCTTATTTGAGAGAACAGATTAAACTTTGTATTGATAGCGAAGATGCCAAAGAGGGCATTCAAGCATTCATCGAAAAAAGACAACCCAACTGGATGGAGGAAGAGGATGAATCTTGATTTTGGAAATAAATACGATGAATTTCGAAAGGAAGTAAAAGCCTTTTGCAAGGAGTACGAAGGCATTCACGTCACCAGTAATCTATACAGTTACGAGTCCGTTGTAGACCCAAATGTGAAACCCAAGATCGAAATGTCTGTTAAGGAGTGGCAGAAAATTCTGATTGATAAAGGATATCATGCCAGACACATTCCGAATGAATACGGAGGATTCGGTGGCGAACTCGACATTGTAAAAAACGTCATCATCACGGAAGAATTCTCAAAATCTAAAATTCCAACAGGCATCGGCGGACAAGGGATTGATTTCTTGGTTCCGACATTATTGGAAATGGGAACGGAAGAGCAAAGACAAAGATACATTAAGCCTGCCCTTGAATTGGAAGAAATTTGGTGTCAAGGATATTCAGAACCCAATGCAGGAAGCGATTTAGCAAGCCTTCAAACAAAAGGCGAACTGGAAGGGGATGAATGGGTGATCAACGGTCAAAAGATTTGGACCAGTACAGCCAAATATGCACAAATGATGTTTTGTCTAGTTAGGACAGAACCCGATGCACCAAAACATCAGGGCATTAGTTATTTGCTTATCCCTATGGATGCGCCTGGTATCGAGGTGAGACCCCTGGTTGATATGACTTTGGATGCTGGATTCAATGAAGTCTTTTTTACAGATGTCAGAATCCCTGCTGATAATATTGTTGGCGAAAGGGGGCAAGGTTGGCTGGTTGCCAATAAAACACTTGTCCATGAGAGAGGATCATTGGGAGATCCCAATAAGATGATCAGACGTTACGACAAACTTGTCAATCTGATGAAGAGTGAAATTTTAGACGGTGCTCGTATCATCGATAAACCGGTTTATCGTGACCGATTGATGAGAATCCAAGGAAAGATACTTGCACTCAAGTCCCATGGATTGAGACTTCTCTCCGGTCGTTTAAACAAAGGTCAAGATATAAGCCTAGCGACAATGATCGTCAAACTCTATGGGACAGAAATGAGATACGAACTGGAATCATTGGCAATCGATGTAATGGGAGAACTGGGCACGCTTTATGACAATAGTCCAAATCTCAGAGACAACGGAGGTTGGCAATACGCTTACATGTATTATTTGGGTTTAATCATTGGAGGAGGCACCAGCCAGATTCAAAAAAATATCATTGCCGAAAGAGGTCTTGGGATGCCAAAAGAGCCCAGGATTAAAGGAGTGTGAACATGTATTTTGGACTATCAGAAGAACAACAATTTTTTCAAGTGAGTATCAATAAATTTTTAGACGATACAGTGACGGTTGATTCATTGAGATCTTTTAGGGATGGAGAAAATGAAAACTTATTTGAAATTGTCTACAAGGGTCTCAATGAACTTGGTTTATGCGGCTTAATCATTCCTGAAAAATACGGAGGTCTTGGGCTAGACTCTTTGTTCGCAATCAGTGTTTCTGAGTCATTGGGAAGAGGCATTGCTCCATACCCATTCATTGGATCTTTTTTGATTGCACCTTATTTGATTGATCAGCTTGGCAGCGATTCTCAAAAAGAAAAATACCTACCAGGCATTGCAACTGGTGAAATACGATTTGCTGTTGCACTAACAGAAATCACTGGAAGGCGATCTGAGACGGGGATCCAAAGCTCGAATCGTCAATTAAATGGAAAAACATTATTTGTTATGGATGATATTGAAAGCACACACTATTTAATAGTTGATTCGGATGCGGGAATACACATTGTTGATTCCAATGAGAGCGGTTTGGAGAAAATCAAATTAAGCACTGTCGATATCACATCTTTCATTAGCGAACTGATTTTAACTGAGGTTAAGAAAGAAGGCTTAGGCAGTGTCTCACAAAATGAGGAGACTGTTAAAAGAGCAATCGACCTTGGAAGGATTGCAATCGCTGCAGATACACTCGGAGCATCCCAGTGCATGTTGAATCAATCAATCGATTACTCAAAAGACAGAAAGCAATTTGGTCGCCCAATCGGTTCATTTCAAGCCGTTAAACACATGTGTGCACAAATGGCTTCGGACTTAGAGCCTTGCCATTCTCTAGTCTGGTATGCCGCATATTCCATGGATTACATCACTCACGAGTCTCACCTAATGGCATGTCAAACGAAAGCTCATGTCTCTGAAGTCGGGGCCTTTGTTGCTAAAACAGCGACCGAAGTTCACGGCGGAATGGGATTCACTGACGATCTGGGGCTTCACTTCTGGTTCAAACGAATTGGTTTAAACAGGCAATTACTTGGAAGTCCAGATTTGCTGAGAGAGGAGGCTGCAGAGGCTCAAGGAATATAATTTTATTCCATTTTTAGGAACTGATCTTCATTTAGATATCTGCATTCACTTACCCATCGATCCAGGATTTTATTCTCATTTGAGAGAAGAGTTCCGCTTTGCCTCATTGTCTTCTTATCAAGAACAAATATACCCAAGGGGTTACCAATCTCATTCCAAGCAACATTTTTTTGATCATTCATGACCAATGAATTCATCACGGCGATGGGTTCTCCTGAGGCCCATCTTTGAATTTTGTCATCCGATGTAATTGACCAGTAAAAACTCCTCTCTAGCGAATCATTTTTATAACTGCAATGAAGATACTGAGTGGTATCAGATGCAGAAATTTGTAAAGTCCATAACAATACTGCAGAAATGAGGGAAATAAGTGTTTTCTTCATATGCTCTAATCTTATCCAAAAAAACAATGAAATTATCATTTTTTTTCAATTAATTGAAATACTAAAAAATCGCTCAAAACCACTGTATTTATTGATTATTTGTCATTAATACAACAGATATGAATACAAAAAGTAAATATGATGCTTTGATATACCCTAAAATATTGGCAATATTAGACATACAAACATGTAATTACGTGAACTATAAGGGGGAAATCCATATGAAACGTATTATGCAATCAACTCTTGCCTTAGCGATAGCAGTGACATTCAGTGTCGCGACAGTTAACGCACAAGTGCTAGAAGAAATTATCGTAACAGCAACGAAGAAAGAAGAGAGTCTTCAAGACATCTCAGTTTCTGTAACTGTTGTTGACGGCGAATTGATTGAGAAAGCTGCAATAAATTCATTGCAGGATCTTGGTCGATACGTACCAAACTTTTCAGTGTCTGAAAATGCGATATCAACAATTGCAACAATGAGAGGAATCTCAATCGGTGCAAACCAATCGTTTGAACAATCCGTTGGCTTATTTGTAGACGGAGTTCATATGCCAAAAGGACGTCAATTCAGAACAGGATTGTTCGATGTTGAAAGGGTCGAAGTCCTTAGGGGACCTCAAGGTACTCTGTTTGGCAAGAACACACTCACTGGAGCAATCAATGTAGTATCAGCAAAACCAGTCATAGGTGACGATGATATTTCAGGACGTGTTTCAATTGCAGCATCCGATGAAGACAGCGGTACTGAGATAGAAGGACATCTTAATATTCCTCTTTCTGATTCTTTTGCTGTCAGACTTGCATTTCAAGATCGTGATAATGATGGACTGATAACGAACTTATACAATGGCTCAACGGGCCCTACAGCCGATGAAACCATGTTGAGATTAAGTGCTTCATACTCACCAAACGATGATCTTAGAATTGACTTTAAACACACAGATGGCGAGCACATTCGAACAGGAAGTACATCCACACCATGGACATTTGATGCAGCACTGCCGCCAACACCAACGGCAGCACTTGGTTTTGCTGTGATGGGCATAGTTTATCCGCAGTACTTAACAACTGTTGGTACAGGAGCTCAATACACTGATGAAAACCTTGGCTTTGGAGCTTCACAAGTTTTGGGTAATAACCCTCAAGGAACAACCACGAACACTCAAGACACATCTATAAATGTGAGTCTTGACATGGATAGTGGCATGAATCTAAGTATGACTTTTGGACATGCCGCTTATGATTATGTGGATGGACTAGATGCAGACTATGGTCCTTTGGTACTCGTATCAAGAGACGACTGGTCAGAGTACGACAAAGACAGTATGGAAGTGAGATTGTCGTCCGATTCAAGTCAATCAGTCAGATGGACTGTGGGCGCATATTGGGATTCTCAGTATCAAGACATTGACAGAGAAGTTCATATCGATGGAAACCTTGGTGGAGTAGGTAACACACTTTTCGCACTTGGAGTCCTACCGACAACGACTATTATGGCCTTGAACGCTGCTCAAGCAGCCGGTGCAGGACTGGTAAACGTATTACCTTTCCCATGGGCTTCGCCTCACGGCATTACTTATTTCCCAGGTATGCCTCTTGTTGCAAACCCGGGTTGTGAATATGGAAAATTATTGGCAGGTTTTGGAGCGGGTAATTTCCCTCCTTGTTACTTCCAAACTCAATTCGATCAAATTGGTCGTTTGAGTAACTGGACTCAAGAAACAGACGCAAAAGCACTGTTTGGACAAGTCAGCATGGACATTGGGGATGACATGGAATTGATCATGGGTGTACGTTATGTCCGTGAAAGAAAAGTCATCAATGCCGATGTTTGCGTGAGTCAGGACACATTGGGTATCAGCAATTGTGCTGGAACCACTACGAATCCTTATCCTGTTGTTTCAGCAATACTTGGATCACTCTTTGATACATGGGCACACGACTTCAGTGACATCCAAAGAGAAACCGATCACTGGTTGCCTTCTTTACAATTGGAGAGGCGTTTAAACGATGCAAACATGATTTATGTGAGTTACAACCAAGGATACAAATCCGGTGGTTTTAATGCTGCTGATGATCAGAATCCAGCATTCGCTTCTGTTAATGGTGTGAAAACCCCATTGAGAACAACTCCAGGAATTGGGTTTGAATACCAAGATGAAACAGCCGATTCAATTGAAATCGGTGGTAAGCATACACTGGCATCAAATCTGAGATTAAACTGGGCAGCTGCACATGCAACCTTTGACGATCAACAAGTATCAACTTTTCAGGGTACTGGATTTGTTGTAGGTAATGCAGCAACATCAACCGTTAATACCGTTGAGATGGACCTTCTTTGGCAGGCAAGCGAAAATCTTAGAGTCGCTGTTTCTGCAGCTTGGTTGGATCCGAAGTATGACGAATTTACAACGGGTGCATGTACTGAAATACAGTACGCATTCTTCAGAGCAGTAGCTGGACCAGCAACCGGTTATACAGCGAATACATTGTCTTCTGCAGTTCATGGTCAGAATCTAACCACACCTGATGGCAAATGTAGAGCCGTCTGGAATGCTGCTGGAACTTATGCTGGTGGTAACCAAGATTTGTCTAATCAGTGGAACGGAAGTGCTAAGTACAGCGGTTCTGTGATTGTTGACTACACAAACACATTTGCTAATGGAATGGAGTTTTTCGCAAGTGTTGATATGCAGTTCTCTGATACCTTCATTGGTACCGGCGATCTCGATCCTATCGATACTCAAGAAAAACTTGAACTATTCAACGCAAGAGTTGGCATCAGAGCCGACGCTTGGGAGCTTATGGTTTATGGAAATAACATCACTGATGAGCTATATGCAATAGGTATGTATGACACCCCATTACTAGCGGGCGGTCACCACATTTACCAAGGCAATGGCAGACTCGTTGGAGCAAGATTAACTTACGACTTCTAAGTTAAGCTCAAAAAGTTAAAAAGAGGCGATATTTTATCGCCTCTTTTTTTTGTATAATTCATTTATGAAATTTGATTCAGGAACGATGATTCAGAACCCAGCAGAGGGTGCTCCAGTCTTTAAGGCTCTAGAAGATGCAGGTTTTGATGGCGCTTACACTTGGGAAGGGGCGCATGATCCATTTCTACCGCTTGTCTCAGCAGCAATGTCCACAGACAAGATAGAATTATTGACATCAATAGCAGTTGCGTTTTCAAGAAACCCGATGAATCTTGCAAACATTGCTTACGATTTAAATCTGCTTTCAAAAGGACGTTTCATACTGGGCCTTGGTTCTCAGATTAGACCGCATATAACAAAGAGATTCTCAATGCCATGGTCTAAGCCTGCTGCAAGAATGGAAGACATGGTCAATGCCATAAAAGCCATTCTCAATGCATGGCAGAATGAAACAAAATTAGAACATCGCGGTGAATTCTATACTCATACATTAATGACACCGCTCTTTAATCCCGGTCCAAACCCTCATGGCATTCCAAAAATATATGTAGCTGCAGTTGGTCCGCTGATGACAAAAGCCGTTGCAAGAAGTGCCGATGGTCTGCTAGCACATCCCTTCAGTTCTCCAAAGTATTTAAAAAATGTGACACTGCCCAATATCGAAGAAGGCCTCAAGACTTCAGGCAAGAATCGATCAGACTTTGATTTGTCCATTGCTATCATGACTGGAATTGGTGCAAATGAGGAGTCTCATAAAAAAGCAGTTAGAGCATGCAGAGACCAGGTCGCATTTTATGCATCAACACCAAATTACAAAGCAGTACTGGAACAACACGGATATGAAGATTTGAGTGAAGAGCTCAATCGTTTGTCAAAGCAGGGTAAATGGAAAGAAATGGGAGATGCTATTGACGATGAGGTTCTCAATACATTTGCAGTTGTATCGGAAGATCCAGACGAGCTCGCCAAAGAAATCATGAAAAGATATGGCGATCAAGGACAACGCATTGCCCCTATTTTATATTCTGGTGAACTTGAATTGATGCCAAGCGTTCTTAATGCACTTAAAAGTAATTCTTAAAATATTTAATCGAAGTTAGGTTCTCTTTTTTCAAAAAAAGCTTGAATTGCTTCCAGGCTATCTTTTGAGCCATGAAGCGCATTATTTGCCTCAGCTTCTTGTTCAAAAACAGACTCATAGTCATTCGTCATCGCCATTCTCATAACTCTTTTTGTTTCCCTAAGAGACTGGGATGATTTTTTGGACAACGATTCTGCCCATTCAATCGATTTGGTCATTAATTCACCGTCGGAAACGACTTTATTGGCAAGCCCCAATTCTAGACATCTGTCTGCACTGACATTGTTGCCTTCAATCGCCATTTCATAAGCCAGTCGATATCCAACAGTTCTTGTCAGTAACCAGTTGAGACCGCCATCGGGTATCAAAGCTATGTTTACAAAAGCCTGTTTGATGTAAGCATTCTGTGACATCACAACAAGATCGCACGCCAATGCAAATGCAGAGCCTATTCCTGCTGCAGGACCATTAACTGCTGCGATGACAGGTTTGGGCATGTTCATAATTTGCAGGAGGGATGGTTTATAGCCGTTGACCAGTCCTTCATAAACCAATCGGTCATTGCTGTGGTCGTCCATGCCGGTTGAATCGGATAAGTCTGCCCCAGCAGAAAAACCTTTCCCTTCGCCTGTGATCACTAAAACTTTAATTTCTTTATTGTTTGAGATCTCATTCAGTGCTTCTTGCGTCTCAATGACCATCTGACTGTCAAAAGCATTTAGCTTGTCTGGACGATTGAACTTCATCGTACAAATTTTGTTATTGGTGGTAATTGAAAGTGTCTTGTAGCTCATATCAATCCTTTATTTAAGAAACATTTCGCCCTTCGTCGTCCCAGTAGGGTTCTCTTAAAACTCTTCTCAGAATTTTTCCTGAGGGATTTCTTGGAATATCGGTTATAAACTCAACCGAGGTAGGGCATTTGTATGATGCAATCTGTTTCTTGGTATAAGCGATTATGTCAACTTCAGAATGATTTATGCCTTCAGCTAAAATTACGAATGATTTAACAGTTTCACCCCACTTATCGTCGGGAACACCGACGACAGCAGCATCAATAATATCTGGATGGCTCATGAGGGCATTCTCTACCTCTGCTGGATAGATATTTTCACCGCCAGAAATAATCATGTCTTTCACACGATCGTGAATGAATAAAAATCCATCTTCATCAAAGAACCCTGCATCACCAGAAAAAAACCAATCGTCAACAATGGATTCAGAATTGGCTTCATCTCTCTTCCAGTAACCTTTCATGATGACATCGGATTTAATTTGTATCTCTCCAACATCGCCTTTTTTGCATTCGGTGCCGTCCGTATCCACGATTCTGATATCAACCCCCGTGTATGCTTGTCCACATGATCGAAGCTTACCTTTCTCAGGATCATGAAACTCTGGTGATAAAGTTGTTCCAATGCCAGAGGTTTCAGTCAATCCATAGACTTGCCAGAACTCACAGCCCATGACATCCATGGCTTTAAGGAGGGTATCCTCGGAGATTGGCGATGCGCCATATACAATTTGTCTCAATGAAGAGAAATCTGTATTCCCACAATTGGGATGATTCAATAGGAATTGAATCAATGCCGGCACCATGAATGCGGTTTCGATTTTCTCGCTGTGAATCAATTCAAGAATTCGTGTCGGATCAGGTTCGGGAATGACAATATTTTTGCAGCCAAAAACCATTCCCATAATGATGATGTTTGAGCCTGCAATATGAAAAAGAGGGGAGAGCACAAAATTGACCGATTTTTCATTCCAGTCCTTTCCCCACGTTTCTTCCACCATCGGCGTAGAAGCAAGTATGTTCTTATTTGTAAGTCGAGCACCTTTGGGAAGCCCCGTAGTCCCAGATGTGTAAAGTTGGATGACGTCGTCATCGTTCTTGCCCTTTAGTTTTGGATCATCGTCATTAAAATGTGACTTCCAAGAATCAAAGCTTTCCCAATCGTCATGTTCATCCATTGCTATGATTTTCTTTACGTGGATAAATTGATCTTGAATGGATTCAATGAGTGGATAGAAATCTGGACCAACAAAAAGGAGCTCACTTTCGGAATCATTGACAACAAAAACAACTTCTGGCCCTGCCAGCCTCCAGTTCAAGCCAACAAGAACGGTTCGAGATTTAATCGATCCATATTGGATTTCAGCATAGTCGACTGAATTCTTAGCAAGCACAGCGATTCTAGAATTTGGTTTGCAGCCTTCATTGGAAATACCATTTGCGATTATGTTTGCACGACGATCGTATTCTTTGTATGTCATTTCATCATCATTCATTTTGAATGCAATATCATTGGCCGATTGCTGCATTCTCCATTCATAGACTTCTAGAAGCGTCTCTTTTGTTGGAAATTTACTCATATATGGTCTTCATTGATTCAATCTTAAGTTAATACACTAATCTAAATTAAAAGCACTCTCAAGACCCATGGATGATGTAAAATGTCGACAAGGAGAGATGGCAGAGTGGTCGATTGCGCAGGCTTGGAAAGCTTGTAAAGGTTAATAGCCTTTCGAGGGTTCGAATCCCTCTCTCTCCGCCAGCTTATTTTGATTGCAATTTTTCGATCGGTATAAAGTCAAAGTCAAAACCAAAGTGTTTAGGTCCCATAAGTTCAATGCCCATATCAGATCTCCATTGATCGGCCGAGGGCAAACCAATTAAAACCACTTCCTTTCCAATGGGATAAGAACCAATTCCTGCATTGCTCATAATTGACCCGCCAGTATTGGGGTCGAGATTGTATATGTAGTCTGGCGCCATAGCATCAATCTCACCGTCTAGCCAGCCAATTATGTTTTCGTTCTTAACAAATACCTTGTAAGTTTTTCCAGAAAAATTATCAGTACCAGAGATTTCAACATCAATCCAGTTGAAGCCTCTATCGCCATTCTCATCTGATTTTGTTACCAAGCCTTGAAATAGTTTGTATCCAGACGAAGCATTTAAAAGTGAATCTATCGGATCACTATTTGTTTCAACCGCCTCTCGAGTCACTCTTCCAAATTTAATTGCATCCGAAAGATTATTCTTTAGGGCTGCGTACTTAATTTGCTTACCATTCATAGGCGTCATTGTAATGACAGCATCACCGCCACTCGCGACTGCTATTGCACGAGATATATCTTCGACCCTATATTCGTCTATCGCATGTTTTATAATGATTTCGTCACCCCATGGCGTAACGATTGCCGTAGGGATAGAAGCTATTCCAGAAATCCACGGTATTGACTGCTGAACTTCAGGTACTGCTCTACCAGTTATTCCAGCATCCAATATTGGTATGTTTCTTTCAGCAGCAACCAATAAGGCTGTTGCAGTTGCTTCAGCTGCTTCTGATCGAATTATTGCTGTAACTTTTTTACCAATAAACTCACTCAAAAGATCAACCACCAAATTGTTTCTTTTTGATTCTGATAAAACCTCTAATCCCTGTGATTTGGTTCTTTCAGTGACATATTCCCAGGGACCACCACCACCAATGCCTTGAACTGCAACGACAACTCCATCTTCAGGAAAGTCATCTACTGAAATCATTTTGAATTTTTTCCCTGATTTAATTGCGTCTTTTATTAAAGATATCGATGGATTGGGATCACAGCTCCTCGTTGATTGGATACATGAGCCATTCAACATATCAATCAGTTCTTGCTCATTAAGTATTCTTATTGACGAATCAGAAGCCATTATGAATGGGCTTAATAAAGATATGATTAATATGATTGTTATGTTTTTCATCTTTTTAGTAATCATTTCTATCATAAAGATATTATCACTAAAATTTTGTTTAAAATATTTCCTTTATCGGATATCTTTTAAAATTATGATTGATCGAATTCTACTATTTTTGCTTGCTTTAGAATACTTACTGTTTGGTTTGTGGGGACACTATGATCCTGTTGGTATGTCAAATATTGTTGGCTTCACATTCAATGAAATAACCTCCTATAGTGAGTTCAGAGCGCAATATGCCTTTTTTACTGCATGTGGGATTCTTTCATTTGTAGCTATATTTAAGATTGAATTTAGAGTCATAACATACTTTATTCTCGCACTACTAAATGGCAGCTTCATTGTTGGAAGATCAATTGGAATATTATTAGATGGACAACCTGATCAATTGTTATGGACTATCTTCTTTGTAGACCTTTTGGTATTTCTAATTTGTTCATGGCGTTATAAAGCACTTAAAGGGTCCTAAAGATTTTCACCTACAAATTGCATGGTTCTTTCCAGAGCCAGCTTTGCTGATTCTTCATGATAATCAGCTCTCATATCGCAATTAAAACCATGTCCCGCATCTTTATAAACATGAACCAAAGCATTTTTATAAGTTTTCTTAATTACATCGACCGATTCCATTGGTATGGCGTGATCATTTTCACCAAAGTGATACATGATCGGAATGTTGATCTTTAGATCNAGATAATTNTCNGCAATCATGCCCCCGTAATAGCTCACTGCACAATCAAAAGAGAGTCTGGATGCTGCAATATGAGTGAGCATTCCACCATAGCAGTACCCGACAACAGCGGTATTTTTACCCAATTGATTTCTAGCGGCATCAATATCAAGCATAGCAAAGTCGTCATCGAGCCTCATCTTGTAATCAACTCCTTCCTGAATTTGCGTGTAATCAAGCGTGATATTTTTTTCAAAACGATCATAAATTGCTGGAGCAATAACGTTGTATCCATAGGTTGCAAAACGCTGACAAACAGATTGGATATGATCCGTGATACCAAATATTTCTTGAATTAAGACGATGTTGCCAATTGAGTCATCTGCCTTAATCGCATAGGCGTCCAATTCATGCCCATCCTCAGCTGTCAATCCAATCCATCCAGTTTCCATTAAATACCCCATGATTAAGTTGTTTATCTTCTAGTGATTTTATTAGAATGAAGTTTGATATGAAAGTTGAAAACAAAAGAGTCATCATCACTGGATCTGCAAACGGAATTGGATCATCNCTCGCACGCGNCTTNAGCGAAAGAAATGTNCAGTCNATGATATTGGTTGATTTGGATGAGNCAAACAATTCAACGCTTGCAAAAAAAGTGGGCGGCACAGCCTACAAAGCAGANGTNGGCAATGAGGATGAAATCATAAAGCTCGTTGATTATGCAAAACAGAACATGGGCGGCATAGATATCTTTTGCTCGAANGCGGGNATATCNGGNGCTGGAGGACTCTTGAGTACATCAAATGAGGACTGGAACAATATTTGGAACATAAACGTCATGTCNCATATCCATGCAGCTAAACATGCTTTGCCGATAATGTTGGAACAAGGATCGGGTTACTTTATGAATACTGCATCTGCTGCAGGATTGCTTACTCAACTCGGTGCAGCTGGATATTCTGTTACTAAATCTGCAGCCGTCAGTTTTGCAGAGTGGTTAAAGATTACCTACGGCGAAAGAGGCATTGGTGTTTCATGTTTATGCCCACAAGGAGTTAGAACCCCGATGGTCGAGGATGCACCCGAGATTGTTGGTTCACTGGTCAGCATCGATGGACTTCTAGAACCCGATTTTGTGGCGAATGAGGTGATTGAGTGCATTGAAAAAGATCAATTCCTAGTCACTCCACATCCTGAAGTTTTAGAATACATGAAAATTAAAGCCAGCGATCCAGATAGGTGGATTACAGGCATGCAGTCACTCACAAAGCAGTTGATAGAGTCTTTTCCTGAGGCAGAAACCATGTTGAAAGATTTAAATGAGGAAGAAGACTCAAGCTGACAAATTACTGATCACCTGAGGCAGGGCATCTACATACCTTTCCACATCGGATAATTTTCCCATGCTTACNCTGGACCAATTGTGAAAATCTCCGTATTTTCCTCTGATGAGTATGTTTTGATTCAACATCTCGTCCCTGAATTTATCGGCATCCATATTGCCCAGGTCGACAAGTATGAAGTTTGTCTCAGATGGCAAGTAACTGAGGCCATTAGCTCTCAGACCATTTTTCACAATATCTTTGGCTTCTTTGATCTTGGTTCTTGAAAAATTCATGAANTCTTTGTCTTCATAGGAGGCAATTGCAGCTGAAATTCCTGCCATTGATAGNGAGGCCTCACCGGTGCCATTGAANCTGATTTCATTGATAACATCAGGCTGACCAATCATATACCCAACTCTTTGACCAGCTAACCCGTATATTTTTGAGAATGTTCTAGAGATAGCGACATTGTAACCGTCTTTGACGAGATCAATCATTGAGTTTTTTTCTGGGTCAGACGTCACTTCATTGTAAGCCTCATCGACTACAACCAATGCATTTTCCGACATTCTTTTTACCGATTCTCTCAGTACCTCAGAATCGAGAATCATTCCAGAGGGATTATTTGGATTGACGATAAAAACTGCAGAAACATTTTTTCTGCTCATTGATTCCATTGACTTGAGATCTATGGTCATATCACTGTTATCACTCACGCTTATAACACGAGCACCTGAGTTCTTTGCCAAGCTGAGGTGAACATCGTAGGTCAATCCCGTTGATAGTATTGATCCTTCACGAGCTTTGACTTGTGAAAGGATTGTTAAAGCTTGGGTCGACCCAGCACTGATTGCAATATTAGAATTATCAATTCCATTGTAATCGGCAATCATGGATTTTAAATAATCTACCAAATGATCGGGGTAGTAAGCCCCTTGGAAAGAGGAGGTAGTTATTGCTTCTATGGCACGATCACTGGGTCCATAATAATTTTCATTCCAATGTAGTCTTGCTAATCCATCTGCGGGACCGTAGTTAATATTCTGAGCATAAGAAGATATTGGAATCACCTTTGCAGACAAACCTATAGCAGTTAACTGCATCGTTTGTTTCATTACATTTCTTCTNGTGATATTCATGACATTCAAAGATTAACTTTTTTTATTATTTAATGCTATATTGAATATAACTTAAGGGGGGCCTGAGAAGGCCCTCCTTTTTTTTTTACTAAATTATATTTGGAGAATGCTATGAATAAACTAATAATTTCAATGCTTTCATTTTTATCTCTAAGCNTTTCATTAAGTCTGTATGCCATTGAGGCGGATGTTTGGGTTTATGAGATTGATGTTGAAAAAATTACCGAAGCAGAAGAGCTTTTTAGAGGAGCTATTAAGGTTGGACAAGAAGTAGGGCAGAATGTTGGTGTAGGAATGCAGCAAATAGGAAGAGGAGGCGATTTAATTGTACGTTGGTATGACTTTTATGAATCACCAAGTCAAAGAGCTAAGACTAGATACTCAAGCCCTAAATGGGATAAATACGTCCAAAAGTTTTGGGACAGTGAAGTGGTAAAAAGCAATCCTAGAAATTATCAAATGACTTTGATTGATGATGAGATGTGCAATGCGCCTGCAACAGTTCAAGTTTGGGTCTGGAAGCCAAAGCCTGGACGATTTAATGAAGCCATTGAGAACTTCAAGCAAAGCAAAGCATTGTTTGAGGCACATGGTTTTGANATNGNNANAGNGGNAAGAAGGATTAGGTGGACAAGATAATCTTCAATTTGTCATGTGTTCTCAATCTATGGAAGCCGAAGCAAAATCAATTGAATCACTATTCAATAGCAATGAATGGAAGGATGCTCAGCCACTTTCACCGCTATACAATTCTGACAATGAGAATTCTGATCTCGTTGGAAGTTTTCAAATGTTTCCACTTCAACTAGATTAATTAAATCAATTAATGGTGCCCTCATTATAAAATGAGGGTACCATTTCAGAGTGTCAGGAAAGCCCACACAATTTCAAAAAAAAGTTTGGAAAGCCATCGATAAGATTCCTTTCGGCCATACCATTACTTATAAACAGTTAGCAGAATCCATTGGAAAACCTAACGCCTATAGGGCTGTTGCCAATGCATGTGCGAAAAACCCAAAACCAATAAAGACACCCTGTCATAGAGTAATTTCTTCAGACGGTTCCATCGGAGGATATTCTGGAAAGGGCGGAGTTGAGAAGAAAAGGGCATTGTTAAAAAAGGAAGGCATTATTTTTTGATTAAGTCGTCGGAAATCAATTAATATGGAGCACTGATTTAGGAGTCACATATGAAAGATTTCAATGGAAAGAATGCCGTAATAACGGGAGCTGCCAGCGGCATTGGATATGCATTGGCAGAAAAACTCGCCAAAGAAGGAATGAATATTGTTCTGGCTGATATTGAGCAAGAGGCTCTTGAAACTGCTGTCGAAAAGATTTCAGAACATGGCGTAGAAACTCTCGGAGTCAAAACGAATGTAATGCAGAAGAATGAAGTGGAACACTTGTTCAAGGAATCCATAAAAGCCTTTGATAAGGTCCACTTTCTATGCAACAACGCCGGAGTTGCCAGCACTGTTTTAGCCCATGGAATATGGGAGCTCGATGACAAAGACTGGGAATGGGTTTTAGGCGTCAATTTTTATGGAACACTATATGGCCTTCAGTCGTTTGTTCCACACATGATCAAACACAATGAAGAAGGGCATGTGTTGAATACAATATCGTTGGCCGGGATTCTTCCTGGCGAGGCAATTTATGGCGTAAGCAAGCATGCCGCACTAGCACTCAGCGAGTCACTGTGGCAAGGATTGCGTAATGCTAGATCCAATATTGGGGCATCGGTATTATGTCCAGGTTTTGTCAATACCAATATCATAGAGTCAAACCGAAATAGACCGGATCACCTAACATCAAAAAATAAAACAAACTTCATTTTAAAGAAATTAGCCTCAACGGTGCTCAAGCGTGGAAAAGAGCCAGATGATATAGCCGATGTAACCTTAGATGCGATAAAAAATCATCATTTCTACATACTGCCTCACACCAGTTACGATGAAATGATCAAAGAAAGATATTCAAGGATTCTGGCAAGAACCGAACCTCAAACTGCTGACATGCAAGAAATTCTTAAAGGAACACTCATGGGCGATAAAGGCGAGTGGTGATTTTCTACAAAATTCTTCGATACATAGTTATAGCAATCATTTGTTTGTTCATAGCATTTATTGCTTTGCTCGCTTATTTATTTGTTACTCAGGCAAATATCAAGCAAGTCAACTATATCGAAGGATGTGAATCCAATGAAACATTTACAGTCTATTGCAATTATCAAAACCCCGAAGATCTGGCTGTGCTTCCAGATGGCAGACACATACTCGTATCCGAATTCGGTGCAATCGTCCCATTGAGCCCTACCAATGTTCAGGGGAAATTGTCTTTATTGGACACGACCGATGGCCGTAAGAAAAATCTAGAGATTGAAATCTCTGACAATGTCTGGGGAGACCCAGAATGTCAGCGAGAGAGCATGGTGCTTTCTCCCCACGGCATCGATATTAATGAACGTCTAGACGGGTCTTATCAATTGGCCATTGTCAATCATATGCCTACAGAGACGATTGAATTATTCGAATTGAGAGAAATTAATGATGCTTGGTCACTCACATGGAGAGGTTGCGT